>NZ_JBVISR010000009.1:179124-240458 GCF_055575415.1 Streptomyces sp. NPDC034099 | reverse complement strand
GGCCCGGTTCTCGGGTTGGGCGAGGAGGTGGGGGGGGGGGGGGAGGACGGGGGGGGAAAGCGGGGGGGGGGGAGGGCGACTTCGGAAGAAACCCCCCCCCGCGGCCGGCCGAGAGCCGCCGGGATACCCCTTTCGGGTTGTGATCGCTGAGCTGTCCGGGCGTACCCGCCCTTCCGCGTGGAAGCTGGAACCCCAGCCCCCCGTGCCCGGAGGACAGCTCATGGGCATGCCGCCCCTCGCCTCGGGCCCGCACGGCACCGACGCCCTGCGGCCCCTGCTCGACACCGTGCTCGACGCCCTGCGCGCCGGCACGGCCGCACGCGGCGGCCCGCTGCCCGCGGGCGGCCCCGGTGCCGTCGCCGCCCGGGTGGCGGACGCGGCCGGCGAGATCCTGCCCGACCGGGGCGACCCCGAGGCGCTCCGCGTCCTGGTCACCGCGCTCGCCGAGGGCGCCGCCGACCCCGCCCACCCCCTGTGCGCGGCCCATCTGCACACCCCGCCGCTCGCCGTCGCGGCCGCCGCCGACCTCGCCGCGAGCGTCCTCAACCCCTCCCTCGACTCCTGGGACCAGGCACCCGCCGCCTCCGCCCTCGAGGCCCTCGTCACCCGCGCCCTCGCCCGGGAGACCGGCGCCGCCGACGCCGTCGTCACCACCGGCGGCACCGAGTCCAACCAGCTCGCCGTGCTGCTCGCCCGCGAACGGCACGGCGCAGGCCTGCGGCTGGTCCACGGGGCCGGCGCCCACCACTCGCTGCCCCGCGCCGCCTGGCTGCTCGGGCTGCCCGAACCCGTCGTCGTCCCCGCCCCCGCCGGCACCCTCGACCCCGCCGCCCTCGACGAGGCCCTCACCCAGATCCCCGGCCCGCACCTCGTCGCCGCCACCGCGGGCACCACCGACGCCGGACTCATCGACCCGCTGCCCGAGATCGCCGACCGCTGCGCCGTCCACGGCGCCCGCCTCCACGTCGACGCCGCCTACGGCGCCGGCCTGCTGTTCAGCGACCGGCACCGCGCGCGGCTCGCGGGGCTGGAGGCCGCCGACACCGTCGCCCTGGACCTGCACAAGCTCGGCTGGCAGCCGATCCCCGCCGGCCTCCTCACCGTCGCGGACCCCGACGACCTCGCCGCCCTCCACCACCGCGCCGACTACCTCAACGCCGACGACGACACCGACGCGGGCCTCCCCGATCTCCTCTCACGCTCCCCGCGCACCAGCCGCCGCCCCGACGTCCTGAAGACCGCCGTCACCCTCAAGACCCTGGGCCGCGCCGGGCTGGGCGCCCTCGTCGACGCGGTCTGCTCCCTGGCCCAGGAACTCGCCGGACTGGTCGAGGCCCACCCCGGGTTCGCACTGCACGCCCCGCCCGCCATCAGCACGGTCCTGTTCCGGCCCGCGGGGGCGACCGACGACGACGTCGCCGCCGTACGCCGCGCGCTGCTCACCACCGGCAGCGCCGTCCTCGGCCGCGCCCGCGCCGACGGCCGGCTCTGGCTCAAGGCGACCCTGCTGAACCCTCACACCCGCCCAGGCGACCTCGCAGCACTCCTGACGCTCGTGGAAGGACACGTCCCGCGATGAACACCCCCGCGCACGACACCCCCGACGCCCCCCGCGACCTCGTCGGCATCGGCATCGGCCCCTTCAACCTCTCCCTCGCGGCCCTCGCCGACCCCCTCACCGGCCTCGACGCCGTCTTCTACGACCAGCGCCCCGGCTTCCGCTGGCACCCCGGCCTGCTCCTCGACGGCGCGCGCGTCCAGGTGCCCTTCCTCGCCGACCTGGTCACCCTCGTCGACCCGGCGAGCCCCTGGAGCTTCCTCAGCCACCTCAGGGCCAGAGAACGCCTCTTCCCCTTCTACTTCGCCGAACGCTTCCACATCGAGCGCGCCGAGTACGACGCCTACTGCCGCTGGGTCGCCGAGAACCTGCCCGCGCTCCGCTTCCACCACCAGGTCGACGCCGTCCGCTGGAACCCCGACCGCGACCTCTTCGAGGTCGACTACACCCAGCTCGACGCCGACGGGGAGGCCGAGGCCCTCGGCCGCACCCACACCAGGAACGTCGTCCTCGGCATCGGCACCGAACCCCACGTCCCCGACCCGCTCAGGCCCCTCGCCGAGGACCCCGCCGTCCCCGTCGTGCACGCCGCCGACTACCTCCGCCACCGCGACACGCTCCTGGCCGCCGGGCACGTCACCGTCATCGGCACCGGCCAGTCCGGCGCGGAGGTCTTCCTCGACCTGCTCCGCCACCGCCCCGCCGGCCGCGAGCGGCTGCACTGGCTGGGCCGTACCGAGGCCCTCGCGCCCATGGAGTACTCCAAGCTCGGCCTCGAACACTTCACCCCCGACTACACCCGCTACTTCCACGGCCTGGCCGAACCGGTCCGCGACCGCCTCGTCGCCGCCCAGTGGCAGCTGCACAAGGGCATCGACGCCGACACCACCGCCGCCATCCACGACGAGCTGTACCGGCGCACCCTCGACGGCGGCTGGCCCGACACCACCCTCACCCCCGGCGTCCACGTCCGCACCGCCGGCCGCATCGCCGCCACCCAGGTCGAGCTCCACCTGGAACACGAGCAGCAGAAGACCCGCTCCCGCCTCACCACCGACGCCGTCGTCCTCGCCACCGGCCACCGCGAACGCCCGCTCGGCCGCCTCCTCGCCGGTCTCGACCCGTACATGCGGCGCGACAACTCCGAACGCCCCCGCGTCGACGACCGCCACCGCCTCGTCCTGGACCCGTGTGTCACCGGCTCCGTCTACGTCCAGAACGCCGAGACGCACACCCACGGGGTCGGCACGCCCGACCTGGGCCTCGCCGCCTGGCGCAGCGCGACCATCCTCAACGACCTCACCGGGCGCGAGCCGTACCCGCTGCCCGCCCGCACCGCCTTCACCACCTTCGGCCTAGAGGGCGGCCGGCCCCAGATCCCGTCCGCCCGCCACCACCGGGCGCTCACCCCTCTGGTGGACGGAGTCTGAGAGGCGGCCGCCTCCGGCGGGCCGGTCAGAACACCGGCGTGCCGTCGCGCGTCAGCGACCAGTCCACGGACGCGAAGTCCTTCGGGTCCAGCACGCCCTTCGCGGTCGCCCACTCCGCGATCCGGGTGCGGATCTCCGTCGACTCCGACCACAGCTCCTTGGCCGACGCCACGTGCGGGAAGGCGCCGCCGCCGTTGGCCCGGTAGTTGTTCACGGCCAGCACGAACTGCTGGGCGTCGTCCAGCGGGGCACCGCCGTAGCTGAGGTTCCTGATCCGAGAACCGGCCGCCTGCGCCACGTCGATCTCGTACTTCAGCCCCGACACGTAGTCGTAGTTGTAGTCCGGACGGCCGTTCGCGTTGGTCAGCTTGTCCACGTCCACCGGCGCACCGGCGGCCGTCCGCACGTAGTACTCCGCCGAGTACTCCAGGTACGCCCGCAGCTGCGCGCCCGTCAGCAGCTTCGCGACCAGCGTGTTGTCGTACACGTACAGGCTCGACAGGTCCCGGATCGTCACGTCGCCGGCCGGGATCTCGGAGGTCCGCGAGAAGGGCGACGCCTGCGCGAGGACCGGCAGCGCGGCGTACTCCGTGCCCGCCAGCGCCTCCTTGACCACGTCCTCCTGCACCTTGGTGATCAGGTCGATGATCGGGGCGTCCTTGTACCGCGCCTCGACCGTGGTCAGCGTCTCGGTGGCGGTGCCGACGACCTGGTTGACGTACGCCACGACCTTCTCGTGCTCGTCCGCCAGCAGCCTCGTGATCCGCGGGTCGTCCTCGACCGCGTTGGAGTTGCGCAGCGAGGCCTTCACCGACTCGACGTGCCAGCGGCCCCGCTCGAAGACCAGCTCGAAGTCGAACAGGGTGAGCCGCTCGGCGTAGCACAGCGGCTCCGACAGCACGACCGTCTTCCCGGTCCGCTCGTTGACGACCTTCAGCTCGGCGATCTCCTCGTGCGCGTGCCCGACGAGGATGGCGTCGATGCCCGGCACCTGCCGGGCCACGTTGGCCGCCGCGTTCTCGACGTAGGGGACCTGGTCACCGTAGGAGGACGTGCCCGAGGAGCCCGAGTGGGCGGAGACGACCACCACGTCCGCGCCCATCGAACGCAGCTTCGGCACCCACTTGGCCGCCTGCTCCTCCAGCCCCGGGAAGGCCAGCTTCCCCTGGACGTACGCCTTGTCCCAGATCGCGATGCCGGGGTTGGTCAGCCCCAGCACCGCCACCTTCACCGGCGGCGCGCCCTTCACCCGGAACGTCTTCATGAAGTACGGCGGGAAGGCGGGCTTCAGGGTCTTGGCGTCGACCGCGTTCGCCCCGAGCAGCGGGAAGTCGCACTGCTCCTCGAACCGGCGCAGCGTCTCGATGCCGTAGTTGAACTCGTGGTTGCCGAGGGCCACCGCGTCGTAGCCGATGGCGTTCATCGCCTGTGCCATCGGGTGCACCGGACCGCCCTCGGCGGTGATCGGGTCCACCTTCGCGTAGTAGTACGTCAGCGGGGTGCCCTGAATGGTGTCGCCCGCGTCCAGCAGCAGGGTGTTGTGGCGGCCCTTCTCCTCGCGGACCTGGTCCACCAGGGTGGAGATCCGGCCGAGGCCCTGGGCGTTGCCCGCCGTGTCCGTGTACTCGGCGTCCTTGAAGTAGTCCCAGTTGAAGACGTGTCCGTGCAGGTCGGTGGTGCCGAGCACGGTCAGCGCGTACCGCTTGGGCTTCCGGCGGCCCCGGTGCGCGGGGGCCGCGGCCTCGGCCGCCGGAGCAGCCGCCGCGCCGGCCAGGGCGACCCCCGCCCCCGTCACGGCGGACCTGCTCAGGAACGTGCGGCGGTTCAACGGCATGACTGACTCTCCTCGGTGGACCCGCGCAGACAGTGGCAACGCGCGTAGATTCTGTCCTGAACATGTCTCCTGTCAAGAGGTGCAGTCCCATTCGAATGCTCATCGGAGCGGCTTGCCGCACAATTCAACACTTGTCAATATCCCTTTACTCAAAGGTTGTTGAGTGGTCATGCGTGGCCAATTCGCTACCCGGCAGTAAGTCATAGGCTCGACTCATGCGCCGAGCAAAGATCGTCTGTACTCTTGGGCCCGCCACCGACTCGTACGACCAGATCAAGGACCTGGTCGACGCCGGTATGGACATCGCCCGCTTCAATTTCAGCCACGGCACCCACGCCGAGCACGAGGAGCGCTACCGCCGGGTCCGCAAGGCGTCCGACGAGACGGGCCGCAGCGTCGGCACCCTCGCGGACCTTCAGGGTCCGAAGATCCGCCTCGGCCACTTCGGTGAGGGGCCCGTACTCCTTGAACGCGGCGACAGCTTCACCATCACCGTCGAGGAGGGCGTCGAGGGCGACCGCCACACCTGCGGCACGACGTACGCGGGCCTCGCCGAGGACGTCACCCCCGGTGAGCGCGTCCTCGTCGACGACGGCAGGGTCTGCCTGGAGGTGACCGGCGTCGACGGGCCGCGCGTGCGCACCAGGGTGGTCGAGGGCGGCATGGTCTCCGACCACAAGGGCCTCAACCTGCCCGGCGTCGCGGTGTCCGTGCCCGCCCTGTCGAAGAAGGACGAGGACGACCTGCGCTGGGCGCTGCGCAGCGGCTTCGACGTCGTGGCGCTGTCCTTCGTGCGCAGCGGGCGGGACGTCCTCGAGGTGCACCGCATCATGGACGAGGAGGGCCGCCGCCTGCCCGTGATCGCCAAGGTCGAGAAGCCGCAGGCCGTGGAGAACATCGAGGACATCGTCGCGGCCTTCGACGGGATCATGGTCGCCCGGGGCGACCTCGGTGTCGAGATGCCCCTGGAGCAGGTGCCGATCGTCCAGAAGCGCGCCATCAAGCTGGCCAAGCGCAACGCCAAGCCGGTCATCGTCGCCACCCAGATGCTCGACTCGATGATCGACAACGCCCGCCCGACCCGCGCGGAGGCCTCCGACGTCGCCAACGCGGTCATCGACGGCACGGACGCGGTGATGCTCTCCGGCGAGACCAGCGTGGGCAAGCACGCGACCGACACGGTGCGCACGATGGCCCGGATCGTCGAAGCGGCGGAGGAGGACATCCTGGCCAAGGGGCTGCCCCCGCTGACCGACCGCAACAAGCCTCGCACCCAGGGCGGAGCGGTCGCCCGCGCGGCGGCCGAGATGGGCGACTTCCTCGGCGCGAAGTTCCTGGTCGCCTTCACCCAGTCCGGCGACACCGTCCGCCGCCTGTCCCGCTACCGCTCGCCCATTCCGCTGCTCGCCTTCACCCCGGAACCGGCGACCCGCTCGCAACTGAGCCTGACCTGGGGCGTGGAGACGTTCCTCGGCCCGCACGTGGACTCCACGGACGCGATGGTCGACCAGGTGGACGAGCTGCTCACCCGGTACGGGCGGTGCGAGAAGGGGGACACCGTGGTCATCACGGCCGGTTCTCCGCCGGGGGTGTCCGGCACGACGAACCTGGTGCGGGTGCACCACATCGGGGAGGACGACCGCTGAACGGGTGTCCCCGCGGCGGACTTCGGGATGCCTTCGAAACGAAGGTAAAGTGCCCCGGGTGGGACTCGAACCCACACTGAATGCCTTTTGAGGGCATCGTCTCTGCCGATTGGACTACCGGAGCCTCTTCGAACCGAAGGTCAGTGTAGCCCCTCGGTGACTCAAACATACAGGAGCTAGGTAGGCTCTTGTCAGCAGTACCCCTGCCCCGAACGAGGAGCCCACGTGACCGCCCCCGAGTCGCCCCAGCCCGTAGACGTGCCCGACGACGACCAGTCGCACGTGCCTCCGCTGACGACCCGTGTCGTCATCGCCGAGGACGAGGCGCTCATCCGGCTGGACCTCAAAGAGATGCTGGAGGAGGAGGGGTACTCCGTCGTCGGTGAGGCCGGTGACGGTGAGCAGGCCGTGGAGCTGGCCCGCGAGCACCGGCCCGACCTGGTGATCCTCGACGTCAAGATGCCCAAGCTCGACGGCATCTCCGCGGCCGAGAAGATCGCCGAGGAGAGCATCGCGCCGGTGCTGATGCTGACCGCCTTCTCGCAGCGCGACCTGGTGGAGCGGGCCCGGGACGCCGGAGCCATGGCGTACCTCGTGAAGCCGTTCAGCAAGAGCGACGTCGTGCCGGCGATCGAGATGGCCGTCTCGCGGTTCACGGAGCTGAAGGCGCTTGAGAAGGAGGTCGCCGACCTCAGCCTCCGCCTGGAGACCCGCAAGCTGGTGGACCGCGCCAAGTCGGTGCTCCAGACGGAGTACGGGCTGACCGAGCCGGCCGCCTTCCGGTGGATCCAGAAGACCTCCATGGACCGGCGGATGTCGATGCAGCAGGTGGCCGAGGCGGTCATCCAGGACGCCGAGGAGAAGAAGGCGTCCAAGGGCTGAGTCCTTCGGCGCACGCACGAGTGAGGCCCGCGTCCCCGATCGGGGGCGCGGGCCTCACTCGTACGGTTTCCCGGGGGCGTCAGTCCTCGCCGAGGTAGGCCTTGCGGACCGACTCGTCGTGCAGCAGGTCCTGGCCGCTGCCGGACAGGACGATGTTGCCGACCTCCATGACGTGGCCGTGGTCGGCCAGGGACAGGGCGGCCTGGGCGTTCTGCTCGACGAGCAGGATCGTGGTGCCCTGCGACTTCAGCTCCGCGATCGTCGCCATGATCTTCTGCATCATGATCGGCGAGAGGCCCATGGAGGGCTCGTCGAGCATGAGCAGCTTGGGCTGCGACATCAGGGCACGGCCCATGGCGAGCATCTGCTGCTCACCGCCGGACAGGGTGCCCGCGGCCTGCTTGCGGCGTTCACCGAGGATCGGGAAGAGGTCGTAGGCGCGCTGGATGTCCTTCTCGATGCCCGGCCGGTCGCTGCGCAGGAAGGCGCCGAGGCGCAGATTGTCCTCGATCGTCATGCGCGGGAAGATGTGCCGCCCCTCGGGGGAGTGGGCGAGCCCCAGCGAGACGATCTGGTGCGCGGGGACCTTCTTGAGCGACTTGCCGCCGAACTTGATCTGACCGCCGACCGGCTTCAGCAGCCCCGACAGGGTGCGCAGCGTCGTGGTCTTGCCGGCGCCGTTGGTGCCGATGAGGGTGACCACCTCACCGGCGTCCACCTTGAAGGAGATGCCCTTGACGGCCTCGATCTTGCCGTAGGCGACGCGGAGGTCCTCGACCTCGAGCAGTGCGGTCATCGGTCGTTCTCCTTGCCGGCCGCGGTGTCCGTGGTGGTGTCCGCCCCGGAGGCCTTGGCCGCCTCGGCGGCCTCCACCTCGGCGGCCTCCGCGGCCCCGGGGTCGTCGGCGAGGGGCTCGCCGAGGTAGGCGGCGACCACGCGTTCGTCGCCCTGCACCGTGGCGCTGTCGCCCTCGACGAGCTTCTCGCCCTGCACGAGGACGGCGACGCGGTCGCAGAGGTTGAAGATGAACCGCATGTCGTGCTCGATGACGAGGACGGCGATGCCCTGGTCGCGGATGGCGAAGACCAGTTCCTCGGTGGCCCGCGTCTCCTGCGGGTTCATGCCGGCCGTCGGCTCGTCCAGGAGCAGCAGCCCCGGCTCGCTGGCCAGCGCGCGGGCGATCTCCAGCTTGCGCTGCTCGCCGTAGGGCAGGTTGCGCGCGAGGTGGTCGGCCTTGGGGGAGAGGCCCACGAACTCCAGCAGTTCCATGGCGCGTTCGCGGGAGGCGGCCTCCGCGCGGTGGAAGCCGGGACCGCGCAGCACGGCCGACCAGAAGCCCTCCTTGGTCCGCGTGTGCCGGCCGACGAGGACGTTCTCCAGAACGGTCATGTTGCCGAACAGCCGGATGTTCTGGAAGGTACGGGCGATGCCGGCGGCGGTCACCTTGAAGGACTTGGCCGGCAGAACCTGGCCCTTGTAGCGGACCTCGCCCTCGGTCGGGATGTAGAGGCCGGTCAGGCAGTTGAAGAAGGTCGTCTTGCCGGCGCCGTTGGGGCCGATCAGGCCGACGATCTCGCCGCTGTTGACGGTGAGGTCGACGCCGTTCACGGCGGTCAGTCCGCCGAAGCGCATCGTGACACCGCGCGCGTCGAGGATGGTGGTGCCGGGGGCCGGGGCGCCCGGTGCGGTGTCCTTGGTGGTGGTGTCGGTGGTCATGGTGGTCAGGCCCCTGTCTTGCTCAGGGTGGTGGGCGCTTCGGCCTCTTCGTGGAATTCCAGCTTGCGGCGCTTGTTGGCGATGAGGCCTTCGGGACGGAAGCGCATGAGCAGGACGAGCGCGAGTCCGAAGGCGAAGAGTTGGTAGTCGCCGAGGAACTGGAGCTTGTTGGGGATCAGGAAGAGCAGCGAGGCGCCGATGAGCGGACCCGCGATGGTGCCCATGCCGCCGAGCACGACCGCGGCGAGCAGGAAGGCGGAGTTGGGCGGGGTGGTGCCCGCGAAGAGGTACTGCTCGGGCGTGACCGTGTAGGTCACGTGCGCCTGCACGGTGCCGGCCAGGCCCGCGAGGGTGGCGCCGACGGCGAACGCGATGAGCTTGACGCGGAAGCCGTTGATGCCCATCGCCAGGGCGGCGGTCTCGTCCTCGCGGATGGCGACCCAGGCCCGGCCGATACGGGAGTCGCCGCTGCGTCGGAAGACGAGGACGACGACGGCCGTGATGATCAGCATCAGGAAGAAGTAGTTGGCGAAGCGGCCGATCGCGAAGCCGCCGATGTCGTGCTGAACGCCGAGGTCCAGACCGAGGATCTTGAGGTCCGGGATGGACGAGACGCCGTTGGAGCCGTTGGTGAGGTCCGGTCCCGAGGTGCCGTCCAGGTTGTTGGCGGTGATGCGGAAGATCTCACCGAAGCCGAGCGTCACGATGGCGAGGTAGTCGCCACGCAGCCGCAGGGTCGGGGCGCCGATGAGCACACCGAAAACGAGCGAGGCGAGGGCACCGACGATGACCGCGGCCCAGAAGGGGAAGTGCACGTCGAACGGCGAGCTGGGTGAACCGGAGACCAGCGCGGCCGCGTAGGCGCCGACGCCGAGGAAGGCGACGTATCCGAGGTCGAGCAGGCCCGCGAGGCCGACGACGATGTTCAGGCCCAGGGCGACCGTGGCGAAGATGAGGATGTAGACGCCGAGCGTGGCGTACTGGTCGTCGGACTGCGTGAAGGGGAAGCAGGCCGCCGCGACGAACGCGCCGCAGACGGTGATGTTCTGGTGCCGGGAGGTGATCTCCGTGGCCTGGGCGATCAGACCGGCCCGGTGCGCGGCGGCGAAGCCGAGCCCGGCGACGATCAGGAAGCCGACGAAGAGCTCGTCGTACTCGGTGCCGATGCCGTAGGTGAAGACGAGCAGGGCGATCGCGAGGACGGCGACGATGATCAGGATCTCGGCGTAGGACGGCAGGGCGCGCACGGGGCGCGGGGTGCCGGTGGCGAAGGCCGCCCTGACGGTCTGCCAGTTGTGGGAGGCGGTGTGCTTGAACTGCTCCCAGCCGGTGTCGTCGGGGTCGATCGGGTCCGGTTCGGGGCGCTCGAAGGGGAGCGAGAGGGAACCGACGAGGGCGATCAGGGTGGCGGCCGCGGCGACGTAACCGCCGGGCTCCAGGTTGACCAGGCCGCCGAGCTGGGCGCTGATCGCGACGATCGTGTACCAGGTGGTCGCGAAGGCAGCGAGGGCGGCGAACTTCAGCGCCGCGTCGGCGCCGGCGGGCACGAGCCAGCGCAGCCCCTTGACGCCGTACGAGGCGAGGCCGAACAGCATGGTGAGGGCGCCGGCGACCAGCACCAGCACCTGGAGGCCGCCCGGGTAGCCGTAGACGGTGAGGTCGCCGGGGAACGCGGCGGTCCACGTCCAGGCCAGGAAGGTCGAGACGACGGTGAGGACGCCGCCGCCGGTGGCGAGGGCGCGGCCGAGGGGCGCGGGTATGCCGATGAGGCTGGAGGTGTCGGCCGCGGCGGAGGCGCCGGCCGTCTTCGGAGCGGTGGTCTGTGTGGTCATCGGTGTCACGCCCTGTCCGCAACGCGTTCGCCGAGCAGGCCCTGTGGCCTGAACAGCAGCACGAGGATGAGGAGGATGAAGGCCCAGACGTCCGCCCAGGACTGGCTGCCGAGCTTGTCCAGACCGGGCACGTCGGCAATGTAGGCGGTGGCCAGGGTCTCGGCGACACCGAGGACGACACCGCCGATCATGGCGCCGTAGATGTTGCCGATGCCGCCGAGGACGGCGGCGGTGAAGGCCTTGAGGCCGAGGATGAAGCCCATCCGGAAGTCGATGTCGCCGTACTTCAGGCCGTTGGCGACTCCGCCGACGGCGGCGAAGACGGCACCGAGGGCGAAGGCGACCACGATGATGCGGTCCGTGTTGACACCCATCAGCTTGGCGGTGTCCGGGTCCTGCGCGGTGGCCTGCATGCCGCGTCCGGTGCGGGTGCGCATCACGAAGTAGGCGAGGATGGCCATGCTGACCGGGGCTGCGACGAGCAGGAAGATGTCGCCGGTCTGGATGGTGACGCTGCCGATGTGGAACGGCCCGCCCTCGATCTGCGGGAAGCTGATCTTCGACTTGGCGCCGGGGTACCAGGCCCACACCGCCTGCTGGAGGGCGAGGGAGAGGCCGATGGCGGTGATGAGGGGGGCGAGGCGGGGGGCCCCGCGCAGCGGGCGATAGGCGAACCGTTCCGCCCCGACGGCCACGGTGACGGAGACCACCATCGCGCCGATGAGCATGAGGGGAAGGGCGATCAGCATGGAGGTGCCGTCGGGCAGGATGTACAGATAGACCGTGAGCGCGCCGAAGGCGCCGGTCATGAAGATCTCGCCGTGGGCGAAGTTGATGAGCTGGACGATGCCATAGACCATCGTGTAGCCGATGGCGACCAGCCCGTACATGGATCCCAGTAGCAGGCCGTTGACCAGCTGCTGCGGCAGTTCGTTCACCGCATGTCCTCCGAGACGTTCGGAAATTTCGACGGATGTGGCCGGATGCGAGTCCGCGCGGGGCGCCTGTGGAACAGCGCCCCGCGCGGCTCGTGATCACGTGAGCAGTGATGCGGAGGTGGGTCAGCCGGTGTAGGTGCCGGACTTCACCGACGCCCATGCACCGTTCTTGACGGCGTACACGGTGAGCTGCTTGTTCGTCGCGTCACCGAACTCGTCGAAGGAGACCTTTCCGGTCACACCGTCGAAGGAGACGTTCTGCATGGCCTCGGTGACCTTGGCGCGGGCGTCGTCGGGAAGCTTCCCGTCGTTGTCCTCGACGACCTTCTTGACAGCCTCGATGATCGCCCAGGCGGAGTCGTAGGAGTAGCCGCCGTACGCCTCGTAGGCCTCCTTGTAACCGGCGGCCTTGTAGTTGGCGACGAACTCCTTGGCGGAGGGCAGCTCCTCGACCGGGGCGCCGACGGAGGTCGCGAGGTCACCGGTGCCGCCGGCGCCGGCGAGCTTGATGAAGTCGGCGCTGTAGATGCCGTCACCGCCGACCACCGGGATCTTGGCACCGGCGGCCTTGATCTGCTTGCTGAGCGGACCGGCCTGCGGGTATTCGCCGCCGTAGTAGACGACGTCGGCGCCGGAGTTCTTGACCTTGGTGGCGACCGCGTTGAAGTCCTTGGTGTCCGGGTTGATGTGCTCGGTGCCCGCGACCTGGCCGCCGAGCTTCTTGAACTCCTCGGTGAAGGTGGCGGCCAGACCGGCGCCGTAGGTCTTCTTGTCGTCGATGACGAAGACCTTCTTCTTCTTGGCGTCGTTGTAGATGTACTGCGCGGCGAACGGGCCCTGGACGGCGTCCGTGGTCGCGGTGCGGAAGTACGACTTGTAGGGCCGGACCTTCTCCTTCTGCCAGTCCACACCCTGGGTGAGGGCGGGGTTGGTGTTGGCCGGGGAGACCTCGACCAGTTTGGCCGTGTCGAAGACCTTCTGCATGGACTCGCCGACCGAGGAGTTCAGCGGGCCGACGACACCGAGGACGTCGTCGTTGGCGACGAGCTTGGTGGCGTTCTGCTGGCCCACGGAGGGCTGGCCCTGGTCGTCGAGGGCCTCGACCTTGAAGGTGATGCCGTCGACGGTCTTCTCCTTGTTGGCCGTCTTGGCCGCGAGGTCCACCGAGTTCTTGATGCCGAGGCCGAGCGCGGACAGGTCGCCGGTCAGCGGGGCGTCGACGCCGATGACGACGGTGGTGCCCCCGCCGCCGTTGCCGGAGTCGGAGCCGCCGTCGTCGTCGCGCGAGCCGCAGGCGGTGAGGGTGAGCGCTCCCGCCGCCAGAGCGGCGGTGATGGCGATGAGCGAACGTTGACGCACGATCAGTCCTTTCCCTGGCACGGCCGCTTCCCCGTGGAGGCGGTCGAGTCGAGCGCGAGGCCGAAATGACAATCCGACGGCGCGGTGACTGGCCGTGACTCTAAGCGTGTGTGGGGAAGGTGGAGGAGGGTCTGGGTGAGGCTGTGACTCTCTTGTTATGACATCGGGTATTGCAGAGCGGTACTCGCTGGGAAGAAGGGCTGAATTCAGGCCGATTCGCCCTGTCCGCATGCTGAGAACCCGCAGGATGGACCGCCCGGGTTCAGGCGTCTGGGGCGTTTTGGTGATTACCTTGAATCGTTGCTGCAGGCGACCACAAGGGCCTGGGAGAGGTCCTGCGCATAGCGCGCGCCCAGGATGAAGCTGTGGGCTTCTATTGCGCGCGCATTACGCAGTGTTACATCCAGGAAAGGGAGTCCGGGATTCCGGGGCGCTTTTTCACATTCCGTCACCCGTAGCGTGACAATGATCTTGCGGGTGGAATGCGATTTTGTCAGGAAAGGTGCCGCCGGGGAGGACGTCACGGACAGCCCGTCGTAGGGCTGGGTCAGCCGGGTCACGGTGACGGGCGGTCCCGACCGCACGCTCAGCAGCACCGTGAAGCGGTAGCCGCCGGCCGTGGCTCCCGGCGAACCGGCCACCGGGGCCAGGTAGACGAGGTCGACCGCCTGGGACGGGTAGGGCGGAGGGGCGGGGGAAGCGGGGCGGGGCTGTGAACGGCTCGCGTACAGGTAGCCGCCGCCCGCCAGGACGACCAGGACGGCGCCGGAGGCGAGGACCGTCCGGCGGTGGCGCTCGTGGCGCAGCGCGAGGCGTCCGCGCGGCCGGGGCCGCGGGGCGTCCCGGACGCGGGTGTCCTCGCCCGGCTCGACCGGCCCGATGCCGCTCATCGCTGCCACGGGCCGACGCTCGGACCGCCGTCGCGGTACCGCTCGGCACACGCCCGGCGCACCTGGCGGTCGATCAGCTCGTCGGCGGCCGGGGCACCCTGGTGCCGCTCCCTGGCCCGTGCCGCGTCCACGACCTCCCGCAGGACGTCGTACTGCCGGTTGGACAGTCCCATCGACTGATAGTCGCCGTAGGGCTCGCCGCCGTCCAGCATCTCGCGCGCCCAGTACCCGACGGCGCTCACGCACAACTCCGCGCCGGACAACGGGCGCTGGGAGGGCGCGGCTGACGGCGACGACGTGGACGACCCGGACGCGCTGTGCGCGGCGCCGGGGGAACCGCCCGGTCCGTCGCCCGAGTTGCCGCAGCCGACGGCCACGACGGCCGTCGCCAGCGTCAGCGCCGCCCGTCCCCGCCGGAGTGCCCCTCCCCGCCCCATGCCCCGACGCTAGGACGCGGGACGACGGGCCGCAATGCCGCGGTCACGGGTGCCGCGGGCCGGTACCGGCCCGCACCGCACCACGGAGCGTCCGGCGAGGGTCTCAGCCCGCCGCGGCCCCGTCGCCGGGGTGCGCGTCCCGCAGCAGGCAGGTCAGCCGGGCCGTGCACACACGGCGGTCCTGCTCGTCACTGATCACGACCTCGTACGTCGCCGTCGACCGCCCCCGGTGCACCGGCGTGGCCACCCCGGTGACCAGGCCGGAGCGGGCCCCGCGGTGATGGGTGCAGTTCAGGTCGACACCGACGGCGATCTTGGAGGCGCCGCCGTGCAGCATCGAGCCGACCGACCCGAGCGTCTCGGCGAGCACGGCCGAGGCGCCGCCGTGCAGCAGCCCGTACGGCTGGGTGTTTCCCTCCACCGGCATCGTGCCGACGACCCGGTCCGCCGACGCCTCGACGATCTGGACGCCCATGCGCGTCCCCAGGTGCCCGGCGGAGAACAGCGCGGGCAGGTCGACGCCGAGCGCGGCGTACTCGTCGATGACCTCCTGCGGGAACTGCACCTGCTGCTGCTCGCCCATGGGCCGGCTCCGTTTCGTCGATCCGTCTGTGCCCGACGGCCGGCCGCTGGGGCCGGTCGTCCGCCTCGCTTCGCTTCGCTGAGCAAACGCTCAGTCGGTCGCCGATTGTTCCAGACGGACCACCACGGACTTGCTGGCCGGGGTGTTGCTGGTGTCCGCGGTGGCGTCCAGCGGCACCAGGACGTTGGTCTCCGGGTAGTACGCCGCCGCGCAGCCCCGGGCCGTCGGGTAGTGCACGACGCGGAAACCGGGCGCCCGCCGCTCCACCCCGTCCCGCCACTCGCTCACCAGGTCGACGTACGAGCCGTCCGCGACGTCCAGCTTCCGGGCGTCCTCCGGGTTCACCAGGACGACGCGACGGCCGTTCCTGATCCCCCGGTAGCGGTCGTCCAGGCCGTAGATCGTGGTGTTGTACTGGTCGTGCGAGCGCAGCGTCTGGAGCAGCAGCCGCCCCTCGGGCAGCTCGGGGAACTCGACCGGCGCGGCGGTGAAGTTGGCCTTGCCGGTGGCCGTCGGGAAGCGGCGCTCGTCGCGCGGGGCGTGAGGGAGGGCGAAGCCCCCGGGGTGCGCCACCCGCGCGTTGAAGTCCTCGAAGCCCGGCACGACCCGCCCGATGCGGTCGCGGATCGTCGCGTAGTCCTTCTCGAACTCCTCCCACGGCGTACGGCTCTTCTCGCCCAGCACCCGGCGCGCCAGCCGGCACACGATCGCGGGCTCGGACAGCAACTGCCGGCTCGCGGGCTCCAGCCGCCCGCGCGAGGCGTGCACCATGCCCATGGAGTCCTCGACGGTCACGAACTGCTCGCCGCCGCCTTGGAGATCACGCTCCGTGCGGCCCAGCGTCGGCAGGATGAGCGCCCGGGCGCCCGTGACCGCGTGCGAGCGGTTCAGCTTCGTCGACACGTGCACGGTGAGCCGGGCGCGGCGCATCGCCGCCTCGGTGACCTCCGTGTCGGGGGAGGCGGAGACGAAGTTGCCGCCCATGGCGAAGAAGACCTTCGCGTCGCCGTCGCGCAGCGCGCGGATGGCCCGTACGACGTCGTAGCCGTGCTCGCGCGGCGGGGCGAAGCCGAACTCCTTCTCCAGGGCGTCCAGGAAGGCGGGCGCGGGCCGCTCGAAGATGCCCATCGTGCGGTCGCCCTGCACGTTGGAGTGGCCGCGCACCGGGCACACACCCGCGCCGGGGCGGCCGATGTTGCCGCGCAGCAGCAGGAAGTTCACCACCTCGCGGATCGTGGGCACCGAGTGCTTGTGCTGGGTCAGGCCCATCGCCCAGCACACGATGGTGCGCTCGGAGGCGAGCACCATGCGCAGCGCCGCCTCGATCTCCGCGCGCGTGAGACCGGTCGCCGCGAGCGTCTCGTCCCAGTCGGCGGCGCGGGCGGCCGCGGCGAACTCCTCGAAGCCGTGGGTGTGTTCCTCGACGAAGGCCTCGTCGACCGCGCCCTCGGTCTGAAGGATCAGCTTGTTGAGGAGCCGGAACAGCGCCTGGTCGCCGCCGAGCCGGATCTGCAGGAAGAGGTCGGTGAGGGAGGCCCCCGCGGTGAGCCCCTTGGGGGTCTGCGGGTTCTTGAAGCGCTCCAGACCGGCCTCGGGCAGCGGATTGACGCTGATGATCCGCGCGCCGTTCGCCTTGGCCTTCTCCAGCGCCGAGAGCATCCGCGGGTGGTTGGTGCCCGGGTTCTGGCCCGCCACGATGATCAGGTCGGACTTGTACAGGTCCTCCAGCAGGACGCTGCCCTTGCCGACGCCGATGGTCTCCGACAGGGCCGAGCCGGACGACTCGTGGCACATGTTGGAGCAGTCCGGCAGGTTGTTGGTGCCCAGCTCGCGCGCGAAGAGCTGGTAGAGGAACGCCGCCTCGTTGCTGGTGCGCCCCGAGGTGTAGAAGACCGCCTCGTCGGGCGAGTCCAGCGCGGCGATCTCCTCCGCGACGATGTCGAAGGCGCGCTCCCAGGTGACCGGCTCGTAGTGCTCGCCGCCCTCCGGGAGGTACACCGGATGCGTCAGCCGGCCCTGCTGGCCCAGCCAGTAGCCGCTGCGGGTGGCGAGGTCGGCCACGGAGTGCGCGGCGAAGAACTCCGGGGTGACGCGGCGCAGGGTGGCCTCCTCGGCCACCGCCTTGGCGCCGTTCTCACAGAACTCCGCCTTGTGCCGGTGGTCGCCCTCGGGCCAGGCGCAGCCCGGGCAGTCGAAGCCGTCCTTCTGGTTGACACTCAGCAGCGTCAGCGCCGTCCGCCGCACGCCCATCTGCCGCTGCGCGATCCGCAGGGTGTGGCCGATGGCGGGGATGCCCGCCGCCGCGTGCTGGGGCTCCGAGACCTGCGGCGCGTCCTGAACCGGATCACCCTTGGGCGGCTTGCTCGCCATCGCGCGCTCCTTCGCTTACGCGTTGTGAAGTACGTCTCCGATCCTCGCACGCCGCTGTGACACGGAGGCCGCTCGGGGCGGGGCAAGTCCGGCGGGCAGTGGTTGCGCCGCCGGAACGAGGGCGGCTACCAGCGCCGGGCGAGAGCCACGCCCTGAAGGGGCGCGGGGAACTGCGCGACCAGCCACGATGCACCCGCGGCATCAAACCGCGCCCGTGCCACAGGCGATCGCGGCACCGACTGTCAGTGGCACATGGCAGGATCGGAGTCGTGGCGAAGACAGCATCGAAGAAGACCGACAGCACCTCCGGCGACCGACCGCGGCTGATGCTCATGGACGGGCACTCGCTGGCGTACCGCGCGTTCTTCGCGCTGCCCGCGGAGAACTTCACGACCGCGACGGGCCAGCCGACCAACGCGATCTACGGCTTCGCGTCGATGCTGGCCAACACCCTGCGTGACGAGGCGCCCACACACTTCGCGGTGGCGTTCGACGTCTCCCGCAAGACCTGGCGCTCCGAGGAGTTCACCGAGTACAAGGCGAACCGCTCCAAGACCCCGGACGAGTTCAAGGGACAGGTGGAGCTGATCGGCGAGCTGCTCGACTCCATGCACGTACCCCGCTTCGCCGTCGAGGGCTTCGAGGCCGACGACGTCATCGCCACCCTCGCCACCCAGGCCGAGGCCGAGGGCTTCGACGTGCTGATCGTCACCGGCGACCGGGACTCCTTCCAGCTGGTCAGCGAGCACACCACGGTCCTGTACCCGACCAAGGGCGTGTCCGAACTGACCCGCTTCACCCCGGAGAAGGTCTTCGAGAAGTACGGGCTGACCCCCGCCCAGTACCCCGACTTCGCCGCGCTGCGCGGCGACCCGTCCGACAACCTGCCCGGCATCCCGGGCGTCGGCGAGAAGACCGCCGCGAAGTGGATCAACCAGTTCGGGTCGTTCGCGGAGCTGGTCGAGCGCGTCGACGAGGTCAAGGGCAAGGCCGGGCAGAACCTGCGCGACCACCTGGAGTCCGTGAAGCTCAACCGCCGGCTCACCGAGCTGGAGCGTCGGGTCGAGCTGCCGCGGACCGTCACCGACCTGGAGCGGACGGCCTACGACCGCAAGGGCGTCGCGGTGATCCTGGACACCCTGGAGATCCGCAACCCCTCCCTGCGCGAGCGGCTCTACGCCGTCGACCCCGGCGCCGAGGAGGCCGAGGCCACCCCGGTGGTGGCGGACGGCGTGGAGCTGGACGGCACCGTGCTGGGCACCGGTGAGCTGGCCGGCTGGCTCGCCGAGCACGGCACACAGCCGCTCGGCGTGGCCACGGTCGACACCTGGGCCCTGGGCACCGGCTCGGTGACCGAGGTCGCGCTCGCCGCGTCCGACGGGAAGGCCGCCTGGTTCGACCCGACGGAGATCGACGAGGCCGACGAGACGGCGTTCCGCTCCTGGCTCTCCGACCCGGAGCGGCCGAAGGTCTTCCACAACGCCAAGGGCGCGATGCGCGTCTTCGCCGAGCACGGCTGGAGTGTCGCCGGCGTGGGCATGGACACCGCCCTCGCCGCCTACCTGGTCAAGCCGGGGCGCCGCTCCTTCGACCTGGACGCGCTGTCCCTGGAGTACCTGCACCGCGAGCTGGCCCCCGCCGCCGCGGCCGACGGACAGCTCGCCTTCGGCGCGGACGAGGGCGCCGAGGCCGAGGTGCTGATGGTGCAGGCCCGCGCCATCCTAGACCTGGGCGATACCTTCGAGAGCCGCCTGGCGGACGTCGGCGCGGCCGACCTGCTGCGCGACATGGAGCTGCCCACCTCCGCGCTGCTCGCCCGCATGGAGCGGCACGGCATCGCGGCCGACCGCGAGCACCTCCAGGCCATGGAGCAGATGTTCGCGGGCGCCGTCCAGCAGGCCGTGAAGGAGGCCCACGCGGCGGCCGGCCGGGAGTTCAACCTCGGCTCGCCCAAGCAGCTCCAGGAGGTCCTCTTCGGCGAGCTGAACCTGCCGAAGACCAAGAAGACCAAGACCGGCTACACCACCGACGCCGACGCCCTGGCCTGGCTCGCGGCCCAGACGGACAACGAACTGCCGGTGATCATGCTCCGCCACCGCGAGCAGGCCAAGCTGCGCGTCACGGTGGAGGGCCTGATCAAGACGATCGCCGCGGACGGCCGCATCCACACCACGTTCAACCAGACGGTCGCCGCGACCGGCCGCCTCTCGTCCACCGACCCGAACCTGCAGAACATCCCGGTCCGCACCGACGAGGGCCGGGCGATCCGCCGCGGCTTCGTGGTCGGCGAGGGCTTCGAGTCCCTGATGACGGCCGACTACAGCCAGATCGAGCTGCGGGTGATGGCCCACCTCTCCGAGGACGCGGGCCTGACCGAGGCGTTCACGTCCGGCGAGGACCTGCACACCACCGCCGCCGCCCAGGTCTTCTCCGTCGAGCAGTCCGCCGTGGACGCCGAGATGCGCCGCAAGATCAAGGCCATGTCCTACGGCCTGGCGTACGGACTGTCCGCCTTCGGCCTCTCCCAGCAGCTGAACATCGAGGCGGCCGAGGCACGGGGCCTGATGGACGCCTACTTCGAGCGCTTCGGCGGCGTACGGGACTATTTGCGCCGGGTCGTCGACGAGGCACGGGCCACCGGATACACGGCGACCCTCTTCGGCCGCCGCCGCTATCTGCCCGACCTCAACAGCGACAACCGCCAGCGCCGCGAGGCGGCCGAGCGGATGGCCCTGAACGCGCCGATCCAGGGCACGGCGGCCGACATCGTCAAGATCGCCATGCTCAACGTGGACAGGGCGCTGCGCGAGGCCGGCCTCGAGTCCCGCATGCTCCTCCAGGTCCACGACGAAATCGTCCTGGAGATCGCCCCGGGGGAGCGCGCGGCGGCGGAGGAACTCGTCCGCCGCGAGATGGCGAACGCGGTGCAGCTCAGGGTCCCCCTGGGCGTCTCCGTGGGCGCGGGCCCGGACTGGGAATCGGCGGCACACTAGCCGCGGGCTGCCGTTCCAGCCGCACCCACCCGTGCCTCCCCCAGTGCCTGAACGGCCTGGGAGGTACCCCCAGGCGGCACGGGTGGGCGCAGGGGGACCCCGCAACGCCGGGCCGCGCCCCCCGGCCCCCGCCCACGCCGCCCGCCCCGTCACTCCGGTGGCCCCCGAGGAAACGCCCCGCCCCCGGTCTCCCGTGAGGATGCGGGCATGGGTATACGCATGCTCCACCACCGGACGACACCGGCACGGGCACGCACCGACGCACCCGCCCGCGTGCCACTCCTCCCGGTCCCGGTCTGCGCCCCGGGCGCAAGTACCGGCCGCACCCCCGCCACCCTCACGACGGTCCTGCGCCGCACCGCGACCGACCTCCGCCGCGGCCTCGCCCGCCGAGTCCCCGCGACCACCGCCCCGCAGGAGACACCCGCCTGGCGGTTGTGGGCCGACCTGGCCCGCGGCTACCTCGCGCTGGCCCTCACCCTGCTGCCGCGCCCCCGGCCCGCCCACACCTTCACCGTCTTCGTCGCGACCGCCGACACCCTCGGCGCGCGGCCCGGCGGTCCGGCTCCGCACTGAGTACAGCCCCGGGGCCCATATGGCCAAGTGGTGAATATCGGGCAGGAACGGGTGCCCGTGCAAAGCAAGTTGTCGTAGGGTCGCCTGCGGCACCGTACTCGTCGAACAGACGACCATGGTGCTCGGAGGATCGCCGTGCAACCGTCTGCGCCGGTCGATCGTCACAACAGGGCGGGCACAGCCGGTACGACGGGCGAGTACGACAGCAGAAGACGGACGGAGACGGACGCGCGGGCGTCCAGGGGAGGGGTTCACTCTATGGTGGCGCATTTCGACAGGAGGCTCCGCAAGGCGGCGGTCACCACCACCGTGGCTGCGGTCGTGGTCGCGGCCCTGTCCGCGTCCCAGGCCCCCGACGTGACGGCCGACGGCAACGGCAGACAGACCACCGCCGACAACGCGCCGACGTCCGACACGTCGTCCGAGGACAGCGCCACCGGCAACTCGCCCTACTACACCGACCTGCCGCCCCTCAACAGTCCCCTTCCCTCGCCGACCACGGGTACCCCGTCCTCCCGGGGGCCGTCCGAGGCCGGCATTCCCGCCACCGTCCTCGACGCCTACAAGCAGGCCGAGTCGGAGCTGCGCCGGTCCAAGCCCGGCTGCAACCTGCCGTGGCAACTGCTGGCCGCCATCGGCAAGGTGGAGTCCGGCCAGGCCCGCGGCGGCCGCGTCGACGCGGGCGGCACGACGATCGGCCGGATCATCGGCCCGCAGCTCGACGGCAACGGCTTCGCGCTCATCAAGGACACCGACAAGGGCGTCTACGACGGCAACAGCAGCTACGACAACGCCGTCGGCCCCATGCAGTTCATCCCGTCCACCTGGGCGTGGGCGGGCCGCGACGGCAACGGCGACGGCAGGGAAGACCCCAACAACGTCTACGACGCCGCCCTCGCCGCCGGCCACTACCTGTGCCGCAACGGCTGGGACCTGTCCGTCCAGGCCGACCTCGACCGCGCGATCCTCAGCTACAACAACTCGCAGGACTACCTGAACACGGTCCTGTCGTGGCTGGAGCACTACCGCAGGGGCACCCACGAGATCCCGGACGGCACCGGCAGCCTCCCGGTCGGCCGCAGCGACGACACCGGCGCGGGCGTCAGTCCCTCACCGGGCCGCACGGGCGCGACCACGGGACCCAGGGCCCCGGGTACGGCGACGCCCAGCCCGGACCCGTCCCCGAGCAAGCCGCCGGCCTCGGGCAAGCCCGACAACCCCGGCCCGAGCACCAAGCCGCCCACGGACCCGGCGCCGCCCACCGAGAACCCCACCCCCAGCCCCACGCCCACCGACACGGTTCACCACCTGGAGAACGCAGGCACCACGGGGCTCACCGCGGTCGCGGGCGACACGTTCGCCAAGCAGATCAGCGCCCGCGCCGAGACCAGGGCCGGAAAGGCCGTCGGCAAGGTGCGCATCCGATTCACCGTCCTGGGCGACACGGACGCCACCTTCACCGGCGGCGACAAGGTCGCCGCGGTCACCACCAACGCCTCCGGCGTGGCCGTCGCGCCCGCGCTGGTGGCCGGCGAGCAGACCGGCGAGTTCACCGTCCGCGCCGTCGTGATCGGCCGTTCCGTGCCGGGCCTCGACTACCGGGCCACCGTCACCGAGCGCGTCGCCGACGCCCTCACCCGCACCACCGCGACCGAGCTGACCTGCACGCCGGGCGGCGAGTTCGCCGACCCGGTCGAGGTGAAGGCCACGCTCAAGGGCGCCGTCGCGGACAAGGTCGCCGTCACCGCCACGCTCGTCAAGTCCGCGGCCGACCCGACCGAGAACGACAAGGGTCCCTACTTCAAGGACGCCGACGGCAAGACCGTCCGTACGCTGACCGGCCTGAAGACCGACGCCAAGGGCCTGCTGCAGCTGCCGAAACTGTACGCGGACGACGCCGAGGGCTCCTACGTCCTCCGCCTCACCACGGCGGGCGGCGCCCGGCTCGACCTCACCCTGAAGGTGGCCAAGGCGGCCGAACCGACGCCGGACCCGTCGACCGAGCCGTCGACGGCACCGGAGGCGTAGGCACCGCCGCCCGGCGGGGTGCTCCCCGCCGGGACCCGGTCACTTGCCGAGCCGCGCCTTCGTGTACCGCGTCGGCTCCGCCGCGGCCGGGTCCTCCGGCCACGGGTGCTTCGGGTACCGGCCGCGCAGTTCCGCCCGTACGCCCTGGTAGCCGTCCTTCCAGAACGAGGCCAGGTCGGCGGTGACCGCGGCGGGGCGGCCGGCGGGGGAGAGCAGGTGGACGAGGAGCGGCACCCCGGCGATCTCGGGTGACCGCTGGAGCCCGAACATCTCCTGCAACTTCACGGCGAGGACGGGCTGTTCGGGGTCGCCGTAGTCGATCCGGATCCTGGACCCACTGGGGACGAGGATCCGCTCGGGGGCCAGCTCGTCCAGCCGCGCCGCTTCCCCGGACGCCCAGGGCAGCAGCCGCGTCAGCGCCTGCCCGGCGTCGATCCGGCCCAGGTCGGCCCGCCGCCGGGCCCGGCTCAGCTCGGGTTCCAGCCACTCGTCCGCGCGCGCGAGCAGCGCCTCGTCGGTGACGTCCGGCCAGGGCTCACCGAGGTGCCGCCGCAGGAACGCGAGCCGCCGGCGCAGCAGGTCGGCGTCGGCCCAGCGGCGCAGCAGCCCGAGCCCTTCTTGCCGCAGCCCCTCCAGCAGCGCGCCCCGCACGAGGGAGGGGTCGGGGCCGGCGAGGGGCCGCACCGCCAGTTCCACCGCCCCGAGCCGCTCGACCCGCCGGGCCACCACGTCACCGTCGGCCCAGCGCACCTCGTCCCGCTCGGTCAGCAGTGCTCCCGCCGCGAGCCGGGCGATCTCCTCGTCGACGGCCGCGCCGAGCTGCACGCGCGCGTGCCCCCGGCCCACGGGCCGGTCGGCCACGGCGACGGCGATCCACGGCGCCCCGCGCAGCGCCGACGCCCGAGGCAGTTCCGCCCGGGTCCCGGAGACCATCAGGTACGAACCGCCGTCCTTCCTGGCCACCCGCTCGGGAAACGCCAGAGCGGCCACCAGCCCGGCGAGGACCTCGTCGCCGGCCGGCAGTCCTCGCCCGTCCTCCACGGCGGCCCGCAACCGCCGCACCTCGGCCCGCCACCGCGCCCCGTAGGCGTCGCCACCCCGCCGAGCCGCCCGCAGCACGGACACGAGATCGTCCCCGTACTCCCGCGGCGCCTCCTCGCTCAACAGCCCCACCACCTCAGCCACCAACTCGTCCGCAGCGGGTCGTGCGGCGCCGGCGTCGGCAGGGCGCGGGCCCGCGGGTGCCGCCGCTGCCGAGGTGGCCCGGGGCGGAAGGTCCGCACTCAGGTCCGCCGCGTCCAGGAGGGCGCGCCCCAGCCGGGGGTGCAGACCGAGACGGGCCAGGCGTGCGCCTCGGTCCGTCGCCCGGCCGGCGGGGTCCACCGCGCCGACCGCCTCCAGCACCGACCGGGCGGCCGCCATCGCCCCGCCCGGCGGCGGATCGAGCAGCGCCAGACCGGACGCGTCCGGATCGCCCCAGCAGGCCGCCTGCAACGCGAACGCCGTCAGGTCGGCCACCTTGATCTCCGGCGCCGGGAAGCGCGGCAGACGGGCGTCCTCCGCCTCCGCCCAGCAGCGGTACACCACCCCCGGCGCCTCGCGGCCGGCCCGGCCCGCCCGCTGCCGCGCCGCCGCCCGCGAGGCCCGTACCGTCGTCAGCGCGCTGAGTCCGCGCGCGTGGTCCACCCGCGGTTCCCGTGCCAGCCCCGCGTCCACGACCACCCGGACGCCCGGGACCGTCAGCGACGACTCGGCCACCGAGGTCGCCAGCACCACCCGGCGCCGCGCCCCGGGCGCCAGCACCGCGTCCTGCACGGCCGCGGGCGCCCGCCCGTGCACCTGGAGCACGTCCACGTCCCCGAGGCCCGCCAACTGCCCCGCCACGCGGGAGATCTCCCCGACTCCCGGCAGGAAGCACAGGACGTCCCCGTCCCGTTCGGCCAGCGCCCGGCGTACCACGGCGGCCACGTGCGCGAGCAGCGCCGGGTCCACCCGCATCCCGTGCGGCGGCCGCACCGGACGCGCCGGCGGCGCCCACACGACCTCGACCGGGTACGACACCCCCCGCGCCTCGACGACCGGCGCGTCCCCCAGCAGCCGCGACCAGCCCTCCGCGTCGGTCGTGGCCGACGCGGCCACCAGCCGCAGCTCGGGCCGCAGGGCCTGCCGCACGTCCCACAGGAACGCCGCCGACGTGTCCGCGTCCAGATGCCGCTCGTGGCACTCGTCCAGCAGTACCGCGTCGACGCCCGACAGCTCCTGGTCCCGCTGGAGCCGCTGCAGCAGCACCCCGGTCGTGACGACCTCCACGCGCGCGTGGCGCCCGACGACCCGCTCCCCGCGCACGGTGTACCCGACGCTCGCGCCCGGTTTCTCACCCAGCAGCCACGCCATCCGCCGGGCCGCCGCCCGCGCCGCGATCCGCCGCGGCTCGGCCACGACCACACGCCGCGCGGGAGTCCCGTCCCCGTCCAGCAACCCCGCCAGGGCCAGCGGCACCAGCGTCGTCTTGCCGGTGCCGGGCGGCGCGACCAGCACCGCCGTGCCGTGCCCCTCCAGGGCGTCGTGCAGCGCGGGCAGGGCACCGCGCACGGGCAGCGCGTCCAGGGCGTCGTAACGGATCACGCCCCCAGTGTCGTACGTCCGCGAAGCCGCCCTCCGCGCGCGGGCCACCGCGCCCCGGGTACGGCTCAGTCGCGCTCGCAGACGAAGATCGCCGTCCCCGGGATCAGGTGCCCGCGCAGCGGCGACCAGCCGCCCCACTCCGAGGTGTTCCAGTCCGGCCACTCCGGCTCCACGAGGTCCACCAGCCGGAACCCCGACGTCACCACGTCCCGCACCCGGTCACCGAGCGTCCTGTGGTGCTCGACGTACACCGCGAGGCCCTCGTCGTCCTGCTCGACGTACGGCGTCCGGTCGAAGTACGAGGCGGACACCGACAGCCCCTCGGGGCCCGGCTCGTCCGGGAACGCCCAGCGCAGCGGGTGCGTGACGGAGAAGACGAAGCGGCCGCCGGGCCGCAGCACCCGGCGCACCTCCCGCAGCACCAGCCGCGGGTCGGCGACGAACGGCAGCGCCCCGTACGCCGAACACGCCAGGTCGAACGAACCGTCCGCGAAGGGCAGCACCGACGCGTCGGCACACACCAGCGGGAACGAGACGCCGATCCGCAGGGCGTGCTGGAGCTGGCGGTGGGAGAGGTCCAGGGCCACCGGACGGGCCCCCTGGGCGGTCAGCCAGCGCGAACACTGGGCGGCGCCGGCGCCGATCTCCAGGACGTCCTTGCCCTTCAGCTCCTCCGGCGGGCCGAGCAGCTCGGCCTCCACCTCGTCCAGGCCCTCGGGACACCACACGAAGCGGTCGTCGCCGAGGAAGGTGCCGTGCTCGGTCTGGTACTCGTCCGCGTTCCGGTCCCACCAGCCGCGGTTGGCGCGGGAACTCTCCGTCACACCGGCGGCACGCCGGGTGGCCTCGGGCTCTGGTCCGTCGGTTCCTTCGGCCTCGGACGTTACGGGCTCTTGGATGACCGGCTCCCTCGTACTAGTCTGCGGGCTCTTCCGTGCCGCCCGCCCCGCGTGTCACGCAAGGGGCATCCAGGGGTCCGTGTGGCCTCGGGAGACGGCTTTTGTGCCGGGTATGCGACGATCCGCCCCGGGTGTGCGGCTTCGCGCATTGACCCTGCCCGGCTGCCCCCGTATGCTACAAGTTGCGCTGCGGGCCTGCGCACCTCAGACGTAGCAGGTCGCGCTCGCATCTGTTGTATGTCCCCTCGGTTCTCGAGGCGTCACCAGTGGATTTCGGTGACGCTTCCTTGGCTGTCCGGCTTCTTCAGAGCGAAACGGGCTCCCGGCGTAAGCAGTACCTACGACTTCAATGTCCGTACCGGAGCCCTTTCCCACATGACGAGCAGCACCGAGACCACCGCCACCACCCCGCAGGTAGCGGTCAACGACATCGGTAACGAGGAAGCCTTCCTCGCCGCGATCGACGAGACGATCAAGTACTTCAACGACGGCGACATCGTCGACGGCGTCATCGTGAAGGTCGACCGGGACGAGGTCCTGCTCGACATCGGTTACAAGACCGAAGGCGTTATCCCGAGCCGCGAGCTCTCCATCAAGCACGACGTCGACCCCAACGAGGTCGTCGCCGTCGGTGACGAGATCGAGGCCCTTGTTCTCCAGAAGGAGGACAAGGAAGGCCGCCTGATCCTCTCGAAGAAGCGCGCCCAGTACGAGCGTGCCTGGGGCACCATCGAGAAGATCAAGGAAGAGGACGGGATCGTCACCGGTACCGTCATCGAGGTCGTCAAGGGTGGTCTCATCCTCGACATCGGCCTCCGTGGCTTCCTCCCGGCCTCCCTGGTCGAGATGCGCCGCGTCCGCGACCTCCAGCCCTACGTGGGCAAGGAGCTCGAGGCCAAGATCATCGAGCTGGACAAGAACCGCAACAACGTGGTCCTGTCCCGCCGTGCCTGGCTGGAGCAGACCCAGTCCGAGGTCCGCCAGACGTTCCTCACCACCCTCCAGAAGGGTCAGGTCCGTTCCGGCGTCGTCTCCTCGATCGTCAACTTCGGTGCCTTCGTGGACCTGGGTGGCGTCGACGGTCTGGTCCACGTCTCCGAGCTGTCCTGGAAGCACATCGACCACCCGTCCGAGGTTGTCGAGGTCGGCCAGGAGGTCACCGTCGAGGTTCTCGACGTCGACATGGACCGCGAGCGTGTCTCCCTGTCGCTGAAGGCGACCCAGGAAGACCCGTGGCAGCAGTTCGCCCGCACCCACCAGATCGGCCAGGTCGTGCCCGGCAAGGTCACGAAGCTGGTTCCGTTCGGTGCGTTCGTCCGCGTGGACGAGGGCATCGAGGGTCTGGTCCACATCTCCGAGCTGGCCGAGCGCCACGTGGAGATCCCGGAGCAGGTCGTCCAGGTCAACGACGAGATCTTCGTCAAGGTCATCGACATCGACCTCGAGCGCCGCCGCATCAGCCTCTCGCTGAAGCAGGCCAACGAGGCCTTCGGTGCCGACCCGTCCACGGTCGAGTTCGACCCGACCCTGTACGGCATGGCCGCGTCCTACGACGACCAGGGCAACTACATCTACCCCGAGGGCTTCGACCCCGAGACCAACGACTGGCTCGAGGGCTACGAGACCCAGCGCGAGGCCTGGGAGACGCAGTACGCCGAGGCCCAGCAGCGCTTCGAGCAGCACCAGGCGCAGGTCATCAAGTCCCGCGAGGCGGACGAGAAGGCCGCTGCCGAGGGCGTCGACACCGCGGGTGCGGCTCCGGCCGCGTCCGGTGGTGGCGGCGGCGGCTCGTACTCCTCCGAGGGTGGCGACAACTCCGGCGCCCTCGCGTCGGACGAGGCGCTGGCCGCGCTGCGCGAGAAGCTGGCCGGCGGCCAGAGCTGAAGCTCTGAACACCGGCCGCTGACACCCAGCGGTTGAAGCACAGCGGTAGCCGAGGGGCCGCACCTTCCGAGGTGCGGCCCCTTCGGTGTGTCCCCGCGGGAATGCCCCACCCCGCAAGGGCGTTGTGAAAGAGGAACACACGGAGGGGAGCGGTCACTGTGCTTGATCCGCAGGATTTGTACGCCTGGGAGCCGAAGGGCCTTGCCGTCGTCGACATGGCACTCGCCCAGGAGTCTGCCGGACTGGTCATGCTCTACCACTTCGACGGATACATCGACGCCGGGGAGACCGGCGACCAGATCGTCGACCAGGTGCTCGACTCGCTGCCCCATCAGGTCGTCGCGCGCTTCGACCACGACCGGCTCGTGGACTACCGGGCGCGCCGGCCGCTGCTGACCTTCAAGCGGGACGCCTACACGGACTACGAGGAACCCACCATCGAGGTGCGGCTCGTCCAGGACGCCACCGGGGCGCCGTTCCTGCTCCTGTCGGGCCCCGAGCCGGACGTCGAGTGGGAGCGCTTCGCCGCCGCCGTAGGGCAGATCGTGGAGCGGCTCGGCGTCCGCCTGGCGGTGAGTTTCC
This sequence comes from Streptomyces sp. NPDC034099, assembly GCF_055575415.1. Taxonomy (NCBI): domain Bacteria; kingdom Bacillati; phylum Actinomycetota; class Actinomycetes; order Kitasatosporales; family Streptomycetaceae; genus Streptomyces; species Streptomyces sp. NPDC034099. The sequence continues at coordinate 211,396 of NZ_JBVISR010000009.1, read as the reverse complement.
ACGGCATCCCGATGGGCGTCCCGCACACCCGCCCCGTCGGCATCACCCCGCACGGCAACCGCACCGACCTCGTGCCGGGCCATCGCAGCCCCTTCGAGGAGGCGCAGGTCCCCGGCAGCGCGGAGGCACTCGTCGAGTACCGGCTCGCGCAGGCCGGCCACGACGTGCTCGGCGTCGCCGCGCACGTCCCGCACTACATCGCCCGCTCCGGGTACCCGGACGCGGCGCTGACCGTCCTGGAGGCGATCACCGCGGCGACCGGTCTGGTCCTCCCGGGGATCGCGCACTCCCTGCGCACGGAGGCCCACCGCACGCAGACGGAGATCGACCGGCAGATCCAGGAGGGCGACGAGGAGCTCACCGCCCTCGTCCAGGGCCTTGAGCACCAGTACGACGCCGCGGCGGGCGCCGAGACCAGGGGCAACATGCTCGCCGAACCCGTCGAGATCCCCTCAGCGGACGAGATCGGCCGCGAGTTCGAACGGTTCCTCGCGGAGCGGGAGGGCGACAACTGACGCCGTGACCGGCACCCTCTAAGCTTCCGCCCATGCTGAAGGTGGGCCTGACCGGCGGGATCGGCGCCGGCAAGAGCGAGGTGTCCCGGCTGCTCGTCGAGCACGGCGCCGTACTGATCGACGCCGACCGGATCGCGCGCGAGGTCGTCGCCCCCGGAACACCCGGGCTCGCCGCGGTCGTGGAGGCGTTCGGCGAGGACGTCCTCGCCGAGGACGGCAGCCTGGACCGGCCGAAACTGGGCGCGATCGTGTTCGCCGACCCGGAGAAGCTGGCCGTCCTGAACGGCATCGTCCATCCCCTCGTCGGCGAGCGCTCGCGTGCCCTGGAGGAGGCCGCCGCCGAGGACGCCGTCGTCGTCCACGACGTCCCCCTGCTCACGGAGAACGGCCTGGCGCCGCTGTACGACCTCGTGGTCGTCGTGGACGCCGACCCGGCCACCCAGCTCGACCGGCTGGTCCGGCTGCGGGGCATGACCGAGCAGGACGCACGGGCCCGCATGGCCGCCCAGGCGACGCGCGAGCAGCGCCGGGAGATCGCGGACCTGGTCGTCGACAACGACGTACCACTGGAGGTACTGCGGCGCCGCGTCAAGGAAGTCTGGGACGAACTGGTGCGCAGGACGCACACGGAATAGCGGCCCCCGCGCGTGCGTTGATCCCTTCCAGCGAGGGAAGGACTCAGCCGTGCCCGAGACCAGCAGTCCCACCGGACGTACTCCGGAGACGGATGTCATCGACTTCCGTGCCGCCGAGCAGTTGCTCGCGGCGCGGGACCCGCGCGGCGCGGTGAAACTGCTCGACGGAGTCATCGGCGCCCATCCCGAGAACACCGCCGCGCGGCTGCTGCGCGCGCGTGCCTTCTTCGCGGCGGCGCAACTGCGACCGGCCGAGCTGGAGTTCACCATCGTCCTGGAGCGCGAGCCGGACAACGCGTTCGCGCACTTCGCCCTCGCCCGCACCTACGAGCGCCGGGGCTGTCCCGACCAGGCCCGCCGTCACTTCCGGCTGGCGGCGGCGCTGGACCCGAACCCGGAGTACCTGCAGCAGGCGCGCTTCGACTCCTGACGGTCAGCGTCTCGGCGGCGGGTACGGCGGGATGTTCCGGCCCGGCTGGTAGTGCGGGCCCTGGCGGATGTGCCGGAGGATCACGGTCAGGTCGACCGTGACGACGAGCCACAGCACTCCGCAGGCCAGCGCCCAGCCGAACCGCCCCGTGAGCGCGAAGGCGGCCGTGCCGAAGACGGCCCAGACCAGCCCCCACAGGCTCAGCCAGAACCGCGCCCGCAGGGCACTGCGCGCGGTCGCCGGTTCACTGCCCGTACGCATCGGTTCACCACTCCTGTATCGAACGTACTGCGGCAGGCCGGGAGGGGGAAGCGGAGCCGTACCGCCGGACCGGCGGGACCCCGGGGCCGGGCGCGTTCACTCGGTCGGGTGAACCGACGCCGAGGGGGAACGGGTGTGCGGGCGCGGGCCGTTGGACGGATATGGAACTGCGAATGCGAGAGGGACACCAGGGGACGGGACCCGGAGCCATCACCCCGGACGGCTGCGCGGTCGAGCTCTACTCGCGGCTGCCCGCCGGAGCCGAGCCGGACATCGTCGCCGCCGCCGTGCCCGAGGGTGCGCGGATACTGGAGTTGGGCAGCGGGGTGGGGCGCATGACCCACCCCCTGCTGGAGCGCGGGTTCACGGTCACCGCGGTGGACGAGTCCGCCGAGATGCTGGAGCACGTGCGTGGCGCGCGCACCATATGCAGCCCGATCGAGGACCTCGACCTCGGCGAGCGTTTCGACGCGGTGATGCTGGCGTCGTTCCTCGTGCACACCGGGGACGTGGAGGTGCGGCGCGGTCTGCTGCGCACCTGTGCCCGGCATGTCGAGGAGGCCGGATGTGTGCTGATCCAGCGGGAGGGGGCGGACTACCACACGAACCTGCCGCGGGAGCGGGTGGACCCCAGCGGCTTCACCGTCCGGATCCTGTCGGCGGACCCGGTGGGCGACGGCGTCAACTCGGTCCGGGCGGAGTACGAGTTCCCGGACGCCGTCTGGACCCAGACCTTCCGGGCCCGCCCGCTGACCAGGGAGCAGTTCGAGGAGGCACTGGGGGAGGCGGGACTGGCGGTGGACCGGTATCTCACCGAGGACGAGACGTGGGTGAGGGCCGTGCCCGCGCGGCAGGGACAGCGGCACACCGCGGCGGTACGGTCACCGGCGCGGGCGCCTTCGTAGCGGCAGGGGCCGGTCCGGCGATGAGTTTTCCGGAGCGGCGAGCGGTCTGTATCCCGACAGCAGCACGGACCGCCCAGCCCAGGAGACCGCCATGTCCGAGACCACCGCTTCCTCCGCCCCCAGCGTGTCGGCCCGCGGGCGTGGCCTCCGGGTCGCCCTGCGCGTGGTGCAGGTGTTCCTCGCACTGTTCTTCGCCCTCGCGAGCGCCCTGCCCAAGCTGATCGGGCACTCCTCGGCGGCCGACAGCTTCGCGGAGATGGGCTGGGGCGACGCGGGCATGTACGCGATCGGTGTCCTCGAGCTGGCGGGAGCGATCGCCCTGGTCGTCCCGGTGCTTCAGTCGGTGGCCGCGGCGGCGCTGAGCGCGCTGATGGTGGGCGCGTTCGTCGTCCAGCTCACCTACTTCGACGGTGCGAACGCGGCGACGCCGCTCGTCCTGATGGTGCCGCTCCTGGTCGTCGCCCGGGCCCGTCGCGGGCACAACGAGGAGCTGCGCCGGCTGGTGCGAGCCCGCGTCCGGCGCGGCTGATCAGGACCGGGCCGCCCGCCGGGCCCGCCCCCGCTCAGGGCCGGTTCGCGGCGTCCCGCCGGGAGCTGCTCAGGCCCTCCAGGCCGCGCAGCCGGTCCATCTCGCGGCGGTCCCGCTTGGTCGGGCGTCCGGCGCCGCGGTCGCGGATGCCGGCCGGGGCGACCGCCTCCCGGGGCGGGGGCGGCGGGGAGTTGTCGACGTAGCACTGGACGGCGACCGGGGCGCCGACGCGCTTGCGGATCAGCCGCTTCACGACGACGATCCGCTCCCGGCCCTCCTGCCGCAGGCGCACCTCGTCGCCGACGCGGAGCGAGTGGGCGGGCTTGACCCGCTCGCCGTTCACCCGGACGTGGCCGCCGCGGCAGGCGGTCGCCCCCAGGGAGCGCGTCTTGATCAGGCGGACGGCCCAGATCCAGCTGTCCACGCGGACGCTCTCGCCGTTCTGCGGCCCGGCCGCTTCGGCGGCGGCGATCGCCGCCGCCGTCTTCGGGTCGGGTGCCCCGGCCGTGGCAGCGGCGTCGTCCTGCGCGGCGGCCACCCGGCCGCTACCGCCTTCGTCATGCTCGGAAGCCATGCTCCGACCCTAACCAACCGGCGCGGCGGAACGGGCCGCAATTTCGGTGGCCGACCGGCGGGCCTCCCGTGTCCGCACGTACCGGCCGAGGTCTTACGGTGGACGCATGGACACCGGCGCCCTCTCCGTACTCGACCAGCGCATCGCGGGGTGCCGGGCCTGTCCGAGGCTGGTCGAGTGGCGCGAGGAGGTCGCCCGTACCAAGCGGGCCGCCTTCACCGACTGGACGTACTGGGGCCGGCCGGTGCCCGGCTTCGGCCCGCCGGACGCCCGGCTGATGATCGTCGGGCTGGCCCCCGCCGCCCACGGCGGCAACCGCACCGGCCGGATGTTCACCGGCGACCGTTCCGGAGACGTCCTCTACCAGGCGCTGTACGACGTCGGCCTCGCCTCGCAGCCCACCGCGGTCCGGGTCGACGACGGTCTGGAGCTGTACGGAGTGCGCATCACCTCGCCGGTGCACTGCGCCCCGCCCGAGAACAAGCCGACCCCCGCCGAACGGGACACCTGCCGTTCCTGGCTCGTCCAGGAGCTGGGGCTGCTGCGGCCGACGCTGCGGGCGGTGGTCGTCCTCGGTGCCTTCGGCTGGCAGGCCGCGCTGCCCGCGTTCGCCGGGGCGGGCTGGACCGTGCCCCGCCCCCGTCCTGCCTTCGCGCACGGCGGGCATGTGCGGCTGGACGCCGCCGACGGTCCGGGCCTGCACCTCTTCGGCTGCTTCCACGTCAGCCAGCGCAACACCTTCACCGGCCGGCTCACCCCCGAGATGCTGCGGGACGTGCTGCGCACGGCGGCGGACACGGCGGGGCTGCCCGCCGAGTGAGGCCCGCAATCTAAAGGGGATGAGCGCCCGGGACCGCCGCGGCTACGGTGCTCCGATGGGCCGCTATCCGGAGATCGAACCGTACGACCACGGCATGCTCGACGTCGGCGACGGCAACCACTTGTACTGGGAAACCTGCGGCAACCCGCACGGCAAGCCCGTGCTCGTGCTGCACGGCGGACCCGGCGGCCGCGCGAGCCCGGGTCTCCGCCGCTACTTCGACCCCGCCGCCTACCGGATCGTCCTCCTCGACCAGCGGGGCGCCGGACGGTCGCGGCCCCGAGCGAGCGCCTACGACACCGACATGAGCGTCAACACGACCGCCCACCTCATGGCGGACCTGGAGCGGCTGCGTGCCCACCTGGGCATCGAGCGGTGGCTGGTGTGGGGCGTGTCCTGGGGCTCGGTCCTGGGCCTGCGGTACGCGCAGACGCACCCCGGCGTGGTGACCGAGCTGGTGCTGACCGGCGTCGCCACCGGCTCCGACGCCGAAGTGGCCCTCCTGACGCGCGGGCTGGGGAACGTCTTCCCGGAGGCGCACGAGCGGTTCCTCGCCGAGCTGCCCCCGGACGAACGCGACGGAAACCTGGCCGCCGCGTACAACCGGCTGCTGGAATCGCCGGACGTGGCGGTGCGCGAGCGGGCCGCGCGGGCCTGGACCGACTGGGAGACGGCGACGATCCCGGCACCGCCCGGCTCGGTCGCCCGGTTCCAGGACCCCGAGTTCCGCATGGGCTTCGCCCGTACCGTCACGCACTACTGGGGCAACGACCACTTCCTCGGCGACGGCAACGACGAGGGCGTGGTCCTCAGGGACGCGCACCTGCTGAAGGGCATCCCCGGCACCCTGGTCCAGGGCAGCCTCGACTTCGGCAACCTCCTCGGCATCGTCTGGCGGCTCCACCACGCCTGGCCGGACAGCGAGCTGGTGATCGTCGACGAGGCCGGGCACGACGCCGGGGCGACCGGTGACGAGGCCCTGCTGGCGGCGACGGACAAGTACGCGCGCGGTGACACCGGCGGATGAACGACCGGCCCTAGGGCCGCCGGGGCCGCCACACGTAGCGCACGTCCGGTTCCCGCTCCTCGTTCCGGTCGCCGTCCGTCCACTCCACGGGCGTGAAACCGTGCCGTTCGTAGAAGCGCCGCGCGGGCGCGTTGACCTGGAAGGTCCACAGCGACAGCCCGTCCGCCCGGCGCTCCTTGGCCAGGGCGACGAACCGGTCCCCGAGCCCGCACCCGCGCCGCTCGGGGGCGAGGTAGAGCTGCGACAGCTCCTCGCCCTCCAGCACCATCACACCGGCGACCGCGCCACCGGCTCCCTCCGCCAGCCAGGTCTCGTACCGCTCCACCACCAGGTGCCGGAAGTACGCGCGGACCTCGGTGTCGGAGCGGGGCCGGACCACGGTCGGCAGCGCCGCCGCGAAGGAGCGCAGCCAGACGTCGGCCGCCGCCCGCGCGTCGGCGGCGTGGGCGCGCCGCAGGACGACCGCCTCGGTACCGGATCCGGCCCCCGCCTCCCGGTTCACGGGCGGCCGGTCTCCGGCACGACCGCGGTCGCGGTGATCTCCACCAGCTGTCCCGGGTAGCCGAGGCAGCTCACCCCGAGCAGCGTCGAGGAGTGCGGACCGGTGCTGAGCCCGGACGCCTCGACGACGTCCCAGACGGCGGACAGCGGGGCGGTCTCGGTGCTCACGACGTACACATCGGTGGACAGCACGTGCTCCAGGCCGCTCCCGACGGCGCGCAGCTGCTCGGTGAGGTTCGCGATCACCTGCTCGGCCTGACGGACCGGATCGCCCTCGCCGACCAGCTTCCCCTCCGCGTCGAGCGGGACGGAACCGGCGAGGAACGCGATCCTGGTCCCGGCCTCGACGACGGAGGCGTGGGAGTAGACGGGCGGCGGGAAGAGGCCGGGCACGGTGACGCGCTGGATCACGAGGGCTCCTGGAAGACGGGCGGGCAATCTCCCGATCGTCCGTTCTCCGCCCGCGCCGCGCACCCGAATTTCGCTCGCGGCCCGCACCCCGGCCGCCTAGGCTCCCGGCGTCGGCCACACCCCGCCCGCACGGTCAGGAGCCCGCACCAGTGCCCACGCCCACACTCACGGACCAGGCATTCCTCGACACCACGGCCGACCGGCTCGCCGCCCTGCCCGCGGTCCGCGCGGTGACCCTCGGCGGCTCCCGGGCACAGGGCACGCACGGACCGGACAGCGACTGGGACCTGGCGGTCTACTACCGGGGCGCCTTCGACCCGGCGGACCTGCGTGCCGTCGGCTGGGCGGGCGAGGTGTCGGAGACCGGCGCCTGGGGCGGCGGCGTCTTCAACGGGGGCGCCTGGCTGACGATCGACGAGCGCCGGGTCGACGTGCACTACCGCGACCTCGACGTGGTCGAGCACGTCATGAAGGAGGCTCAGGGAGGCCGTTTCGGCGTCGAGCCGCTGATGTTCCACCTGGCCGGCATCCCGACGTACCTCGTGGTGGCCGAGCTGGCGATCAACAAGGTGCTGCGCGGCGACCTGCCCCGCCCCGACGGCTACCCGGAGGCCCTGCGCACCACCGCGCCCGAACACTGGTACGGCGCGGCCACCGCCACCCTCGCCTACGCCAAGGCCGGCCACGCCCCCAAGGGCGCCCTCACCCAGGTCGCCGGCGCGGTCGCCCTCGCCACGACCCAGACGGCACACGCGGTACTGGCGGCGCGCGGGGAGTGGGTGACGAACGAGAAGGGGGTGGTCGGCCGGGCCGGGCTCGGGGCCATGGACGCGCTGCTCGCCGGACTGACGCCGGAGCCGCGGGCCCTGGCCGACGCGGTGACGCGGGCCGAAACACTGCTGTGCGAGACCCTGGAGGCCGCCCGCTCCTGAGCGCACGGCACCGCGGTGCCCCCTGGCGCTCGACGGCCGTCATCCTCCCGAAACAGGCCCGTTTCCGCGCCTTCGAAAACCCGTCGTACGCTTGACAGCGCATCGCACAGCCCGGCCACCGTCGCCCGAAGGCTCACCACCGCCCTCGACCGGACGACAGGAGCCCCGCACCCCGTGTTCCGCACCGCAGCCCAAGCGCTCCCACCCTGGCTCGCACATGCCCTGAACGCCCAGCGCGGCCCCGTGCCCTGGAACGCGGTGGCCCGGGGAGCCCTGGCGGGCGGGCCGCTGCTGACCGCGGCCCTGGTCGCCGGGCGGGCCTCCCTCGGGGTCGTCGCCGCGATCGCCGCCATGCTGGCCGGCATCAACGACCGGCCGGGCAGCCGCCGCACCTCCGTGCGCAGGATCGGCGTACCCGCGCTCGCGGGGGCCGCCGGGCTGCTCGTCGGGACGTACGCCGGGCAGCACCTCGGGGCCGTGGCGCTGACCCTGGTGCTGACCGGGCTCGGACTGGTCGCCGGGTGCGTCAGCGCCGTCGGGCCCGTGGCGTCCGGGACGGGGACGCAGCTGCTGGTCACCGCGGCCGTGGGCGCCGGGATGCCGTTGCCCGACCCCGGATGGCAGAGCGTGCTCGCCTTCCTCGCCGGTGCCGGATGGCTGCTCCTGCTGCGACTGGCCCTGCCCACGCCGACCTCTCTCGCCGGCGACCTCCGTCTCGACTTCCGTTTCGACGGGGAACGGGCGGCCGTCGCCGACGTCTACGAGGCCGTCGCCGCGCTGCTCGACGCCGTCGGCACGGAGCACGCCGTGGCTCGCCGGGCCGCGCTCACCGCCGCCCTCGACCACGCGCAGGACGCGCTCGCCGGACCCCGGCTGCGGCGCCGTGCCTCGACCGCGGCCGAACGCCGGCTGCGCGCCCAGTACGCCGCCGCGCTGCCCCTCGGTGAGGCCGCGACCGCGCTCGCGTGGGCGGAGCAGGCCGTGCCCGCGCGGGCCGCCGAAGGGCCCCGGCGGCTCGCGGCGGCCGTCCGCGGCAACACCCACGCCGGGCCGCTGCCCGCGCCCAGCCGGACCGACCCCGCCCTGCGCGCCCTGGACGACGCCCTGCTGCACGCGGCGGAGGCCTTCGACCGGGGCAGGGGCTCCGACCTGCACGTCCGGAGGCGATCGCCCCGCTCCGTGGCGCGCGCCGTGCTCGGCCCGGGCGGGCGGGAGTACGGGCTGCGGGCCGGGCTGTGCTTCGGCACCAGTGCCGCCGTCGCCCAGGCGCTGCACCACGGTCACTGGTACGGCTCCCACCAGCACTGGTACTGGCTGCCCGCCACCGCCGTCTTCCTCGTCAAACCCGACCTCGGCCCGCTCGTGTCCCGGGTGCTGTGCCGGGCCGCCGGAACGGTGCTCGGGGCGCTGCTGTTCGCCGGGTTCGCGGCCGTACTGCCCCGGCCCGAGGGGCTCGTCGTCCTCGTCGCCGTCTGCGGTGCCCTGGTGCCGGTCGCAGCGCGGCACTTCGCAGCCCAGACCACCGTCGTCACCGTCCTCGTCCTGGCCCTGGTCATGGCGGGCGGCGAACCGCAGGCATCCGCGGGCCGTATCGGGGAGACGCTGCTGGCCTGTGCGATCGTGCTGGTGGTCGGGCACCTGCCGATGCCGGGGCAGCGGGGCGCCGGCATCCGGGCGGGCATCGACGCCGCCGACGCCGCCGCACAGGCCTACCTCACGCACGTACTGGGCGAGTCCGACGACCGCGCCACCCGGTGGACGCTGCGCCGGGAGGCCTACCGCACCCTCGCCGAGGCCCGCGCCGCCAGTGCCCGCGCCGCCGCCGAACTGCCCGCCCTCGCCCGGCACTCCGAGGGCACCGACGAGGTCGCCGCGGTCCTCGAACGGCTCGTCGACACCACCACCGCGTGCGCCGTGCACCTCGACGACACCGGGCGGCTCACCCCCCGCCACACCGAACGGCTCGCCGCGCTGCGGGACGAACTCGCCGAGCGGCGCGGACGCGTGGGACGGCACCGTACGTTGGCGTGATGACGCCTTCCTCCCCCGAACCCGCCGATCTCGTCATCACCGGCTGCACCGTCCTGGTGCACGACGACCGTGAGCGGATCGGTTTCGAGCAGGACGCGGCCGTCGTCGTGCGCGACGGGGTCGTCGACTCCGTGACCGCCGCCGCCGGGGCCGCGGTGCCCGCCGCCGAGCGCATCGACGCACGCGGTCAGGTCGCCCTCCCGGGGCTGATCAACTGCCACACGCACGCCCCCATGGTCGCCCTGCGCGGCCTCGCCGAGGACCTGCCCACGGAGGAGTGGTTCAACGACGTCGTCTGGCCCGTCGAGTCCAACCTCACCGCGCGGGACGTGATCCTGGGCGCCCGGCTGGCCTGCGCCGAGATGATCCGCGCGGGGGTCACGACGTTCGCGGACAGCTACTTCCACATGGACGCCGTGGCCGCGGTCGTCGACCAGTGCGGGATGCGGGCCCAGCTGGGGCAGGCGTACTTCTCCTCCCAGGGGCCCGAAGGCCGGGAGGCGTCACTGGAGTTCGCGCTCCGACGCCGTGACGGGGCCGGAGGCCGGATCACCACCGCCCTCGCGCCGCACGCCCCCTACACGGTGACCGACGCCGACCTGGCCGCGACCGCGGAACTCGCCCGCGACCACGGTCTGCCCGTGCACCTGCACGCCGCCGAGAACCGCGACCAGACCGACACCAGCCTCGCCCGGCACGGGGTCACCCCCATCGAGGTCCTCGAACGCACCGGCGTCCTCGACACCGACGTGCTCATCGCCCACGGCACCGGCATCACCGAGGGCGACCTGCCGCTCCTCGCGCGCGCGGGCGGCCGTACGGCGGTGGCGACCGCTCCCCGCGGCTACCTCAAGTTCGCCTGGCCCGGCACCACACCCGTGCGCGCGCTGCGGGACATCGGCGTGGCCGTGGGGCTCGCCACCGACGGGGCCGCGTCCAACAACTCCCTCGACGTGTGGGAGTCGATGGCGCTCACGTCCCTGATCCAGAAGTCCACCGAGGGCGACCCGCGCTGGCTGACCTCCCGCCAGGCCCTCCACCACGCCACCGTGCAGAGCGCCCACGCGGTCGGCCTCGGGGACGCCGTGGGCCGCATCGCACCGGGGCGGCGGGCGGACCTGATCCTCGTCGATCTCACCGGTCCGCACACCCAGCCCGTGCACGACCTCGCCGCCACGCTGGTGCACAGCGCGCGCTCCGCCGACGTGCGCACCACGATCGTGGACGGGCGCGTCCTCATGCGGGACCGCGAACTGCTCACCGTGGACGTGCCCGCGACGGCGCGGGAGCTGGCGGAGCGGCTGCCCGCCCTGACCGACCGCGGACACGGTCGGCGCGTCCAGGAGTACGACACCTGAAAGGCCCGTTCAGAGCCTGTTCAGTGACCTGCTGAAAAGAATCTTGCCGGGCGGCGATGAGTTCCGCTCCGTCCTTCGGTCACCACCCGGACGGCCCGACCGCTTCGGACCGTCGGCCGTCGGACCGAAGCACGACGCACGTCGCACAGGAGGCTGGAGTCATGTCGCTGCCCGAGATCGTCACCCGCGCGGACTGGCGCGCGGCGCGCGAGGCCTTACTGGCCAAGGAGAAGGCGGCCACCCGCGCGCGTGACGCCCTCAACGCCGAGCGGCGCCGGCTGCCCATGGTGGAGGTCGACAAGGAGTACGTGTTCGAGGGCGGCGACGGCAAGGCCACCCTGCTCGACCTCTTCGAGGGCCGCGAGCAGCTCGTCGTCTACCACTTCATGTTCGCGCCCGAGTGGGAGGCCGGCTGCCGCAGCTGCTCGGCGTTCCTGGACCAGATCGGGCACCTCGCGCACCTCAGGGCCCGCGGCACGTCGTTCGCGGCCGTCTCCCGGGCGCCGTATCCCAGGATCCTGCCGTTCAAGGCGCGGATGGGCTGGACACTGCCCTGGTACTCGTCGTACGTCAGCGACTTCAACACCGACTTCGAGGTGACCCTGGAGCACGAGGGCGAGCTGGTCGAGCGGCCGGGGCTCAGCTGCTTCCTGCGGGACCGCGAACGGGTCTTCCACACCTACTCGACGTACGAGCGCGGCCTGGACGGGCTCGGCTCGACCACCAGCCTGCTCGACCTGACCGCGCTCGGCCGGCAGGAGCCGTGGGAGAAGCCCGAGGGGCGCGCGTCGGCTCTCGGCGCACCCGCGGGCAGTGGGCGAGTGCGCTATCACGACGAGTACGAGGACTGACACGCTCGGTGGCGAAAACGGCCGGACGGCCGAGGCGCCGTTCACCCTTTGCGGTGAACGGGTGTCAACTGTGTCTCAGTACCATCACCGGGCGAGGCGTTCACCCCATGGTTGGCGTTTGACTCTACGAGTACAGCGCTACATGGAGGTGCGGAGTGAACGGGCGAACGGTGCTCGAACGCTTTCCCGCCGGTGGACCACGAGGATCCTGGCCCGCGGAGGAGTTCGCCCAGGCGCGGCGCCTGGAGGGTCTGGCCGCCGAGGTCGTGATGGACCTCGCCACGGACATGTTCCTGGTCGTCGTGCGAGGCGGCGACGCCGCGGGTGACGCGGCGGCCTGACACGCCGCCGCCTGCTTGCCGACTGTCCTGCGCCTACGCGCTGACCGTCCGCGACCAGGTCGGCGTCGTGTTCGTCAGCCGGCACAGGGCCAGATACAGCGGGATGGGCGGCGTGTAGGGAACCGTGCCGTCCGAGCGGTGGAGGAGGGCCGGCAGGTCCGAGGCGCCGGGTACGACCGCACCGGTGGCGTAGCGCGCGGGCGCCGGCCATTCCAGGGCGTAGTCGGAGTCGGACGGAACGATCCACCACCAGTGCGTCTCATCGGCGTAGACGCACCCCACGCGCGGCAGCCGGGGCAGCACCTGCTGGCCGAGGAGGGCGGGCACCGCCACCGCGTCGCAGCCCAGCGGCGCCGTCATGCCGTCCGGCACGGGCAGCCTCCGAGGTGTCCCGGCGGTGTGTCGTCCGCGCTGGAGGCGGACCATCGTGTCCAGACCGAGGGGTCGGACGCCGGACGCGGCCCTCATAGCCATTCGGTCCCCGTTCCGCGGAGTGTCTCCCGGGCTTCCCGGCCTTCCCTGCGACGGGACTCGACCTCGTCCTCGTCCCCCGTGTCGTCCGCGGGGGCGGGCTTCGGCCGGGCGCCCCAGCCCAGGTCGTTGTGGGGCTCCGAGGGGTCGAGCGGTCCTTCGGCCTTGCGTGGCAGCTCGGCCCAGACCAGCAGGCCGGGACCGTGCTCATGGGCGCCCCACGCGTCGCACAGGGCGTCGACGAGAAGCAGGCCCCTGCCGTGCTCGTCCTCGGGCTGCTGATCGGCCGAGGGGTGGGGCTGGCCCGGGGCGCAGCCCTCGTCGCGCACGGCTATGCGGACCAGGTCGGCGGCGTCGTGCAGCTCGCACACTATGTGTCTGCTCGCCGTGTGCACGATCGCGTTGGTCACCAGCTCGGAGACCACCAGGGCCGCGGTGTCACAGGTGTCCTCGCACACCGCCCAGCCGCTCAACCGGGCCCGTGTCAGGCGTCTGGCCTGCGAGGGAGAGCCCGGATGAGCGGCCAGCTCGAAACGGAACCGGCGCTCGGCGGCGGCGGCTCCCGAGGAGCCGGCTCCCATGGCGGCACCGAGGCCCAGGGAGCCCGCGGTGGCGTCTGTTCCTAAGGGCGCGGACGGAATCACGCTTGCCACTATCGCCCCGCCGTGAACACTTGGCAAGTGTCACTCTGAAAAATGCAGAGTGCTGTGTGACGTTCTGGACGGCCGTGGCACACTGCTCGCAACAGCACGTCGAGCGGCGCCACTTCAGGTCGTCGAAGGCCCCTCCGGGTTTTCGAACAGATCTTCGAATGGCGCCGCCGGGCTGTCCGCACCAGGACACGCCGGGGCTCGCCGAGGCTGTCCGTGCAAGGGAACAGGGACGCAAGGACTCTTTCGGGACTCTTCAGGAGGTGGGCGGTGAGCGAGCCGCGGTCCGCGCCGACGGTCGGCCAGGTCGTACTCGGCCGGCGCCTGCTGGACCTGCGGGAACGTGCCGGTCTCAAGCGCGAGGAAGCCGCCCGCATCCTGCGCGTCGCCCCCGCCACGGTCCGCCGCATGGAGATGGCCGAGGTCGCCCTCAAGATCCCGTACCTTCAGCTCCTGCTGAAGGCCTACGGCGTCGGCGACGAGGAGGCCGAGGCCTTCGTCCAGCTGGCCGAGGACGCCAACAAGCCGGGGTGGTGGCAGCGCTTCCACGACATCCTCCCCGGCTGGTTCTCGCTGTACGTCAGCCTGGAGGGTGCGGCCTCCCTGATCCGCGCCTACGAGCCCCACTTCGTCCCCGGAGTGCTGCAGACCGAGGACTACGCGCGTGGCGTGCTGCGCTCGGGTGCCATCGGGCAGACCCGCCCCGACGACATCGAGCGCCACGTCGACCTGCGCATGCAACGCCAGGAACTGCTCACCCGTAAGGACGCACCCCGGCTGTGGGTCGTGATGGACGAAACCGCGCTGCGCCGCCCCGTCGGGGGCCCGGAGGTGATGCGTGCCCAGATCGACCGGCTGCTCGAGGCCACGAAGCTGCCCAACGTGACGCTGCAGATCGCGCCGTTCTCCAGCGGGCCGCACCCCGGCACGTACGGGCCCTTCGTGCTGTTCCGATTCGCCATGCCGGAACTCCCGGACATGGTCTACAGCGAGTACCTGACCGGCGCCGTCTACCTCGACGCGCGTGCCGAGGTGGCGACCCACCTCGAGGTCATGGACCGCATGGCGGCGCAGGCCGCCACGGCACATCGCACGAAGGAGATCCTCCGGGATCTCCGCAAGGAGCTGTGAATGAACCGCATCAAGCCCCAGCGCTCGCCACTGACCCGCGGTGCGCGGATCTACAACGGCATGCCCGCCCGTGAACTGGGCAGCGAGGGCTGGCACAAGCCGTGGAGCGGCGGCAACGGAGGCAACTGCCTGGAGGCCATGAAGCTCGCCGACGGCCGGATCGCGGTGCGGCAGTCCACCGACCCGGACGGGCCGGCGCTCATCTACACCTCGGCCGAGATGACGGCGTTCATCGAGGGAGCGAAGGCGGGGGAGGCGGACTTCCTTCTGTCCTGAAACACGTCACCCCGTTGCATGTTCTTTTTAAGCTGTTTGGCACCTGAGTTGATCACCCATCGCGACGAGGACTCGACACCTGGGAGTGCGTCATGACCGGGCAGCACGGCCCCGCCGGGATCGACACGAGCAAGCCGCACCCCGCGCGGATGTACGACTGGTATCTCGGCGGAAAGGACAACTACCCGGTCGACGAGGCGATGGGCCGGCAGATGCTCACCCTCGACCCGAGGGTGCCGGTGATGGCGCGGGTCAACCGCGCCTTCATGCACCGTGCCACCCGATGGCTGGCGAGCCACGGCACACGGCAGTTCCTGGACGTCGGCACCGGTATACCGACCGAGCCCAACCTGCACCAGGTCGCCCAGGAGACCGCGCCCGACGCCCGCGTCGTCTACTGCGACAACGACCCCGTCGTGCTGGCCCACGCCGCGGCCCTGCTGCGCGGCACGCCCGAGGGGGAGACCGAGTACCTCCAGGCCGACGTCCGGGACCCGGACGCCGTCCTGGAGGGGGCCAGGAAGATCCTGGACTTCGACCGGCCCGTCGCGCTGTCCCTGGTCGCGCTGCTGCACTTCGTCCCGGACGAGGACGGTGCGCACGACCTGGTCCGCCGGCTGCTGGACGCGCTGCCCCCGGGCAGCCATCTGGTGATGACCCACGCGACGGCCGACTTCACCCCCGAGGAGTCACGGGCGGCCACCGAGAAGCTCCGTGCGGCCGGGGTCACCCTGGCCCTGCGCTCGCGCGAGGAGTTCACCCGCTTCTTCACCGGCCTGGACCTGGTGGAGCCCGGAATCGAGGTGCCGCACCGGTGGCACCCCGAGCTGGGCGAGCCGGTCGCCGGTCAGGACGACGGCATCATCCCCGGGTACGGGGCGGTGGCCCGCAAGCCGTGACGGGGCGGGCCCGCCGGTGACGCCGCTCAGGCCGTCATCGGCCGGTCGTACGGGCCGACCGGCGCCGGCAGCCGGGTGGCGCCGCCGGACAGGTGGCGGTCGACGGCCGCCGCCACCGCCCGCCCCTCCGCTATCGCCCAGACGACGAGGGACTGTCCGCGTGCCGCGTCCCCGGCGGCGAACACCCCCGGGACGTTGGTCGCGAAGCCCTGGTCCCGGGCGATCGTGCCACGGGGCTCCATCTCCAGCCCGAGACCGTCGACGAGCCCGTCCCGCCGGTCCGGCCCCGAGAAGCCCAGGGCGAGGAGGACCAGGTCCGCGGGGAGCGACCGCTCGGTGCCGGGCAGCGGCCGGCGACCGGCGTCCACCCCGACCAGGTGCAGCGCACGCACGTGCCCCCGCTCGTCACCGGTGAGGCGGAGCGTGGACGCCGCGAACAGCCGGGCGTCCGCGTCCGCGGCCGGCGCGGACCGCAGCTCGCCCGCTTCCTCGTGCGCCGCCGACAACCGGTACAGGCGCGGATACGTCGGCCAGGGCTCCGAGTCCTCGTCGCGTTCCGCACCCGGCTGCGCGTAGATGTCCAGCTGCGTCACGGACGCCGCCCGTTCCCGCACCGCCGTACCGAGACAGTCCGCGCCCGTGTCGCCGCCGCCGACGATGACGACGTGCCGCCCGGCGGCGGACAGCGGGGAGCGCTCGAGGTCGCCCTCGCACACCCGGTTGGCCAGCGGCAGGTACTCCATCGCCTGATGAACCCCCGCCAGCTCCCGGCCGGGCACGGTCAGCTCGCGCCACACGGTCGCCCCGGTCGCGATCACCACTGCGTCGTAGCGGGCCCGCAGCCCGGCGGCGTCCACATCCCGTCCGACCGCCGTCGATGTACGGAACCGCGTCCCCTCCGCCCGCATCTGGCCGATGCGCCGCTCCAGATGCCGCTTCTCCATCTTGAACTCGGGGATCCCGTACCGCAGCAGCCCTCCGATCCGGTCGTCCCGCTCGTACACGGCGACCGTGTGCCCCGCCCGGGTCAGCTGCTGCGCCGCCGCGAGGCCCGTGGGCCCCGAGCCGATCACCGCCACCGTCCGCCCGGACAGCCGCTCCGGTGGTCGCGGCGGGGCGAAGCCCTCCTCCCAGGCCATGTCGGCGATCGCGCACTCGACGTTCTTGATGGTGACGGCGGGCTGGTTGATGGCGAGCACACAGCCCGCCTCGCACGGTGCCGGACACAACCGGCCGGTGAACTCAGGGAAGTTGTTGGTGGCGTGCAGCCGCTCGCTCGCCGCCCGCCAGTCCGACCGGGAGACCAGGTCGTTCCACTCCGGGATCAGATTGCCCAGGGGACAGGCCTCGTGGCAGAACGGGACGCCGCAGTCCATGCACCGGTCGGCCTGCCGGCTGACGATCGGCAGCAGCGCCCCCGGGACGTACACCTCGTCCCAGTCCCCGACCCGCTGCCCGGCCGGCCTGCGGGGCCACTCCTCGCGGGGCGTCGTCAGGAAACCCTTGGGATCGGCCATGGCCGTCTTCCTTGCGTGCGGGGTGGCTGGCCGGGCGCCGTGGGGCGGCGCTCTCGCGCTCCACGATACGACCGGCCCGCCCGACGCGCAGAACGCCGGACGGCCCCTGGCCCCCGGTGCCGCCCGCCACCGGGCGGCGTGGGGTGCTCCCTCGGCCCGGGTCCCCCCCGCCTCGCCCGACTCAGGCGAGGGCCAGCGCGTACGCCACCGCCGCGGCGGCCGCGGCACCCGTACGCACGTGGTTCCAGGCCGTCCACTCGCGCACGTACGCGGTCCAGCGGCCGGCCGCCTCCGCGGAACCCGGCTCCAGCCGGAGCAGCGCGTCGTTGCGCGGCACGTTGGCCGCCACGGTGACTCCGAACGACCCGACCAGGTACAGCCCGCTGCCCAGCAGCAGCTTCACCGCCGCGTCCTTCGGCCACACCACCAACGTGACCACGGCGATCACCACGGCCAGCACCGCCGTCCCGAGGAACACGGACATGAAGGCCGGCCGTACCGCGGCCTTGTTGATCGCGTTCATCGCGGCGACCCCCTGTGCGGGCGGCAGCGCGGCCAGCCCCCGCATGACGAAGGTGGAGAAGGCGCAGAAGACACCGGCCGTCACACCGGTCCCGAGCACGCCCAGCACCGTCAGCGCCAGGTACGGTCCGTCGATCATGTCCTGTCAACTCCCACCCGTCTCAGCTCCCACCCGTCTCAGCTCACTCGTCGAGCAACCGCCGGTCCGTGGACGCCGTCCCGGTGCCTTCGCCCGTCGATCACCTCAAGTCAACCTCCGTACCGGCACGGTGACCATGGCCGAGCGCCGCGGGCCCATGCGCGAGCGTCCACGCGGGCGAGGCGGCGACGGGCGGGGCGACCGTCGTGTCGACCGACGCGGGAACTGACGCATCATGGGCGGGTGCGACTGGAAGCGATCACCTGGGACCGGCTCGGCGACCGGCTTGCCGAGCGACTGCTCGACCTGAAGCCCACCGACGGCAGCGCCTGGACCCGCGTCGCCCTCGACGGCGCCCCGGCCGCGTGCCCCGGCGACCTCGCCGAACGGATCGGTGAGGCCCTGCGCGTCCGCGGCCGCCCCTCCCTCGTCGCCGGAACGGAGGGCTTCCTGCGACCCGCCTCGCTCCGTCTGGAGTACGGACACCAGGACGTCGAGTCCTACTACAACGGCTGGTACGACACCGGCGCACTGTGGCGCGAGGTCTTCGATCCCCTCGGCCCCGGCGGCGACGGGCGGGTCCTGCCCGACCTGTGGGACCCGGTCACCGACCGGGCCACCCGCAGCCCCCACGTCCTACTCCCTCCCGGCGGTGCGCTGCTGCTCCACGGCCCCTTTCTGCTCCGTCACTGGTTCCCCCTCGATCTGAGCGTCCATCTCGCCCTCACCCCGGGCGCCCTGCGTCGCCGTACTCCCGAGAGCGAGCAGTGGACCCTGCCCGCCTTCGAGCGCTACGACGAGGAGACCGACCCGTCGGGCACCGCCGACGTCCTGGTGCGTGCCGACGACCCGCGGCATCCCGCCTGGAACGGCTGACCCGGAGCGGCTGGCCCCTCCCTCAGAGCCAGCCGTTGCGCCTGAATCCCCGGTGCAGCGCCAGGCAGGCGACGGCTATCACGCCTATGACCAGGCCGTAGCCGTACCGCCAGCCCAGCTCCGGCATGTGGTCGAAGTTCATCCCGTACACCCCGCAGACCATCGTGGGCACCGCGACGATGGCGGCCCACGCCGTGATCTTCCGCATGTCCTCGTTCTGCGCGACGGTCACACGGGCGAGGTGCGCCTGGAGGATCGAGTTGAGGAGTTCGTCGAACGCCGCGATCTGTTCGGTGGCCCGCAGCAGGTGGTCGGCGACGTCGCGGAAGTAGGCCCGTATCTCCGGCTCGACCACACGGAACGGCCGCGTGGCCAGCTCCTCCAGCGGCCGGCCGAGCGGCACCACGGCCCGCCGCAGCTCCAGGAGTTCACGCTTGAGCTGGTAGATGCGCCCGGGGTCGACCCGCGCGCCGTTCTCCGCGAACACCTCCGTCTCGACGTGGTCGACGTCCTCCTGGACCGACTCGATGACGCTCAGGAAGTCGTCCACCACATGGTCCGCGATCGCGTGCAGCACCGCCGACGGTCCCTTGGCGAGCTGCGCCGGATCGGACTCCAGCCCTTCCCGCAGCGGACCCAGCGAGCCGTGCCGCCCGTGCCGCACGGTGATCACGAAGTCCTGCCCGGTGAACACCATGATCTCGCCGGTGCTCACCACCTCGCTGGTGGCCGTCAGTTCCTCGTGCTCCACGTAGCAGACCGTCTTGAACACGGCGAAGAGCGTCTCTCCGTACCGCTCCACCTTGGGCCGCTGGTGGGCCTCGATCGCGTCCTCGACCGCCAGCGGATGCAGTTCGAAGAGCTCCGCCACACCCGCGAACTCCTCGTCCGTCGGCTCGTGCAGGCCGAGCCAGACGAAGCCCGCCCCGCGCCCGCGCATCCGCGCCACGGCCTCGACCGGATCGCCGCCCTCGGGGGTGCGGACACCGTCCCGGTAGGTCACGCAGTTCACCACGGAGGAACCCAGCGGGGAACGGGCGTGGTGGCTCAGGTCCACCCGCGGCCGTCGGCGGGCCAGCCGTGCCACCTTCCGGAGGCCGCCGGTCCTTCCCAGCCCCGTGACCTTCCGCAGATTCCCCGCCATGGTCATCCGAATCTCCTCGCGTGGGTCCCCTCGCGCCGTGCTTCCCGCGCCTTGGCACGCCAGTCTGCCAGGCCGGCGGGCACGGCGAACGAGCCTGTGGAAACGGCGGGTTCCGCTTTGTTCCCGCCTGTGGACAGGCCGCTCGGGGACCGCGCACGCCCCGCCCCCACGGTCCCGGCCGCCCGGAGGAGGCTCTCGCGCCGGAGCGTCGTCCCCTTCGTACAAGCGGGACAACTGGGATGATCGCAGCATGACGCGAACCGACGGATACCTCCTCGACAACGGCCAGTCCGAGGCGGCGGAGCGCTTCGACGCCTTCGCCACGCTCTTCGACCCCACGACGTTCCGGCACCTGGAGGCACTCGGCGTCGGCCCCGGCTGGCGCTGCTGGGAGGTCGGGGCCGGAGGTATCTCCGTGGTGTCGTGGCTGGCCAAGCGGGTCGGACCGACCGGCAAGGTCCTCGCGACGGACATCGACACCTCACGGGTCGCCCCGGCCGGCCGGCCACCGGTCGAGGTGCGCGTGCACGACGTGGGCGCGGAGGAACCGCCGGGGGAGGGCTTCGACCTGGTGCACGCACGGCTCGTCCTCGTCCATGTCCCCGACCGGGACAGGGCGTTGCGGTCGATGATCAGGGCCTTGCGCCCCGGTGGCCGCCTCCTGGTCGAGGACGCCGACCCTGCGCTCCAGCCCCTGCTCTGCCCCGACGAGCACGGACCCGAGCAGCAGCTGGCGAACAGGCTCCGGCACGGCTTCCGCCAACTGCTGTCCCAGCGTGGCGCCGACCTCTCCTACGGCCGCCGGCTGCCCCGGCTGCTGCGGGAGGCGGGGCTGCGCCGAGTGGAGGCCGACGCCTACTTCCCGGTCACCTCTCCCGCCTGCACCGCCCTGGAGTCCGCGACGGTACGACAGCTCCGCGACCAGTTGGTCGCCGCCGGGGTCGCCACCCACGACGACATCGACCGCCACCTCGCGAACGTCGCGTCCGGCGGCATGGACCTGGCGACCGCGCCGATGATCTCGGCGTGGGGGCGCAAGGCATAACCCCGGCTACCCGTCGGCCGCTCGCCGGTCGGCCGTTCGCGGCGGTCTCCCGCCCACCCGCTCGACCGCCCGTGCCCCTGCCCGGCACCCGGCGGCCGCCGCCTCCCCGGGCTCCGCGCCCGCGAGCAGTGCGGCGAGGAACGCGCCGGTGAAGGCGTCACCGGCCCCCGTGCTGTCCCGGGGCGACGCCGTGACCGCGGGGACCCGTGCGCTCACGCTGCCGGACCGGGCCACCAGGGCCCCTTCCCCGCCCTGCTTGACGATCACCAGCGGAACGTGCCGGCTGAGCTTGGCTGCCGCGTCCGCCGCGTCGAGCAGGCCGGTGAGCAGACACGCCTCGTCACGACTGGGCAGCAGTACGTCCACGCCCTCGACGAGACCGAGGAAACGGTCGACACCCAGCTCGGTGAGGAACCCGGTCGACGCCGGGTCCAGGCTGACCGGCACCCCACGCGCGCGGGCCGCCGACAGGGCGACCGACACCAGGGCGCGGCTCGGCTCCGAGAACAGGAGGTAGCCCGAGAGGTGCAGCCGGCCCACACCGTCGAGCAGCGCGTCCGACCAGTCGTCCGGCCCGAGCCGCAGCGACGCCCCGCTGTCGGTGAGGAACGTCCGCTCGGCCGAGTCTGCGGTGTCGACCAGGCAGATCACCGTCCCCGTGGGCGCCGCCGCGTCGACGACGAGGAGCGGCCGCACCCCGCACGCCGCCAGCTCCCGTTCGTGCCATGCGCAGGCGTCGGTGCCCACCCGCCCCAGCAGCCGTACCTCCGGGCACCCTTCGTGCGCGGCCCAGCAGGCCACGTTGGCCCCCGCACCGCCGGGCAGCCGCCGGACCGAGGCGGCGGTGTCCGTGCCGGCGGCCAGCGGTCCCCGGTGCCGGGCGACGACGTCCGTGACCACGTCCCCGACGACCAGCAGCGCACCGCCCGGCGCCACGCTCACGCCCCGGTCCAGGCCGCGGCGATCCGGGCCGCCAGCCGGACGTTCCCCCGCACGGCCGCCAGGTTGGCGCTCAGCGAGGCGCCGTCGGTGAGCCGTACCAGGCGCTCCAGGAGGAACGGCGTGACCGCCTGGCCCGTAATCCCTTCCGCCTCGCAGGCGTGCAGCGCGTCGGCGAGCACGCGCGCGTGGAGCGCCGGATCAAGCTGCTCCTCCTCGGGCACGGGGTTGGCGACCACGAGCGCGGACCGCGGCCCGCCCAGCGCGTCCTGCGCCCGCATGACCGCCGCCACCTGCTCCGGGTCGTGCAGCGTCCAGTCCACCGGATGTCCCGAGTCGGAGAGGTAGAAGCCGGGGAAGCGGTCCGTCCCGTACCCGGCCACGGCGACCCCCAGCGTCTCCAGCCGTTGCAGGGTCGCCGGTACGTCCAGGATGGACTTCACGCCCGCGCAGACCACCGTGATCCGGGTGCGGGCCAGCAGCCCCAGGTCGGCCGACTCGTCCTGCGTCACCGTCCACTCCCGGTGGACGCCGCCCAGCCCTCCGGTCGCGAACACCCGTACGCCAGCGAGGCCGGCCAGCAGAGCGGTCGCCGACACGGTGGTCGCCCCGCTCGCGCCGGAGGCCACCGCGAGCGGCAGGTCCCGGTGCCCCAGCTTGCGGATGCCGTCCTCGTTGGCGACCCGCTCCAGTTGCTCCTTGTCCAGGCCGACGTGCGGCCGGCCGTCCAGCACGGCGATCGTCGCCGGTACGGCGCCCTCCCGCCGCACCGCGTCCTCCAGCTCCCGCGCCACCAGCAGATTGCGCGGGCGCGGCAAGCCGTGCGCGATGATCGTGGACTCCAGGGCCACCACGGGGCGATGGGCGTCCAACGTCTCCCGTACCTCTTCCGACACCACCAGCATCACGAGCCTGCCTCCCGCCGACGGTTCTCCCTCAGCTCCGGTCTCCCTCATCCCTGGCGGGCGGGGGATGTCGCCAAACCCCGCCGGTGCCGCGACGGACCCCTTGCGGCGCCGGGGACCGGCCACGAGCCTGGGAGTCATGACGGACAACACGACACGTCTCGACCACGTCGTCCTCTGGGTGCGCGACCCGGTCGCCGCGGCCGGCTTCTACGAGAAGAACCTGGGCCTCGCCCCACTGCGGGTCACCGAGTACGCCGCGGGGACCGTGAGCTTCCCCTCGGTGCGTATCAACGACGAGACCATCCTCGACCTCGCACCGCACGCCATGGCGGACCGCATGCGCGTGGTCCCCGGCGCCGACGCCAGTGCCGGGCATCCCGTCAACCACATCTGCGTGTCCCTGCCCGCACACGACTTCGACGCCCTGCGCGCCCGCCTGCAGGAGCAGTCCATCCCCGTCTCGGACCTCTCGCACGATTCCTACGGCGCCCGCGGCCCGGCCAGGCGGAGCTTCTACTTCGGCGACCCGGACGGCAACATCATCGAGGCCCGGCACTACGAGTAGCCCCCGGCCGCGTCCGCCCCTCAGAACAGCGGCTCGGGCAGCACGCCCTCCAGCGCGAGCAGCCGCCGCTTGGTGTCCACACCGCCGCCGAACCCGCCTATGCCGCCGTCGCTCTCCACGACCCGGTGGCACGGCACGACGACCGGCAGCGGATTGGCCCCCATGGCCATGCCCACCGCCTGCGCGGCGCCCGGCTGCCCCACCCGGCCGGCCAGGTCGCCGTAGCCGACGACCTGGCCGTAGGGGACGCCGGACGCCAGCTCGCGCAGCACCTGGCGGTTGAAGCCCGAGATCAGCGACCAGTCCAACGGCACGTCGAAGTCGCGCCTCCGGCCCGCGAAGTAGGCCTCCACCTGGTCTGTCGCCTCGGCCAGCAGCGGGGAACCGGGCGCCTCGACGGGCTCCGTGCCCAGCCGGGCCGCGAGCCTCTCGAGCGCCCGGTCGCGCGTGGCGTCGGTGGCGTGGAACACCACGTTGACCAGACCGTCGCGGGTGGCGGCCAGCAGCAGCGGACCGACGTCGGTCCCGACGACGGTCCACACGACCTGCTGCTCGTACTGCCCAGGGCTGTCCATGCGCCCACCGTACGGCCCGCCACTGACAACGCCGGGTCAGTCCACGGCGTCCCGCACCACGTCGGGCTTGTTGGTGATGATGCCGTCGACGTCGTACCCGGCGACCCGGCGCGCGGTGTCCGCGTCGTTCACCGTCCAGGTGAGCACCTCCAGCGGCCTGCCGTGCGGCCCGGTGAACGCGTGGACCGCGGACACGTAGCTCATGGAGAGCGAGCTGTACGAGGGGTTGATCTGGTCGGCGAACTCCGCGTACACCGGCAGCTCCGAGACGGCCGGGGTGCCGAGGAACCCGGTCTTGACGGCGGGCTTGAGGTCGTGGACCGTCCGGATGCTGTCGGCGTCGAAGCTCTGCACGACCAGCCGCCCGGCCACGTGCCGCCGGTCGAGCCAGCCCTCGTTGGCGAGGGCCTTGAGGGTCTGCCGCTCGATGCCCGGGTACAGCCCGGGGCTCTTCAGCTCCAGGAGCAGCTTCTGGTGATTGTGCTCCACCCGGTCCACGTACTGCTCCAGCGTCGGCACGCGCGCGCCCGCGTACTCGGGCCCGAACCAGCTCCCCGCGTCCAGCCGCGCGATCTCGGCGGCCGTGAAGTCCTTCACCTTCCAGGGCGACCGGTCCGGGAAGACCTCCTCCACGTCGGTCGTACGGTTCAGGGTCTCGTCGTGCAGGACGACGAGTTCGCCGTCCCGGGTGCGCTGGACGTCGTTCTCCACCCAACGGATGCCCAGCTCGGCCGCCCGGTCGACGGCGGCCAGCGTGTTCTCCGGCGCGTACCCGGAAGCGCCCCGGTGGGCGACGACCGTGGGGCCGTCGTCGCCGGCCTCGTCGGCCCGGGCGTGCGAGAGGGGAGCCGTGAGGGCGACTCCAAGAAGGGCGGTGGTCGTGACGGCTACTGCGCGCACGTGCATGCGTACTCCTCGCGTCGAACGATCACGGACAGCACCACTGTGACACCGGAGAGTCAACAAGAGAGGGGTGCGGAGTGGCCACAGGCTGAATGGAGTTGCTCAACTACGCTCACGGGGACGGCACAACTGGGGCGAGGCCGTGATTCTTTGCCGGAGAATCGTTCGTCCATTCCGGTGGAAGTCATACTCTCTGCCTCGACCCTGATCGTTCGCGCGATCCCGGGAGGGGGCGCACATCAGGAGAATCCGGGACACCACCGGGGCGTAAGAAGGCGGAAGGGCAGCCGCACATGCACACCACGGTCCACGGATTCGGCTACGGACTCGTCACACCCCTGGCCGCCTACCTCATGGCGTGCCTCGGCGGCGCCCTCGGTCTGCGCTGCACGGCCAGGGCCATGCTGGTCACCCGCTCCTGGCGTCCCGGATGGCTCGCCCTGGGCTCGGCGGCGATCGGCTCCGGCATCTGGACCATGCACTTCATCGCGATGATGGGCTTCACGATCGAACACACGCCGATCCGCTACGACTGGCTGATGACCTTCGCCAGCCTGGCCGTCGCCGTCGTCATGGTGGGGGTCGGGATCTTCATCGTCGGCTACCGGGGCGCGAGCGGGACGGCCCTGTTCACCGGCGGCACCGTCACCGGTCTGGGCATCGCCTCGATGCACTACCTGGGAATGGCCGGGATGCACCTGGACGGACAGCTGACGTACAACACCTTCACCGTCGCCGTGTCCGTCGTCATAGCCATGGCCGCCGCCACCGCCGCCCTGTGGGCGGCCGGACAGGTCCGGGGATTCCTGTGGAGCGTGGGCGCCGCCCTGATCATGGGGCTGGCCGTCACCGGCATGCACTACACGGGGATGGCCGCCGTCGAGGTCCACGTCAGCGGCACGGCCGAGCCCGCCACCGGCGGCTCGCCCGCCGAACTGCTCGCCCCCATGCTGATCGGTCCCCTCGCCTTCCTCCTCCTCGCCGGCGTCGTCGTCGTGCTCGACCCGCTGATGGTCATGGGGAAGCCCGCCGCGGCCCCCGTCGAGCGGAAGCCGGGCATCCCCGCCCACACCGAGGGCGCCCGCACGATCCGCCGCCCGGCGCACCACCCCGCGCGCCGCACCCGCCGCCCCCTCGTCCACCGGCGCCCCCGCACCCCGCAGAACCGCTGACCGGGACCCGTTGTCAGTGCGGGGTCGTACGGTGGAACCCATGCGGCCCGTTTCCCAGATCGAACGCACGGTGGCGCCCTTCGAGGTCGTCAGCCCGTACCAGCCCAACGGTGACCAGCCGGCGGCCATCGCCGAGCTGGCCCGGCGCGTCCAGGCAGGCGAGAAGGACGTCGTCCTGCTCGGTGCGACCGGCACCGGCAAGTCCGCCACCACCGCGTGGATGATCGAGAAGCTCCAGCGCCCCACCCTGGTGATGGCGCCGAACAAGACCCTCGCCGCCCAGCTGGCGAACGAGTTCCGCGAGCTGCTGCCCAACAACGCCGTCGAGTACTTCGTCTCGTACTACGACTACTACCAGCCCGAGGCCTACGTCCCCCAGTCGGACACCTACATCGAGAAGGACTCCTCGATCAACGAGGAGGTGGAGCGACTGCGCCACTCCGCCACCAACTCGCTGCTCACCCGCCGTGACGTCGTCGTGGTCGCCTCCGTGTCCTGCATCTACGGCCTCGGCACTCCGCAGGAGTACGTCGACCGCATGGTCCCGCTGCGGGTCGGCGAGGAGCACGACCGGGACGAGCTGCTGCGCCGCTTCGTCGACATCCAGTACACGCGCAACGACGTGGCCTTCGCCCGCGGCACCTTCCGGGTGCGCGGCGACACCATCGAGATCTTCCCGGTCTACGAGGAGCTGGCCGTCCGCATCGAGATGTTCGGCGACGAGATCGAGGCCCTGTCCACGCTCCACCCGGTCACGGGCGAGATCATCAGCGACGACCAGCAGCTGTACGTCTTCCCGGCCTCCCACTACGTCGCCGGACCCGAGCGCCTGGAGCGGGCGGTCAACGACATCGAGAAGGAGCTGGCCGAGCGCCTGACCGAGCTGGAGAAGCAGGGCAAGCTCCTGGAGGCCCAGCGGCTGCGGATGCGCACCACCTACGACATCGAGATGCTCCGCCAGATCGGCTCCTGCTCCGGCGTGGAGAACTACTCGATGCACTTCGACGGCCGCTCGCCCGGCTCCCCTCCGAACACGCTGCTGGACTACTTCCCGGACGACTTCCTGCTCGTCATCGACGAGTCGCACGTCACCGTCCCCCAGATCGGTGCCATGTACGAGGGCGACGCGTCCCGCAAGCGGACCCTGGTCGACCACGGCTTCCGGCTGCCCTCCGCGCTCGACAACCGCCCGCTGAAGTGGGAGGAGTTCCAGGAGCGCATCGGGCAGACCGTGTACCTGTCGGCCACCCCGGGTACCTACGAGCTCTCCCGCTCGGACGGCGCCGTCGAGCAGATCATCCGCCCCACCGGCCTGGTCGACCCGGAGGTCGTCGTCAAGCCCACCGAGGGCCAGATCGACGACCTGGTGCACGAGATCCGCAAGCGGACCGAGAAGGACGAGCGCGTCCTGGTCACCACCCTCACCAAGAAGATGGCCGAGGACCTCACCGACTACTTCCTGGAGCTCGGCATCCAGGTCCGCTACCTCCACAGCGACGTCGACACGCTGCGCCGCGTCGAGCTGCTGCGCGAGCTGCGCGCCGGCGAGTACGACGTCCTGGTCGGCATCAACCTGCTGCGCGAGGGCCTCGACCTGCCCGAGGTGTCCCTGGTGGCGATCCTCGACGCCGACAAGGAGGGCTTCCTGCGCTCCGGCACCTCCCTGATCCAGACCATCGGCCGCGCGGCGCGCAACGTCTCCGGCCAGGTCCACATGTACGCGGACAAGATCACGCCGGCGATGGCGAAGGCCATCGACGAGACCAACCGCCGGCGCGAGAAGCAGGTCGCCTTCAACAAGGCCAACGGCATCGACCCGCAGCCGCTCCGCAAGAAGATCAACGACATCGTCGCGCAGATCGCCCGCGAGGACGTCGACACCGAGCAGCTCCTCGGCTCGGGCTACCGGCAGGTGAAGGAGGGCAAGGGCGCCAAGGCTCCCGTGCCCGCGCTGGGCGGCCAGGCGAAGGGCGGAGCCAAGGCGGCCAAGGGCAAGGCCAAGGAGACGGCCGTGACCGACCGTCCCGCGGCGGAGCTGGCCGAGCAGATCGAGGACCTCACCACCCGTATGCGGGCGGCCGCGGCCGACCTCCAGTTCGAGATCGCGGCCCGGCTGCGCGACGAGGTCTCCGAGATGAAGAAGGAACTGCGTCAGATGAAGGAGGCGGGCCTGGCCTGACGGCCCGTCCGGGGCACGCGCTGTGTTGCAAGACCGACACAAAGCACGGACCGGGGTGGGGCGCTGTCAGTGCCCCTGCGTAGGGTTCTGGTCAACCGCGCAGACCGCGGCAACAGGGGACAGTTCGAGAGGGGATCAGCGCGTGACCGTCAACATGACCAAGGGTCAGGCCATCAGTCTGCAGAAGAGCGACGGCGCGAGCCTGACGTCGGTGCGCATGGGTCTCGGCTGGCAGGCGGCTCCCCGGCGCGGCCTGTTCGGTTCGCGCACCCGGGAGATCGACCTGGACGCCTCCGCGGTCCTCTTCGCGGACAAGCAGCCGGTCGACGTCGTCTTCTTCCGCCACCTGGTGAGCGACGACGGCTCCGTGCGCCACACCGGGGACAACCTCGTCGGCGGTGTCGGCCAGGGCGGCGACGACGAGGCGATCCTCGTCGACCTGCAGCGCGTTCCGGTCCACATCGACCAGATCGTCTTCACGGTGAACTCCTTCACCGGCCAGACCTTCCAGGAAGTGCAGAACGCCTTCTGCCGCCTGGTCGACGAGACCAACGGCCAGGAACTCGCCCGCTACACGCTGGCCGGCGGCGGTGCCTTCACCGCCCAGATCATGGCCAAGGTGAACCGGGTGGGCCAGGGCTGGGCGATGACCGCCATCGGCACCCCGGCCAACGGCCGCACCTTCCAGGACCTGATGCCGGCGATCCTGCCGGTCCTGTAGCAGCCGCAGCAGCAGCCGACCTGCGGGAATCCGGCCCGCAGCCGTCCGACACCAACGGCCGGTCCCGCTGGCGGGACCGGCCGGGCCCGCATGACGTCTCGCGGGTGCCACACGAATGACACAGGGGGAAAGGCGATGACGGCCGAGCTGACGCGGGGACAGAACCACCCGCTGCCCCGGGCTCGTCTCGAGATCCGGATCTCGGCCGGCACGCCGGTCGTGGCCGGGGCCACGCTCGGCGACGAGAACGGCACCATTCACGGCGTCGAACGGGTGGTCCACCCGGGCGCGCCCACCCTGCCGGGCCTCGAGGTCTCCCGGCAGGCCGCCGCCGACCACCGCCTCGCGGTGGATCTGGACGCCGTGCCCGACGCGGTGCACCGCGTCAGTGTGCTGCTCGCCCTGCCCGTCGGCGGGAGCGGCCCGGCCCGGTTCGGGGCCGTCGCCGCCCCCTTCGTCGCCGTCACCGACCTCGACGGCGACGAGGTCGCCAGCTACACCATCGCCGGCCTGGAGGCCGAGACCGCCCTCGTCGCCCTGGAGCTCTACCGGCGCCAGGGCGCCTGGAAGGTCCGGGCCGTCGGCCAGGGCTACGCGGGCGGGCTCGCCGAGCTACTCGCCGACCAGAAGCTGTCCCAGGCCCACCAGCTCGCGGCGAGCATCCATGAGGCGGTGGCGAGCGGGCTGGCCCGTTCCATACCGGCCCCTCCGGCCGCCGCCCCGGCACACCACCCGGATCACGGCACCGCGCCGCGGACCGGCCCCGGTGCTCCCGTTCCGCCGGCGTCTCCGTACGACCCCCAGGGCGCTTCCGCTCCCGGCCCGCAGACACCCGGGGCGCCGGGACGGACCGGGGCACCGCAGCCGTACCCGGGCGGGCCGGGGGAGCCCGCCACCACCGGCCGGCCGTCCGCGCCCGGCGCAGGCGGCCCGATCGACTACAGCCACCCGCGCCGGCAGAACGCGGCGCCGCCCCCGCCCCCGCCGGCCGCGCCCCCGGCCGAACCCGGTCAGCCGGCCCGGCCCGTCGCGGGTGACGCCACCGGCTGGTCCATGGAGGAACGGCTGTACAACCAGGTGTGGGGCATGTTCGAGGACCTGGCCCGCACCACGGCCGCCTACCGCAGCGCCGTCGACTTCGCCGAATCCCGCATGGAGAAGGAACTCGACCAGGTGCTGTCCGATCCCCGCAGCCGGATCGGCGGGCAGGGCGACGCCGCCCGGGAGGCGGCGCGCTCCCGGCACGGCGAGCTGGTGTCCCAGGCCCGGGAGGTCCTGGACCGGGACGTCGCCCAGCTCGTCGCCGAGGCCGAGGTCGTCGAGCCCGCCCTGCCGGCGGCCTTCGCACGCTGGGACAACCCCGTCTGGCACGCCTACCGCGTCCCCATGGAGATCCCGATGGCCCTGCGGCTGGGCGATCTCCATCTGCCGGAGGCCGACCGCATACGCATCCCGATGCTGATCCGGCTGCCGCTCGAGCGCGGTCTGTGGATCGACAGCGGGCGCTCCGCCTCGCTCGACGGTTCGTTCGCCGACTCCCACGAGATGCGGCGCCTGGGCCTGGAGACCGCCGTCGCCCACGCGGCCCGGCTGCTCGCCGTCTACCCGGCGGGCGAGTTCACCGTGCACGTCATCGACCCGGCCGGATCCGGGGCCCAGGCCCTGGCGCCGCTGGTGCGGAGCGGGGTGCTCGCCGCGCCGCCCGCCCAGGGCGCCGCGGGGGCGGCGGACGTGCTGGCCCGTCTCACCCAGCGCGTCGACCTGGTCCAGATGGCGTTGCGCGGAGGTGCTCCGGACGCGCTCCCGCCCGGCCTCGACACCTCGCAGCAGCTGCTGGTCGTCAACGACTTCCCCCACGGCTTCGACGACCGGGCCGTCAACCAGCTGCGCTACCTCGCCGACGAGGGGCCGGCCGTCGGCGTGCACCTGATGATGGTCGCCGACCGCGAGGAGTCCGCCGGGTTCGGACCGCTGCTCGACCCGCTGTGGCGCTCGCTGCTGCGGCTGACGCCGGTGGCCGACGACC
Source organism: Streptomyces sp. NPDC034099 (assembly GCF_055575415.1). Lineage (NCBI taxonomy): Bacteria > Bacillati > Actinomycetota > Actinomycetes > Kitasatosporales > Streptomycetaceae > Streptomyces > Streptomyces sp. NPDC034099. The sequence goes on along the minus strand of NZ_JBVISR010000009.1, from coordinate 180,617 downwards.
ACCTCGCCGACCCGTGGGTCGGGCATGCCTGGACGTACGAGCCCCCGCTCGTGCCATCTGGCAGCCAGGTGCTCCAGCAGGTGCTCGCCCAGGTCGCCGCCGCCCGCCGCTCATGAGACCGGTGACCACTTCCGAACTGGCCTTTTGAGCTTTATTTGCAAATCTCTTTACCTTCCCTTGGGTATTGGGGTACTGTCGTCCGTACGGAGGGGAGTACTCCCTGTCTGTGCGGCGTACCCGTCAATACGGATCAGGCCAGATCCCGGGGCGTCGGCCCGTGGTTCCGGGCGCATCGCGCGTCCCGGACTCCTGGGTGGAAGAGACCTCCGGCAGCGACGACGCTGACATCTGCCGTGTGACGTACTGCCGGAGGCGTAGTGGAAGTTTCGGTGACCCTGTGGGTCCTGACCATCGTGGGCCTTGCCGCCCTTATCGCGGTCGATTTCTTCATCGGCCGCAAACCGCACGACGTATCGATCAAGGAAGCCGGTATCTGGACCGGCGTCTGGATCGCCTTGGCGGGCCTCTTCGGGCTCGGCCTGCTCCTCTTCGGGGGCGGTGAACCCGCGGGCGAGTTCTTCGCGGGCTTCATCACCGAGAAGTCGCTGAGCGTGGACAACCTCTTCGTCTTCGTCCTGATCATGGCGAAGTTCGCGGTGCCCTCGCAGTACCAGCAGCGGGTTCTGCTCATCGGTGTCCTCATAGCCCTGGTCCTGAGGGCCATCTTCATCGCCGCGGGCGCCGCGATCCTCGCCAGCTTCGCCTGGGTCTTCTACATCTTCGGTGCCTTCCTCATCTACACCGCCTGGAAGCTCATCCAGGAGGCCCGGGCCGACGAGGAGGACGAGGAGTTCGAGGAGAACAAGCTCCTCAAGGCCGCCGAGCGACGCTTCGGGGTCGCCGACCGATACCACGGCACCAAGCTGTGGATCGAGGAGAACGGCAAGCGGATCATGACCCCGATGCTGGTCGTGATGCTCGCCATCGGCACCACCGATGTGCTCTTCGCGCTCGACTCCATCCCGGCGATCTTCGGTCTGACGCAGGACCCGTACATCGTGTTCACGGCCAACGCGTTCGCCCTGATGGGCCTGCGACAGCTGTACTTCCTCATCGGCGGTCTGCTGAAGAAGCTGGTCCACCTGTCCTACGGCCTGTCCGTGATCCTGGGCTTCATCGGCGTCAAGCTGGTGCTGCACGCCCTGCACGAGTCCGGCGTCCACGTCCCGGAGATCAGCATCCCGGTCTCCCTCGGCGTGATCTGCTCCGTCCTGATCGTCACCACGATCACCAGCCTCCGTGCCTCGAAGAAGCAGGCCGAGGCGGAAGCGGCGGCCGCCGGGAGCGGCGAGGCGTCGAAGGACAGCGTCGAGGCCTGATCCCACCCGGGCCCGGGGGGGGGGGGGGGGTGGAAGAGGGGGGAGGCGGCCCCCCCCCTTCCTTGGTTCTTTTTGAGTTTTTTCTGTCGGATGCGAACATCCTCCCCTAGGGGG
>NZ_JBVISR010000009.1:54212-179114 GCF_055575415.1 Streptomyces sp. NPDC034099 | reverse complement strand
TCTCCTTTTCCGAAAAAAAGGGGGAAGGGGGGAAAGGGGGGCCAGCGGGGGGGGGAGGGGGGGAAGGGAAAGGGGGAGGTTCCAACCCCCAACTCCCCGGGGGGGGGGGAACCGGTGGACCCCTTCCCCCGCTCCCCGCATGTCCGGTGGGCTCCTTGACGGTCGTGCCGGGCCGGGCCATGCCCTTGCAGGGAGGCGTCCACCTGGTGCTGTTCGCCGCGTACCTGGAACTGGCCGTCAACCCCTAGGCCGGGGCCGGGCCGTCGGCGCACCGTGATAGACCGGGGACCGAGCGGCGGTCGCGCATGGGCCGCCGCACCCCTCACGGACCGGAGGAACCGTGCCCCGCACCCTGGCCAACGCCCCGATCATGATCCTGAACGGGCCCAACCTGAACCTGCTCGGCCAGCGCCAGCCCGATATCTACGGCTCCGACACCCTCGCCGACGTCGAGGCGCTGTGTGTGAAGGCGGCGGCCGCGCACGGCGGCACGGTGGACTTCCGGCAGTCCAACCACGAGGGCGAACTGGTTGACTGGATCCACGAGGCCCGCTTGAACCACTGCGGGATCGTGATCAACCCCGCCGCCTACTCGCACACGTCCGTCGCCATCCTGGACGCGCTCAACACGTGCGACGGGCTGCCGGTGGTGGAGGTCCACATCTCCAACATCCACCAGCGTGAGCCGTTCCGGCACCACTCCTACGTCTCGCAGCGCGCCGACGGAGTCGTGGCGGGGTGCGGTGTGCAGGGGTACGTCTTCGGCGTGGAGCGGATCGCGGCCCTGGCCGGGGCGGGCTCGGCCCAGGCCTGAGGCGCCGGGCCTGAGGCGCCGGGGCCGCCGGCCGGGGGGCGGGGATCGGGAGGCCGGCGGCCCGTGCCGCCCAGGAGCCGTCGTTCCTGTGCGGGGCTGCCACCAGTCGACCGCGCCGCACCGGTGCGCGGGGAGCGCGCGCGGACCGCGGATGTGTGCGAACGCTTCACACGGGGTGCGTACGGAGGTGCGAGGGCGCGGGTCCGCGGCCGCGGCCGACGCGCCCTGCCGTCACCAGCCGCGCGCCCGCCATTCCGGCAGGTGCGGCCGCTCCGCGCCGAGCGACGTGTCGTTGCCGTGCCCGGGGTAGACCCATGTCTCGTCCGGGAGCGCGGCGAAGACCTTGGTCTCCACGTCGTGGAGGAGGCTGGCGAACGCCTTCGGATCCTTGTGGGTGTTGCCCACACCGCCCGGGAAGAGACAGTCCCCGGTGAACACGTGCGGATGTCCGTGCGGGTCGTCGTAGACCAGGACGATGGAGCCCGGTGTGTGTCCGACGAGGTGGCGTGCGGTGAGTTCCACCTGACCCACCCGGATCGTGTCGCCGTCGTCGACCAGGACGTCGGTCGGCACCGGGATGCCCTCGGCGTCGTGCCGGCCGGCATGGGTGCGGGCGCCGGTGGCCGCGACGACGGCGGCGAGGGCCTGCCAGTGGTCGGCGTGGCGGTGGGTGGTGACGACGGACGCGATGCCGTCGTCACCGATCGTGCCGAGCAGGGTGTGCGCGTCGTTGGCGGCGTCGATCAGCAGTTGCTCGTCGGTGGCCCGGCAACGCAGCAGATAGGCGTTGTTGTCCATCGGGCCGACCGCGACCTTGGTGATCATCAGGTCCTTGAGCTCGTGCACGTCGGCGGGTCCGCCGACCGTCACCTCTCCGCTGTACGTCATGGCCGCCAGCCTATCGCCGGGGGACCGTCCGCAGGCCGCCTCTCGCCCGCCTACAGGGGAGGCAGCGCCGGCAGCGGACCGCCCTCCACCCCGAGCGCCGAGCCCTCGCGGCGACCGGCGAGCCAGCCGAGCAGGTCGGCCGGGGGGCCGGTGACGGTCACCTCGGCGGCGCCCGCCTCCCGTCCGGTGCGCCACGCGCGCGTGCCGTCCGTGAGCCGGGTCGGCGGCACCTCGGGGTGACCGGCGAACCGGGCGGCGAGGAAGTCGGTCTCTCGCTCGGTGAACTCCGCCGGAAGATCCTCCAGCTCGTAGCCGATGCCCAGGTCCACGTGGTGCAGCTCCACCTCGGCCCACCGTCGGAACGGCACCCTGGAGGCCGAGTCCGTGATCCCGTTGCGCAGCTCCACGGTGCGCGACCAGTCCGCGGGGGCGGCCGAGACGTCCTGGAACCGGGCCGCGCTCTCGCGCACGTCCGCGAGGTGCGCGTCGAGGGGGCGCGGGGCGTCCCGTTCGATGTCGGCGTCCCGGGCCTCGCCCGAGACGTACATGGGGCGTCCTTCGAGGACGTTCACGAGGGCGTCGGCGTTGCGGGCGAGGTGGGCGAGGACGTGGCCGCGACTCCAGCCGGGAAGCCGTGACGACTCCGTCACGGACGCGTTGTCCAGTTTCCCGACCGCGGTGAGCAGCCGCTCGGTCGCGCCACGTACAGACGCCAGGTCATGCGCGTGATCCATCATGCTGCCGACCCTAGACCGCGCCACACCTTCGGGTGAAGGTTGTGGACGACCCCCGCAATTCGAATGCACGTGCTATAAGGTCGACAGCGGCGTCGGGCATGCTGGGAAGTCGGGGTTTGTTGACGACTGGTGAATCCGACCGGCGTTGTCAGTGGCTCCCCCTAGTCTGAGAAAGACGGGGGCCTCGCCCCTGTCACTTCTCTCAAGAAAGGTGCGGACCGGCGTGGCCGACCGTCTCATCGTCCGTGGCGCGCGCGAGCACAACCTGAAGAACGTCTCGCTCGACCTGCCTCGTGACTCGCTCATCGTCTTCACGGGCCTGTCCGGGTCGGGCAAGTCCTCCCTGGCCTTCGACACGATCTTCGCCGAGGGCCAGCGGCGCTACGTGGAGTCGCTCTCCTCCTACGCCCGGCAGTTCCTCGGCCAGATGGACAAGCCGGACGTGGACTTCATCGAGGGCCTCTCCCCGGCGGTCTCCATCGACCAGAAGTCGACCTCGCGCAACCCGCGCTCGACGGTCGGCACCATCACGGAGGTCTACGACTACCTGCGCCTGCTCTTCGCCCGCATCGGCAAGCCGCACTGCCCCGAGTGCGGGCGCCCGATCTCGCGCCAGTCGCCGCAGGCCATCGTGGACAAGGTCCTGGAGCTGCCGGAGGGCAGCCGCTTCCAGGTGCTGTCGCCGCTGGTGCGCGAGCGCAAGGGCGAGTTCGTCGACCTCTTCGCCGACCTCCAGACCAAGGGCTACTCCCGCGCGCGGGTGGACGGCGAGACCGTCCAGCTGTCCAACCCGCCCACGCTGAAGAAGCAGGAGAAGCACACCATCGAGGTGGTCGTCGACCGCCTCACGGTGAAGGACTCCGCCAAGCGGCGTCTCACCGACTCCGTGGAGACCGCGCTCGGCCTGTCCGGCGGCATGGTCGTGCTGGACTTCGTCGACCTCCCCGAGGGCGACCCCGAGCGCGAGCGCATGTACTCGGAGCACCTGTACTGCCCGTACGACGACCTGTCCTTCGAGGAGCTGGAGCCCCGCTCCTTCTCCTTCAACTCGCCCTTCGGCGCCTGCCCCGACTGCTCCGGCATCGGCACGCGCATGGAGGTCGACCCGGAGCTGATCGTCCCCGACGAGGACAAGTCCCTCGACGAGGGCGCCATCCACCCCTGGTCGCACGGACACACCAAGGACTACTTCGGCCGCCTGATCGGCGCCCTCGCGGACGCGCTCGGCTTCCGTACGGACATCCCCTTCGCGGGGCTGCCGCTGCGTGCCCGCAAGGCCCTGCTGTACGGCCACAAGACCCAGGTCGAGGTCCGCTACCGCAACCGGTACGGCCGCGAGCGCCGGTACACCACGGCCTTCGAGGGTGCGATCCCCTTCGTCAAGCGCCGGCACAGCGAGGCGGAGAGCGACGCCAGCCGCGAGCGCTTCGAGGGCTACATGCGCGAGGTGCCCTGCCCCACCTGTGAGGGCACCCGGCTCAAGCCGCTCGTCCTGGCGGTCACCGTCATGGACAAGTCGATCGCCGAGGTCTCGGCGATGTCGATCAGCGACTGCGCGGACTTCCTGGGCCGGCTGACGCTCAACGCGCGGGACAAGAAGATCGCCGAGCGCGTGCTGAAGGAGGTCAACGAACGGCTGCGGTTCCTGGTCGACGTCGGCCTGGACTACCTCTCGCTGAACCGCGCGGCGGGCACCCTCTCCGGCGGCGAGGCCCAGCGCATCCGGCTGGCCACCCAGATCGGCTCCGGACTCGTCGGCGTGCTGTACGTCCTCGACGAGCCGTCCATCGGCCTGCACCAGCGCGACAACCACCGGCTGATCGAGACCCTCGTCCGGCTCCGGGACATGGGCAACACGCTCATCGTCGTCGAGCACGACGAGGACACCATCAAGGTCGCCGACTGGATCGTCGACATCGGCCCCGGCGCCGGTGAGCACGGCGGCAAGGTGGTGCACAGCGGGTCGGTCAAGGAGCTGCTCGACAACGCCGAGTCGCAGACCGGCCTGTACCTGTCCGGGCGGAAGGCCATCCCGCTGCCCGACATCAGGCGCCCGCACGACCCCTCCCGGCGGCTGACCGTGCACGGCGCCCGGGAGAACAACCTCCAGGACATCGACGTGTCCTTCCCGCTGGGCGTCTTCACGGCCGTCACCGGCGTCTCGGGTTCCGGCAAGTCGACGCTGGTCAACGACATCCTCTACACCCACCTGGCCCGTGAACTGAACGGCGCGCGGAACGTCCCGGGCAGGCACACGCGCGTGGAGGGCGACGACCTCGTCGACAAGGTGGTCCACGTCGACCAGTCGCCCATCGGCCGCACCCCGCGGTCGAACCCGGCGACGTACACCGGCGTCTTCGACCACATCCGCAAGCTGTTCGCGGAGACGACCGAGGCGAAGGTGCGGGGCTATCTGCCCGGCCGGTTCTCCTTCAACGTCAAGGGCGGCCGCTGCGAGAACTGCGCGGGCGACGGCACGATCAAGATCGAGATGAACTTCCTCCCGGACGTCTACGTCCCGTGCGAGGTCTGCCACGGCGCCCGGTACAACCGGGAGACCCTGGAGGTCCACTACAAGGGCAAGTCCATCGCCGACGTCCTGAACATGCCGATCGAGGAGGCGACCGACTTCTTCGAGGCGGTCCCCGCCATCTCCCGGCACATGAAGACCCTCAAGGACGTCGGCCTCGGCTACGTCAGGCTCGGCCAGTCCGCCACCACCCTGTCCGGTGGTGAGGCCCAGCGCGTGAAGCTCGCCAGCGAGCTGCAGCGCCGCTCCACCGGGCGCACGGTCTACGTCCTGGACGAGCCGACCACCGGTCTGCACTTCGAGGACATCAGCAAGCTGCTGACGGTCCTCGGCGGCCTGGTCGACAAGGGCAACACGGTCATCGTCATCGAGCACAACCTGGACGTGATCAAGACCGCCGACTGGGTGGTCGACATGGGCCCCGAGGGTGGCGCTGGCGGTGGCCTGGTGGTCGCCGAGGGCACGCCCGAGCAGGTCGCGGGCGTCCCCGCCAGCCACACCGGCAAGTTCCTGCGGGACGTCCTCGGCGCCGACCGGGTCAGCGACGCGCCCGCGGTGACCAGGCCGCGCAAGGCGGCGAAGACGGTCGCGACCAAGGCCAGCGCCAAGAAGACGGCCACCAAGACGGTCACGGGCACGGCCGCCAAGAAGGCGACGGCCAAGAAGACGACCGCCACCAAGACGGCCAAGACGGCGGCCAAGAAGGCCGCCAAGCCTGCCGCGAAGAAGACCACGCGGACGAGCAAGGCCTGAGTCCGGACGGCGCCGGGCCCCACGGGACCATCCGTGGGGCCCGGCGCCGTCCGCACGGCCCGGCGCTCAGGCGCCGGCCGGCTCCACGAACTGCATGTCGAGCTGGATCTTCACGACCTCTCCGAGCAGCCCCGGCGCGAAGTCCAGCCCGTAGTCGCTGCGCCGGATCTCACCCGTCGCCTCGAACCCGGCGTGCCGGCCGGCGCCCTCCATCGGGACGTCCACCAGCCCGCCGAACTCCACGGCGAGTGTCACAGGACGGGTCACGTCGCCGATCGTCAGCTCGCCGTCCATGGTCCAGTCCTCGCCCGCGCCCGAAACCCGGGTCGAGCGGAAGGTCATCGTCGGCCGCTTCTCCACGTCGAGCAGGTCGGAGGCGCGTACGTGCGCGTCACGGTCGGCGTTCCCGGTGTCGATGGAGGCCAGTTCGATCGTCGCGGACACCCGGGTCTCCTCGACGGTCCGACCGACGTGGAGCTCGGTGTCGAATCCGGTGAAGCGGCCGCGGACCTTCGCGATGCCCAGATGGCGGATGGTGAAGTTCACCGAGGAGTGGAACGGGTCGAGGGCCCACGCACCGGGAGCGATGGGCAGGTCAGCGGCGGGGGTGCGGGTGTCGTTCGTCATGCCGTCCACCGTGCGGGCCGAGCGCTCACGAAGGGAGACCGGCCCGAGCGTGGTAGTGGCAGGGCCACCCTTTCACGCGCGCGCGTTGGTACGTTCCCTGACGTGAGCGACAACGAGCTGGGCACGTTCCTGCGGAGGATGCGCGAGTCCGTCACCCCGGCCGAGGTGGGAATCCCGGCCGGCACCCGCCGCCGTACCCCGGGCCTGCGCCGCGCCGAACTGGCCACGCTCGCCGGCGTCAGCGTCGAGTACCTCACCCGGCTGGAACAGGGGCGCGACCGCAATCCGTCCGTCCAGGTGCTCGGCGCCCTCGCCGACGCGCTGAAGCTGTCCCTGCGGGAGCGGATGCTGCTGCGCCGCCTGACCAAGGAGGCCGACGGCGGCGATCCGCTGCTCTGCGCCGCGGCCCCGCCGCGCAGCAGCGGTGTGCGGCCCACCGTGCGGGCCGTACTGGACCGGATGGAGCCCGCCCCCGCCGTGGTGCTCGACTGGATCGGCGACATCCTCGCCCACACCGGCGGCTACGCCCGGCTGACCGGTCCGATCGGACTGCTGGACGGCGAGCGGCCCAACCTGCTGCGCCACCTGTTCACCGACGCGCGTGCGCGCGTCGCCTACCCCGACTGGGACCGGATGGCCGACGACCTGGTCGCCCAGCTCCGGCACGAGGCCCCGCTGCGGGACCCGGAGGTGAACGACCTCGCCGACGAGCTGACGCTGACGGCCGGGGCGGCCTTCACCGACCGGTTCTCCGACCTCGGAGCGGCGGCCCGGCGGGTCGGCACCCTGCTCATGGAGCACCCCGAGGCCGGACCGCTGCGGCTGCTGCACGAGACGCTGTCGCTGCCCGAGGAAGGCCGGCGGATCGTCGTGTACCTGCCCGCGGACGACGCCACGGCCACCGCCCTGGACCGCCTGAACGGCCGCCGCCCCGGTGCCCTGCGGGCCGTACGCCGGGCGGTCTGACCACCTCGGACCCAAGCCGAAGCCGAAGCCGCAGCCTGTGCCGACATCGGCTCCGCCCCGGCCCCGGCCCCGGCTCCGGTTCCGTCAGACGGCGACCTCGTGGGCGTACGGAGGTTCCGCGCCAGCGCGGGAACAGGTGACCGCCGCCGCGCGGGCGGCGAAGCCCAGCAGCCCCGCCCAGCCGTCAGGGCCCAGGGCGGCCACGGCGCGCTCACCGAGGGCGTCCCGTGCCGCGAGGCCGTGCAGGAGCGCCGCGTTCACCGTGTCGCCCGCCCCGATCGTGTCCACCACCTCGACGCGCTCGCCCGGCACCGTGTACTCGCCCCCGTCCCGGGTGAACGCCGTCAGGCCGTCGCCGCCCCGGGTGACCACGACCGCCGCCGGTCCCGCCGCGAGCCACTCACGGGGTGTGCCGCCGAGCCACTCGGCGTCCTCGGCGGACAGCTTCAGCAGCGACACCGACGGCAGCCAGCTCTTGAACCGGGCCCGGTAGGCGTCCGGGTCCGGGATCAGCCCGGCCCGGATGTTCGGGTCCAGGGCCGTGAACACGCCCCGCGCGGCCGTCTCGCGCAGCAGTTCCTCGTACGCGCTCGCGCCCGGCTCCAGCACCAGGGAACAGGTCCCGAAGGAGACGGCCCGGGTACCGGGCGGCAGACCGGCGGGCAGCGAGAACAGCCGGTCGGCCGTCCCGTCCACGTAGAAGGAGTACGCGGCCGAGCCGTGCGCGTCGAGCGAGGCCACGGCGAGAGTGGTCGGCTCGGCCCCGCGCTGCACCGGCGAGACGTCCACGCCGGTCTCGCGCAGCCGGTCCAGCAACGCCTCGCCGAAGGCGTCGTACGACACCCGGGAGCAGAACGCGGTGGGCGAGCCGAGGCGGCCCAGTGCGACGGCCGTGTTGTACGGGCCGCCGCCGAGCGCGGGCCGCAGCGCGGCGAGGGCGCCCGTGCCCTGCGGTACCAGGTCGATCAGTGCCTCACCGGCGACGACGATCACGGGAGGGTCCTTTCGTGGGCCTTGGCATGGGCTTGTCCGGACTGCACGGAGAGCGGTGCGGGCTGCTCGGCGCAGCCGCAGGAGTCGCGGTGGACGAAGGCGCAGGGCAGCCGCAGGGTCCGCGCGGGCCGGTCCGGTGCGGCGAGCCGTTCGAGGAGCAGCCGGACGGCCAGCGCGCCGATGTCCCTGCTGGGCTGGGCGACGGCGGTGAGCCGGGGAGAGAAGAGGTCCGCCCAGGCGAAGTCGTCGAAGCAGCACAGCGCGAGGTCACCGGGCACGGACAGACCCCGGTCCCGCAGGGCGCGCAGGGCGCCGATGGTCATCGCGTTGTTGGCGGTGACCAGCGCGGTGGGCGGCACCGCCAGGGAGAGCAGGTCCGCCGTGGCCCGTTCGCCGCCGGCCGCCTCGGAGTCGCCGTGCACCAGCAGCCGCTCGTCGAACGGCAGCCCGGCGGCGGCCAGGCCGTGCCGGTACCCGGTGATCCGCTCGCGGGTGGTGCTGAGCCCCGGCCGGCCCGCGACCAGGCCGATCCGGCGGTGCCCCAGTCCGGCGAGATGGCCCACCAGCCGGGTCGTCGGCTCGGCGCTCTCGGCGCAGACCTGGTCGAAGCGCGGGGCGTTTTCGCCCTCCGGCACGTCGACGATCCGGTCGAGGAACACGGCCGGCACCCGGTGGCGCGTGAGGTAGGCGACGAGATCCCGGGGCTCGGCGGAGGGCGCGACGATCATGCCGTCCACCCGCCGCTCGTGCAGCAGCTGGACCACCTTGCGCTCGTGCCCGGGGTCGTCGTGCGGATCGGCGATGAGCAGGCTGTAACCGTGCTCCAGGGCACTGGCCTCGACGCCCTGAAGGATCTCCGTGAAGTACGGGTTGCTGATCGCCGACACCGCGAGTCCGATGGAGCGGGTGCGGGAGGTCACCAGGGAGCGGGCCAGGGTGTTCGGTGTGTAGCCCAGCTCCTCGACGGCGTCCAGCACCGCCTGGCGGGTGTGCGGCAGCACCGGGCGGGTGTCGTTGAGCACGTGTGAGACGGTCGCCACGGACACCCCGGCGCTCCGTGCGACATCGGCCATGGTCGCCACCGGCGTCCCCCTTCGCGTGCGGTCGGGCCGTGGCCGGACCGTACCCCATGTCCCGGGGCCGCGTAAACGCTTGCGCAAGCGTTTACGCGACCCCGTCGGAGGCCTCACCGGAGACCCCGGTGGAAACCTTCGCGCCCGGGCCCCCGGCCCGCGGGACCGCCCGGGTCGCCGGATATCGTCGCCCTGCACCCGCACGCCGCACCCGCACGCCGCACCCGCACGCCGCACCCGCGCACCCCGCCCCTGCCCGTCCCGACCAGTGGAGATCCCATGTCCGGCCGTCCCGCCCCGAGCCGCCGTACCGTCCTGCGTTCGGCGGCCGCCACGCCCGTTGTCGGCCTCGGCCTGGCCGCCTGCTCCCCGGGCGAGGACGGTGCCGCGCCGACCAAGCCGACCGCGCCCGTGGACCTCGGTCCGGACGGGGAGGTCGCCAAGGGCGCGACCAAGCTCTTCCCGGACGGCAACGTGGTGGTCAGCCGGGCCGCGGACGGCTCCCTGAAGGCGTTCAGCACGGTGTGCACGCACGCGGGGTGCCCCATCAAGAAGCTGGAGGGGACCAAGCTCGTCTGCGATTGCCACGGCAGCGAGTTCGACGCCCGTACCGGTGAGGTGCTGCACGCCCCCGCGACCGTGCCACTCGTCGAACTGCCCGTCGAGGTGAAGCAGGGCCGGATCGTCGCGAGCCCGGGGACCTGACCGGCAGGGGCCGCGCCCTCCCGGGCGCCCTACTCCCAGTCCCAGCCGATCCCCAGCATCCCCGACCTGACCCGCGGCTCCACGAGGTGCACCGAATGGTGCCGTCCGCTGAGCACCAGCTCCTGCCGGCCGCCGCGCGGGGCCGCCGGGGAGTGCTGCGTGAACCGGTGGCAGCGCACCGGAAGGGCCGCGACGTCGAACCGCACCTGGAGCGCGTACTGCCCGCCCGCCGTGCCGAACCCGCGGACGTACTCGCGCGACACACCGGCCGTGCCGTCCTCGACGCCGTAGCGGAAGAGGTGGGTGTCGCCCGCTCGCAGACGGGTGTCGAAGAGCAGCTCCGTCACGAGGACACCCGTCTCGTCGTGCGTGCGGACGCGTCCCGTGCGGCAGTTCTCCAGCGCGTGGACGGCCATCCGCGCGGGGACGCATCCCGGATCGCCGTAATGGACGGCGACGAAGCGGTCGACGCCGTCGCGGTGGGCGCGGACGATGAGGTGCGACTCGCGTTCCGCCAGCTCACGGCCGGACCCGATCCGGATCCGTTCGTGGTGCCCGAGGGTGTGCACCCCGCCGTCCGGCGCCGGGTGCCCCAGCTCGGCCAGCAGCCGGTCCAGGACGCCCGAGGCCGCCAGGTGGGCGCGGTAGGAGCGGCCCGCGGGCCGTCGGTCCGCGGTCTCCGCGTCGGCCTCGGAGAGCAGGCGTATCAGCGACTCCTCGGGCAACTGGAGTATCTCCTCCAATGCCCGCACGGCCCGCAGGGACTCCGGACGCTGCGGACGCCTGGCGCCCTGCTGCCAGTAGCTCAGACTCGTGACGCCCACCTTCACCCCGTGGCGCGACAGATGGTGCTGCACGCGCTGCAACGGCAGTCCGCGGGCGGCGATCGCCGCCCGCAGGGCGACGTGGAAGGGGCCACCGCGCAGGGCGGAGTCGAGTTGCGCGGTGGCGACGTCCGCGTGCTGTGTGGCGTGCGGCATGCAGGGGCCCTTCTGTGAAGTTCACGACGGCTGGTCAGACCGTCGTCACGGATCGGCCGGGGCCGCCCGCCCCCGTCGCGGCGCAGAGGTCTTCACATCCGTACGCCGCGCTTCAGGGCCCCGAGTCCCCCCGCATTGAAGCGTGTTGGCCTAGTCCCGACAACACCTGGCGCCCGACCGTCGTGCGCTCCTGGCCGAGAACGCACGGGCCCGCCGCCCCGGGGGCCACCCGGCGTGACCGACCGGCCCCGCACCGTCCTCACCGCCCCATCCCCGCGGGCTGTCCACAGGGGCCCGGCCCGTCGTCCACAGCCCCGCCGAAGTGTCGGTCCGCGCCAGTAGGGTGTGAGTCATGGCCGACCCCTCCAGCTACCGCCCCAGGCCGGGAGAGATCCCGGACTCCCCGGGGGTGTACAGGTTCCGTGACGAGCACCGCCGGGTGATCTACGTCGGAAAGGCGAAGAGCCTGCGCCAGCGCCTGGCGAACTACTTCCAGGACCTGGCGAACCTGCACCCGCGCACCCGCACCATGGTCACGACGGCCGCGTCCGTGGAATGGACGGTGGTGTCCACGGAGGTCGAGGCGCTGCAGCTGGAGTACTCCTGGATCAAGGAGTACGACCCCCGGTTCAACGTCAAGTACCGCGACGACAAGAGCTACCCGTACCTCGCGGTGACGATGAACGAGGAGTTCCCGCGCGTCCAGGTGATGCGCGGCCAGAAGAAGAAGGGCGTGCGCTACTTCGGGCCCTACGGGCACGCCTGGGCGATCCGCGACACGGTCGACCTCCTGCTGCGCGTCTTCCCGGTGCGCACCTGCTCCGCGGGCGTCTTCAAGAACGCCGCCCGCACCGGCCGCCCCTGCCTGCTCGGCTACATCGGCAAGTGCTCGGCGCCCTGCGTCGGCCGCATCACCCCCGACGACCACTGGGACCTGGCCGACGAGTTCTGCGACTTCATGGCCGGCCGCACCGGTACCTACCTGCGGCGCCTGGAGCGGCAGATGGCCGAGGCGGCCGAGGACATGGAGTACGAGCGGGCGGCGCGCCTGCGGGACGACATCGGGGCCCTCAAGAAGGCCATGGAGAAGAGCGCGGTGGTGCTCGCCGACGCCACCGACGCCGACCTGATCGCCGTCGCCGAGGACGAGCTGGAGGCGGCCGTCCAGATCTTCCACGTACGCGGCGGACGCGTGCGCGGTCAGCGCGGCTGGGTCACCGACAAGGTGGAGGAGATCACCACCGGCGCCCTCGTCGAGCACGCCCTCCAGCAGCTGTACGGCGAGGAGAGCGGCGACGCCGTCCCCAAGGAGGTCCTGGTCCCCGCGCTGCCCGACCCGGTGGAGCCCGTCCAGCAGTGGCTGACCGAGCGGCGCGGGTCGGGAGTGTCGCTGCGCATCCCGCAGCGCGGCGACAAGAAGGCGCTGATGGAGACCGTCCAGCGCAACGCACAGCAGTCCCTCGTCCTGCACAAGACCAAGCGCGCCTCCGACCTGACGACGCGCTCGCGCGCGCTGGAGGAGATCGCCGAGGCCCTCGACCTCGACAGCGCCCCGCTGCGGATCGAGTGCTACGACATCTCGCACCTGCAGGGCGACGACGTCGTGGCCTCCATGGTCGTCTTCGAGGACGGGCTGGCCCGGAAGAGCGAATACCGGCGGTTCCAGATCAAGGGCTTCGAGGGACAGGACGACGTCCGTTCCATGCACGAGGTCATCACCCGCCGCTTCCGCCGCTACCTCGCCGAGAAGGAGAAGACCGGCGAGTGGGCGGACGGCGAGGGACTGACCGACGGCGACCGGCAGGCGGACGGCGTGGACGGTGCGGGCGCCGCGGACGACGCTGCGGCACTCACGGACGGCCCCGCGCTCAAGGACGACGACGGCCGGCCCAAGCGGTTCGCCTACCCGCCGCAGCTCGTCGTCGTCGACGGCGGGCAGCCGCAGGTCGCGGCCGCCCAGCGGGCGCTGGACGAGCTGGGCATCGACGACATCGCCGTGTGCGGTCTCGCCAAGCGGCTGGAGGAGGTCTGGCTGCCCCGCGAGGACGACCCGGTCGTCCTGCCCCGCACCAGCGAGGGCCTCTACCTGCTGCAGCGGGTCCGCGACGAGGCCCACCGCTTCGCGATCACCTACCAGCGTGCCAAGCGCGCCAAGCGATTCCGCTCCAGTCCGCTGGACGACGTGCCCGGTCTGGGGGAGACCCGCAAGCAGGCGCTGATCAAGCACTTCGGTTCGGTGAAGAAGCTGCGGTCGGCGACGATCGACCAGATCTGCGAGGTGCCCGGCATAGGCCGCAAGACGGCCGAGACCGTCGCCGTGGCCCTAGCCCGGGCCACCCCGGCCGCGCCCGCCGTGAACACGGCGACCGGAGAGATCATGGATGAGGAGGACGGGGCACCCGAGACGACGGCGGATGCCCCGGGGGAGCCCGTGTCCGCGGGTACCCCGGACGAACGACGGGGGCAGGAGAGATGACCGAGCACGAGGCACGGCCCGCAGCGGGACGAGAACAGACACAGCCCGCGACGGGACGAGAACCGACCGGGCACACAGCCGAACGGGAACAGACCCGCGACGACGGAGCACAGGTGAGTACGGGCAAGGAAACAGCCGGGGCGCACGAGGCGGCCATCCCCGAGCTGGTGATCATCTCCGGCATGTCCGGGGCCGGCCGCTCGACGGCCGCCAAGTGCCTGGAGGACCTCGGCTGGTTCGTCGTCGACAACCTGCCGCCCGCCCTGATCCCCACCATGGTGGAGCTCGGCGCCCGCTCCCAGGGCAACGTGGCCCGCATCGCGGTGGTCGTCGACGTCCGCGGCCGGCGCTTCTTCGACAATCTGCGCGAGTCCCTCGCGGACCTCGACGCCCGCGGCGTCACCCGCCGGATCGTCTTCCTGGAGTCCTCGGACGACGCCCTGGTCCGCCGCTTCGAGTCGGTGCGCCGCCCGCACCCCCTCCAGGGCGACGGCCGGATCGTCGACGGCATCGCCGCCGAGCGCGCGCTCCTGCGCGAGCTGCGCGGCGACGCCGACCTGGTGATCGACACCTCCAGCCTCAACGTCCACGAGCTGCGCGCCAAGATGGACGCCCAGTTCGCCGGCGAGGAGGAGCCCGAGCTGCGGGCCACGGTGATGTCCTTCGGCTTCAAGTACGGCCTCCCGGTCGACGCCGACCTCGTCGTCGACATGCGCTTCCTGCCCAACCCGCACTGGGTCCCGGAGCTGCGCCCCTTCACCGGCCTCAACGAGGAGGTGTCGAGCTACGTCCTCAACCAACCCGGGGCCAAGGAGTTCCTCGACCGCTATGCCGAGCTGCTCCAGCTGATCGCCGCGGGCTACCGTCGGGAGGGCAAGCGCTATGTGACCGTCGCCGTCGGCTGCACCGGCGGCAAGCACCGGTCCGTGGCCATGTCGGAGAAGCTCGCCGCCCGGCTCGCCGCCGAGGGCGTGGAGACGGTGGTCGTCCACCGGGACATGGGACGGGAATGACAGGGGAATGACAGGACGTACTCCGCGGCTGAGCAGGCTGCGCCGGGTGGTGCCCGAGGGACGCGGCGGCAGACCCGCGGACGCCCGGGCCGCCCGGCCCGAACAGGCGCGCGGCGGGAAGCCGCGCCGCCGGGGCGCCCAGCCCAAGGTCGTCGCGCTCGGCGGCGGCATGGGCCTGTCCGCCTCGCTCGCCGCGCTGCGCCGGATCACCGGCGACCTCACCGCCGTCGTCACCGTCGCCGACGACGGCGGCTCCAGCGGGCGCCTGCGCGACGAGCTGGGCGTCCTGCCGCCCGGCGACCTGCGCAAGGCGCTGGCCGCGCTGTGCGGCGACGACGACTGGGGCCAGACCTGGGCCCGCGTCATCCAGCACCGCTTCCAGTCCCAGGGCGACCTGCACGAACACGCGGTCGGCAATCTGCTGATCGTCGCCCTGTGGGAGCAGCTCGGCGACCACGTCCAGGCGCTGGACCTGGTGGGCAAGCTGCTCGGCGCACACGGGCGGGTGCTGCCCATGTCCGCCGTCCCGCTGGAGCTTCAGGCCCTGGTCAGGGGCCACGACCCGGAGCGGCCCGACGCGGTGGACACCGTACGGGGGCAGGCGACCGTGGCGCTCACCCCCGGCGAGGTGCAGTCCGTGCACCTGGTGCCCAGCGACCCGCCGGCCGTCCACGAGGCGGTCGACGCCGTCCTGGACGCCGACTGGGTGGTGCTCGGCCCCGGCTCCTGGTTCTCCTCGGTCATCCCGCACCTGCTCGTGCCGGATCTGCTGGACGCGCTGGTCGAGACGAAGGCGCGCCGGGTGCTCTCGCTGAACCTCGCCCCGCAGCCCGGAGAAACTGAGGGCTTCTCCCCGCAGCGTCATTTGGAGGTTTTGGGACGACACGCCCCTAAACTCGCCCTGGACGTGGTGCTGGCCGACGAGGCCGCCGTGCCCGACCGTGACTCGCTCACCGACGCCGCGAAACGGTTCGGCGCCGCGGTCGAACTGGCTCCGGTCGCCCGGACCGACGGGACCCCGAGGCACGACCCGGAGCTGCTGGCCGCCGCGTACGACCGTATTTTTCGGATGCATGGAAGGATCGGCCCATGGCGATGACGGCAGCGGTGAAGAGCGAGATCTCCCAGCTCCCCGTCACCCGGACCTGCTGCAGAAAGGCGGAGGTCTCCGCCGTCCTGCGGTTCGCCGGCGGCCTCCACCTGGTGAGCGGACGCATCGTGATCGAGGCGGAGCTGGACACCGGGAACGCGGCTCGACGGCTCAAGCGGGACATCCTGGAGATCTTCGGGCACGGCTCGGAGCTGATCGTGATGGCTCCGGGCGGGCTGCGCCGCGGTTCGCGCTTCGTCGTCCGGGTGGTCGCGGGCGGTGACCAGCTGGCCCGGCAGACCGGCCTCGTGGACGGCCGGGGACGCCCGATCCGGGGCCTGCCGCCGCAGGTGGTCTCGGGCGCCACCTGCGACGCCGAGGCCGCCTGGCGCGGGGCCTTCCTGGCACACGGCTCGCTGACCGAGCCCGGCCGCTCCTCCTCCCTGGAGGTGACCTGCCCGGGCCCCGAGGCGGCGCTCGCCCTGGTCGGCGCAGCCCGCAGGCTGTCGATCCCCGCCAAGGCCCGCGAGGTACGCGGCGTGGACCGGGTCGTGGTCCGCGACGGCGACGCGATCGGCGCCCTGCTCACCCGGCTCGGCGCCCACGACTCGGTGCTGGCCTGGGAGGAGCGCCGGCTGCGGCGCGAGGTCCGCGCCACCGCCAACCGGCTCGCCAACTTCGACGACGCCAATCTGCGCCGCTCCGCCCGCGCCGCCGTCGCCGCGGGCGCCCGGGTGCAGCGCGCCCTGGAGATCCTCGCCGACGACGTGCCCGAGCACCTCGCCGCCGCGGGGCGCCTGCGCATGGAGCACAAGCAGGCCTCTCTGGAGGAGCTGGGCGCCCTCGCCGACCCGCCGCTGACCAAGGACGCCGTCGCCGGACGCATCCGCCGCCTGCTGGCCATGGCCGACAAGCGGGCCTCGGACCTCGGCATCGCCGGTACGGACGCCAACCTCGGCGAGGAGCTGGCCGACAACCTGGTCGGCTGATCGGACCGGCAGGACCGCCAACGAGCCGGTGCCGACGCCCACTTGGGTGACCGGCACCGGCTTCCGCGTGTCCTTGCCGCACCCTTGACTCGATCATGAGCTGTCATGAGCCTGGCATCTGTTCGCCGCTGTGGCGGACCCAGGCCTGTCGCACAGGCCCCATCCAGGGGGTTTCATGAGACGAAGAGCGAGATCGATCCTCGCCGTCGGCGCACTCCTGATCGGCGGAGCGAGTTTCGCGCCCATCGCCCAGGCACAACCCGCGGACCCGGGGACCCCGGACGCGAACGAAGTGAAGGTCTTCCGCGCCGACGTCACCCGGGAGCAGGTACCCCTGCTGCTGGCCGCCGGCCAGGACGGCCACGAACTCGGCGAGCGGGTACCCGCCCGGGGTACGGCCGCCGTCGAGCTGTACCTCACCCGGAAACAGGCCGGCACGCTGGAGAAGCAGGGCGTCGACCTCACCGAGCACGCCCTGTCCACCCAGGCCGAGAAGCGGGTCGAGAGCGCCGCCGACGGCGTCTTCCGCCCCTACAGCGGCAGCGGCGGACTGCGCGAGGAGATCCTGCGGACCGCCCAGGAGAACCCGGGTCTGACCAAGGTCGTCTCCATCGGCAGGACCGTGAACGGCCAGGGCATCCTGGCGCTCAAGCTCACCAAGCACGCGAAGAAGTCCAAGGACGGCTCCAAGCCGTCCGTCCTCTACATGTCCAACCAGCACGCGCGCGAGTGGATCACCCCGGAGATGACCCGGCGGCTGATGCACCACTACCTGGACAACTACGAGAAGGACCGGCGGATCAGGCAGATCGTCGACTCCACCGAGCTGTGGTTCGTCCTGTCGGCCAACCCCGACGGTTACGATTACACCTTCGAGAGCACCGACAACCGCCTCTGGCGCAAGAACCTGCGCGACGTCAACGGCGACGGCGCCATCAGCACCGGCGACGGCGTCGACCTCAACCGCAACTTCGCCTACAAGTGGGGCTACGACGACGAGGGCTCGTCCCCCAACCCCACCAGCGAGACCTACCGCGGCGCGAGCCCCGGCTCCGAGCCCGAGACCAAGGCACTCGACGCCTTCCAGAAGCGGATCGGCTTCACGTACGGCATCAACTACCACTCCGCCGCCGAACTCCTCCTCTACGGCGTCGGCTGGCAGGTGGCCACCAACACCCCGGACGACGTCCTCTACAAGGCGCTGGCCGGGACCCCCGGCAACTCCGCGATCCCCGGCTACCACCCGCAGGTCTCCTCGGAGCTGTACACCACCAACGGCGAGGCCGACGGGCACGCGGCCAACGTCAACGGCATGGCGATGTTCACCCCGGAGATGTCGACCTGTCAGACGGCCTCCGACGTGGACCCCGACGACCAGTGGAACGCGCGCGACTGCCAGTCGGGCTTCAACTTCCCCGACGACGAGAAGCTGATCCAGCAGGAGTTCGCCAAGAACGTCCCGTTCGCGCTCTCCGTCGCCGAGACCGCCGCCCACCCCGACCGGCCGTCCTCCTCGGTCGGCCTGGACGCCGCCGACTTCACCCCGGCCCCCTTCACCACCTCCTACGCGCGCGGCGCCGACCAGGAGGTCTCCGTCGTCGTCCGCAAGTCCGTGCGCGACAAGGAGCTGAGGTACCGCGTCAACGGCGGACGCACGCACGACGCGGCGCTGCGGCCCTGGCGGGGCGGCGAGACGTACGGCGGTGAGGACAACCTCTACTTCGACGAGTACCGCGCCGTGGTCAGGGGCGCCGGCCCCGGCGACCGCGTCGAGGTCTGGTTCAGCGGCGAGACGCCGCGGGGAAGCCACGACCGGCACGGGAAGCACGGCAAGCGCACCGAGAGCGAGCACTTCACGTACACGGTCGCCGAGCGGTCCCGCGCCGACGTCCTCGTCGTCGCCGAGGAGGGCGCGAAGGCCACCCGGGCGCAGGCGTACGTCGAGGCGCTCAAGGCCAACGGCCGGCACGCCGCCGTCTGGGACGTCGCCACGCAGGGCGCTCCCGACGCGCTCGGCGTCCTCGGCCACTTCGGCACCGTCGTCCACTACACGGGCGCCGCGGTGCCCGGCAACGCCACCCAGCTCCAGCTGCGCGCCTTCCTCAACGAGGGCGGCAAGCTGATCGAGGCCGGCGAGCAGGCCGGCGGCGAGGTCGACCTCGGCGGCGGCACCCTGTCCGACGACTTCAGCCAGTACTACCTGGGCGCCTACACCCGCACCTCCACCTCCGGCGCCACCGGCTTCACCGGCTCCGGCAGGCTCGACAAGGCGGGCGGCACCCTCGGCGACGCCCCCGGCAACCCGCTGGACGCCGCCGGGACCTACAGCGTGACCTC
This sequence comes from Streptomyces sp. NPDC034099, assembly GCF_055575415.1. Classification (NCBI taxonomy): domain Bacteria; kingdom Bacillati; phylum Actinomycetota; class Actinomycetes; order Kitasatosporales; family Streptomycetaceae; genus Streptomyces; species Streptomyces sp. NPDC034099. Next base: position 160,143 of record NZ_JBVISR010000009.1, on the reverse strand, counting down.
CGACGAGCTGGACCCCGACACCTACCCGCAGTTCGCGAGCGAGGGCGCCGGGAAGTTCGCCGGGACGGTCAACCCGTACGGGCCCTACGCGGGGGAGTGGATGGCCGCCGCCGTTCACACCGACGACTCCTACAAGCGCCTGACCCGCACCGTCGACCTCACCGGTGTCACCGCCGCCGACCGTCCCACGCTCCGCACCCAGCTGCTGTGGGACACCGAACGCGGCTACGACCACGCCCTGGTCGAGGCGCACACCACCGGCGCCGACGACTGGACCACGCTCCCCGAGGCGAACGGCGCCACCGGCACGGCCGTGCCCGCGGAGTGCGGGGCCGGGTTCTACATGGGCGAGCACCCCTGGCTCGGGCACTACCTGACCCAGTCCGACGAGGGCTGCGCCGCCACCGGCACCACCGGGCAGTGGAACAGCCTCACCGGCTCCTCCGGCGGCTGGAAGCAGGTCGAGTTCGACCTGAGCGCCTACGCCGGGAAGTCCGTCGAGCTGTCGATCGCCTACGTCACCGACCCCGGCAGCGGCGGCCGCGGCGTCCTCGCCGACGAGGCCTCCCTGGTCGTCGGGGGCACGGCGACGCAGACCGAGGGCTTCGAGACCTCACTGGGCGCCTGGCGGGTCTCCGGACCGCCCGAGGGCAGCCCCGCCGTCCTGAAGGACTGGACCCGCACCGGGACGCTGTTCCAGACCTACGGCGCGGTCACCACGGACGACACCGTGCTGCTGGGCTTCGGCCTGGAGCACCTCGCCGGACCCGCCGCCCGCGCGGCACTGGTCCGGCAGGCGCTGCATGCCCTGGACGAGTGAATTCCGGTGTACGGGGGACTGACCCGGTGTAGCCACATCGGGTGATCGGTCCCCGTCGCCCAGGGCGGTCCGTACCCCTACCGGCGGGTACGGACCGCCCTGCCGGGTATGGGCCGTCTCGATGTCACCCCCGACGCCGTAGGGAGGTAGGGTCGGAGGTGGTCGGGGACATCCCAAATACAGCTCGCCGGCACATCGGGCCGGCGTACCAACGAGGAGATCGGTTCGTGACGATCCGCGTAGGCATCAACGGCTTTGGCCGCATCGGTCGTAACTACTTCCGCGCGCTGCTGGAGCAGGGTGCGGACATCGAGATCGTGGCTGTCAACGACCTGGGTGACACCGCGACCACCGCCCACCTGCTGAAGTACGACACCATCCTCGGCCGCCTCAAGGCGGAGGTCTCGCACACCGAGGACACCATCACCGTCGACGGCAGGACCATCAAGGTCCTGTCCGAGCGCAACCCGGCCGACATCCCGTGGGGCGAGCTGGGCGTCGACATCGTGATCGAGTCGACCGGCATCTTCACGAAGAAGGCGGACGCGGAGAAGCACATCGCCGGTGGCGCGAAGAAGGTCCTCATCTCGGCTCCGGCCAAGGACGAGGACATCACCATCGTGATGGGCGTCAACCAGGACAAGTACGACCCGGCGAACCACCACGTCATCTCCAACGCCTCCTGCACCACCAACTGCGTGGCGCCGATGGCCAAGGTCCTCGACGAGAACTTCGGCATCGTCAAGGGCCTGATGACGACGGTCCACGCGTACACGAACGACCAGCGCATCCTGGACTTCCCGCACAAGGACCTGCGCCGCGCCCGTGCCGCCGCGGAGAACATCATCCCGACCACCACGGGTGCCGCCAAGGCCACCGCGCTGGTTCTGCCGCAGCTCAAGGGCAAGCTCGACGGCATCGCGATGCGCGTCCCGGTCCCGACCGGATCGGCCACCGACCTGGTCGTGGAGCTCCAGCGCGAGGTCACCAAGGACGAGGTCAACGCCGCGTTCAAGAAGGCCGCCGACGACGGCGACCTCAAGGGCATCCTGTTCTACACCGAGGACGCGATCGTCTCCTCGGACATCGTCGGCGACCCGGCCTCCTGCACCTTCGACTCGTCCCTGACCATGGTCCAGGACGGCAAGTCGGTGAAGATCCTCGGCTGGTACGACAACGAGTGGGGCTACTCGAACCGCCTCGTCGACCTCACGGTCTTCGTCGGCAACCAGCTCTGATCGACTTCAGCAAGGCACCTCGATGCGGTAGCAGGGCTCGGACAGCGCAAGGTCGCGCTGCCCGGGCCCTGCGTCGCGTCCGCCGCCACCAGTCCTCGTAGGATCACGAGCGATCCGAGAACCCAGGAGCCCTCTTGAAGACGATCGACGAACTGCTCTCCGAAGGCGTCGCGGGCAAGCGCGTCTTCGTCCGCGCCGACCTGAACGTCCCGCTGGACGGCACCGCCATCACCGACGACGGCCGCATCCGCGCCGTGGTGCCCACCGTCAAGGCCCTGGCCGACGCCGGCGCCCGCGTGATCGTGGCCTCGCACCTGGGCCGCCCCAAGGGCGCCCCGGACCCCGCCTTCTCCCTCGCCCCGGCCGCCGCCCGCCTCGGTGAACTGCTCGGCGCCGACGTCGCCTTCGCCGAGGACACGGTCGGCAGCTCCGCCGAGGCCGTCGTCTCCGGCCTCGCCGACGGCCAGGTGGCCGTCATCGAGAACCTGCGCTTCAACGCGGGCGAGACCAGCAAGGACGACGCCGAGCGCGCCGCCTTCGCCGACAAGCTGGCCGGCCTCGCGGACGTCTACGTCGGCGACGGCTTCGGCGCGGTGCACCGGGGGCACGCGTCCGTCTTCGACCTGCCGAAGCGGCTCCCGCACTACGCCGGGTACCTCATCGCCACCGAGGTCGGCGTGCTCAAGAAGCTCACCGACGACGTGCGGCGCCCCTACGTCGTCGCCCTCGGCGGCGCCAAGGTCTCCGACAAGCTCGCCGTCATCGACCAGCTGCTCGGCAAGGCCGACCGGCTGCTCATCGGCGGCGGCATGGCGTACACCTTCCTCAAGGCCAAGGGGTACGAGGTCGGCATCTCCCTGCTCCAGGAGGACCAGGTCCCGGCGGTCAAGGAGTACATCGAGCGCGCCGAGAAGAACGGCGTCGAGCTGGTCCTGCCCGTCGACGTGCTGGTCGCGCGCGAGTTCCCCGACCTCAAGGCGAAGGCGCCGGCCAACCCCACCACCGTCGCCGCGGACGCCATCCCGGCCGACCAGGAGGGTCTGGACATCGGTCCCGAGACCCGCAAGCTGTACGCATCGAAGCTCGCCGACGCCGCCACCGTCTTCTGGAACGGGCCCATGGGCGTCTTCGAGCACCCCGACTACGCCGAGGGCACCAAAGCGGTTGCCCAGGCCCTCATCGACGCCCCGGGCTTCACCGTGGTCGGCGGCGGCGACTCCGCCGCGGCCGTGCGCACGCTCGGCTTCGACGAGAACGCATTCGGCCACATCTCGACCGGCGGCGGCGCCTCCCTCGAATACCTCGAGGGCAAGACGCTCCCCGGCCTCGCCGCACTGGAGGACTGACCCCGATGACCACCCGCACGCCGCTGATGGCGGGCAACTGGAAGATGAACCTCAACCACCTCGAGGCCATCGCCCACGTCCAGAAGCTCGCCTTCGCCCTCGCGGACAAGGACTACGACGCCGTCGAGGTCGCCGTCCTCGCCCCCTTCACCGACCTGCGCTCCGTGCAGACCCTGGTCGACGGGGACAAGCTCAAGATCAAGTACGGTGCCCAGGACATCTCCGCGCACGACGGCGGCGCCTACACCGGCGAGATCTCGGGCCCCATGCTGGCCAAGCTGAAGTGCGCGTACGTGGCCGTCGGCCACTCCGAGCGCCGGCAGTACCACGCCGAGACCGACGAGATCGTGAACGCCAAGGTCAAGGCCGCCTACAAGCACGGCCTGACCCCGATCCTGTGCGTCGGCGAGGAGCTGGACGTCCGCGAGGTGGGCAACCACGTCGAGCACACCCTCGCCCAGGTCGAGGGCGGTCTCAAGGACCTCCCGGCCGAGCAGGCCGAGACCGTCGTGATCGCCTACGAGCCCGTGTGGGCCATCGGCACCGGCAAGGTCTGCGGCGCCGACGACGCCCAGGAGGTCTGCGCGGCGATCCGCGGCAAGCTCGCCGAGCTGTACTCCCAGGAGCTGGCCGACAAGGTCCGCATCCAGTACGGCGGCTCCGTCAAGTCCGGCAACGTCGCCGAGATCATGGCGAAGCCCGACATCGACGGCGCCCTGGTCGGCGGCGCCTCGCTGGACTCGGACGAGTTCGTCAAGATCGTCCGCTTCCGCGACCAGTAGCCGGCGACTGGTCGAGAGGCAGATCGACCAGTGAGTATGCGCTAGCGGCGATACGTCGTACCCTTGCGGGGGCATGGTGGCCTGCTGTCACCCTGCCCCCGTCGTTCATCCGAATCCGAGGAAGTTGGTCCAGCCGTGGTTTTGGGGTTCTCGATCGCCCTGATCGTCTTCAGCCTGCTGCTGATGCTGCTGGTGCTGATGCACAAGGGGAAGGGCGGCGGCCTCTCCGACATGTTCGGTGGCGGCATGCAGTCGTCCGTCGGCGGCTCCTCGGTCGCCGAGCGCAACCTCGACCGGATCACCGTGGTGGTCGGTCTGTGCTGGTTCGCCTGCATCATGGTGCTCGGCCTGATGATGAAAGCCAACAACTGACCGGTCGCACCGACCCGTCACACACTTGTGCACGTAAAGCCCCATGTCCGGTACGCGCCTCACCGCGCCGCCTATCATGGGGCTTGCGTCTGCGCACTGGAGCTTGTAACTCCAATCACTGGACGCGCGTTGGGCCTTACGTAGACTGAGGCGCTCGCAGTGAAGCGAAACGCCGACTCGCTTCGCGGCACCATCACGCAGGGAGTTACGACCGTGGCAAGTGGCAACGCGATCCGGGGAAGCCGGGTCGGGGCGGGGCCGATGGGCGAGGCCGAGCGCGGCGAGTCCGCGCCGCGTCTGCGCATCTCCTTCTGGTGCTCCAACGGACACGAGACACAGCCGAGCTTCGCGAGCGACGCCCAGGTCCCGGAGACCTGGGACTGCCCGCGCTGCGGCTTCCCCGCCGGACAGGACCGGGACAACCCGCCGGACCCGCCGCGCACCGAGCCCTACAAGACCCACCTCGCGTACGTGCGCGAGCGCCGCAGCGACGCGGACGGCGAGGCGATCCTCGCCGAGGCACTCGCGAAACTGCGCGGCGAGATCTAGTTCCGTCTCCGTCGGACGCCCTCATTCCTGATCATCTAGGTTGGAACAGCTGTACAGCCGGGACAGCTGGGACACCCCAAGGAAGAAGGCTGACGTCCGACATGAACGCAGACGGCCGTACCAGGCTCCACCAGACGCCCGAATGGGCCGCGCTGGCCAGGCACCGCGAGCAGCTCGGCGAGGTGCGGCTGCGCGAGTTGTTCGACGCGGACCCGGGGCGCGGCACCGGCTGGACGCTCCGCGTGGGAGACCTGTACGTCGACCACTCCAAGCACCTCGCCACCGACGAGACCCTGCGGCTGCTGCGTGAGCTGGCCGCCGCCACCGGCGTGTTCGGGCTGCGGGACGCGATGTTCCGCGGTGAGCGCATCAACATCACCGAGGACCGGGCGGTGCTGCACACCGCGCTGCGGGCCCCGCGGGACGCGGTGATCGAGGTCGACGGCGAGAACGTCGTCCCCAAGGTGCACGCCGTGCTCGACAGGATGGCCGGCTTCGCCGACCGGGTCCGGGGCGGCGAGTGGACCGGTCACACCGGCAAGCGCATCCGGAACGTCGTCAACATCGGCATCGGCGGCTCCGACCTCGGTCCCGCGATGGCCTACGAGGCGCTGCGGGCCTTCACCGACCGCTCGCTCACCCTCCGCTTCGTGTCCAACGTGGACGGCGCCGACCTGCACGAGGCGGTCCGGGACCTGGACCCGGCCGAGACGCTGTTCGTCATCGCCTCCAAGACCTTCACGACCATCGAGACGATCACCAACGCCACCTCGGCGCGGTCCTGGCTGCTGGACGCGTTCGACGGCGACGAGAAGGCGGTCGCCAAGCACTTCGTGGCGCTGTCGACCAACGCCGGGAAGGTCGCCGGGTTCGGCATCGACACGGCCAACATGTTCGAGTTCTGGGACTGGGTCGGCGGCCGGTACTCCTTCGACTCGGCGATCGGGCTCTCCCTGATGATCGCCATCGGCCCGGACCGCTTCCGGGAGATGCTCGACGGCTTCCACCTCGTCGACGAGCACTTCCGCACCGCCCCCGCCGAGTCCAACGTGCCTTTGCTGATGGGCCTGTTGGGCGTCTGGTACGGCGACTTCCTGGGCGCGCAGTCGCACGCGGTCCTGCCGTACAGCCACTATCTGTCGAAGTTCACCGCGTACCTCCAGCAGCTGGACATGGAGTCCAACGGCAAGTCCGTCGACCGCGACGGCAACCCGGTGGAGTGGCAGACCGGGCCGGTGGTCTGGGGCACGCCGGGCACCAACGGGCAGCACGCGTACTACCAGTTGATCCACCAGGGCACGAAGCTGATCCCGGCGGACTTCATCGGCTTCGCGCGGCCGGTGGGGGAGCTGAGCGACGGGCTGAAGGCCCAGCACGACCTGCTCATGGCCAACTTCTTCGCGCAGACCCAGGCGCTCGCCTTCGGCAAGACCCCGGACGAGGTACGCGCCGAGGGAGTGCCCGAGGAACTGGTCCCGCACAAGACCTTCCGCGGCGACCACCCGACGACGACGATCCTGGCCCGTGAGCTGACGCCGTCGGTGCTGGGGCAGCTCGTCGCGCTGTACGAGCACAAGGTGTTCGTGCAGGGCGCGATCTGGAACATCGACTCCTTCGACCAGTGGGGCGTCGAACTCGGCAAGGTGCTCGCCAAGCGCGTCGAACCCGCCCTCACCGAGGGCGCCGACGTGCCCGGCCTCGACCCGTCCACGACCGCGCTGGTCGCCGCCTACCGGGAGTTGCGCGGGCGGGTGTGAACATGCCGAAGGGGCGGCGGGAGGTTGTCGCCCCCGCCGCCCCTTCCCGTTCCCGTCCCTGGGGGCTGCCGCCCCCAGACCCCCGCTTCGGCCTGAACGGCCTCGTCCTCAAACGCCGGACGGGCTGGTCAGGCCGACGCCGGTGGATACAGCGACCTCGGAAGTTGGGACGCCGCCGACGAGTCCAGCAGCCACAGGGTGCGGGCGCGGCCCCGGGCGCCCGCTGCCGGGGCCTGGATCTCGCCCGCGCCCGACAGGGCCATCGCCACCGCGTTCGCCTTGTCCTCGCCCGCCGCGAGCAGCCACACCTCGCGGGCGGCGCGGATCGCGGGCAGGGTCAGGGAGATGCGGATGGGCGGCGGCTTGGGGGAGCCGTGGACGCCGATCACCGTGCGCTCCGTCTCCCGGACTCCCGGGTGCTCCGGGAAGAGCGACGCCACGTGGGTGTCCGGGCCGACACCGAGGAGCAGGACGTCGAAGGACGGGACGGCCGCGTGGTTCTCGGGGACGGAGGCCGTGGCCAGCTCCTGGGCGTAGGCCGCCGCTGCCGCCTCCACGTCCGAGCCGTAGGGGCCGTCGGACGGCGCCATCGCGTGCACCCGCTTCGGGTCCAGCGGCACCGCGTCGAGCAGCGCCTCGCGCGCCTGGGTGACGTTGCGCTCCGGGTCGCCCTCCGGCAGGAAGCGCTCGTCGCCCCACCACAGGTCGAGCCGGCCCCAGTCGATCGCGTCCCGGGCCGGGGAGCCGGCCAGTGCCGCGAGCAGACCGTTGCCGTTGCGGCCGCCGGTGAGGACCACGGACGCGCTGCCCCGGGAGGCCTGCGCGTCCACGATCTTCGTGATCAGGCGGGCCGCCGCGGCCTCGGCCATCAGCTCCTTGTCGCGGTGCACGACCAGCTGCGGGGTGTCGCTCATTTCGCCGCCGCCTTCCTCACCGGTGCCTTCTCCTGTGCCGCGTCCTTCGCTGGAGCCTTCGCGACCGTCCCGACGGGAGCGGCGACCGCGCTGGCGCCTTTTCCGTCGCCCGCGGCCCCTTCGTCCCCTTTGGCCGGTGTGTTCAGCCGGTCCACCCCGTAGCGCAGCGCCGAGGCGTACGTGTCGTCCGGGTCCAGGCGCCGCAGCTCCTCCGCGATCAGCTCGGCCGTCTCACGGCGCTTGAGCGCGACCGCGCGGGCCGGCTGGCCCTGGATGGAGAGGTTCGCCAGCGAGCCGTCGGCCCGGTCCAGGACCACCGGACCGCAGTCGGTGTCCATGCGGACCGCGGTGAGACCCGGTCCGCTCGACACCGTGCGCCGCACCGGCACGTCCAGCCGGTCGGCGAGCCACATCGCGAGCAGTTCACAGCTCGGGTTGAACTCCTCGCCCTCCACCTCGACCGACTGCACCTCGCAGTCGACCTGGTCGAGGGCCGCCGCCAGCATCGAGCGCCACGGCGTGATGCGGGTCCACGACAGGTCCGTGTCGCCCGGCGCGTAGGCGTCGGCACGGGCCACCAGCTCCCGTATCGGCTCCTCGCAGGCGTAGGTGTCGGTGACGCGGCGCTGGGCGAGGGCGCCCAGCGGGTCCTTCGCCGGGTCCAGCGGCGCGTTCGCCGGCCACCAGACCACGACCGGTGCGTCCGGCAGCAGCAGCGGCAGGACCACCGACTGGGCGTGGTCGACGACGTCGCCGTACAGCCGCAGCACGATCGTCTCGCCGGTGCCCGCGTCGGCACCGAGGCGCACCTCGGCGTCCAGCCGGGACTGGGTGCGGTCCCGGGGCGAGCGCGAGACCCGCTTGATGACCAGGAGCGTGCGCGAGGGGTGCTCGTGCGCGGCGTCGCTCGCGGCCTTCAGCGCGTCGTAGGCGTTCTCCTCGTCGGTGACGATGACCAGGGTGAGCACCATGCCCACGGCCGGGGTGCCGATGGCCCGGCGGCCGAGCACCAGCGCCTTGTTGATCTTGCTGGCCGTGGTGTCCGTGAGGTCGGTCTTCATGGCCGGCGCCAGCTCCGTCCGTCTCGTTCCAGCATGTCGTCCGCCTCCACGGGCCCCCAGGTGCCGGCCGGGTACTGGGCAGGGGTGCCGTGCGCGTCCCAGTACTCCTCGATCGGGTCGAGGATCTTCCAGGACAGCTCGACCTCCTCCGTGCGCGGGAAGAGGTTGGCGTCGCCGAGCAGCACGTCGAGGATCAGGCGCTCGTACGCCTCCGGGCTCGACTCCGTGAAGGACTCGCCGTACGCGAAGTCCATCGACACGTCCCGGATCTCCATCGACGTGCCCGGCACCTTGGAACCGAAGCGCACGGTGACGCCCTCGTCGGGCTGCACGCGGATGACGATCGCGTTCGAGCCGAGTTCCTCGGTGGCCGTCGTGTCGAAGGGGGAGTGCGGGGCCCGCTGGAAGACGACCGCGATCTCCGTGACCCGGCGGCCGAGCCGCTTGCCGGTGCGCAGGTAGAAGGGGACGCCCGCCCAGCGGCGGTTGTCGATGCCGACCTTGATCGCGGCGTAGGTGTCGGTCTTCGACTTGGGGTCGATGCCCTCCTCCTCCAGGTAGCCGACGGCCTTGGCGCCGCCCTGCCACCCGGCCGCGTACTGGCCGCGCACGGTGTCCCGGCCCAGGTCCTTGGGAAGGCGGACCGCGCCGAGCACCTTGGTCTTCTCCGCCGCCAGCGCGTCCGCGTCGAAGGAGGCGGGCTCCTCCATGGCGGTCAGCGCGAGCAGCTGGAGCAGGTGGTTCTGGATGACGTCGCGCGCCGCGCCGATGCCGTCGTAGTACCCGGCCCGGCCGCCGATGCCGATGTCCTCGGCCATGGTGATCTGGATGTGGTCGACATAGGACCGGTTCCAGATCGGCTCGAACATCGTGTTGGCGAAGCGCAGCGCCAGGATGTTCTGGACGGTCTCCTTGCCCAGGTAGTGGTCGATGCGGAAGACCTGGTCGGAGCCGAAGACCTCGTGGACGATCGCGTTCAGTTCCTCGGCCGACTTGAGATCGTGGCCGAACGGCTTCTCGATCACCGCGCGCCGCCAGGAGCCGCCCGTCTGGTCGGCGAGACCGTGCTTCTTCAGCTGCTGGATGACCACCGGGAACGACTTCGGCGGCACCGACAGGTAGAAGGCGAAGTTGCCGCCCGTGCCCTGTGCCTTGTCCAGCTCCTCGATGGTGCCGCGCAGCCGCTCGAAGGCGTCGTCGTCGTCGAAGGTGCCCTGGACGAAGCGCATCCCCTGGATGAGCTGCTGCCAGACCTCCTCGCGGAACGGCGTGCGGGAGTGTTCCTTGACGGCGTCGTGCACGACCTGGGCGAAGTCCTCGTGCTCCCAGTCGCGGCGGGCGAACCCGACGAGCGAGAAGCCCGGCGGCAGCAGGCCCCGGTTGGCGAGGTCGTACACGGCGGGCATGAGCTTCTTGCGGGACAGATCGCCGGTGACGCCGAAAATGACCAGACCCGACGGCCCCGCGATACGCGGGAGCCGTCGGTCTGCGGGGTCACGCAGCGGATTGCTGCTCGACAATTTCTAGCCCTTCGAGGGAGCGAGGCGCTTGAGCTCCGCCTCCGTGGACTTCAGCAGGTCGTTCCAGGCGTCCTCGAACTTGTCGACGCCTTCCTTCTCCAGCAGCTGGACCACCTCGTCGTAGGAGATCCCGAGCTTCTCGACCGCGTCGAGGTCCGCGCGGGCCTGCTCGTACGTCCCGGAGACGGTGTCGCCGGTGATCTCGCCGTGGTCCTCGGCGGCGAACAGGGTCGCCTCCGGCATGGTGTTCACCGTGTTGGGCGCCACCAGGTCGGTGACGTACATGGTGTCGCTGTACGCCTTGTCCTTCACGCCGGTCGACGCCCACAGCGGACGCTGCTTGTTGGCGCCGGCCTTCTCCAGGGCGGCCCAGCGGTCGGTGCCGAAGACCTCCTCGTACGCCTGGTAGGCGAGGCGGGCGTTGGCGACGGCGGCCTTGCCGCGCAGGGCCTTGGCCTCGTCGGTGCCGAGCGCGTCGATCCGCTTGTCGATCTCGGTGTCCACGCGGGAGACGAAGAAGGACGCCACCGAGTGGATCTGCGAGAGGTCCAGGCCGCGCTCCTTGGCCTTCTCCAGGCCGGTCAGGAAGGCGTCCATGACCTTGCGGTACCGCTCCAGCGAGAAGATCAGCGTGACGTTGACGCTGATGCCCAGGCCGATGGTCTCGGCGATCGCCGGGATGCCCGCCTCGGTGGCCGGGATCTTGATCAGCGTGTTGGGCCGGTCCACCAGCCACGCGAGCTGCTTGGCCTCGGCGACCGTCGCCCGGGTGTTGTGGGCGAGACGCGGGTCGACCTCGATGGAGACCCGGCCGTCCTTGCCGCCGGTGTTGTCGAACACCGGGCGGAGGATGTCGGCGGCGTCGCGGACGTCCGCCGTGGTGATCATGCGGATCGCCTCTTCCACCGTCACCTCGCGGGCGGCGAGGTCGGTGAGCTGCGTGTCGTAGCCGTCGCCCTGCGAGATCGCCTTCTGGAAGATCGACGGGTTGGTGGTGACGCCCACGACGTGCTGCTGGTCGATCAGCTCGGCGAGGTTGCCGGACGTGATCCGCTTGCGGGACAGGTCGTCCAGCCAGATCGCGACGCCTTCGTCGGAGAGGCGCTTGAGTGCGTCTGTCATGGAAAATGCATCTCCTACTGTCGTGTGTCAGCGTCAGCGCTGGGCTGCGGCGATCGATTCCCGGGCGGCGGAGGCCACGTTCTCGGCGGTGAAACCGAACTCCTTGAAGAGCACCTTGGCGTCCGCCGAAGCACCGAAGTGCTCCAGGGAGACGATCCGGCCGGCGTCCCCCACGTACTTGTGCCAGGTCAGGCCGATCCCGGCCTCGACCGCGACCCTGGCCTTCACCGACGGGGGCAGGACGCTGTCCCGGTACCCCTGGTCCTGCTGCTCGAACCACTCCACGGACGGCATGGACACCACACGGGTCGGCACACCGTCGGCCTGGAGCGCCTCACGGGCCTCCACCGCCACGTGCACCTCGGAGCCGGTCGCGATCAGGACCACCTGCGCGTCGCCGCCTTCGGCCTCGAACAGTACGTAGCCGCCCTTGGCCGCGTCCTCGTTGGGCTCGTACGTCGGCACGCCCTGGCGGGTCAGCGCCAGACCGTGCGGCTGGCCCTTGCCGAACTCCTTCGTCCAGCGGCGCAGGATCTCCCGCCAGGCGATCGCCGTCTCGTTGGCGTCGGCCGGACGGACCACGTTCAGGCCCGGGATGGCGCGCAGCGAGGCCAGGTGCTCGACCGGCTGGTGGGTCGGGCCGTCCTCGCCCAGACCGATGGAGTCGTGCGTCCACACGTACGTCACCGGCAGGTGCATCAGCGCCGACAGCCGCACCGCGTTGCGCATGTAGTCCGAGAAGACCAGGAACGTTCCGCCGTAGATGCGGGTGTTCCCGTGCAGCGCGATGCCGTTCATCTCCGCGGCCATCGCGTGCTCGCGGATGCCGAAGTGGATGGTGCGGCCGTACGGGTCCGCCTCCGGCAGCGGGTTGCCCGCGGGGAGGAAGGACGACGTCTTGTCGATCGTCGTGTTGTTCGAGCCGGCCAGGTCGGCCGAGCCGCCCCACAGCTCCGGGATCACCGCGCCGAGCGCCTGGAGCACCTTGCCGGACGCGGCACGGGTCGCGAGGCCCTTGCCCGCCTCGAAGACCGGGATCTTCTCCTCCCAGCCCGTGGGCAGCTCGCCCTTGGCGACGCGGTCGTACTCGGCGGCGCGCTCCGGGTTGTTGTCCCGCCACTGCTGGAAGGACTTCTCCCACACCGCGCGGGCCGCCTGCCCCTTCTCCAGGGCCTTGCGGGTGTGCTCGATGACCTCGTCGGAGACCTCGAAGGACTTCTCCGGGTCGAAGCCCAGGACCCGCTTGGTCGCCGCGACCTCGTCGTCGCCGAGCGCCGAGCCGTGCGCGGCCTCGGTGTTCTGCGCGTTCGGGGCGGGCCAGGCGATGATCGAGCGCATGGCGATGAAGGACGGCCGGTCGGTGACCCGCTTCGCCGCCTCGATCGCGTCGTAGATCGCGTTCGGGTCCAGGTCGCCGTCCGGCTTCGGGGCGACGCGCTGGACGTGCCAGCCGTACGCCTCGTACCGCTTGCAGGTGTCCTCGGAGACGGCGGTCTCGGTGTCACCCTCGATGGAGATGTGGTTGTCGTCCCACAAAAGCACCAGGTTGCCGAGCTTCTGGTGTCCGGCGAGCGAGGACGCCTCGGAGGAGATGCCCTCCTGGAGGCAGCCGTCACCGGCGATGCAGTAGACGAAGTGGTCGAACGGGGAGGTGCCCTCGGGGGCCTCCGGGTCGAACAGGCCGCGCTCGTAGCGGGCGGCCATCGCCATGCCCACCGCGTTGGCCACGCCCTGGCCCAGCGGACCGGTCGTGGTCTCCACGCCCGTGGTGTGGCCGTACTCCGGGTGACCGGGGGTCTTGGAGCCCCAGGTGCGGAAGGACTCGAGGTCCGCCAGCTCCAGGCCGAAGCCGGCCAGGTACAGCTGGGTGTAGAGGGTCAGGGACGAGTGGCCCGCGGACAGCACGAAACGGTCGCGCCCGACCCAGTTCGCGTCGGCGGGGTCGTGCCGCATCACCTTCTGGAAGAGGGTGTAGGCGGCGGGCGCCAGGCTCATCGCCGTACCCGGATGGCCGTTGCCAACCTTCTGTACGGCATCGGCGGCCAGGACGCGGGCGGTGTCCACGGCCCGCTGGTCCAGTTCGGTCCACTCGAGGTCTGTGGTGGTCGGCTTGGTGCTCACCCTGAGTCAGGGCTCCTCTCCACATGTCGGTTGCCGGTGCACGAGTGCACGGGCTGCCGGCGCGTCCGTGAGTCGGCCGGCCATTGCCGAGCCTACCCCCGTAAGTACGTGCGTTTTTCCGCTGGAAACCAGACTGCCGGGACTCTTGTCGATCCGCCTGTCGACTGGGCGAAACCGCATTCGGCAAGTGAATACGGAGCCGCTCATCTGACCGCTCAATCGACTCTCCGAACGCACGTCGGAGCACCCGCGCCAACACGAGCCCACCCCCGCGAAGGCCGAGGTATGGGCAACGTCTAAAGTGGCGTGGTACGCGCGAGCCTTTACCGCCACTTCACACGGGGGAGGCTCGCTGGGATGTCTCTGTCAGGGGTGTGCGTGACGGCCGTTGAATCCCGTCCTGCGGGTGGGGGTACCTCCCATGCCCTTAAGGCAATGGGGGATATCGGGACGAGCCAGAGCCCGAGTCACCGGCCGTTCGGGGCCCGTGTCAAGGCGTTCGTGGCGCTGACCAAGCCGCGGATCATCGAGCTTCTGCTGATCACCACCGTTCCGGTGATGTTCCTCGCCGAACAGGGTGTTCCGAATCTGAAGCTGGTGCTGCTGACCTGCGTCGGCGGTTACCTGTCGGCCGGCGGCGCCAACGCGCTGAACATGTACATCGACCGCGACATCGACGCGCTGATGGACCGGACCTCGCAGCGCCCGCTGGTGACCGGCATGGTCAGCCCGGTCGAATGCCTCGTCTTCGGCATCGCCCTGGCCGTCGTCTCCACGCTGCTGTTCGGGTTCACCGTCAACTGGCTGTCGGCCTGGCTCTCGCTCGGCGCGCTCCTCTTCTACGTCGTCGTCTACACGATGATCCTCAAGCGCCGCACCTCGCAGAACATCGTCTGGGGCGGCATCGCCGGCTGCCTGCCGGTGCTCATCGGCTGGTCGGCCGTGACCAACTCGATGTCCTGGGCGCCGATCATCCTCTTCGGGGTGATGTTCTTCTGGACGCCGCCGCACTACTGGCCGCTGTCCATGAAGGTCAAGGAGGACTACGCGCGCGTCGGCGTGCCGATGCTCCCGGTGATCGCCTCCAACAAGGTGGTCGCCCGGCAGATCGTCATCTACAGCTGGGTGATGGTCGTCGTGTCGCTGCTGCTGCAGCCGCTCGGCTACACCGGCTGGTTCTACACGGCGGTCGCCGTGGCGGCCGGCGGCATGTGGCTGTGGGAGGCACACGGGCTCCAGAACCGCGCCAAGGCCGAGGTGACGGGCGGCAAGCTCAAGGAGATGCGGCTGTTCCACTGGTCCATCACCTATGTGTCGGTGCTGTTCCTCGCCATCGCGGTGGACCCCTTCCTGCGTTGAGACGCCGAAGACCCCGTGTACGGGCGGGGTGCGTGGTCAAGGCCACGCACCCCGCCCGTCGCCGTTTGATCTACCCGTCGGTAGCATCCTGGTCATGGCAGACACGCAGCAGGTTGAGACGAAGCCCGACCGCTGGGCCGAGCGCCGGGTGGCCCGCCTGGCCGGCCGGATCGAGGCGTTCTCCAAGGCACACGGCGGCGCCGAGGGCCAGGTGGCCTACCTCGGTGAGCGCGGCGCCCGGATCGTGCTCGTCGGCGCGGACGGCGCCTGGGGCGACCTGGTCGCGCGCTCCTACGAGAGCGCCCAGCAGGCCGTGGAGAGGTCCGGGATCACCGTCCACGAGGACTTCGACGGCGAGTTCGCGGCCAAGGTGAAAACCGGCCGCTACGAGTGGTCGCGCATGGCGGGCATCCAGGTGGGCGGCCCGAGCAACACCTGAGCCCGGGTTCACCCGTTAGGACCGTAGGAAGCCGCACGGCGCCCGAGCCGTCCGGCGCACGGTCCCCCACGGGAGCCCGGATGATCGAAACGCCGACCCTGGTGGACCAGTACTGCCACGGCGTCCTGAGAACGGAGCTGGGCCTCGGCACCTTCGAGGCCCAGCTGGCCCGCACCGAGGGTCCGCCCGCACCGGGCACCACCCTCTTCGACACCCAGACCGGCTTCGCGGTACGCCGCTGGTGCCCGCCCCTGCTCGGCCTGGAACCGCACTGCCCGCCCGCCCGCTACCTGGCCCGGCGCCGTGAACTGGGCGTCATGGAGGCCGACCGCCGGCTGCTGCGCGGCAGCGGCATCACCACCTACCTGGTCGACGCGGGACTGCCCGGAGACCTCACCGGGCCCACCGAGATGGCCTCCGCCGCGGACGCGGACACCCGCGAGATCGTGCGCCTGGAACTCCTCGCCGAACAGGTCGCCGACACCTCCGGCACCGTCGAGTCCTTCCTCGCCAACCTCGCCGAGGCCGTGCACGGCGCCGCCGTGAACGCGGTCGCCTTCACCTCCGTCGCGGGGGTACGGCACGGTCTGGCGCTGGCCCCGGAGCCGCCCGGCGCGGGCGAGGTGCGCGGGGCCGCCGCCCGCTGGCTGACCGGGCGCGAGGTCGGCGGGGAGCTGAGCGACCCGGTGCTGCTGCGCCACCTGCTGTGGATCGCCGTCGCCTCGGGCCTGCCGCTCCAGCTGCACGCGGGCCTCGGCGAGCCGGGCCTGCGCATCGACCGCACCGACCCGGTCCTGCTCACCGACTTCGTACGGGCCACCGCCGGACTCGGCACCGACCTGGTCCTGCTGCACGGCTACCCCTACCACCGCCACGCCGCCCATCTGGCCGGCGTCTTCCCGCACGTCTACGCCGACTCCGGTGCCGCCCTGGTGCGCACCGGCGCCCGCGCGGCGACGGTCCTCGCGGAGATTCTGGAGCTGGCCCCGTTCGGCAAGATCCTGTTCTCCAGCGGCGCCCAGGGCCTGCCGGAGCTGCACGTGGTCGCCGCCCGGCTCTTCCGCGAGGCCCTCGGCCGGGTGCTGGGCACCTGGGTGGCCGAGGGGGCGTGGTCGCTCGGGGACGCGCAACGGGTCGCGGGGATGATCGCCTCGGGGAACGCCGGGCGGGTGTACCGGCTGGAGTGACGGGTGTACACGTCGGAGTGTGTCGTCGAGACTGGCCGCATGCCGACCGACGCCTTGCTCGACCGCTTCCTCACCGGCCTCACGCCCCTCGAACCCGTCGCCGTCTGGGCGCACGGTTCGCTGGGCGCGGGGGACTACCAGGAGGGCCGCAGCGACCTGGACCTGATCGCGGTCCTGCCCCGGCCGGCCACGGCCCGCACGGCCTGGCGGCTCGGGCTGCTCCACGCCCGGCTGCGCGCCGAACCCCTGGCCGGACTGCTGCACTGCACGTACCTGTCGCCGGACACGGTCGCCGACCCCGACCAGCGGCATCTGACCTGGGCCCACCAGCAGCTCTTCAAACGAACGGTCACCCCGGTCACCCGGCGTGAACTCCACAGCTTCGGCCGCGTCCTGCACGGCGAGTCGCCGGAGCAGCTGCTGCCGCCGGTGGCGGACCCGGAACTGGCCGGGTTCGTCGTCCGCGACCAGCGGGACTTCTGGCGGCCGCACGTGCGCAGGCCGGAGCTGTGGCGGCAGGACGTCTGGGTCGACCTGGGCCTGATCACCTTCGCCCGGGCCACCGTCACGCTGCGCGAGGGCCGCCTGATCACCAAGAGGGAGGCCCTGGAGGAACTGCCCGCGCTCGGCGCGCCCGGCGAGGTCGTCGAAGACGTCGCCGAGCGGCGGTACGGGGACGGCACGCGGCCCGCGGCCACGGCGGAGTGGACCGCCCGCCGCGCCGAGCTGACCCGGAGCTACCTGGGGCCGGCCATCGACACGCTGGTGGCGTCGTACTCCTGAGCGGGCAGCCCGGGCACCGTCTCCCCGGGCCGCTCGCGCAGCGCCAGCAGCACCCGCAGCACCGCGATCCACACCAGGCACGAACCGAACATGTGCAGGCCGACCAGGACCTCGGGCAGGTCGGTGAAGTACTGGACGTACCCGATGACCCCCTGGGCGAGCAGCACCAGGAACAGGTCGCGGGTGCGGGCCAGCGGACCCTTGGGCGCGTCGACCGCCTTCAGCACGAACCACAGGGCGAACGTCAGCGTCACCACGATCCACGCCAGGACGGCGTGCGCCTTGCTGATGGTCTCCCAGTCGACCGGCATCCGCGGCACGTCGCTGGAGTCGCCCGCGTGCGGGCCCGCGCCGGTGACCACGGTGCCGACCAGGATCAGCAGCGCGGAGACGACGACCATCACCCACACCAGCTGCTGCACGGACTTGCCGACCAGCGGGCGCGGTGCCGTGTCGCCCTCCCGGGTGCGCTGCCACATCACCGTGGCCAGGGCGAGGAGCGCGGTCGTGGCCACGAAGTGGGCCGCGACCGTGTACGGGTTGAGGCCGACGAGCACGACGATGCCACCGAGCACCGCGTTGCTCATCACCACCCAGAACTGCGCCCACCCCAGCAGGGTGAGGCTGCGCCGGTACGGCTTCTGCGAGCGTGCGGCGATGATCGCCCAGCCGACCGCGGCGCACAGCACATAGGTCAGCATGCGGTTGCCGAACTCGATGACGCCGTGGAAGCCCATCTCGCTCGTGGTGGTGAGCGAGTCGTCGGTGCACTTGGGCCAGGTCGGGCAGCCGAGACCGGAGCCGGTGAGCCGGACGGCGCCGCCGGTGACGACGATGACCACGGACATCACGAGAGGCGCGAGGGCCGCCCGCTGGACCGTCCGGGGGGCCGGGGTCCAGCGCGCGGCGATGAAGGCGAGCGGATTGCGCACGGCGGCTGCGACGTCGGCGCGGGTCACGTTTGGCACGCCGTCCATCGTAGGGGCCCGCTTGTGCACGCTTTCACGAGGGTCGGTCTCCGGCATGTGTCCCTACTCCCAGCGGAAGAACTTCCCGGCGGCCGCCAGCCCCACGACCGCCCACACGGCGAGGACGCCCAGGTCGCCCCAGGGCATCGAGGCCCCGTGTTGGAGGACGTCCCGCAGTCCGTCCGACAGGGCGGAGATCGGCAGCAGCCCCAGCACGTCCTGCGCCGCGTCCGGGAACTTGTCCAGCGGCACGATCACTCCGCCGCCCACCAGGAGCAGCAGGAAGACCAGGTTGGCGGCGGCCAGCGTGGCCTCGGCCTTGAGCGTGCCCGCCATCAGCAGCCCGAGCCCGGAGAAGGCGGCGGTGCCGAGGACCAGGAGCAGCAGCACGGCCGCCGGGTTGCCGTGCGGCGACCAGCCCAGCGCGAAGGCGATCACCGTCAGCAGCACGATCTGGAGCACCTCGGTGACCAGGACCGAGGCCGTCTTCGCGGTCATCAGGGCCCAGCGCGGCAGGGGCGACGCCGCCAGCCGCTTCAGCACCCCGTACCTGCGCTCGAAACCGGTGGCGATGGCCTGTCCCGTGAACGCCGTCGACATCACCGCCAGCGCGAGGATGCCGGGGGCGAGGAAGTCGACCGCCTCCCCGGCTCCGGTGTCGATGATGTCCACGGAGCTGAACAGGACGAGCAGCAGCGTCGGGATGATCACCGTCAGCAGCAGCTGCTCGCCGTTGCGCAGCAGCATCTTCGTCTCGAGCACGGCCTGCGCCGCGATCATCCGCCCGAGCGGCGCGGCGCCGGGCCTGGGCGCGTACGTCCCCGTGGTCCCTGTCGTGGTGGTCACCCGCGCAGCTCCTTGCCGGTCAGCTCAAGAAAGACGTCCTCCAGAGTGTGCCGCTCCACCGAGATGCGGTCCGGCATCACCCCGTGCTGGGCGCACCAGGAGGTCACCGTCGCGAGCAGCTGCGGGTCGACCTCGCCGCTCACCCGGTAGGAGCCCGGGGTCAGCTCGGCGGCCGCGGAGTCCGGGGGGAGCGCCTTGAGCAGGGACGCGACGTCCAGTCCCGGGCGGCCCGTGAAGCGCAGGGTGTTCTCGGCGCCGCCGCGGCACAGCTGCTCCGGGGAGCCCTGGGCGACGACCCGGCCGGTGTCGACGATGGCCACGTCGTCGGCCAGCTGCTCGGCCTCGTCCATGTGGTGCGTGGTGAGGATCACCGAGACCCCGTCGGCGCGCAGGTCCCGCACGAGGTCCCAGGTGGCGCGGCGGGCCTGCGGGTCGAGACCGGCGGTCGGCTCGTCCAGGAACACCAGCTCCGGGCGCCCGACCACGGCCATCGCGAGGGCGAGCCGCTGCTGCTGCCCGCCCGAGAGCCTGCGGTACGTGGTGCGGCCGCACGAACCCAGACCGAGCCGCTCGATCAGCGCGTCGACGTCCAGCGGATGCGCGTGCAGTTTGGCCACGTGGCGCAGCATCTCGTCGGCGCGGGCGCCGGAGTAGACGCCGCCGGACTGGAGCATGACGCCGATCCGGGGGCGCAGCTCGGAGCCCTGTCCCACCGGGTCGAGGCCCAGCACGCGCACCGTGCCGGAGTCCGGCCTCCGGTACCCCTCGCAGGTCTCGACCGTGGTCGTCTTGCCCGCCCCGTTGGGGCCGAGCACGGCGGTGACGCCCGGGCGGGCCACCAGGTCGAGGCCGTTCACCGCGGTCTTCGTGCCGTACCGCTTCACCAGGGCCTGGACCTGGACCACGGGCTCACTTCGCATGGGTCACGAGTCTAGGTAGGCGGACGACCGGTCGGGCGCGGGGGTGTGGAAAACCTCCTGGAACCCGGGACGGGACTCACTCGCGGGGGCGGTGCACGGGCAGCCAACGCTCGGCGTAGGCGACCGCGTCCGGCAGCGGGAACAGGCGTACGTCGGCCGCGCCGACCCTGCCGCGCACGACGGACCGGTCCCGTTCGAAGTCGTGGCCCAGTTCGTCGAAGCGCTCCGAGGTGATCGACACCTCGGTCACCCGCTCCCAGCCCACCGGCCCCGGGCGCCCCACCTCCACCAGCGGGGCGGGGATCCGGTACTCGGCGAGGTGGAAGGCGGTGCACGAGTCGTAGCCCGCGCCGAGCAGCAGGACCCGGGCGCCCAGCCGTTCCAGCGTGGCCAGCGGGCTGCGCTCGCCCAGCCGGCAGTCCCGCGCGTGGCCCGCGACCACCTTGTCGGCGCGGGCGCCGAGGGCCGCGAAGGACGTCTGCGGATGGGCGCTGCGCCGGGCGCCCGGCCAGGTGCGCACCGTCTCCGGGACCACCCCGACACCGCGCGAGGGGGAGATCAGCGGGTCGTAGGCGGGCGTCGCCGCCCGGACGGTCTCCCACCACTCCTCGGGCACCGGCGGGCTGGTCCACAGGGCCGGGTCCGAGAGGTCGCCGGTCTGGGTCGGGACCACCAGGGTGCCGCTCGGACCGAGCACGTCCAGCAGCGCCTGGACGACCGCGACGGGACCTCCGCAGACCCAGCCGAGGGCGCTGAGGGAGGAGTGCACCAGGAGGGTGTCGCCGGTCCGCACGCCCAGTTCGCGCAGCCCGCCGGCGATGGTGCCGCGGGTGACGAGTGGGCCGGTCGGAGGGGGTGTGGGCATGCGGGGGAGTGTTCCGGAAGACACTCGCGGACGCCAGTGGATTGGCCCGCCGCTGATCGATCAAAGATCGTTTCCGCAGGTCACCTTAGGTATGCCTAAGTGACGCAGGGCACCGTTCGATGATCCGGACGCGGCTTGCCCACCCCGGAGGAATTACGCAACAATGGCGTTGTGAAAAACGTCGGCGAGGCTCCGCAGGAGGAACTCGCGACCGGTGAGCGGTCCACCCGCAACCGTGTCGCGCGCTCCATCCTGGACCACGGGCCGTCCACCGTCGCCGAGCTCGCCGGGCGCCTGGGCCTGACCCAGGCCGCCGTCCGGCGCCACCTCGACGCCCTGGTCGCCGACGACGTGGTGGAGGCCCGCGAGCAGCGGGTCTACGGCACGCGCACGCGCGGGCGGCCCGCCAAGGTCTTCGCGCTCACCGACTGCGGCCGGGACGCCTTCGACCAGTCGTACGACAAGCTGGCCGCCGACGCCCTGCGCTGGATCGCCGAGCAGGAGGGCGGGGAGCAGGCGATCGCCGCCTTCGCCCGCGCCCGGATCGCCGCCCAGTCGGGCGCGTACCGCGCGGCCGTCGAGTCCGTTCCCGCCGAGCAGCGCACCGAAGCGCTGGCCAAGGCCCTGAGCACGGACGGGTACGCTGCTACCGCGCGGAGCGCACCCCACCCCCAGCAGGGCGAGCAGCTGTGCCAGCACCACTGCCCGGTCGCCCACGTCGCGGAGCAGTTCCCGCAGCTGTGCGAGGCGGAGACGGAATTTTTCGCCGAGCTGCTCGGTACGCATGTACAGCGTCTCGCGACCATCGCCCACGGCGACGGGGTGTGCACCACGTTCATTCCGAAGACTTCGAAGCCCCCCGAGATGTCCGAGACGGCTTCCGAGACGATTTCCACGACCCACAACGCATCCGCAAGCACGGCCGGGAGGAACCCCGCATGACTCTCCCCACGGAGACTGCTCACCCTGAGCTCGAGGGCCTGGGCAAGTACGAATACGGCTGGGCCGACTCCGACACGGCCGGCGCCTCTGCCAAGCGCGGCATCAACGAGGACGTCGTCCGCGACATCTCCGCGAAGAAGAACGAGCCGGAGTGGATGACCAAGCTCCGTCTCAAGGGCCTGCGCCTCTTCGAGAAGAAGCCCATGCCGAACTGGGGCTCGGACCTGTCGGGGATCGACTTCGACAACATCAAGTACTTCGTGCGCTCCACGGAGAAGCAGGCGGAGTCCTGGGAGGACCTGCCCGAGGACATCAAGAACACGTACGACAAGCTCGGCATCCCCGAGGCGGAGAAGCAGCGCCTCGTCGCCGGTGTCGCCGCGCAGTACGAGTCGGAGGTCGTCTACCACCAGATCCGCGAGGACCTGGAGGAGCAGGGCGTCATCTTCCTGGACACCGACACGGCCCTGAAGGAGCACCCGGAGCTCTTCAAGGAGTACTTCGGCACCGTCATCCCCGTCGGTGACAACAAGTTCGCCTCGCTGAACAGCGCCGTGTGGTCCGGCGGCTCCTTCATCTACGTCCCGAAGGGCGTGCACGTCGAGATCCCGCTCCAGGCCTACTTCCGCATCAACACGGAGAACATGGGCCAGTTCGAGCGGACCCTGATCATCGTCGACGAGGGTGCCTACGTGCACTACGTCGAGGGCTGCACCGCGCCGATCTACAAGTCGGACTCGCTGCACTCCGCCGTGGTCGAGATCATCGTCAAGAAGAACGCCCGCTGCCGCTACACGACCATCCAGAACTGGTCGAACAACGTCTACAACCTGGTCACCAAGCGCGCTGTGGCGTACGAGGGCGCGACCATGGAGTGGATCGACGGCAACATCGGCTCCAAGGTGACGATGAAGTACCCGGCCGTCTACCTGATGGGCGAGCACGCCAAGGGCGAGACCCTGTCCATCGCCTTCGCGGGCGAGGGCCAGCACCAGGACGCCGGCTCCAAGATGGTCCACATGGCGCCGAACACCTCCTCCAACATCGTGTCGAAGTCCGTGGCGCGGGGCGGCGGCCGCACCTCCTACCGCGGCCTCGTCGAGATCGGCGAGGGCGCCCACGGCTCCAAGTCGAACGTGCTGTGCGACGCGCTGCTCGTCGACACCATCTCCCGCTCCGACACGTACCCCTACGTGGACGTCCGCGAGGACGACGTGTCCATGGGCCACGAGGCGACCGTCTCCAAGGTCTCCGAGGACCAGCTCTTCTACCTGATGAGCCGCGGTCTGAGCGAGTTCGAGGCGATGGCGATGATCGTGCGCGGCTTCGTCGAGCCGATCGCCAAGGAGCTGCCCATGGAGTACGCACTCGAGCTCAACCGGCTGATCGAGCTGCAGATGGAGGGCGCGGTCGGCTGACCCCCGCCCCACCGCAGTCACCAGATCCAGGAACGTAGGAAGAGAGCAGACCGACAGCCATGGCTGAGGCTCAGAACATCCCCGTGGGGTCCACCACCGCGGGCCAGATCGCGGTGGCCGCCGAGTCGACCGTCGCCACGCGCATGAGCGCACCCGCGTCCTTCGACGTGGCGGACTTCCCGGTCCCCCACGGCCGCGAGGAGGAATGGCGGTTCACCCCGCTGGAGCGGCTGCGCGGGCTGCACGACGGCACCGCCGTCGCCACCGGTGACGGCGTGAAGGTCGACATCGACGCGCCCGAGGGCGTCGTCGTCGAGACCGTCGGCCGCGACGACGCGCGCATCGGCCGGGCCGGCACCCCCGTGGACCGGGTCGCCGCCCAGGCCTACTCGGCGTTCGAGAAGGCCGGCGTGATCACCGTCCCCAAGGAGACGGTCCTCACCGAGCCGATCCGCATCGTCGTGCACGGCGAGGGCGGCACCGCCTACGGCCACCAGGTCGTCGAGCTGGGCGCCTTCGCCGAGGCCGTGGTCGTCATCGACCACTCCGGCGACGCCGTGCTCGCCGCCAACGTCGACTACGTCCTGGGCGACGGCGCCAAGCTGACCGTCGTCTCCGTCCAGGACTGGGACGACAAGGCCGTGCACGTCGGCCAGCACAACGCGCTGATCGGCCGCGACGCCACCTTCAAGTCCTTCGTGGTCACCTTCGGCGGCGACCTGGTCCGCCTGCACCCGCGCGTGGCCTACGCGGGACCCGGCGGCGAGGCCGAGCTGTTCGGCCTGTACTTCACCGACGCCGGCCAGCACCAGGAGCACCGCCTCCTGGTCGACCACAACGTCCCGCACTGCAAGTCGAACGTCGTCTACAAGGGCGCGCTCCAGGGCGACGACGCGCACGCCGTCTGGATCGGCGACGTGCTCATCGAGGCCGCGGCCGAGGGGACCGACACCTACGAGATGAACCGCAACCTCGTCCTCACCGACGGCGCGCGGGTCGACTCGGTGCCGAACCTGGAGATCGAGACCGGCGAGATCGTCGGCGCCGGCCACGCCTCCGCGACCGGCCGCTTCGACGACGAGCAGCTCTTCTACCTGATGGCGCGCGGCATCCCCGAGCTCGACGCCCGCCGCCTGGTGGTCCGCGGCTTCTTCGCCGAGCTGGTCCAGCAGATCGGCGTCGCCGACATCGAGGAACGCCTCCTCGCCAAGATCGAGAAGGAGCTGGAGGCGTCGGTCGCATGACCTTCGTACGCGTCTGTGGAGCGGACGAGCTGGAGGAGGACACCCCGAAGCGGGTGGAACTCGACGGCACGCCGATCTCCGTCGTGCGGACCGAGGGCGAGGTCTTCGCGATCAACGACATCTGCTCGCACGCGAACGTCTCCCTCGCCGAGGGGGAGGTCGACGACTGCCACATCGAGTGCTGGCTGCACGGCTCGCGCTTCGACCTCCGCTCCGGCAAGCCCGACAGCCTTCCGGCGACGCGCCCCGTCCCCGTATACCCCGTAAAGATCGAAGGGGGCAGCGTCCTCGTTGACGTACGCGCCTCCCTCACCCAGGAGTCCTGAGGCACCCATGGCAACGCTTGAAATCCGAGACCTGCACGTCACCGTCGAGGCCGACAACGCCACGAAGGAGATCCTCAAGGGCGTCGACCTCACCGTGAAGCAGGGCGAGACGCACGCCATCATGGGCCCGAACGGCTCCGGCAAGTCGACCCTCGCCTACTCGCTGGCGGGTCACCCCAAGTACACGATCACCAGCGGCTCCGTCACCCTCGACGGCGAGGACGTCCTGGAGATGTCCGTCGACGAGCGCGCCCGCGCCGGCCTCTTCCTCGCCATGCAGTACCCGGTCGAGGTCCCCGGCGTCTCCGTCTCCAACTTCCTGCGCACCTCCGCCACCGCCGTCCGCGGCGAGGCCCCCAAGCTGCGGCACTGGGTCAAGGAGGTCAAGGAGGCCATGGAGCGCCTCAACATGGACCCCGCCTTCGCCGAGCGCAACGTCAACGAGGGCTTCTCCGGCGGTGAGAAGAAGCGCCACGAGATCCTCCAGCTGGAGCTGCTCAAGCCGAAGGTCGCGATCCTCGACGAGACCGACTCCGGCCTGGACGTCGACGCCCTGCGCGTCGTCTCCGAGGGCGTCAACCGGGTCCGCGAGTCAGGCGAGGTCGGCACGCTGCTGATCACGCACTACACGCGCATTCTGCGCTACATCAAGCCCGACCACGTCCACGTCTTCGCCAACGGCCGCATCGCCGAGTCCGGCGGCGCCGAGCTGGCCGACAAGCTCGAGGCCGAGGGCTACGAGGCATACACGAAGGGTGGCGCATCCGAGTGACACAGCTGCCGGGCCTCCTCGACACCGAGGCGATCCGCAAGGACTTCCCCATCCTGGACCGCCAGGTCCACGACGGGCAGAAGCTCGTGTACCTGGACAACGCGGCGACCAGCCAGAAGCCGCGGCAGGTGCTGGACGCGCTCAGCGAGTACTACGAGCGCTACAACGCCAACGTCCACCGCGGCGTGCACGTCCTCGCCGAGGAGGCCACGGCGCTGTACGAGGGCGCGCGTGACAAGGTCGCGGAGTTCATCAACGCGCCCTCGCGCGACGAGGTGATCTTCACCAAGAACGCCTCGGAGTCCCTCAACCTGGTCGCCAACATGCTGGGCTGGGCCGACGAGCCCTACCGCGTGGATCACGAGACCGAGATCGTCATCACGGAGATGGAGCACCACTCCAACATCGTGCCGTGGCAGCTGCTCGCGCAGCGCACCGGCGCGAAGCTCCGCTGGTTCGGTCTCACGGACGACGGCCGCCTGGACCTGTCCAACATCGACGAGGTCATCACCGAGAAGACGAAGATCGTCTCCTTCGTGCTGGTCTCCAACATCCTGGGCACCCAGAACCCGGTCGAGGCGATCGTGCGCCGCGCCCAGGAGGTCGGCGCGCTGGTGTGCGTCGACGCCTCCCAGGCCGCGCCGCACATGCCGCTGGACGTACAGGCCCTCCAGGCCGACTTCGTGGCCTTCACCGGCCACAAGATGTGCGGCCCGACCGGCATCGGCGTCCTGTGGGGCCGCCAGGAGCTGCTGGAGGACCTCCCGCCGTTCCTCGGCGGCGGCGAGATGATCGAGACCGTCTCGATGCACTCCTCCACCTACGCCCCGGCACCGCACAAGTTCGAGGCGGGCACGCCGCCGGTCGCGCAGGCGGTCGGCCTCGGCGCGGCGATCGACTACCTCAACGCGATCGGCATGGACAAGGTCCTCGCCCACGAGCACGCGCTGACCGAGTACGCGGTCAAGCGGCTGCTGGAGGTCCCGGACCTGCGCATCATCGGCCCCACCACGGCCGAGGAGCGCGGTGCGGCGATCTCCTTCACGCTGGGGGACATCCACCCGCACGACGTGGGCCAGGTCCTCGACGAGCAGGGCATCGCGGTCCGGGTCGGCCACCACTGCGCCCGTCCCGTCTGCCTGCGCTACGGAATTCCTGCGACCACGCGAGCGTCGTTCTATCTGTACTCCACGCCGGCCGAGATCGACGCGCTGGTCGACGGCCTGGAGCACGTACGGAACTTCTTCGGCTGACGGGACGAGCGAAGAGCATGAAGCTGGACTCCATGTACCAGGAAGTCATCCTGGACCACTACAAGAACCCGCACGGGCGGGGCTTGCGGGATGGCGACGCCGAGGTCCACCACGTCAACCCCACCTGCGGGGACGAGATCACGCTCCGCGTGAAGTACGACGGCACGACGATCAGCGACGTCAGCTACGAGGGCCAGGGCTGCTCCATCAGCCAGGCGAGCGCCTCCGTGCTGAACGACCTGCTGGTCGGCAAGGACCTCGCCCAGGCGCAGCGCATCCAGGAGACCTTCCTGGAGCTGATGCAGTCCAAGGGCAGGGTCGAGCCGGACGACGCCATGGAGGAGGTCCTGGAGGACGCGGTCGCGTTCGCCGGGGTCTCGAAGTACCCGGCCCGGGTCAAGTGCGCCCTGCTGAGCTGGATGGCCTGGAAGGACGCGACGGCCAAGGCGCTGGACGGCGCCGACGCCGAGAAGGAGACGACGGCATGAGCGAGACCCTGGAGATGAAGCCGGCCTCGGAGGAGGAACTCCGCGAGGCCCTGATGGACGTCGTGGACCCCGAGCTGGGCATCGACGTCGTCAACCTCGGCCTGATCTACGGCATCCACGTCGACGACGCGAACATCGCCACCGTCGACATGACCCTGACGTCGGCGGCCTGTCCGCTGACCGACGTGATCGAGGACCAGGCCAAGTCCGCCACGGACGGCCTGGTCAGCGAGCTGCGCATCAACTGGGTCTGGATGCCGCCGTGGGGCCCCGACAAGATCACGGACGACGGCCGCGAGCAGCTGCGCGCGCTCGGGTTCAACGTCTGAGCCACCCCGGCACGACGGCTGTGGAGAACGGCGACACCTTCGGGTGCCGCCGTTCTCGCGTTCCGCCCCGCCCGCGTCCCTCGTTATGTACGCTCGTACACATGGGATATCTGCTCCTGGCCGGAGCCATCGCCGCCGAGGTCGCCGGCACCACCGCCATGAAGTACAGCGAGGGGTTCAGCAGGCTGGTGCCGTCCCTGGTGACGGCCCTCGCGTACGTCCTCTCCTTCGCGCTCCTCGCCCAGACCCTGAAGCTCCTCGCCGTCGGCACGGCGTACGCCATCTGGGCCGGGGTGGGCACGGCCGCCATCGCCGCCATCGGGGTCGCCTTCATGGGCGAGGGGATGACCCCCACCAAGGCCGCCGGCATCGCGCTGATCATCATCGGCGTCGTCGTCCTCAACCTGGGCGGGGCGCACTGATGCCCCGCCGCCACGATCCGGAGCGCCGCCAGCGCCTCATCGACGCCGCGATCCGGGTCGTCGGACAGAAGGGCATCGCCGGGCTCAGCCACCGCAGCGTCGCCGCCGAGGCGGACGTGCCGCTCGGCTCCACGACGTACCACTTCGCGACCCTGGACGACCTCATGGTCGCCGCCCTGCGCCAGGCCAACGAGGGCTTCGCCAAGGTCGTCGCCGCCCACCCCGCCCTGTCCGACCCCGCGGCCGACCTGCCCGGCGGACTCGCCCGCGTCCTCGGCGCATGGCTGGGCGGCGACCGCACCGGCGTGGAGCTGGAGTACGAGCTGTACCTCGCCGCCCTGCGCCGCCCCGCCCTGCGCCCGGTCGCCGCCGAGTGGGCCGAGGGCGTGGGCGCCCTGCTCGCCGCCCGCACCGACCCCACCACGGCCCGCGCCCTGGTCGCCGTAATGGACGGCATCTGCCTCCAGGTGCTGCTGACGGACACGCCGTACGACGAGGAGTACGCCCGGGAGGTGCTGGCCCGGCTGGTCCCCGCGCCCGGCACCCGAGACGGCCGCGGTCCCGGCTCGCTTCCACCGGCGACGGCCGGTTAGGTTGCCCTCATGACCGACACGACTGCTCCCCGCACCACCGGCGCCGTGGCCGCCGGCCTCGCCACGATCGCCGCCGACGGCACCGTCCTCGACACCTGGTTCCCGGCCCCCGAACTGTCCGACGAGCCCGGTCCCTCCGGCACCGAGCGCCTCACCGCCGAACAGGCCGCCGAACTCCTGGGCGGCGGCGCCACCGCCGCGGTCGGTCCGGACGCCCGCCGCGGCGTCGAGGTGGTCGCGGTCCGCACGGTCATCTCCTCG
The DNA here is from genome assembly GCF_055575415.1 of Streptomyces sp. NPDC034099. NCBI lineage: Bacteria > Bacillati > Actinomycetota > Actinomycetes > Kitasatosporales > Streptomycetaceae > Streptomyces > Streptomyces sp. NPDC034099. Next base: position 131,126 of record NZ_JBVISR010000009.1, on the reverse strand, counting down.
CTGGACGCGAAGCCGGTCGACACGCACGACGTCTACCTGCGCCTGCACCTGCTCTCCCACCGCCTGGTCAAGCCGCACGGCCTGAGCCTGGAGGGCCAGTTCGCCTTCCTCGCCAACGTCGCCTGGACCTCGCTCGGCCCGGTCGCCGTCGACGACATCGAGAAGGTCCGCCTCAACGCCCGCGCCGAGGGCCTGCACCTCCAGGTCACCTCGATCGACAAGTTCCCCCGCATGACGGACTACGTCGCCCCCAAGGGCGTCCGCATCGCCGACGCCGACCGGGTCCGGCTCGGCGCGCACCTCTCCGCGGGCACCACGGTCATGCACGAGGGCTTCGTCAACTTCAACGCCGGCACGCTGGGCACCTCGATGGTCGAGGGCCGCATCTCCGCGGGCGTCGTCGTCGGCGACGGCTCCGACATCGGCGGCGGCGCCTCCACCATGGGCACCCTCTCCGGCGGCGGCAACGTCCGCATCACCATCGGCGAGCGCTGCCTGGTCGGCGCCGAGGCGGGCGTCGGCATCGCGCTGGGCGACGAGTGCGTGGTCGAGGCCGGCCTCTACGTCACCGCGGGCACCCGCGTCACGATGCCCGACGGCCAGATCGTCAAGGCCCGCGAACTCTCCGGCGCCTCGAACATCCTCTTCCGCCGCAACTCGGTCACGGGCACGGTCGAGGCCCGCCCGAACAACGCGGTGTGGGGCGGCCTGAACGAGATCCTGCACAGCCACAACTGAGCCGACGTCAGTTCGCCGAGCGCCCTGTCCGCCCTCGCGGGGAGGGCGCTCAGGTGTTCGCGGGGGTGGTCTGCTCCTGTTGGCGGCGCACGGTCTCCGTGATCCAGACGGGGGCGTAGGGGGAGGTGCAGCCCGGGGGAGTGGGGTAGTCCTTCAGGACTCCGAGGCGCTCGCCGATGGCGAGGGCGCGGGGGCGGTGTTCGGGGTGGTCGATGCCGATCCGGGCCAGGCAGTGGTTCATCGCCCACTGCAGGCGGTCCGGGGCGTCCTTCATCTCCGACTCGACGGTGTCCAGCAGAGCCGTGAGGTCGAGACCGGCGGGCTTCCTCGTCACGCGTTCGGTGGTCAGTGCCCAGCCGGCGCTCGCGACCACCGCGTCCGGGGCGGCGGTCCAGGCCACGCGCAGTTCCTCGGCGTGCGGATTCTTCTTCACCACGTAGTTCACGAGCCAGTCGTGCACCTTGGGGGTGCGGGCCTGGCGCAGCATGGTGTCGAGTTCCTCGCGGTCGTAGGACTTCGGGCGGCAGATCAGGAGGCTCAGCAGGCGTGCGGCGGTGTCGTCCGTGGCCCAGAGCCGGCGCGCGAGTTCCGGCTGGGTCTTCAGGCGCTTCGCGAGCGCGCGCAGCTTGGTGAGGTTCACACCGTGGTCGTCGCCGTGCTTCTCGTTCACGGCCCGGATGCGCGGGTCCTCGAGCCCGGCCAGCTCGGCCAGCACCTCGGCCACCGTCGGTTCGGTCGGCGTCTTCTCCGGCACCTCGGTCGCCTCCTGTCGCCCCTGGCGGTCATCCGCGGGGACTCAGCCTACGGCGCTCAGCGTTTCAGGGCCCGGTAGCGCTTCAGCAGCGCGGTGACCCGGGCCTGGTCGGCCGCTCCGTTCAGCTCGGTCAGGAGGTCGTCGGGGCACAGCTCGTAGTGGTCGCCCCACCAGCGGCGGCCCTTGCTGTCCCATATGCGGTATCCGCCCGGCACGCCCCGGGCCACGTAGCGCCTTCTGCTCATCGCGGGCGACCGTAACCCGCACGTACGGATGACTGCCCGTGACTTACCGGTGGTCTTGGCGGATGAACGGGTGGACGCAGAGTCCGATCAGAGGCCGATCCGACGAAACGAGGGGCCTGGATGACGCCTGGGACGACGAACGAGCGGATGGGGACCGTGGCACGCCTGCTGGCCGGGGCGGGTGCCGCGGTGCTGGTGTGCTGCGGGTCGGTGTGGGCGGCGGGGGCCGCGCACGCCGACGAGACGACGACCGGCTCGCACAACGGCCCCCGCGTGGGGCTCCTCAACGTCCACGTCGGACAGATCGACGACCCCGCGGAGGACGTGCTGGAGCACACCCTGCTGTTCGGCGACGGCTACGCCTGGAACTGACCGGTGCGGGCGGCCAGTTCCTCGTAGGCCGCCAGCAGGCCGGCCGTGGTCTCCCGGTCCGCGGGCCGCAGCGGCGCGCGGACCGGGCCGGCCGGGAGGCCCAGGGCGCCGAGGAGGGCCTTGGCGGTGACCGTGCCGGGCAGTCCGGCCGCCATCATCGACTCGATGAGCGGAATCGCCCGCCGCTGGAGCGCGGCGGCCCGCCCGGTGTCGCCCGCGTCGAAGGCGTCGAGGACGGCCCGGAACAGGTCCGGCACGACGTTGGCGACGGTGCTGACGTACCCCGCCGCTCCGACCGCGTACAGCGCGAGGACCTGCTCGTCGCAGCCCGCGTAGTACGCCAGGCCGGTGCGGGACAGCACCTTCTGGGTGCCGAGGAGGTCGTAGGCGCAGTCCTTGACGGCGACGATCCGCGGGTGCCCGGCGAGGCGGACCAGGGTGTCGGGTTCGACGCGGGTGCCGGTGCGGCCCGGGATGTCGTAGACCATCACGGGCAGCCCGCTCGCGTCGGCGACCTCGCGGAAGTGCGCCTCCAGGGCGTCCTGCGGAGGCCTGCTGTAGTACGGCGCGACCACCAGCAGCCCGTCGGCGCCCGCCTTCTCGGCAGCCAGGGCCAGTTCCACGGTGTGCCGGGTGTCCGATGTGCCGACCCCGGCGACCAGCGCCGCCCGGTCCCCGACCGCCTCCCGGACCGCCGTCACCAGCGCCGCCTTCTCGGCGTCCGTGGTGGTCGGCGACTCGCCCGTGGTGCCCGACAGCACCAGGCCGTCGCAGCCCCGGGAGACCAGGCGCCCGGCGAGCCGCCGGGCGCCGTCGAGGTCGAGGGCGCCGGACTCGGTGAAGGGCGTGACCATCGCGCACAGGGCGCGGCCGAAGGGGGCGGCGGGGCGGTCCTCGTCTGTCGTCATGGGAGTAGTGTCGGCGGCCGGACAGTGTAGCTCCACTTAATTCTTCTACGAGGTGTCTGTAAGGGATGCTTCAGGAATGGGGTGGTGCCCGGGCACCCGTGACGGCGTGGGCGGCGGTGGGGGTAGTGCCGTTCGGGCCGGGGTACCCGGGGTGCTCCGAACCGAGAGGAGGCGGGAACACCGTGACCGGAACCATGCACACCAGGCCGGTGCGCGACGAGCAGCACTCCGTGGGCGAACTCGTCGGGCAGGCCACCGAACAGCTCTCCCGGCTCGTGCGCCAGGAAGTGGCCCTGGCCAAGATGGAACTGGCCGAGAAGGGCAAGCGGGCCGGGCGCGGCGGCGGGATGCTGGGCGCCGCGGGCGCCATCGCCTACGTGGGCCTGTTCGCCCTGGCCGGCACGGCGGCCGCCGCGCTCTCGCTGGTACTGCCCGTCTGGGCCGCGGCGCTCATCGTGACGGCGGCGCTCTTCGTGATCGCCGGCGTCCTGGCCATGACCGGTCGCGCCCAGCTCCGCCGGGCCGTGCCGCCCAAGCCCGAGCAGACCCTCGGCAGCGTCAGGGCCGACGTCGACCAGATCAGGGAAAGGGCACATCGATGACCGACGCGACGAGCCGGGACGGTTCGAGGAGCGGCTCCACCGCGCAGCCGGTCGGCGGGGCGAAGGGCCCCGACGAGCTGCGCAGGCAGATCGAAGAGACCCGCGGCCGGCTCGGCGACACCGTGGAGGAGCTGGCGGGCAAGGCCGACGTCAAGGGCCGCGCCAAGGCCCGGGCCGCCGACCTGAAGGACAAGGCCGGCGCCATGAGCGTGCAACTGCGCAGTTCCGCCGCGCACGCCGGGCACGCCGTACAGGACAAGGCGGGCCGGGCCGGGCACACCGCGCAGGACAAGGCGGGCCGGGCCCGGGACGCCGCGGAGCGGCACACGCCGTCGGGACGGGCGCGCGGTGCGGTGCGGGCGGGGCTCGGGCACCCGCGCGCCGTGCTGGCCGCGGGGGCGGCGGCGGGCGTGGTGGTCGCGGCGAGCCTCGTGCGGCACCGCCGGCACGGGCACTGCTGAGCCCGGAGGGTGAGGCGCGGCGAGGGGCTCCGGGCGGGGCCCCTCGCCCCGTACGTCGTGCCGGCACGGGCAGGGCTTGACCTCAACCTTGGTCGAGGTCGGAGGGTGGTGCGTGCACCCGACAACCACCGATCACCGGAGGCCCGGCATGACCCGCCGCACCGACGCCCACCCCCGCCTCGCCCGCCCCGACGTCCTGGCGCCCTTCTTCAGCACCTGGCGGGTCGGCACCCCCGAACGGCAGCGGCAGACCGTCGACGCCATCGCCCGTACCTGGGAGAACCGGCCCTGGCCCGCCGAAGACCTGCGCGGCTACCACGTCTACACCGGGCACGACGGCAGCACCCTGCTGCACCACTCCCAGTGGGCGAGCGAGCAGGCGTACGAGGCCTTCGCGAAGGTGCACCGGCAGGAACGCGTCGACGAGATCGACACCGCCGTGCCGGGCATCGAACGGCTGGGCCTCGGCAGGTACCGGCACTACCGCGCCGCGACCCGCGAGCCCGGGGCGGCGGCCGTCGTCCCGGGCTGTGTCGTGATCGTCGAGGTCGAGTTCGAGGGGCCCGACCCCGACCGGCAGCGCGCCTGGGTCGACGCCGTCTTCGAGGCCCTGGAGAGCGAGCCGCGGCCGCACCCCGGCGGCATCTCCGCCCACTTCCACCTCAGTACCGACGGCACGCGCGTCCTCAACTACGCCGAGTGGGAGAGCGCGCGGGCCCACATCGACGCACTCGCCGCGCCGGGCGACGGTGTCGGCTCGGCGACGTCCCAGTGGGAGCGGGTACACAACTGGCCGGGCCTGAAGAGCAGCACGGTCGGTCGCTACGACCACGCGCTGGGCCTCGTGCCCCGCTGAAACCCCGCACCCGCCCCCACCGGGGTCCGGTCACGGACGGAACCGCAGCACCTGCGGGTCGTGGTCGCTGATCTGGTCGTGGAACTCGGCGTTGACGTGCACGCTGTCGTAGGACAGGTGGCCGTGGCGGACCGACGGGCTCACCAGGATCTGGTCCAGGACCTGGCTGTTGCCCTGGTAGACGTACGAGTAGCGCTCGCTCCTCGGCAGCGACTTCACCGCCGACCACAGGGCGCCGCCGTCCTCCAGGAGGCGCGCGGTCTCGGAGAACTCGAAGTCGTTGATGTCGCCGAGGGCGACGACGTCCGCGTTCTTCTGGGTGGCCAGGATCTCCTTCACGAAGGTGTTCACCACCTTCGCCTGGGCGTGGCGCTGGGTCTCCGAGCTGCGCGACGGCGGCTGGTACTGCGCCGTCAGACCCTGGTCGCCGCCCTTGGAGTTGAAGTGGTTGGCGATGACGAAGACCGTCCGGCCGCGGAAGACGAACTCACCGGCCAGCGGCTTGCGGCTGTCCTCCCAGGCCGGGTCCGCCGGGTCGACCCGGCCGGGGGAGAGGGTCAGCGCCGCCTTGCCGCGCACCTTGCGCACCCCGGTCGCCGTGGTGGCGTCGCCGCCCGCGCGGTCGGTGAAGGAGACCCTCTCCGGGTTGAACAGGAACGCCTGGCGGATGTTGCCGCCGGGCTCGCCGCCGTCCGCCTTGTCCACCGGGTCGATGCCCCGCCACTCGTAGCGGGGGCCGCCGGCCGCGACGATCGCGTCGATCAGCTTCCCGACCGTCGCGTCGGCCGCCACGGTGCCGTCGTCCGTGGCGCCGTTGTTGTCCTGGATCTCCTCCAGCGACACGATGTCGGGCGCCTTCAGATGGTGCACGATCGCGTCGGCGTGCGCGGCGAAGGTGTCGTCCGACGGGTCGAGGTTCTCGACGTTGTACGTCGCCACCGCCAGCTCGCGCGCGCTCTGCCGACGCGTCGACTCGCGCTCCGTACCGCCCTTCTCCAGGGCGCCGATCTCGCTCGCGACCAGCGTGTAGCCGCCGTACTGGTTGTAGTCCAGCGGACCGGCGGTGGTGCCGGCGAGGGTGTCGCCCACGTCGGCGGCGGGGAAGTCGGCCGGCTTGCCCAGCGACTGGATCTGCAGCCGTCCGGTGTTCTGATCGTCGTAGGAGCTATAGACCGTGCCACCGCGGCGGTTCGGGTTCTCCCAGGGCTTCACCGTGACCCACAACTCGGTGTACGGGTCCGAGGCGCCGACCACCCGGGCGTCGGCGACCCGGACGCTCATGCCCTCCAGCGACTCGTAGTAGTCCAGGGCGTACGCCCCCGGCCTCAGGGCCAGGCCGTTGACCGAGCCGTTCGCCGCCGCGTCGCCCGCGGGGGCGTACGCGTGGGGCACGGACCGGGCGGAGACGGTCGTCGCGGCCGGGAGGGCATTGCCGCCCGAGAGGACGGCGACCGTCGGGCGGGTGATCTCGGTCAACGACTGGTTCCCCGAGGAGGTGCCGCCGGGGACGTACTCCGAGACCGTGCCGGAGACGGTGACCGCGTCACCGACGGCGACCTGGGGGGCCTTGCTGGTGAAGACGAAGACGCCCTCACTGGTGGCCGGGTCCGCGTCGGGCCGCGGGTCCTGGATCCAGAAGCCCTTGGAGGAGCCGTAGTCCCGGACGCCGGTGACGATTCCGGCCACGTCCGTGACCTGGCGGCCGGCGTACGGGGACAGCCGGGTGCTGCCCTGGATGTCGTGGATCCGCACGGAGTCGGCCGGGGCTGAGCCGGCGTGCGCGGGCACGGTGAGGACGACGGTGGACGCCGCCGAGCAGACCGCGGCGACGGTGAGCGCGGCGAGGCGCGTGGAGGACTTGCTGGCCAACGGATCCCTCCGGGGATGTGACGTGGCGCGGGACTCTACGCGCGTCAATCTCCTGCCTGCTCCGGCCAGTTGTCAAGGTTTCGGCCATGTACACCACCCGACGGGGAGATGAACCGGGCGGCATGGGTGGAAACCCGTCTAGGCTGAGCAGTCGTACGGCGGTCAAGAGGCGCGCGAGGAGAAACTTCCGATGTCAGACAGCTCCACCCTGCCGCCCGCACGGCTGCGCCCCGAAGCGGAGCTGGCCCGCGACGCGCTGTCCGCGCCGGTGCTCGCCCGGGCCGCGCGGCTGGCCCGCTGGGCCGACGCCGGCACCCGCGTCGACGCCGGGGGCGGGCTCGTCGAGGAGCAGCTGCCCGCGGCGGCCGAGCAGCTCGGGCTGAGCGGGGACGACGCCGCCGCGTACGCGAGCGAGGCCTGGCGGATCGCCGTGGACACCGGGCTCGTCGAGATCACCGACGAGGAGGCGGGCACCGTGGCCGCGGGCGAGGACCTCGCCCTGCTCACCGGCGGCTCCCCGCAGGACGTGCTCGGGGTGTGGCTCACCGCCCTGGAGGCCGTGCTCGCCGACGCGAGCGTGCCCGACCTCGACGACCTGGTCGACGCGATGGCCGAGGGCGGCGAGGTCGACCTGTCGTCCCTCGACTGGGACCCCGACGCCGAGTCCGAGTTCCTCGACGGCGTGCTCGGCAACCTGTACCTGCTCACCGTCGGCGGGGACGGCCCCGGCGACAGCCCGGTGCCGCTGCCCGCGCTGGCCGCCTCCATGCTCGTGCCCAGCGACATGGGCGAGCCCAGCAACGAGGTCCTGGAGCAGGTGTCGGACGCGATGATGCGCCTGGACGACCAGTTCCGGCTGCTCGAACCGGTCGGCCTCGTCGAGTACCAGCCGGTCGACGAGGCGCTGATGGCCGACGCCGACGAGGAGCCCGCCGCCCCCGTCGACGAGGCCGACGTCAGCCGCTACGGCATGGTGCGGCTCACCCCGCTCGGCCTGTACGGACTGCGCGCCCGGCTCCTGGACGCCGGCTTCGAGGCCCCCGCCGTCGGCGACCTCGCCGACAAGGGAGCCGACGCGCTGCTCGACGGCACCGCCCCCTTCCCGCCGGCCGCGGCCCACGCCGAGACCGAGCTGTGGCTGGCCGGGCGGAGCCCGCTCGACGCCGCCCGCGAACTGCTGGCGGCGGCCCGCGGCTCCGACACCGGCGCGCCGCTGCGCCGGCTGCGCTGCCAGCAGGCGCTCTCCCTCGTCGGCGCGGAGGCCGAGCCCGCGCTGCGGGAGGTCCTCGACGACGCCGAACTGGGCGGCCTGGCCCGGGTGTGGCTCACCGAGCACGGGGCCCGGGACGTACCGGCGCCGTCGCAGGACATGGTCTTCTGGCTGACCATCGACACCGTCGCCGCGCAGCTCGCCGCCGAGGGCAACTCCGAGGAACTGCGCGCCCTGGTGGAGGGCCTCGCCCGCCAGCACAGCGGGTTCTTCGACACGGTCTGGCGGGTCGAGCACCCGGCCACGCCGGACGTCCTGGAGGCGATGGGGCGGCTGCACCCCGACAAGAAGATCGCCAAGGAGGCCCGCAAGGCGGCCTTCAAGGCACGCTCCCAGCAGGCCGGCTGACACCCGCCGGAGCGACCCGGCGATGCCCGGTCGGCCTCGTGGGCGGGACCCGGTGGCAGGTGAGCCGGTTGGCCTGCGGCCGGGAGGGGGTTGTCGGTCCTTGGCCGGGAGGAGGCGGGCGGGGCTCGGCCGGAGGGCGGGGGGTCGGGGCGCGGCGTGCGGGAGAGGTCTCCGCCAGTTCAGCTTCCGTTCAGGCGACGGCGGGATTCCTGTTCAGGCGCGGGCGGAAGCGTGACGCCGGACCGAGGTCCGCCACCCTCCACGGCTCGCCCACCGTCACAGGAGACACCATGTCGCTCACCCGCAGGGACTTCGCCAGTCGATCCGCGCTCACCGGCGCCGGGGTCGTACTGGCGGGCAGCGTCGGCGCCCTCGCCACCGCACCGAACGCCCTCGCGTCCACGGACACCGACCGCGTGGGGGAGGAGCACGGTCACGGGCACGACGGCCACCACGGTCACGGCGGAGTCGGCTACGGGCCGCTGATCCCCGACCCGGACGGCATCCTCGCCCTGCCCGCCGGCTTCCGGTACGAGATCATCACCTACTCCGGCCGCACGAAGCTGGAGTCCGGCGAGTACACCCCGTCCAACCACGACGGCACCGCCACCTTCGACGGTCCGCGCGGCACCACCCTCCTCGTCAACAACCACGAACTCGGCGGCCACCGCGACGACTGGCCGCACCCCGTCCCGCTCACCGAGGGCCTCGTCTACGACCCCGCCGCCGCCGGTGGCTGCACGGTCGTCGAGGTCCGCCGCGGCGGCCACGTCGCCGAGTGGGTCGGCATCGCCGGGACCGCCACCAACTGCGCGGGCGGCAGCACTCCGTGGGGCACCTGGCTGACCTGCGAGGAGACCGAGGACAAGGCCGGCAAGAACGGCATGACCAAGGACCACGGCTACGTCTTCGAGGTCGACCCCGAGGACCGGCGCGCCAACCGCGACCCCAAGCCGGTCAAGGCGCTCGGCCGCTACGCCCACGAGGCCGTCGTCATCGACCCCAAGCGGGGCCACGCCTACCTCACCGAGGACGCCTCGGGACCCAACGGCCTCCTGTACCGCTGGACCCCGCCGGAGCACTTCCGGCACGGCCGCGGCCGGCTGCGCACCCTCGCCGACGACGCCGGGGTCCTCCAGGCCTTCAAGTGCTTCGACTCCGGCGGCAAGTTCGTCGACGACCTGTCCCGCGCCACGAAGACCGGCACCGTCTACGGCGTCGACTGGGTCGACGTCCCCGACCGCGACGCGCGGACCACCTCCGTGCGCAAGCAGTTCGCCGCCGGTGAGGTCACCCGCGCGCGCAAGCTGGAGGGCATGTGGTGGGCCGACGGCGGCGCCTACATCGTCTCCTCCTTCGCCCGTGACGAGAGCCCCGGCCGCCCGCACGACGGCCAGGTCTGGTTCTACGACCCCAAGCGCCGCACCCTCACGCTGAAGGTCCTGCTCGGCGTCAACGCCGACCCGTCCGCCGACGGCGCCTTCGACGGCCCCGACAACATCACCGTCTCCCCGTACGGCGGTCTCGTCATCGCCGAGGACGGCGACGGCGTCCAGCACCTGTTCGGCGCCACCGACAGCGGCCGCACCTATCCCATCGCCCGCAACGAACTGAACCTGGGCACCGAGGACGACCCCGAATACAGCGAGTTCACCGGCGTCACCTTCTCGCCCGACGGCCGGACCCTCTACGCCAACATCCAGACCCCCGGCATCATGCTGGCCATCACCGGGCCGTGGAAGCGCCAGAAGCGCAGCTGATTAATTCGCTCGCCCGAGCAGTGGCCGCCCTTTTAGAGTGATGAACGTCCAGGTGCGAAGGCAGGACCTACTTCCACTGATAATGGGGCGGTCACGGGTTCGAGTCCCGTCACCGGCACAACGCGCCGGTGTAGCTCAGGGGTTGGAGCACCTTGTCGGTTCCGCCGACCTGAACTCTGGACACCCATAACTTCACGCACCTCCCGGTGCGCGGGCCGCGGCTACTTCTTCTCTCAAAAGAATCCCATGCCGCTGTCCACTTGATCTCGGGAGGCTCAGCAGTCGAGGGGTGCCCGGTGCGCAGGCAGCGGATACTTCCTGGATCGGACGGTTGCGGGTTCGAATCCCGTCATCGACTTCGGGTCGGTGTAGCTCAATTCGGCAGAGCATCCGACTGTTCCCGTCGCCGATTCTGACCTCGGGCACCCTTCTGCCGCCGTGCCTCCCTCCGACATCATTCCAGAATTCGGGGGAATTCATCATGGCGCGATTCAACACCAGGACCGCGAAGGCACAGCCCGCCTCGCGCGTGACCTCGACGGGCCGCGTGCTGCGCACCTTCGAGGGCGGTCGGGGCACCGAGCGCGACCCGCGCTCCGAGCTTTTTCTGCTCGCGGTCGCCAACTTCGTCTCCCAGCGGACCTTCTACGAGACCGGCGCCGCTCGCGACGACCGCTTCGCCACGCTCGTGCGCGAACTCGCCCTCAGCGACCCGTCGTGGACGGCCGGCCTGCTCGGCTGGCTGCGCGGCGAGGGCAACCTGCGCACCGCCTCCATCGTCGGCGCCGCCGAGTACGTCAAGGCCCGCCTCGACGGCGGCGTCACCGACGGACCGTCGAACCGGCAGGTCGTCGCCTCCGTCCTGCAGCGTCCCGACGAGCCCGGCGAGCTGCTCGCCCACTGGACGGCGACCTACGGCCGCGCCGTGCCCAAGCCGGTCAAGCGGGGGATCGCCGACGCCGTACGGCGGCTCTACCACGGCAAGTCGCTGCTGAAGTACGACACCGCGTCCAAGGGGTACCGCTTCGGCGACATTCTCAACCTGGTGCACGCCGCGCCCGACCCGGACAAGCCATGGCAGGGCGAGCTGTTCCAGTACGCCCTCGACCGCCGGCACAACCCGGACACCGCCGTGCCGCCCGCCTCGAACCGCGTTCTGACCACGCACCGCGAGCTGATGGCGCTGCCCGTCGCCCAGCGGCGAGCGGTGGTCACGGCTCCCGACGGTGCCGAGCGGCTCGCGGCGGCGGGCATCACGTGGGAGATGCTGGCCGGCTGGCTCCAGGGCCCGATGGACAAGGCCGCCTGGGAGGCGGTGATCCCGTCCATGGGAGCGACGGCATTGCTCCGCAACCTGCGGAACTTCGACGAGGCCGGCGTCTCGGACGAGGTCGCCGCCCGGGTCGCGGCGCGGATCAGCGACCCGGCCGAGGTGGCGCGCTCGCGGCAGTTCCCCTTCCGCTACCTCGCCGCGTACCGGCACGCGCCGTCGCTGCGCTGGTCGTACCCGCTGGAGCAGGCGCTCGGCCACTCGCTGGCCAACGTGCCCGCGCTGGCAGGCCGGACGCTCGTCCTCGTGGACCGCTCGGGCTCGATGTTCCACTCGCGGATGTCGGACCGCTCCGAGCTGACCCGGGCCGACGCGGCGGCGGTCTTCGGCACGGCGCTGGCGCTGCGGGCGGCCGACGCGGACCTGGTGGAATTCGGTTCGTCGAGCAACCGCGTGACGTACCGCGAGGGCGAGTCGGTGCTGAAGGTCCTGGACCGCTTCGGCGACCTCGGCGGCACCGACACCACCGAGGCGGTACGGCGCCACTACAAGCGGCACGACCGGGTGCTGATCGTCACCGACGAGCAGTACGCGTACAGCCGGCACGGCGACCCGACCGAGCAGGTGCCGCGGGACGTGCCCGTCTACACCTGGAACCTCGCCGGGTACCGGGCGGGCCACGGTCCGTCGGGCCAGGCGAACCGGCACACCTTCGGCGGCCTCTCGGACGCAGCGTTCCGGATGGTGCCGCTGCTCGAGGCGGGCCGGGACGCCGACTGGCCCTGGGACCTGCGGCGCGAGCCCGCGCGGTAGGGTGCCCGGAAGGTTGCCCGCTGTGCAGGGAGGGGCTGTGGCGCAGGTCAGGCCCATGCGGGCGGATGCCCGGCGTAATCGTGAGCGGTTGCTGGCGGTGGCGGCGGAGGCGTTCGCCGAGCACGGCGAGGGTGCCTCCCTGGACTACATCGCCCGGCGGGCCGGGGTGGGGGTCGGCACCCTGTACCGGCACTTCCCGACCCGGCAGGCGCTGTTGGAGGCCGCCTACCTCGAACGCGTCGAGGCGATCGCGGCCCGCGCCGACGTGATCGCGGCCGCGCGGCCGCCGGGCGCGGCGCTCCTGGCGTGGCTCGACGAGCTGGCCGTCGGGATGCTCCAGGTGCGCGGGCTCAAGGCGCTGCTCGGTACGGCCGTCACCGGCGGCGGACCCGCGTGCGGCGACTGCGTGCGCGGCGCGGCGACCCGGCTGGTGCGGGCCGCGCAGCAGACCGGTGCGCTGCGGCCGGACGTCGAGCCGGTCGAGGTGCTGCGACTGCTGCACGGCGTGGTGACGGCGGCCGAGGCGGCCGGCGAGGTGGACGGGACGGCCGCGCGCCGGTATCTGTCGCTGCTCATGGAGGGTCTGGCGAGGCCGTAGGGGCCGCCGCCGCCCGCGGGACGGCGGCGGCCCCTACGGTGTGCGGGCGCCTACAGGGCCTGCGCGGCCGGCTTCACCATGCCGCGGACCGTGCGGGACTTGACGAAGTCGCCGATGGCGGTCATCTCCCACTCGCCCGAGTACTGGCGGATCAGCTTCGCCATCATCACGCCGGTCTGCGGCTCGGCGCTGGTGAGGTCGAAGCGGACCAGCTCCTCGCCGCTCGCGGCGTCGATGAGGCGGCAGTACGCCTTGGCGACCTCGGTGAACTTCTGGCCCGAGAACGAGTTCACCGTGAAGACCAGGCCGCTGACCTCCTGCGGGAGCCGGCCGAGGTCCACGACGATCACCTCGTCGTCGCCGCCGCCCTCTCCGGTCAGGTTGTCGCCGGAGTGCTTGATCGCGCCGTTCACGATCGAGAGCTTGCCGAAGTAGCAGCTGTCGATGTGGTTGCGCTGCGGGCCGTAGGCGATGACGGACGCGTCCAGGTCGATGTCCTTGCCGCGGTACGCCGGCTCCCAGCCGAGGCCCATCTTGACCTGCGAGAGCACCGGGCGGCCGCCCTTGACGAGGGACACCGTCTGGTTCTTCTGGAGGCTGACCCGGCCCTTGTCGAGGTTGATCTTGCCGGTGCCCGGGGCGGGCGCGGCCGGCGCGGCGGCGGGCGGGGCGGGCGGGGCGGCGGGCATCGTGGGCGCCGCGGCGGGCGGGGGCGGGGGAGTGACCGCCTGGGGCTGCGGCGGGGTGGCCGGCTGGGCCGGGGCCGCCGGTTCCTCCACCGAGACACCGAAGTCCGTCGCGATGCCGGCCAGGCCGTTGGCGTAGCCCTGGCCGACCGCGCGGGCCTTCCAGGCGCCGTTGCGCAGGTAGACCTCGACGATCACCAGGGCGGTCTCGGCGCCGAGCTGCGGGGGCGTGAAGGTGGCGAGCACGGAGTTGTCGTCCGCGTTGCGGATGGTGGCGGTCGGCTCGATGCCCTGGAAGGTCTGGCCGGCGGCGTCCGGGCTGGCGGTGACGACGATCTTCTCGATGCCCGGGGGGACGGCGGAGGTGTCCACCACGATCGCGTCCGGGGCGGTGCCGCCGCCGGAGCGGTAGGTCACGCCCTGGCCGGTGGGCTGGTTGTAGAAGATGAAGTCGTCGTCGGAGCGCACCTTGCCGTCGGCGGTGAGCAGCAGGCCCGATACGTCGAGCCGCACGGGGGCGGCGACGTCCACCGTCACGCGGGCGGCGGAGAGGGGGATGTTCGAGCCGGGGGTCATAGCTGTCATGCCGGGTGAACGAGCGAGGGCGTTTTACCGTTCCCTTACCCGGGGGCCAATCGGGGGGCGGGGGTGATGGGGGCGGCGGACTCAGGGTTTTCGCCCCCGCCGCCCCTTCCCGTCCCTTCGCGTCTCTGGGGGCTGCCGCCCCCAGGCCCCCGCTTTCGGCCTGAACGGCCTCGTCCTCAAACGCTGGACGGGCTGGGTGTGCCGGGCGTTGGCTGGAAAGGGCTAGGGCACGACCACGATCTTCCTTCCCACGCCCGCCGCGAACTGCTCCAGGGCCTGGGGGTAGCGGGCCAGTTCGATGCGGTCGCTGATGAAGACGTCCGGGTCGAGGACACCGTTCGCGAACAGCTCCGCCGCGCGCTCGTAGCTGTGGAGGACCGCCATGGAGCCCGTGATGGTGATCTCCTGGTTGTAGATGCGGTACGGGTCGATCTGGACGCGCGTGGCGTAGTCGGCCACGCCGAACTGGAGGAAGGTGCCGGCCTTGGCGACCCGGTCCAGGCCGTCCTGGATCGCCGCCGCGTTGCCGGTGGCGTCGATGACCAGGTCCCAGCCCTGGGGGCGGTCCAGCTCGTCGGGGGTGGCGGCCGAGGCCGAGACGCCGAGGCCGCGGGCGGTCTCCAGGCGGGCCGGGTTGAGGTCGACCATGTCGACGCTGGCCGCGCCGGTGCGCTTGGCCAGCTCCAGCATCATCAGGCCCATCGTGCCGGAGCCGTAGATCAGGACGTGGGCGCCGAGGCGGGACTGGAGGACGTCGTAGCCGCGGACGGCGCAGGAGAGCGGTTCGATCAGGGCCGCGTCCTGGGTGCGGACGTGCTCGGGGAGCTTCACGCAGTTCGCGACCGGCGCCACCGCGTACTGGGCCGCGCCGCCCGCCGTCGTCACGCCGATGGCGGCCCAGCGCTCGCAGAGGTTGTTGTGGCCGGTGCGGCAGTAGCGGCACTCGTAGCAGTAGAGGGAGGGGTCGACCGCGACCTGGTCGCCGACCGCCACCTCCGTGACCTGGGCGCCTACGCCGACGACCTCGCCGGCGAACTCGTGGCCCGGCACGATCGGGAGCTTGGGCGCGAACTCGCCCTGGAGGATGTGCAGGTCGGTGCCGCACAGGCCGCAGGCGGCGACCTCGACGACGACCTCGCGCGGCCCTGGCGTCGGGTCCGGGACCTCGGTGACGACGGCGCGGCCCACGGACTCGATGACGGCGGCCTTCATTTCACGGCTCCCAACGACAGGCCCTGGACCAGTTTGTCCTGGGCGGCGAACCCCGCGGCGAGCACCGGCAGGGAGATGACGAGCGACGCGGCGCACACCTTGGCCAGGAAGAGGCCCTGGCTGGTGATGAAGCCGGTCAGGAAGACGGGGGCGGTCTCGGCGACCACGCCCGTCAGCACCCGGGCGAAGAGCAGTTCGTTCCAGCTGAAGATGAAGCAGATCAGGGACGTGGCGGCGATGCCCGGGAGGGCGATGGGGGCCACCACCCGGAGGAGGATCGTGGGCAGTTTCGCGCCGTCCACCCGGGCCGCCTCGATGATCGCGACCGGGACCTCGGCCAGGAAGGACTGCATCATCCAGACCGCGATCGGCAGGTTCATCGACGTGTAGAGGATGACAAGCAGCCAGATGTTGTCCAGCATGTCGGTGTTCTTGGCGAACAGGTAGATCGGCAGCAGGCCCGCCACCACCGGCAGCATCTTGGTGGAGAGGAAGAAGAACAGGACGTCCGTCCACTTCTTCACCGGGCGGATGGACAGGGCGTAGGCGGCGGGCAGGGCCAGGACCAGGACGAAGAGGGTGGAGGCGATCGACGCCACGGCCGAGTTGGCCAGCGCCGGCCAGGGACTGGCGCCGCCGCCCGCGCCGAAGAACTCGCGGTAGCCGTCCAGCGTCAGCGACGCCGCGAAGGACGGCGGGTTGGTGGCGGCGTCCGACTCCGAGTGGAAGGAGGTCAGCGCCATCCAGGCGATGGGCAGGAAGAAGACGATGCCGACCAGCCAGGCGACCAGGCCGAGGCCGGCACCGGTCCTGCGGCGGGCGGGTGCGGGCTTGGCGTCGGTGACGACGGGGCGTACGGCGGTGGCGGTCATGCGCGGCCGACCTCCTCGCGGAACAGGGACGACACCACGCGCAGCGCGAAGGTGGCGATGATGATCGAGCCGATGACGACCAGGACGCCCGCGGCCGACGCGAGGCCGTTCTCGTGGGCCTGGTAGAAGCTCTGGTAGACGGTGTAGGGCAGGTTGGCCGTGCCCAGGCCGCCGGACGTGATCGTGAAGACCGCGTCGAAGTTCTGGACTATGTAGATCGAGCCGAGCAGGGCGCCGAGTTCCAGGTAGCGGCGCAGGTGGGGGAGGGTGAGGTGGACGAAGATCTGCCAGTCGCCCGCGCCGTCCACCCGGGCGGCCTCGATCTGCTGCTGGTCCCGGCTCTGCAGTCCGGCCAGCAGGATGAGCATCATGAACGGCGTCCACTGCCACACCAGTGAGGCCTCGACCGCGAGCAGCGGGGTGTTCGAGATCCAGTCCGGCTGGGGTCCGCCGACGTAGTGCAACAGGCCGTTGAGCAGGCCGTATTCGGGGTTGTAGAGGACGTGCTTCCAGAGCAGGGCCGCCGCCACCGGGACCACCAGGAACGGGGCGATCAGGAGGGTGCGGACCACGCCGCGGCCCTTGAACCTCCGGTCGAGGAGCAGGGCGAGGGCCAGGCCGAGGACCAGGCTGACCAGGACGACCGCCACGGTGAGCAGGATCGTCGTCCACACCGACTTGCGCAGGGCGGGGTCGCTCAGGACGTCGCCGTAGTTGGCGAAGCCGGTGAAGTGGCGGGCGTCGGGATAGAGGGCGTTCCAGTCGAAGAAGGAGATCACCAGGGTCGCCACGAAGGGCAGCTGGGTGACCACGACCATGAAGACCAGGGCGGGGAGGAGGGGGGCGCGGGTGGCCCAGACGCGCAGCCGGTTGGACGGCGGGCGGACGGTGGGGCGGGTGTGTTCGGGTGCGGCCGAGGGGGCCGTTGTGGTGGCGGTCATCGTCCCTCGTACTCCTCGGAGATCTTCTCGGCGAGCTGCTGGGACTTCTTCAGGGCCTCCTCGACGGACTGGCGTCCGGCGATGGCCGCGCTGATCTCCTGGGAGACCTTGGTACCGAGGTCGGTGAACTCGGGGATGCCGACGAACTGGATGCCGGGCGCGGGCCGCGGCTGCACGCCGGGGTCCTTGGGCCTGGCGCCCTCGATGGCCTTGCGGGTCATCTCCTGGAAGGCGGCGGCCTCCTTGACGTAGGCCGGGTTCTCGTACGTCGAGGCGCGCTTGCCGGCCGGGACGTTGGACCAGCCGATCTCGTCGCCGACCAGCTGCTCGTACTCCTTGCTGGACGCCCAGGAGACGAACTTCCAGGCCTTGTCGGAGTTGCGGGAGGCCTTCTGGATGCCCCAGGCCCAGGTGTAGAGCCAGCCGGAGGAGTCCGTCTTCTCCACGGGCGCCGGGGCGTAGCCGATCTTGCCCTTGACCGGGGACTTGGCGGCGTCCAGGGAGCCGGCCGCCGAGGTGGCGTCGTACCACATGGCGACCTTGCCCTGGGTCATGTTGTTCAGGCACTCGGCGAAGCCGGACTGGGCGGCGCCGGACTCGCCGTGCTCGCGGACCAGGTCGACGTAGAACTTCGTGGCCTTCTGCCACTCGGGGGAGTCGAGCCGGGCCTGCCAGTCCTTGTCGAACCAGGTGCCGCCGAAGGTGTTCACGACCGTCGTCAGGGGTGCCATCAGCTCGCCCCAGCCGGGCAGTCCGCGCAGGCAGATGCCCTTCATGCCGGGTTGGGACCCGTCGAGTTTCTCGGCGAAGCCGGCCACCTGGGTCCAGGTGGGGTGTTCAGGCATCTCAAGGCCCGCCTTGGCGAAGAGGTCCTTGCGGTACATCAGGAAGGAGGACTCACCGTAGAAGGGCTGGCCGTAGAGCTTGCCGTCGTCGCCGGTGAGGGACTCGCGCATCGGGCCGAGGACGTCCTGCTCGTCGTAGGCCGGGTCCTTGGCGACGTAGGAGTCCATCTCGTGCAGCCAGTCGTTGCGGGCGTAGATCGGTATCTCGTAGTTGGAGAGGGTGGCGGCGTCGTACTGGCCGGCCTGGTTGGCGAAGTCCTGGCTGATCTTGTCGCGGACGTCGTTCTCCGGCAGGACGGTGAAGTTCACCTTGATGCCGGTCTCCTTGGTGAAGTGGTCGGCGGTGAGTTTCTGCAGTTCGACCATCTGCGGGTTGTTGACCATCAGGACGTTGATGGCGTTGCCGCCGGATCCGGCGCCGCCCGCCCCGACCCAGCAGCCGGTGAGCAGCGGGGCGAGCAGCGTCCCTGCGGCGGCCATGGCGAGCGTGGCTCGCGGCCTCCGTCGGCTCTGGGTTCGCATGGATCGCTCCTGAACGTATGGGGAGGTATGGGGAGGTAAGGGGCAGTGGAGGGTGTGGGTGTGCCGTGCGGGGTCCGGTGGGTCCGGGTCGGTTCTCAGACGCGGATGATTTGGGGGCCCAGCAGGGAGTAGCGGTGGGCCTCGGCCGTGGGCAGCAGGGTGCTGGTGACTATGGCCTCCAGGGCGCCGACCTCCGCGAAGCGGCAGAAGCTCACCGCCCCGAACTTGGTGTGCGCGCCGACGAACACCGTGCGGCGGGCGGCCCGGATGGCCTGCGCCTTGACCTCGCTGACCGCGGGGTCGGGGGTGGTGAGGCCGTGCTCGCGGGAGATGCCGTTGGCGCCGATGTAGGCCAGGTCGACGACGAAGCCGGCCAGCATCTTCGTCGTCCAGTGGTCGACGGTGGCCAGGGTGCCCGAGCGGACCCGGCCGCCGAGCAGCAGGACGGAGGTGTCACCGGCCTCCGCGAGCGCGCCGGCGACCGGCAGGGACGCGGTGACCACGGTCAGCGGCCGGTCCCTGGGCAGTGCCTCGGCGATGAGCTGGGGGGTGAAGCCCTCGTCGACGAAGACCGTCTCCGCGTCGCCGAGCAGTTCCACGGCCGCGGACGCGATCCGGCGCTTCTCGGGCACGTGGCTGGTGGCGCGGAAGGCGAGCGTGGTCTCGAACCCGGCGCTCTCCACCGGGTAGGCGCCGCCGTGGGTACGGCGGACCAGGCCGTGGTCCTCCAGGGCGCGCAGGTCCCGTCGTACGGTCTCCTTGGCGACGCCCAGTTCGGCGGCGAGCGCGGTGACGTCGACCGAGCCGGTGGCGCGGGCCACGCGCACGATCTCGTGCCGACGCTCTTCCGTCGTCCTCGTGTTCATGCCGAACACCCGCCTCACCGCCTCGTCGCCGTGTGCTTGCCCGTTCGGGCCCCTGCGGCCCTTGGAGGAAGTTCTACAGCGACCGCGCGGCACTGACCAGGTCTGTTGCGGACCCGATGCTGCCCGGGTGTGCCCGTTTGCGGTCCCGGGTGCCCGTCTCGGACCTGGGGCGCAGCGCGGGTCGGGGTGGGAACGGGCAGCGCGGATGCCCGCATGCGGAAGCGGACGGGCCCGTTCGGTGCCCGTCCGCTCCTTCGAGGGTTCTGCGGGGTCGTCTTCCGGTCAGTACGGCCAGATCGGGGGGTCGGTCACGAAGTGGCCGCCCAGGCGGGCGTGCGCCGGGTCGCCGGGGTCGAGGTCGCCCTGCTCGGCGATCAGCTTCTCGGCGTACGGCTCGGAGTCGTCCCGGGGTTCGTAACCGAGTGCCCGCGCGGAGGTGAGGTCCCACCACAGCCGGGTGTTGGCGGAGGAGCCGTGGACGACGGTGTGCCCGACGTTCTCGGCGGTGAGGGCCGCGTGGAACAGGCGGGCGCCGTCCGCGGGGCTCATCCACACCGAGAGCATGCGCACGCTGGTCGGCTCGGGGAAGCAGGAGCCGATGCGCACGGAGACGGTCTCGATGCCGTGCTTGTCCCAGTAGAGCTGGGCGAGGTCCTCGCCGAAGCACTTGGACAGGCCGTAGTAGGTGTCCGGGCGGCGCGGCGTGTCGACCGGGATGAGGGGGTCGTCGCCCCGCGGGCGCGGGGTGTAGCCGACGGCGTGGTTGGAGGAGGCGAAGACGATGCGGCCGACGCCCTCCTCGCGGGCGGCCTCGTACAGGTTGTACGTGCCCTCGATGTTGGCCTTCAGGATCTTCTCGAAAGAGGCTTCCAGGGAGATGCCCGCGAGGTGGATGATCGCGTCGACGCCCCGGACCGCCTCGCGCAGGGCGTCCCGGTCGGCGAGGTCGGCGACGATCGCGTCCGGCTCGCCGTCGATCGGGCGCAGGTCGAGCAGGCGCAGCTCGTAGCCGTGTTCGGGGAGCAGTTCCCGCATCAGGGTGCCGAGGCCGCCGGCGGCGCCGGTGAGCAGGACGGTGCGGGGAGCGGGCATCCTCGGGACTCCTAGGTCGGTCTGTAGTAATGGCGTACGCGTGCGTGCGTGCCGGTGTGTGCCTCACGTTCAGATGCGTGGACACGCTAAGGAGCGGGTGGTCGGGCGTCAAGAGGGCGCCTGCTTGACGGTGTTCGCGGGGCGGCTTAGCGTGGTCGCGTTCAGAAATGTAGACGCAGGTCATAGATATGGAATGGGGAGCGCCCGTGACCTCAGCCCCTCTCGCCACTCGGCTCACCGCGCCCAGCGGCCCGCTGTTCTTCCCCGTCACGGCGTACGGACCCGACGGCGGACTCGACCTGGACGTCTACCGCACCCATGTGCGCCGCGGGGTCGAGGCGGGTGCCGCCGCCGTGTTCGCCTGCTGCGGCACCGGCGAGTTCCACGCCCTGACGCCCGAGGAGTTCGCGGCCTGCGTCCGCGCGGCCGTCGAGGAGAGCGCGGGCCGGGTGCCCGTCCTCGCGGGCGCTGGCTACGGCACCGCCCTCGCCGTGCGCTACGCCCGCCTCGCCGAGGAGGCCGGGGCCGACGGGCTGCTCGCCATGCCGCCCTACCTGGTGCTCGCCGGGCAGGAGGGGCTGGTGCGGCACTACCGCGAGGTGGCGGCCGCGACCGCGCTGCCCGTGATCGTCTACCAGCGCGACAACGCCGTGTTCACCCCCGGGAGCGTCGTCGAACTGGCCCGCACCGACGGCATCGTCGGCCTCAAGGACGGGCTCGGCGACCTCGACCTCATGCAGCGGACCGTCAGCGCGGTGCGCACGGAACTGCCCGGCGAGGAGTTCCTGTACTTCAACGGACTGCCGACCGCCGAGCAGACCCAGCTCGCCTACCGCGCGCTCGGCGTCACCCTCTACTCGTCCGCCGTGTTCTGCTTCGCCCCCGAGATCGCCCTCGCCTTCCACCGGGCGCTGCGCGAGGGCGACGACACCACGGTGCACCGGCTGCTGGACGGCTTCTACCGGCCGTTCGTCGAACTGCGCGCCCGGGGCCGCGGATACGCCGTCGCCCTGGTCAAGGCGGGCGTACGGCTGCGCGGTCTGGACGTGGGGGAGGTGCGGACGCCGCTGGAGGAGCCGGCCGAGGAGCACGTGAAGCAGCTCGCGGGGATCATCGAGCGCGGTCAGGCGCTGCTCCGGGAAGGGGCCGGCCGGTGAAGGCGTCGGCGTTCGTCTACCCCTGGGACGTGGGCGGCGACCCGGAAGCCCCCGCGCGCGTCGCGGACCTCGGCGTGGCCCAGGTGACCCTCGCCGCCGCCTACCACTCCACCCGTGCCCTCACCCCCCGCCACCCGCGCCACCGCGTCGTCACCGCCGAGCACGCCGCCGTCCTCTACCCGCCGGACGCCGCCCGCTGGGAGGGCCGCGGCCTGCGCCCGTACGAGGCCGGGGACTGGGCGCCCGGCGACGCGTACGGCGAGGCCGCCGCAGCCCTCGCGGACGCGGGCCTCCAGGTGCACACCTGGGTCGTCCTCGCCCACAACTCCCGCCTCGGCGCGGAACATCCGCACACCTCCGTCGTCAACGCCTACGGCGACCGCTACCCCTGGGCGCCCTGCATCGCCCAGCCCGCCACCCGCGCCTACCTCACCGACCTGGCCGCCGAGGCGGCGGTGCGGCCCGGGGCGCACGGCACGGAACTGGAGTCGCTGGGCTGGTACGGGCTCGCCCACCTGCACGCCCACGACAAGACCGGCGGAGTGGCCCTCGGGGACGCCGGGCAGTACCTGATGTCGCTGTGCTTCTGCCCCGACTGCCGGGCGGGCTACGGCGGTCAGGGCCTCGACGCCGACGCACTCGCCGCCGCCGTGCGCACCGCGCTGGAACCGGTCTGGCGGGGTACGGCGCCCTCGGACGGGGGCTGGGCGGGCGTCGAGAAGCTCCTCGGGGCGGCGGCCGCGAACGCCACGCGCGCGTGGCGGGACGACAGGGCCCGCACGCTCCAGGAGGCGGCGGTCTCGGCGGTCCGCGCCGCCGCGCCCGACGGCTTCCAGGTCCTGCTGCACGCCGACCCGGTGTCCTACCACTGCGGCGCCAACGCCGGCGTCGACCCCGCGCACATCCTCTCCGTCGCGGACGGCGTGGTCGTCCCCTGCACGGGCGGCGCGGGCCTGCTGACGCCGTTCGCCGAGCAGGGCGCCGACGGGGCCGTCCTCGCCGCCAACCTCACGGTGGTCTCGGGCATGGGCGGCAGCCCCCGCACCCTTGCCGCCGACGCCGCCCGCGCCCGGGACCTGGGGGCGACGGAACTGCGGCTGTATCACGCGGGGTTGGCGTCGGACGGGGATCTGGAGGGGGTGCGGACGGGGCTCGCGGCCCTCACGTAAGGTGCCGACGAGGGGGTCCGGGCCGGTCGGCACCGGCTGACCTCGGCACCCCTCGTCGCGCTCTTCGAGGGGGATGGCCTTGGAACTCGCCCAGGTCCGCCTGCTGGTCACGGACTTTCCCGGCTGCTACCGCTACTACCGGGACGTCCTGGGGCTGAAGCCGCAGTTCGAGGCGGAGGACGGCCCGTACGCGAAGTTCACCCCCGACGGCGGCACCGCGGGCATCGCCCTGCAGGACCGCGCACAGATGGCCCGGGTACTGGGCGCACTCGCCGACGAGCCGGCCGGCCACCGGTCCCTCGTCGTCCTGCGGGTCGACGACCTGGACCGCTGCTGCCAGGAGATCACCGCGCGGGGAGCCGAGCTCCTCCACGGCCCGGCGCCCATGACGGACCGCATGCGGGTCGCCCACCTCATGGACCCGGCGGGAAACCTCGTCGAACTCCAGGAGTGGCTGGCCCTACGCGGCTGACGGCGTGGGCCGGTCCGCCGGCCTCCGCGCGGTCGCCAGTACCGTCGCCGTCGCCAGTAGCACCGCGCCCACCGCCGGCAGCAGCAGGCGCGGGCCGGTCGGCTCCACCAGGGCCGCGCCCACGGCGAGTCCGAGCACGTTGGGGGTGAGGACCAGGGAGTTGGCCGTCGCCGCGACCCGGCCCAGCAGCGGCCCCGGGGTCTCGCGCTGGACGGCGGTCAGGGCGGCGATCAGCACCGTCGGCAGCCCCGCCCCGATCGCCGCACCGGAGGCGAGGGCCACCGCGTCGTACGGTGCCGCCCGCACCGCCACCGCCACCGCGAACAGGGCGATCCCCGCAGCGGCGAAGCGCCGTCCGCCCAGACGCCGCACGGCCGGTCCGGCGAGCAGCCCCACCACCACCGACCCGGCCCCCTGCACCGCGTACAGCGCACCGGCGTACGCGGGGGAGTGCCCGAGGGCGTCGACGACCGCGTAGACCGTGGCGCCGTTGACGCCCGCGCACAGCATCGTGACGCCGCCCGCGAGGACGAGCGGGCGCAGGCCGGGGTGCCCCCACAGGTACCGGGCGCCCTCGGCCGTGCGGCGCCGCCAGTTCGCCGCGGGGCGCTCCGGCGGCGCCTCCCGTACCCTCAGGGCGGCGTACACACCGGCGGCCAGCACGAACGTGGCCGCGTCCAGCAGCGCCACGCCCGGTCCGCCGTAGGCCGCGTACAGCCCCGCCCCGGCCAGCGGCGCGAGCAGCTTCATGCCCTCGCCCGCGGTCGTGCGCAGGCCGTTGAAGTCGCCGAGCAGCCCCGGGGCGACGGCGGCGGCCACCAGCGCCGACTCGGCCGCGTCGTGGACGACACCCGCCGCGCCGTACACGAAGAGCACCGCGAAGAGCAGCCACAGCGTGTCCCGGGAGTCCACCGCGAAGAGCGTGAGCAGCAGGCAGGCCATCAGCAGGCTCGCGGCGATCAGCAGCGGCCTGCGGCGGACCCGGTCCGTCAGGGTGCCCAGCGCCGGGCCCGCCAGGGTCGGCGCCCACATCGCGAGCATGCACAGCGCCGCCAGCCCGTCCGAGCTGGTGAGATCCTTCACCCACACGCCGGCCGCCAGCCAGAGCGCCGAGGTGCCGAAGCCGGACACCACCACCCCGGCGAGATACAGGCCCGCGTCGCGGTCGCGCAGGACGCGGACCATAGGCCAGGGTCCGTCCGGCCCTGCGGATTTCTTCGTTCCTGCCGTCGTCATACCTGGTCAGCGTGGTCCTAAGGCCCGGGTGCGGGCATCGGGCAGGTGCCCTAATGCCGACCCCGGCGGCCGATGAGTTTCGCGGGTGCCCCGAGTCCACCCTCCGAGAGAGCCGACCGCGCACGTCACGAGGAGCAGCCGATGACCGCCGAGACCACCACCCTCGACCTGGGACCGCAGACGAGGATCCTCACCCGCCTCGCCGACGGTGTGCGCGACGACGGGCTCGCGGACCCGACGCCCTGTCCCGGCATGGCGGTGCGCAACCTGCTCGGCCACCTGACCGGTCTCGCCGTCGCCTTCCGTGACGCCGCGCGCAAGGACCTGGGACCCACCACGGACACCAGCCCCGGGGCATCCGTGCCGGACATCGGGCCCGGCTGGCGCGAGCAGCTGGCCGCCGTGCTCGGGGAACTCGCCGAGGCGTGGCGCGACCCCGAGGCGTGGACCGGCATGACCCGGGCCGGCGGCATCGACCTGCCCGGCGCGGTCGCCGGTGCCGTCGTCGCCGACGAACTGGTCATCCACGGCTGGGACCTGGCCCGCGCGACCGGCCAGGAGTACACCCCCGACGCGGCCGCGCTCCAGGCGGCGCACGGGCTGCTCGCCGCCGCCGCGGCGGAGTCCGAACGGGACCAGGGCATGTTCGGGCCGGTCGTCGCCGTGACCGCCGACGCGCCGCTGCTGGAGCGCGCCGTGGGGCTCAGCGGACGCGACCCGGGCTGGTCCCGCACCGCATAGCGAATCTCGACCGCAGCCAACTTCCTTTGTCAGAAGCATTGACGCCGCCGCGCGCCCCTCTTACCTTCAACGCGTCGTACTCCGTACGTCATATATGAGACGCGATACGCGAGATCTGATGTCCGAGATCTGTCGCGCATCCGACGCGAGATTCCGAGAGGCGCGCATGACCTCTGTGCCCACGCCGATCCCCTCCCGCACGCAGTACGTGCTGGAGGAGATCAAACGCCGCATCCTCACCGGCCGGTTGACGCCCGGCCAGGCCCTGGTCGAGACCGACCTCGCCGCACAGTTCGGGGTGTCCAAGACACCGGTGCGCGAGGCGCTCAAGACCCTGGCCGGTACCGGACTGGTCGTGATGAGCCAGTACAAGGGCGTCACCGTGCGCATGGTGGACGCGGACATGGCGCGCGAGGTCTACGACGTCCGGCTGCTCCTCGAGCCCGAGGCGCTGGGGCGCGCCGTGCGCCGCGGTGCCTCCCTGGACGCCGCCCGGGACGCGCTCACCCAGGCCGACCGGGCCACGGACACGGCCGAACGGTCGCTGGCCAACCGCGAGTTCCACCGCGCCCTGTACCTGCCGTGCGGCAACCCGCTGCTCGGCCGGATGCTCGACGAGGTCCGCGACCAGGCGGCCCTCGTCTCCGCGGTCGCCTGGGCCGCCGACCCCTCCTGGGAGCGGGAGGCCGGCGAGCACCAGGAGATCCTGCGCCTCGCCCTCGCCGGTGACGCGGACGGCGCGGCCCGCGCCCTGCACGCGCACATCGCGTCCTTCGTCGAGCGGGCCTTCCCCGAGGCGGGGACCGCGGCCCAGGAAGAGGACGGTCAGGCATGACAGCGACGTTCGAGACCCAGCGGGCGGCCCTGGCCGACGTGGTGGCGATCCCGGTGACCCCGTTCGCCGAGGACGGCACCGTCGACCCCGCCACCTACCGGGCCCTGCTGCGTCGTCTCCTCGACGGTGGCATCACGACCCTCACTCCCAACGGCAACACCGGCGAGTTCTACGCCCTCTCCCCGGCCGAGCGCCGCCTGGTCACCGAGCTGACGATCGAGGAGACCGGCGAGCGCGCGGACATCCTGGTCGGCGTCGGCCACGACGTGCCGACCGCGGTCGCCTCCGCCCGGCACGCCCGCGACCTGGGCGCCTCCATGGTGATGGTCCACCAGCCTGTCCACCCCTACGTCTCCCAGGGCGGCTGGGTCGACTACCACCGCGCCATCGCCGAGGCCGTGCCCGAACTGGGCGTCGTGCCCTACATCCGCAACGCCCAGCTCACCGGCGCCCGCCTCGCCGACCTCGCCGACGCCTGCCCCAACGTCGTCGGCGTGAAGTACGCCGTCCCCGACGCCGCCAAGTTCGCCGCGTTCGCCCGCGACGCCGGCCTCGACCGCTTCGTCTGGGTCGCGGGGCTCGCCGAGCCGTACGCGCCCTCGTACTTCAGCGCCGGAGCCACCGGCTTCACCTCGGGCCTGGTGAATGTCGCCCCGGCCGTCTCGCTGAACATGATCGAAGCGCTGCGCTCCGGCGACTACCCGGCCGCCATGAAGGTCTGGGAGCAGATCCGCCGCTTCGAGGAACTGCGCGCCGCCAACGGCTCCGCCAACAACGTCACCGTGGTCAAGGAGGCTCTCGCCTCGCTCGGCCTGTGCCGCCGGGAGGTCCGCCCGCCGAGCAAGCCGCTGCCCGAGGACGAGCGCGCCGAAGTCGCCGCCATCGCCGCGGGGTGGTCGATATGACCGACCCCGCCGGAGCGGCCCACCGCAAGCGCCCCGAAGAGCTGCGCAGCCACCAGTGGTACGGCACGGACGGCCTGCGCTCCTTCAGCCACCGCGCCCGCACCCGCCAGCTCGGCTACCTGCCCGAGGAGCACCTCGGCAAGCCCGTCATCGCGATCCTCAACACCTGGTCCGACATCAACCCCTGCCACGTCCACCTGCGCGACCGCGCCCAGGCGGTCAAGCGCGGGGTGTGGCAGGCGGGCGGGTTCCCGCTGGAGTTCCCGGTCTCCACACTCAGCGAGACCTTCCAGAAGCCGACCCCGATGCTCTACCGCAACCTCCTCGCGATGGAGACCGAGGAACTGCTGCGCTCCTACCCGGTCGACGGCGCCGTGCTGATGGGCGGCTGCGACAAGTCCACGCCCGCCCTGCTCATGGGCGCCGCCACGGTGGACCTGCCCGCGGTGTTCGTCCCCGCCGGGCCCATGCTCCCCGGGCACTGGCGCGGCGAGACCCTCGGCTCCGGCACCGACATGTGGAAGTACTGGGACGACAAGCGGGCCGGCCTCATCGGCGACTGCGAGATGCAGGAGCTGGAGAGCGGCCTGGCCCGCTCGCCGGGCCACTGCATGACGATGGGCACCGCCTCCACGCTGACCGCCGCCGCCGAGGCCCTCGGCGTCACCGTCCCGGGTGCCTCCAGCATCCCGGCCGTCGACTCCGGGCACGACCGGATGGCCGCCGCGGCCGGACTGCGCATCGTCGAACTGGTCCACCGGGACCGGAGACTGAGCGACATCCTCACCGCCGACGCCTTCGAGGACGCCGTCACCACCGTGCTCGGCCTCGGCGGCTCCACCAACGCCGTGATCCACCTGATCGCCATGGCGGGCCGCGCGGGCGTCACCCTCACCCTCGACGACTTCGACCGCATCGCCCGCACCGTCCCGGTGCTGGCCAACGTCCGCCCCGGCGGACAGACGTACCTGATGGAGGACTTCCACTTCGCCGGCGGGCTGCCCGGCTTCCTCTCCCGCATCACCGACCTGCTCCACCTCGACCGGCCCACCGTCTCCCACGACACCCTGCGGGAGCAGCTGGACGGCGCCCTCGTCCACCACGACGACGTCATCAGGACCCGCGACAACCCGGTCGCGGCCGAGGGCGGGGTCGCCGTCCTGCGGGGCAACCTCTGCCCGGACGGCGCCGTCATCAAGCACATCGCCGCCGAGCCGCACCTGCTCGAGCACACCGGTCCCGCCGTCGTCTTCGACGACTACAGGACCATGCAGCGCACCATCAACGACCCGGACCTGGGCATCACCGCCGACAGCGTGCTGGTGTTGCGGGGCGCCGGGCCCAAGGGCGGCCCGGGCATGCCCGAGTACGGCATGCTGCCCATCCCCGACCACCTGCTCAAGCAGGGCGTGCGGGACATGGTCCGGATCTCCGACGCGCGGATGAGCGGCACCAGTTACGGCGCGTGCGTGCTGCACGTGGCCCCCGAGTCGTACGTCGGCGGACCGCTCGCCCTGGTGCGCACCGGCGACTCCATCACCCTCGACGTCGAGGCGCGCCTGCTCCGGCTCAACGTGGACGACGAGGAGCTGGAACGCCGCAGGGCCGCCTGGACACCACCGCCGGCCCGCTACGAGCGGGGCTACGGCGCGCTCTACAACGAACAGATCACCCAGGCCGACACCGGCTGCGACTTCGAGTTCCTGGCCCGCCCGGGCAAGGTGCAGGACCCCTACGCGGGCTGAGCCCGCCGACGGCGGGACCCGGCACGCCCCTGCCCATCGAGAAAGCGCTTCCCATCAGCGCACCAGCTCCGCGCATGCCTTGCACGACGTAGACGTACTAGAACGGAGAACTGTCATGGCCCAAGCCGCAGCCGTGGCGAAACCGCCCGCGCCACCCCGGCGGCGCCGTGCCTCGGCCACGCCGCGCAGGCTCCCGTACCTGCTGATCGGACCGGCCGCCCTGCTGATGCTGGGCTTCATCGCCTACCCGGTCATCAGCGTCTTCTACTACAGCCTTCAGGAGTACAACCCCACCAAACCGTGGCGGAACGGCTTCGCGGGCTTCGACAACTTCGTCAGGATCTTCACCGAGGACCCGGTGTTCTGGGACACCCTCGTCTTCAGCGCCAAGTGGGTCTTCGTCGAGGTCGGACTGCAACTGCTCTTCGGTCTGGCCCTGGCACTCATCGTCAACCAGACCTTCGTGGGCCGGGGCATCGGGCGGGCCATGGTCTTCTCCCCCTGGGCGGTCTCCGGCGTCCTGACCTCCGCCATCTGGGTGCTGCTCTACAACTCCCAGACCGGCGTCACCCGTTACCTCGCGGACATGGGCATCGGCTCGTACGGCACCAGCTGGCTGTCCGACACCTCGACCGTGTTCTCCGCCGCGGTGGTCGCCGACCTCTGGCGCGGCGTGCCCTTCTTCGCCATCCTCATCCTCGCCGACCTCCAGTCCGTCTCGAAGGACCTGTACGAGGCCGCCGAGGTCGACGGGGCCAGCCGGCTCAAGCAGTTCTGGCACATCACGCTGCCGCACCTGAAGGACGCCATCATCCTGTCCACGCTGCTGCGCGCGGTGTGGGAGTTCAACAACGTCGACCTGCTCTACACCCTGACCGGCGGCGGACCCGCCGGCGAGACCACGACGTTGCCCCTGTACATCGCCAACACCAGCGTCGACGCCCACGACTTCGGCTACGCGTCGGCCCTCACCACGGTCGCGTTCGTGATCCTGCTCTTCTGCTCGATCGTCTACCTGCGGCTGAGCAAGTTCGGAGGCGAGAACAAGTGATCACCAAGGAGGCCACCGCGCCCGCTCCCGCGCCCGCGCGGACCGACCACGAACCGCCGCGGCCGGCGAAGAAGCGCCGCCCGGCCTGGGACGAGGTCCCCCGCTGGCAGATCTACCTTCCGCTCGGGATCTACCTGGTCTTCACCCTGATCCCGTTCTACTGGATCCTGCTCTTCGCGGTGCGCCCGGCCGGCTCGACCTCGCTCGTGCCCTGGCCGATGACCACCGAGCACTTCGAGAAGGTGTGGACCGACCGCGGCTTCGGCACCTACTTCGAGAACAGCGTGTACGTCGGGCTCGCGACCCTCGTGATGACCACGCTCGTCGCGCTGGCCGGCGGCTACGCCCTCGCCCGGTTCGACTTCAAGATCAAGCGGGTCTTCATGCTCGCCCTGCTCTGCTCCCAGTTCGTGCCCGGCGCGCTGCTCCTGGTGCCGCTGTTCGAGATCTTCGCCGGGCTCCAGATGATCAACTCGCTGGGCAGCGTCATCATCGCCGAGACGGTCTTCCAGCTGCCGCTGTCGATCATCCTGATCAGCAACTTCATCAAGAACGTGCCGTACTCGCTGGAGGAGGCCGCCTGGGTCGACGGCTGCGGCCGGTTCCGGGCCTTCCGGATCGTCGTACTGCCGCTGCTGCGGCCCGGCCTGATCGCGGTGGGTTCCTTCGCCTTCGTGCACTCCTGGAACCACTTCCTGTTCGCCCTGATGTTCCTCAACAACCAGCACAAGCAGACCATCCCGGTCGGCCTCAACTCCCTGATGAGCGCGGACAGCGTCGACCTCGGCGCGCTCGCCGCCGGCGGCATCGTCGCCGCCGTCCCCGTCGTGATCGTCTTCGCCTTCATCCAGAAGTGGCTGATCACCGGCTTCAGCGCGGGGGCGGTGAAGGGATGAACCCGGTTCCCGTCGTCCTCGCCGGCGCCCGCGGCCACGGCCGCTGGCACGTCGCCAACATCCGCCGCCTGGAGCGGGCGGGACTGGTCCGGCTGGCCGGCATCTGCGAGCTGACCCCGCTGACCGAGCAGGAGGCAGAGGGAGAACTCCCCGAGCAGTCCGCCGACTTCGCCGCCCTGCTCGACTCCACCGGCGCCCGGATCGCCGTGATCTGCACGCCGATCCCCACCCACACCGACCTCGCCCTGACCGCCGCCCGCCGGGGAGTGCACCTGCTCCTCGAAAAGCCCCCGGCGCCGTCGTACGCCGAGTTCCGGCGGATGGCCGACGGGGTCGCGGAGACCGGCGTCGCCTGCCAGATCGGCTTCCAGTCACTGGGCTCGCACGCGGTCCCCGCCATCCGGGAGCTGGTGGCCGAGGGCGCGATCGGCGAGGTCGTGGGCATCGGCGGGGCCGGGGCGTGGGTGCGCGACGAGGCCTACTTCCGCCGGGCACCCTGGTCCGGCAAGCGGCGGCTGAACGGCGCCGACGTGATCGACGGCGCGCTGACCAACCCGCTGGCGCACGCCGTCGCCACCGCCCTCGCGCTCGGCGGCACCGCCCGCGCCGAGGACGTCACCGGCATCGAGACCGAGCTGAGCCACGCCAACGACATCGAGGCCGACGACACCTCCTGCGTGCGGATCGGCACCGCACGCGGGCACCGCGTCACCGTCGCCGCGACCCTGTGCGCGGAGCGTGCCGACGAGCCGTACGTCCTGGTGCACGGCTCCAGCGGGCGCGTCACCTTCTGGTACAAGCAGGACCGCGTCCTGCTCCAGCGGGGCGGCCACGGCCCCGAGGAGGTCCACCACGACCGCACCGACCTGCTGGAGAACCTGGTCGACCACCTCGCCACCGGAGCCCCGCTGCTGGTCCCGCCGGACGAGACGGGCGCCTTCATGCGGGTCGTCGAGGCGATCCGCCGGGCCCCCGACCCGGAGCCGCTGCCCGCCGCCGCCTGGCGCCGCGTCCCCGGGGAGGACCGCCGCGTGGTCCCCGGCATCGACGCATTCGTGGCCGCCGCCGCCGACACCCTCTCCCTCTACTCCGAACTGGGCGCGCCCTGGGCGCCGCGCACCGAGCACCCGCGTGACGAGGTGAGCACCCGATGACCGGCAACGACTCCCCGGTGCTGCGCGTGGCGGGCCGCCCCGTCGCCCGGTACGTGACCCGGCCCGAGCTGCCGTACCGGCTCTCGCCGCGCCCCTACCTGCACCCCGTCACCACCCTGGCCGGCACGGCCGTCACCGAGTTCAGCCCCGCCGACCACCTCCATCACCTCGGCGTCGGTGTCGCCGTTCCCGACGTCGAGGGGCACAACTTCTGGGGCGGGCGCACCTTCGTCCGCGACAAGGGGCCGACCGAGCTGGACAACCACGGCACCCAGCGGCACACCGCCTTCCAGCTCCGCGACCCCGACGGATTCGTCGAGGAACTGCGCTGGGTCGCCGCGGGCACCGAGCTGCTGCGCGAGCGCCGCACGGTCGCGGCCACCGAACTCACCGGCACCGCCTGGGCGCTGGACTTCACCTTCTCCCTCACCAACACCACCCCGGACCCGCTCACCCTCGGCAGCCCCGCCACCAACGGGCGCCCCGGCGCGGCCTACGGCGGCTTCTTCTGGCGCGCCCGCAAGGAGAACGCGGCGCCCGGCGTCTTCACCGCCGACCGGGAGGGAGAGCGCGAGGTGCACGGCAGGGGCGCCGACTGGCTCGCCATGACCGGGGAGACCTGGTCGCTGGTGTTCGCCGGCGCCACCGAACGCACCCGGCGCGACCCGTGGTTCGTGCGCACCGAGGAGTACCCGGGCGTCGGTTCCTCGCTGGCCCACGACGACCGGGTGACCGTCGCCCCGGGCGACACCCTGGTCCGCCGGATCGTCACCGTGGTCGCCGACGGCCGCCTCGACGCCGACGGCGCCGCCGCCCTGGTGCGCAAGGCGGTGAGCCCGTGACCGCCGCCGAGAGTACGGGGATGTACACCAACCCCGTCCTGAACGCAGACTGGTCCGACCCGGACGTGATCCGCGTCGGCGACGACTTCTACCTGACCGCGTCCAGCTTCGGCCGCGTACCCGGCCTGCCCCTGCTGCACTCCCGCAACCTGGTCGACTGGACCCTGGTCGGGCACGCCCTGGAGCGCCTGGAGCCCGAGCGGGAGTTCGCGCGGCCCCGGCACGACTGCGGCGTCTGGGCACCGTCCCTGCGTCACCACGCCAACCGGTTCTGGATCTTCTGGGGCGACCCCGACCAGGGTGTCTTCCAGGTCAACGCCCCCGACATCCGGGGCCCGTGGACCGCGCCCCACCTGGTCAAGGCGGGCAAGGGCCTGATCGATCCCTGCCCCCTGTGGGACGAGGAGACCGGCGAGGCGTACCTCGTGCACGCCTGGGCCCGCTCCCGTTCCGGGATCAAGAACCGCCTCACCGGCCACCGCATGCGCCCCGACGGCACCGGACTCCTCGACGAGGGCAAGGTGATCGTCGACGCCGACCGGCTGCCCGGCTGGTTCACCCTGGAGGGCCCCAAGCTCTACCGGCACGACGGCTGGTACTGGATCCTCGCCCCCGCCGGATCGGTGGAGACCGGCTGGCAGGGCGCCTTCCGCTCCCGCGAGTTCTTCGGACCGTACGAGGAGAAGGTCGTCCTGGAACAGAAGGACACCGACGTCAACGGCCCCCACCAGGGCGGCTGGGTGCGCACGGCTTCCGACGAGGACTGGTTCCTGCACTTCCAGCAGCGCGGCGCGTACGGCAGGGTGGTCCACCTCCAGCCGATGCGGTGGGAAACGGACGGCTGGCCGGTCCTCGGCGACGACGGCGCCCCGGTCACCGGGCACGCGCGTCCCGCCCTGCCCCCGCAGCCCGCCGCCGCGCCCGCGACCGACGACGACTTCCCCGGCGGACGGTTCGGCCGCCAGTGGTCGTGGACGGCCAACCCCCGCGAGGGCTGGGCCACCCAGCACGCCGGGGACGGGCTGCGCCTCGCCTGCGTCCGCTCGGCCGACGCGCACGATCTGCGCCTGCTGCCCAGCGTCCTCACCCAGCGCTTCCCCGGCGAGCCCTCGGTGATCGAGGTCGAGCTGCGCCTGGACAGCGAGGAACCCGGCGCGCGGGCCGGGCTCGCGGTCCTCGGCGACGCCTACCGCTGGACCGGACTCCAGCGGGACCCCGACGGGACCGTGCACCTGGTGCACCGGTTCGCCGAGTCGGTGGCCGATACCGAGCGGGACGCCGACCGGCCCCGCCCCGCGCCCGGAGGACGGGCCCGGCTGCGGATCGAGACGGTCCCCGGGGCACGCTGCCGCTTCTCCTACGACCTCGGCGACGACGATCCCGGCGGCGGCCCGCATCCCGTCGGCCGGGAGTTCGCCGCCACCCCCTGGCGCTGGGTCGGCGCGCTGCTCGGCCTGTTCGCCCTCGCGCCCGCCGGCCAGGGACACGCCGGCACCGCCACCTTCACGCGGTTCCGCGTCGGGCCCCACCGAACCCACTGAACCCCCACGTTGTCGTTCCACCGCTTTGTTCGATCCAGAAGAAGAGAGCCGACCAATGAGGATCAGCATGCTCAGCAGCAGAGACAAAGGCACAGTCAGGCGCCGGACGTCCGCCGCCGTCGCCCTGGGGGCCGTGCTCGCGCTGACCGCCACCGCCTGCGGTGACGACGGCAGCGGGGCGGGCGGCGACAAGGGTGCCGAGGGCAGCGGCAAGGGGAAGATCGTCTTCTGGGACAACAACGGCGGCATCCGCACGGCCGTCTGGAAGGAGATCATCGCCGACTTCGAGAAGGCGAACCCGGACATCGACGTGGAGTACGTCGGGATCGCCGCCACCGAGTACCAGTCCAAGGTCGACACCGCCATCCAGGGCGGCGGCCTGCCGGACGTCGGCGGCGTGACGGCGTCGATGCTCGCGGGCTTCTCCGCCCAGGGCGCCCTGGAGCCGCTGGACGAGCGGCTCACCAAGTCCTCCCTGAACGGCAAGCTCAACAAGGACATGGTCGAGTCCCTGAAGGCCGCCGGCGGTGGCGACGGCACCCTGTACTCGATGCCCAGCTCCGCCAACAACGGCGTCCTCTACTACCGCACCGACCTGTTCGAGAAGGCCGGTCTCGACGCGCCGACGACGTGGGACAAGTTCTACGAAGCCGCCGAGAAGCTGACGAACACGGGCAAGAACGAGTTCGGCTACACCATCCGCGGCGGCTCCGGATCCATCGCTCAGGCCTTCGACGCGATGTACGGGCAGTCCGGCATCACCTCGTTCTGGGACGCCGACAAGAAGAAGACGACGGTCAACGACCCGAAGAACGTCGAGGCGCTGGAGAAGTACGCGGCCCTCTACAAGAAGGTCACGCCGGCCGCCGACGTCAACAACGACTTCGCCAAGATGGTCGCCCAGTGGGACACCGGCACCATCGGCATGGTCAACCACAACCTCGGCTCCTACCAGGACCACGTGAAGGCGCTCGGCGTCGGCAAGTTCCGCGGCATCCCGCAGCCGGTCGGTGCTTCCGGCAAGCGGGTCCAGGTCTCCAACCCGGTCGACGGGCTCGGCATGTTCAAGAGCTCGAAGAACAAGGAGGCCGCCTGGAAGTTCATCGAGTTCGCCACGTCGAAGGAGCAGAACTCGAAGTTCAACGAGTCGGCCGGGCAGGTGCCGTCCAACACCGAGGCCGCGAACGACGCGTGGATCCAGAAGGCCGAGCCCACGAAGCTGGCGGCGCAGGCGCTGAACGACGGGTCCACGACCATCGTCCAGCTGCCGTACTACCTGCCGGACTGGAACACGCTGTCCAAGTCG
Organism: Streptomyces sp. NPDC034099; assembly: GCF_055575415.1. Classification (NCBI taxonomy): domain Bacteria; kingdom Bacillati; phylum Actinomycetota; class Actinomycetes; order Kitasatosporales; family Streptomycetaceae; genus Streptomyces; species Streptomyces sp. NPDC034099. Next base: position 95,591 of record NZ_JBVISR010000009.1, on the reverse strand, counting down.
GAGAGTGAGCCGGCGTTCCAGAAGGTGCTGCTGGGTGACATGAGTGCGGAGGATTTCCTGGACGGGCTGGCCGAGAAGCTGAATGAGGCGCAGGCCGAGTGGACGGAGCAGATGGGTTAGTCGGCGGTTCCGGTTTCGCCGTGGGCGGTCCGTGGTTCGTCGCGGGCTGCGGGCCGTCCGTGGTTGATCGCGCAGTTCCCCGCGCCCCTGGGGGACTTCCCTTCCCTCTCTTGAAAGGCACTCAGCGTGTCACTCAGCCGAAGACAGGTCACTGCAGCTGCCGTCTCCTCCATTCCCCTGGCGTTCGCCGCCACGCAAACCGCCCATGCCGGTGGGCGTCGCCGCCGCACTCTCTTCGTCGCCGGGGACTCCACCGCCGCGCAGAAGTACTCCGACGCCGCGCCCGAGACCGGGTGGGGCATGGCGTTGCCCTTCTTTCTTCGCACGGAGTTGGGGGTCGCCAACCACGCCGTGAACGGGCGGAGTTCCAAGAGCTTCGTCGACGAGGGGCGGCTCGACGTCGTCCTCGGGGCGGTCCGGCCCGGTGACCTCCTGCTGATCCAGTTCGCGCACAACGACGAGAAGGACGAGGACCCCGCCCGCTACACGGAGCCCTGGACGACGTACCAGGACTACCTGCGGCTCTACGTCGAGGGCGCGCGGGCCCGCGGGGCGCGGCCGGTGCTGGCCACGCCCGCCGAGCGGCGGCGGTTCGACGCCGAGGGGAACGCCCTGCCCAGCCACGGGGAGTACCCGGCGGCGATGCGGGCGCTGGCGCGGGAGGAGGGCGTGGCGCTGCTCGACGTGCAGGCGCTGTCGCTCGCGCTGTGGCAGCGGCTCGGCGTCGAGGGGACCAAGGCGTACTTCAACTGGACCGCCACCGAGCAGGACAACACCCACTTCAATCCGCCGGGCGCGATCGAGGTCGCCCGGATCGTCGCCCGGGAGCTGCTGCGCGGGCGCGTACTGGCGCACCGGGACGTGCGCCGGCTGGACGAGGAGATCCCCGAGTCCTGGATCAGCTGGCCCGCGCCAACCACCGCGTAACACCTCGACCGACCCCCAGAACAAGGGAGAGCCGCACCATGAGCACGCATGGATGGCATGGGCATGCCATGAAGAGAGCGGCCGCGCTCGCCGGCTGCACCGCCCTCGTACTGAGCCTGACCGCCGCCACGGCCGAGGCCCGCCCCGGCCACCACCACCCCCGGGACACCGCCCGGCAGACGCTGCCCGTGGGCGACGGCTGGGCCTCCCACGGCACCGGTACCACCGGCGGGGCCGACGCCGACGCGGAGCACGTGTACACCGTCTCCACCTGGGCCGAGTTCAAGGCCGCTCTCGCCGTCGAGGGCACCGCGCCCCGGATCATCAAGGTCAAGGGCACCGTCGACGCCGTCTCGGAGGGCTGCGAGGCCTTCGCCGCGCCCGGCTACGACTTCGACGCCTACCTGGAGAAGTACTCCCCGGAGAACTGGGGCAGGGAGACCGACCTGAGCGCCGAGCCCGACGACAGCCCCGAGGGCCTGCGCCGCGCCTCCGCCGCACAGCAGGACCGGGCCATCAAGGCGAACGTCCCCTCCAACACCACCATCATCGGCGTCGGCCGGGGCGCCGCGCTCAAGGGCGCCAGCCTCCAGATCAAGGACGTGGACAACGTCATCGTCCGCAACCTGGCCTTCGAGAGCCCCGTGGACTGCTTCCCGCAGTGGGACCCGACGGACGGGGACCGGGGCAACTGGAACTCCGAGTACGACAGCGCCGTCGTGTACGGGTCGACGCACGTGTGGCTGGACCACAACACCTTCACCGACGGCGAGCACCCCGACAGCGCGGCGCCCACCTACTTCGGCATGCTCTACCAGCAGCACGACGGCCAGCTGGACATCGTGAAGGGCGCCGACTACGTCACCGCCTCCTGGAACGTCTTCACCGAGCACGACAAGACCATCCTGATCGGCAACAGCGACAGCGAGTCCACCGCCGCCGTCGACCGCGGCCACCTGAGGGCGACCTTCCACCACAACCTGTTCAAGAACCTCGTCGAGCGCGCGCCCCGCGTCCGCTTCGGCCAGGTCGACGTCTACAACAACCACTTCGTGGCCTCGGACGACTACGCCTACAGCTTCGGCGTCGGCAAGGAGTCCGCCCTGGTCGCCGAGCACAACGCCTTCACCCTGCCGGCCGGAGTCAGCCCCGCGAAGGTGCTCAAGCGCTGGAACGACTCGCCGCTCAGCGCCGCCCACAACCGCGTCAACGGCCGCACCGTCGATCTGATCGCGGCCCACAACGCCGAGAACCCGGACGCCGCACTCCGCTCCGGCGCGGGCTGGACGCCCACGCTGCGCACCCGGGTGCTGCCTGCCCGGGCGGTCCCCTTCGTCGTCGACCACGGCGCGGGCGCCGGCCGGCTGCGCTGACCCCCGTCCCCCGAACCGGGCCGGGGCGCCCGCACCGCCCCGGCCCACCCCGCCCGTCCCCGAAGGAGCATCCGTATGCACCGACCCGCCCCGTCCCGCAGAGGCTTCCTCCTGGCGACCGCCGGCGCGGGCGCCGCCCTCGGCCTCGCGGCGGCCGGTCCCGCCGTCGCCGGCACCCGGACGCACCCGCGTCCCTTCGGCCGGTACGGCTCACCGGCCGCCCGCCGCACCCCGAAGACCCTGTACGTCGACCCGCACGGCCGCGGCGACCTCACCTCCGTCCAGGCCGCCGTCGACGCCACCGAGGGCGACGGCTGGACGCTCGTCCTCGCCCCCGGCACCTACCGCGAGACGGTCTCCGTCGACACCGGGCGCACCGGGGCCACCTGGCTCGGCGCCTCCGGGGACCCGCGCGACGTCGTCATCGTGTACGACAACGCGGCCGGCACCCCCAAGCCGGACGGCTCCGGCACCTACGGCACCAGCGGATCGGCCACCACCACCGTGCGCGCCGACGGCTTCACCGCCCGGGGGATCACCTTCGCCAACGACTGGCTGCGCGCCGACCAGCCGGACTGGACCGGCACCCAGGCGGTCGCACTCAAGGTCATGGGCGACCGGTCCGCCTTCCACGACTGCCGCTTCCTCGGCCACCAGGACACCCTCTACGCCGACACCCGCGACCTAGGCCTCTTCGCCCGCCAGTACTACGCGCGCTGCTACGTCGAGGGCGACGTCGACTTCGTCTTCGGCCGGGCGACCGCGGTGTACGAGCAGTGCCACTTCCGCACCCTGGTCCGCCCCGACCTCGACGCCGCCCCCTACGGCTTCGTGTTCGCGCCCTCCACGGCGGGTGCCAACCCGCGCGGCTACCTGGTGGTCCGCGGCCGCGTCAGCAGCGAGGCCCCCGACGGCTACTACAAGCTGGCCCGCCCCTGGGTGCCCAGCTCCGACACCACCGCCCGCCCGATGCTCACCGTGCGCGAGACCCACCTCGGCGCGGGCATCGACGCGGTGGCGCCGTACGCGAACATGCGGGACGCGTACCCCTGGCAGGAGCAGCGGTTCCGGGAGTACCGCAACACCGGCCCCGGCGCCGCGGCCACCGTCCCGGAGAACCGGCCCCGGCTCACCCGTGCCCAGGCCGCCGCGCACACCCGGGAGGCGTACCTCGGCGACTGGCGGCCGTACGACCGGCGGCGGTGACCGGTCCGCAGGTCACCGGCACTTGACCTGCTTGACGTGATTTTTGCCAGGTAAAGGGGCGCGGATCCGGCCACGGGTCTCGCGCTCACCAGGGTGACGCGCGTAGAAACCTGTGTCATGCATAAACCACTGCGCATCGCGACCGTCACCGCCGCCTGTGCCGTCGCCGGTGCCGTCCTGTACGGCACGGGCGCCGCCACCGCCGGCCAGTCGACGGCCAACTCCACCCACGAGCCGTACAACATCGGGGTGCTGGCCAAGGACATCGACGCCTACTACGGCACCACGCTCGACGCCGACGGTGTCTACCAGGCGTCCCCGGACAGCCCGTACGCCACCGACGTGGCGCGCCTCGACGCCGCCGCGAAGCGGCAGATCGACCGGGCCGCCCGCACGGCGCACCACAAGCACACCAGGCCCGCGGTCGTCTTCGACATCGACGACACGCTGCTGCTCAGCCTCGACTACGAGAAGAAGAACAACTACGGCTACGACGGCGCCACCTGGGCCGCCTACGTCGACCGGGCCGACCGCCCGGCCGTCCCCGGCAGTCCCGGACTCGCCCGGTACGCCGAGCAGAAGGGGGTCGAGGTCTTCTACAACTCCGGCCTGAGCGAGGCGCAGCGCGCCGCCGCCGTCGGGAACCTGAAGAAGGTCGGCGCCGACGTGAACCTCGACACCGGCCACATCTTCCTGAAGGACAAGGCGAACCCGCCGTCCTACCTGGCCCACTGCGCCACCCCGGGCACCTGGAAGTGCACCACCGTGCAGTACAAGGCAGGTACCCGCCGGCACATCGAGCGGGACCTCGGGTACGACATCGTCGCCAACTTCGGCGACCAGTACTCCGACCTCCAGGGCGGCTACGCGGACCGGACGTACAAACTGCCCAACCCGACCTACTTCGTCGAGTAGCGCGCCGCCCCGGCGGGGACGGACCCCAGGGTCGGCACGACCGGCTCGATCGTTCCGTCGGGGGCGAACTCCAGCCGGTCGATCGTGGTCTCCCGGTGGGTGCCGTCCCCGCCGGGCCTGCCGGGGCCGTTCAGCGCGAAGCGGTGGTAGACGATGTACCAGTCGTCGGTGCCGGGCGTGTTGACCACGGAGTGGTGGCCGGTGCCGAGGATGCCGTACTCCGGGCGCTTGGACAGGATCGTGCCGCGCTCGGTCCACGGGCCGAGCGGGGACGGGCCGGTCGCGTACGCGACGTGGTAGTCCTCGCTGCGGGTGTCGTCCTCGGACCACATGAAGTAGTAGGCCCCGTCGCGCTTCACCACGAAGGAGCCCTCGCGGAAGTCCTCCGGGGTGATGTCGCGCACCCGGGAGGCGTCGAAGGACACCATGTCGTCGTTGAGCGGGACCACGTAACCGTGCCCGTTGCCCCAGTACAGGTACGACTGCCCGTCGTCGTCCGTGAAGACGGACGGGTCGATCATCTGGCCGTCGAACCGCCCCTTGGCCACCAGCGGCTCGCCCAGCGCGTCCGTGAAGGGACCGGCCGGGGAGTCGGCCACCGCGACGCCGATCTGCTGCTCGGCGCAGAAGTAGAAGTAGTACCTGCCGTCGCGTTCGGCGATCGCCGGGGCCCAGGCGTTCTTGTCGGCCCAGGACACGTCCGGCCCCAGGTCGAGGACGACGCCGTGGTCCTTCCAGTGGACCAGGTCCTTCGACGAGAACGCCTTGAACCGCGTGCCGCTCCAGCCGGGGAAGCCGTCCGTCGTCGGATAGATCCAGTACCGGCCGTCCAGGTACCGGACGTCGGGGTCCGCGTAGAGGCCGGGCAGGACCGGGCTGCGGGTGGGCACCGCTTCGACGGTCCAGGTGCGCCTCGTGCCGTCGGCGGCCGTCACCGTGTACGTCTGCGGCCTGCGGAAGTCACGGCGCGTACCGGACTCCGGGGTCACCTTCGCTCCCTCGCCGACCCACAGCTTCGGGGCGAGCCGGCGCAGGTTCGTGCGGGGCTCCATCGGCAGGACCACCTTGCCGGTCTCCTCGCTCACGACGGCGTAGCCCTTCTGCCCGCGCGCCGTGGCGTCCACGACCGAGGCGGGACTCGCCGGATAGGCGGCCAGCAGCCGGTCGTACTCCGCCTGCGTCACCGGTATCACCGTGCCGTGCCGCGGGCTGGCGGGCAGATGGTAGTCGGTCGACGGCGTCCACCTGCCCGAGTCGAGGTCGGTGGTCTCGAAGGGGAGGTAGCCCCGGCCGCCGTACTCGTCGACGAACAGGTACCACTTCTCCTCGGTGTTGGACTTGAACACCGTCGGCCCCTCGCCCCGGTCCATCGCGCCGCTGCCGATGCAGTCGGAGACGAAGGCGTAGGAGGTGTCGGTGAGCGAGGCCGACTTCTCGGCGGTGATGAACTTCGAGCAGGGGGAGCCGGAGGACGGGTCGCGCTCGTCCTTGGTGTAGCGGTAGTACGTGCCCTCGTGCTTGACGACCGTCGAGTCGATGACCGAGTAGCCCGGGTCGTTCCACACCTTCGGCTCGCTGAAGGTGCGGAAGTCCTTCGTGGTGGCGTACAGCATCTTGTTGTACGTCGAGCCCGTGTGGTCCGGGTCGTCGTCGGCGTAGAGCTTGGACGCCCAGAAGACGACGTAGGCGTCCAGCTCGTCGTCCCAGTAGGCCTCCGGCGCCCAGGTGTTGCCCGCGCTGTCCGGGGCGACCCTCACCAGGCGCTGGTCGGTCCAGTGGACCAGGTCGGTGGACTCCCAGACCATGATCGACTTACTGCCGTGCCGCTGCACCTCGTCCCAGCTGCCACTGCTGTTCCGGTACATCCGCAGGTCGGTGGCGATCATGTAGAACCGGTCGCCCTCGGGGGAGCGGATCACGAACGGGTCGCGCAGGCCCTTCTCGCCGGTCGTGGAGGTCAGCACGGGCTTGCCCCCGTTCAGCTCGCGCCAGTGCAGGGCGTCGTTGCCGCGGCTGAGGGCGTAGCGGATCTGCTCGCCGTCCGCGGTGCCCTCGCCGGTGAAGTAGGCGAAGAGGTAACCGGCGTACGAATTCTTCTGCGTTGGGGCCGCTCCGGGGTGGGCGGTGCCCGCAGGGGCGGCGAGCAGGGCGAGGAGGAGAGCGAGGAGGGGGACCAGAAGCGTGCGGCGAGCGGTGTGACGGCGCATGACACTTCCTGTCGGAGTCTGGGTGGTTCTGTTGGAAGCTGTGCCCTCGGAGTGTCACCAGTGGGAAGCGGCGCGTCAACGGGACGGCAGGGACCGAAAGTTTCGCCCCGCGGTGCGGAAGGGGTTGCCGGGCCTCAGAGGTTCCCTACGAGCGGTCGTCGCGAGGCGCGAAGTCGCCCCGTACCGACAGCCGTCCGGACGTGGCGGTGGCCGTCGCCGAGTAGCGGTCGCCGCGGGCGTCCCGGCCACCGCGCTCGTGGTTGTACTGGCCGGCGAACATCCACTCGCCCGCCGGGACGGTACGGCCCCGCTCGAGCGTCCACCGGTAGACGAGGAAACCGTCCCGCTCCTCGACCGTGACCGTGAAGTCGCGCTCCGGGAGCGACCGCCAGGCCCCGGTGGTGGTGACCGACCCGGTCTGCGCCACCCTCAGCTCGACGGTGAGCGCGGTCAGCGGAGTGCTCGTCCTGAGCGTGATGTTGCTCTGCGCCCAGAAGGCGTTGCTGTGCGGGTCCACCGAGCCGTCCGACCACAGGGGCCCGTCCTCGACGTCCGAGGCGGGCGGCCGGCTCGGGGTGGCCTCCTCGGGCGACGGTGCGGGAACCGGCGGGGCGGCGACCGAGCGCGGTGCGGGGGCGTCGTCCTTCACCGCCGACGCGACCGCGTAGCCGCCGGCCACCAGGACGCCCGCCACCGCCGCCGTCGCACCGGCCACCCGCACCCACCCCGGCAGCCGCACACGGTCCGGCCCGCGGTCGCCGACCGCCATGCCGCGTTCCACCCGGGCCAGGATCCGGACCCGGTCCGGCCGGTGCGCCCCGGCCGCCTCGCGCAGCCGGGCGCGCAGCTCCTCGTCCACGTCCCGCCGTCCGGTCACCGGGTCCCTCCCGCGGCCTCACCGCTGTGCGCGATCGCCGCGCGCACCTGCCGGGGAGCGCGCGGAGCCGCCCGGGTGCCGAGCAACCGCTGGAGTTCGGCCACCCCCTTCGACGTCTGGCTCTTGACCGTGCCCACCGAGACGCCCAGGGCGAGCGCCGTGTCCTTCTCGGAGAGGTCGAAGGCGTGCCGCAGCACCACGCACGCCCGCTTGCGGAACGGCAGCCGGCGCAGCGCCTCCTGCACGTCCACCACGCCCGCGACGTCGGGGTTCTCGGCCCGTTCCTCGCGCTGCGACCAGAACAGGGCGACTCGTCTGCGCTCGCGCACGGCGGTGCGGACGCGGGTGCGGGCGAGGTTGGCGACGACACCGCGCGCGTACGCCACCGGGTGGTCGGCCGCGCGGACCCGGTCCCAGCGGTGCCACAGGGCCAGCAGGGCGTCCGCCGCCAGGTCGTCGGCGGCGTCCGGCTCGCCCGTCAGCAGCCGGGCGAGCCGGGCCAGTTCGGCGTAGTGGCGTTCGAAGAAGGCGTGGAACTCCGCGGAGGCGTCGTCGTCGGCGACTGTCCTCACGGCGGACTCTCCTCGCAGTGGCTTCCCGGGTGCCGAACACCGTACGGCAGACCGAACCCGCGGGGGAGGGGTGGCCTCAGTCCTTGAGCGCCGCCTCCATCATCGCCTTGGCCACCGGGGCCGCCAGGCCGTTGCCGCTGACCTCGCTGCGGGCCGCGTCGGACTGCTCGACGAGGACCGCCACCGCGACCTCCTTGCCCGACGTGTCGGACTTGGCGTAGGAGGTGAACCAGGCGTACGGCGTCTGGCTGTTGTTCTCGCCGTGCTGGGCCGTGCCCGTCTTGCCGCCCACCGTCGCGCCGGAGATCTGTGCGTTGGACCCCGTGCCCTTCTCGACGACGGTCCGCATGGCCGACTGCAGCTGCTCGGCGGTGGACGAACTGACGATCCGCTTCGAGTCCGCGTCGGTGTGGTCCTCCAGCACGTCGCCGCCGCTGTCGGTGACCTGCGACACCATGTGCGGGGAGACCAGCTCGCCGCCGTTGGCCAGGGCCGCGGACACCATCGCCATCTGCAGCGGGGTCGCCGTCACGTCGAACTGGCCGATGCCCGTCAGCGCCGTCGACGACCGGTTCATGTCCTTCGGGTAGACGCTGGTGTAGGCCCGTACCGGCACGTCCTGCGTCTCGTCGTTGAAGCCGAACTTCTCGGCCATGGCGCGCAGCTCGTCCTGGCCGAGGTCGACGGCCATCTTCGCGAAGACGTTGTTGCACGAGTACTGCAGCGCGGTGCGGATCGTGGCGTTCTCGCAGGGGGCGTTCGGGTTCTCGTTGGACAGGTCCTTCGCGGTGTCGGGCAGGGTGTACGGGTCGGGGCTGTCGGTCTTCACGTCCACCGAGTCGTACAGCCCGTTCTCCAGCGCGGCGGCCGCCACGACCAGCTTGAACGTCGAGCCCGGCGGCAGCGGCTGGCGCAGCGCGCGGTTGGTCAGCGGCTTGTCCGGGTCACCGGTGAGCTTCTTCCAGGCCGCACCGGCGGTGTTGGCGTCGGTCAGCGACGTCGGGTCGTACGAGGGGGTCGACACCACGGACAGGATCCTGCCCGTCTTCGGGTCGATCGCCACGGCGGCGCCCTTCTTGTCGCCCAGCGCCTCGAACCCGGCCTTCTGCACGTCCGGGTCGATCGTGGTCACCACGTTGCCCGGCTCGGCCCGGGTGCCGGTGACCGTGTCCATCACGGTCCTCAGCCGCGGATCGGTGCCGTTGAGCACGTCCTGGTAGATGCCCTCCAGCTGGGTCGGCGCGTATGCCTGCGAGGCGTAGCCCGTCACCGCCGCGTACAGCTTCCCGTTCTCGTACGTGCGTTTGTACGCGAGGTCGCCGCCCTCCGTCGGCGCCGATCCGGTGGCCGACCGGCCGGCCACGATGATGTTCCCGAGCGGCTCCGCGTACGTCTCTATCGCGTTGCGCCGGTTGTCCTTGCTGTCCGCGAGCGCCCGGCTCTCGTAGAACTGCACCCAGGTCGCCCTGATCAGCAGAGCAAATACCAGGAGCAGCGTGAAGACCGAGGCCCGCCTGATCGTCTTGTTCATCCCGTTCATCCCGCTGACAGGACGAACGGGCGGGGGGCGGTCGTTCCCGTGTGCCCCGTTTTCTCATCTTTCTCATCGGCCGTTCATCGGCGATGTCCTCACTCCGCGAGGTGCAGCACGACCTCGTCGATCTCCTCGCCCCGGGCCGGCGCGAACCCCCGCGCCCGCGCGCTGGTCACGAACCCGCACTTCTCCAGCACGCGCCGCGACCCCGCGTTGTCGGCGGCCGCGCGCGCGTACAGCGGGCGGTCCCGCACCTCGGCGAGCAGGGCGCGCAGCGCGGCCGTGGCCACGCCCTGCCCCCAGTACGCCCGGTCCACCCAGTACGTCACCTCGCGCTCGCCCGGGTCCCCGTACACCGCCGTGCTGCCGATGACGTCACCGTCGCCGAGGATGGTCCGCACCACGTCGCGGGAGGCACGGATCTTGTTCCAATGGGTCGCGAACGCCTCCCAGTCGGCGGGGTCCTTCACCGTGAAGGCCGCCATCCGCAGGGCTTCCGGATCGTTCATCTGCCGGAAGAAGACGGGCAGATCGCTGTCGTGTACCTCGCGCAGTGCGATGTGCATGGATCAGAGCCTACGCGTGGCCAGTGTCAGCCGGTCCCGCGCGTCGAACAACGCGTCCTTCACCATCTGTTCGTGCGCGGGCGTCAGCCGCGCCACCGGCACCGAGCAGCTGATCGCGTCCCGCGCGGGGGTGCGGTAGGGGACCGCCACGCCGAAGCAGCGCAGCCCCAGCGTGTTCTCCTCGCGGTCCACGGCGAAGCCCTGCTCCCGCACCAGGCGCAGCTCCTCGATGAGCTTCTCCCGGTCGGTGATGGTGTGCTCGGTCAGCGCCGGGAGCGTCTCCGGGAGCAGCTTGCGTACCTGCTCGTCGCTGTACGTGCTCAGCAGCGCCTTGCCCAGCGAGGTCGAGTGCGCGGGCAGCCGGCGGCCGACCCGGGTGAACGGCCGCAGGTAGTGCTGGGACTGGCGGGTGGCGAGGTAGACCACGTTGGTGCCGTCCAGGCGCGCGAGGTGGATGGTCTCCGTCGTGTCGTCCGAGAGCCGGTCCAGCGTCGGCCGGGCCGCCGCGACCACCTCGTCGCCGTCGATGTACGAGGTGCCGACCAGCAGCGCCCGCACCCCGATGCCGTACCGCGTGCCCGTGGCGTCCGTCTCCACCCAGCCCAGCTCCACCAGCGTGCGCAGCAGCATGTAGAGGCTGGACTTCGGATACCCGACGGCCTCCTGGACCGACGCGAGGGAGTGCATACCGGGGCGTCCGGCGAAGTATTCGAGCAGCTCAACCGTCCGCACCGCGGACTTGACCTGCGCTCCGCCCCCCGTCTCGACAGCCGACATCGCCCTTGACCCCTTCGTTCGACGAGAAGCTGAAGATATAGTCTCGAACAGCATATTCATCAGTAGAGACAGCGTTCAGTATATCGAACAACTTCTGTGCAGAGCACGTGGAGGGACCCGCGGTGGCAGCAGCACCAGTCTGGAGTGTCGACCCCCGTACCGGGAAGCAGCGTGAACAGGTCGCCGTGGAAGCCACGGCCGAGGAGGTGGACGCCGCCGTCCGCGCCGCGCACGCCGCCCGGGACGCCCTGGCCGACCGCACCGTCCGCGCGGCCTTCCTGCGGAGCGCCGCCGACGAGCTGAAGGCGGCCGAGGGCACCCTCGTCGAGGTGGCCGACGCGGAGACCGCGCTCGGCCCGGTCCGGCTCACCGGCGAACTCGCCCGCACCTGCTACCAGCTGCGGGCCTTCGCCGACATCGTCGACGAGGGCGAGTACCTCGGCGTGGTCGTCAACCACCCCGACGACACCGCCACCCCGCCCATCCCGGACCTGCGCCGCTACAAGGTGCCGCTCGGCGTCGTCGCCGTCTACTCGGCCTCCAACTTCCCCTTCGCCTTCTCCGTCCCCGGCGGCGACACCGCCAGCGCCCTCGCGGCCGGCTGCCCGGTCGTCGTCAAGGCCCACCCCGACCACCCGGCCCTGTCCGAGCTGGTCGCCAAGGTGCTCCGCCGGGCCGCGGCCCGGCACGAGATCCCGGACGGCGTCCTCGGCCTGGTGCACGGCTTCGAGGCGGGCGTCGAGCTGATCAAGCACCCGCTGGTCGCCGCGGCCGGCTTCACCGGCTCCGTCCGCGGCGGTCGCGCGCTGTTCGACGCGGCGGCGGCGCGTCCGGTGCCGATCCCCTTCCACGGCGAGCTGGGCTCGCTGAACCCGGTCGTCGTCACGGAGGCGGCGGCCACCGAGCGGGCGGAGGCGATCGGCGCGGGGCTGGCCGGTTCCATGACGCTGGGCGTCGGGCAGTTCTGCGTGAAGCCCGGCCTGGTGCTCGTGCCGGCCGGTGACGCCGGTGACGGCCTGGTCAAGTCCCTCACCGACGCGGTCAGCGCCACCGACGCCGGGGTGCTCCTCGACCACCGCATGCGGGACAACTTCGTCGCGGGCGTCGCCGAGCGCACCGCGCTGCCCGACGTGGACTCCCCGGTGACGCCGGGCGCGGGCGGCGAGCACACCGTCAGCCCCGGGTTCCTCACGGTGCCGGCGGCGCGGCTGGCGGCCGAGGGCGAGCACGACCTGCTCCTGGAGGAGTGCTTCGGGCCGGTCACCGTGGTGGCCCGCTACCAGGACGAGGCGGAGGTGCGGGGCGTGCTGGCCCGGCTGCCGGGGAACCTCACGGCGACCGTGCAGCTCTCCGCCGAGGAGGTGGCGGGGGAGGGTGCCGGGGCGGCTCTCCTCGCGGAGGTGACGCCGCTGGCGGGGCGGGTCCTGGTGAACGGCTGGCCCACGGGGGTCGCGGTGGCCGCGGCTCAGCAGCACGGGGGGCCGTACCCGGCGACCACGTCGACGTCCACCTCGGTGGGGGGTACCGCCATCGAGCGGTGGTTGCGGCCGGTGGCTTATCAGGGAGTGCCTGAGGCACTGCTGCCGGTGGAGTTGCGGGACGACAATCCGCTGGGGCTGCCGAGGCGGTTCAACGGGATTCTTGAGCGGTAGCGCCGTTGGGCGCGGGGTTGTGTGCGGTCCGACGCGCCGTCGTGGCTTGTCGCGCAGTTCCCCGCGCCCCTTCAGGACGTTCCCCTCACGTTGGGATGATCAGTCAATGAATCTTGAAGTCGCCGAACTGCCCTTCACCCTCCGCCCGTACGGACCCGAAGGCCACTGGGCCTACGCCGACGGTGTGCTCACCGGAACCGCCGGACCCCGGCAGGACCGGTTCGTGCCGCCCACCGGGGAGTCGTTGGAGTCCGTGTCCGACGCGCCGCGGTTGCTGGGGGCGCCCGACGGGGACTTCCAGCTGATCGCTCGGGTGTCGGTCGGGTTCCGGGGTGCCTTCGACGCCGGGGTGCTCTACGTGCACGTGGGGGAGCGGGCCTGGGCCAAGCTGTGTCTGGAGTACTCCCCGGACGTGCCCACCGTCTGCACGGTGGTCACCCGGGGCCACTCCGACGACTGCAACTCCTTCCCCGTGGAGGGGGACTCCGTCTGGTTCCGGGTCAGCCGGAGCGGGCGGGCCTTCGCCTTCCACGCCTCCCTCGACGGGGAGCGCTGGACCTTCGTACGGCTCTTCACACTGGGTGACGAGGAGGAGACCGGCTCCGCCCTGGTCGGCTTCCTGGCGCAGGCGCCGACGGGGGAGGGCTGCACCGTGACGTACGACCACCTGGAGTTCCGCCCGTCCTGGCCGGCGGACCTGCGGGACGGCAGCTGACGGCGGGAATGGGACCCGCTGCTTGAACGTTCACGTACGAGGCGGAGAGGGCCTCCGCGGCCGTACGACCTGGAGAAGAGCCGAGACATGCGCGTCGAGATCTGGAGCGACATCGCCTGCCCCTGGTGCTACGTGGGCAAGGCCCGCTTCGAGAAGGCGCTCGCGGCCTTCCCGCACCGGGACGGGGTCGAGGTGGTCCACCGTTCCTTCGAGCTGGACCCCGGGCGGGCCAAGGACGACGTGCAGCCCGTGCTGACGATGCTCACCGCCAAGTACGGCATGAGCGAGGCGCAGGCGCGGGCCGGGGAGGACAACCTCGGTGCGCAGGCGGCCGCCGAGGGCCTCGACTACCGCACCCGGGACCGCGACCACGGCAGCACCTTCGACATGCACCGACTGCTGCACCTCGCCAAGGAGCGCGGGCGGCACGGGGCGCTCCTGGACGCCTTCTACCGGGGCAACTTCGCCGAGGAGCGCTCCGTGTTCAACGACGACGAGCGGCTCGTCGAGCTGTCCGTCGCCGCCGGGCTCGACGAGGACGAGGCCCGCGCGGTGCTCGCCGACCCCGCCGCCTACGCCGACGAGGTGCGCGCCGACGAGCGCGAGGCGGCCCAGCTCGGCGCCACCGGGGTGCCGTTCTTCGTGCTGGACCGCGCCTACGGCGTCTCGGGCGCCCAGCCCGCCGAGGTCTTCGCCCAGGCGCTGACCCAGGCGTGGGGCGGGCGCACGCCGCTGAAGCTGATCGACGACGGGGACGCGCAGGCCTGCGGTCCGGACGGGTGCGCGGTGCCCCAGGGGTGAAGGGCGGCCAAAAGCCCAGGTGAGAGGCCGTGCATAAGGGATGCTTGGAGAAACCGCGTAGAAATACGCAATGGACGGAGAGGTCCGGGGGGCCGCACAGTGGTGCCATGGAGAGCTTCGAGAATCTCGTCCGTACCGAGTTCGCCCCGAAGACCACGTACCTGAACACCGCCAGCACCGGCCTGCTGCCCGCCCGGACCCTCGCGGCCATGCGGGACGCGGCGGCCGCCGCGGCGGAAGGGCAGCCGCTCGACATGTTCGCCGACGTCGAGGCGGCCCGGGCCGCGTACGCCCGCCTCGTGGGGGTGCCCGCCACCCGGGTCGCGACCGGCGCGTCCGTCGCCACGTTCAGCGGGCTCGTCGCCGCGTCGCTGCCGTCGGGGGCCGAAGTCCTCACCGCGGAGGCCGACTTCAGCTCCCTGGTGAACCCGCTGTACACGCGCGGCGACCTGAAGGTGCGCAGCGTGCCGCTGGAGCGGCTGGCCGAGTCGGTGGGCCCCGACACCGCGCTCGTCGCGGTCAGTTCCGTGCAGTCCGCCGACGGGCGGATCGCCGACCTCCCCGCGCTGCGGGACGCCGCCCGGGCGCACGGGGCGCGGACGCTGATCGACGCCTCCCAGGCGAACGGCTGGCTGCCGACGGCCGCGGACGACTTCGACTACGTGACCGCCGTCGGCTACAAGTGGGTGCTCTGCCCGCGCGGCGTCGCCTTCCTCGTGGTCCCCGAGGACCTGGGAGCGGCGGCCGGGCTGACGCCGCTGTTCGCCGGGTGGGCGACCGGGGAGCACCCCTGGGACAGCTGCTACGGCCCCGTCGAGGAACTCGCGCACTCCGCCCGGCGGTTCGACGAGAGCCCCGCGCTGTTCTCCTACACCGGCGCCCGGCACTCCCTGGCCCTGATGGAGGAACTGGGCGTCGACGCCGTGCACGCCCACGACACCGCGCTCGCCGACCGGTTCCGCGCGGGCGTGCGCTCGCTGGGCCACGAGCCGGTGCCCGCGCCGGGCTCGGCGATCGTGTCCGTGCCGGGGCTGGGCCACCGGCAGGGCGAGTTGGGCCGGGCCGGGGTCCAGGTGTCCGACCGGGCGGGCAACCTGCGGGCCGCCTTCCACGTGTACAACACCACGGCGGACGTGGACCGGCTGCTCGACGTGCTGGCGGGCTGACCCGGCGGGGCCGGGAAGAACATCGGGCAGGGGCCTCCCGTCCCACACGAAAAGGCCCCTGCCCGAGATCAGAAGCGGGTCACCTCACCGGAGTGAAGTCCCGCGCCCCGATGAACTCCGGCCGCCGGATCGGAGCCGCGAACGGCTCCACGGCCGTGTTCTCCACGCTGTTGAACACGATGAACACGTTGCTGCGCGGGAACGGCGTGATGTTGTCGCCCGACCCGTGCATGCAGTTGCAGTCGAACCAGGTCGCCGAGCCGGCCTTGCCGGTGAACAGCTTGATGCCGTACTCGGAGGCCATCTTCGTCAGCGCCTCGTCGGACGGGGTCCCCGCGTCCTGCATCTGCAGGGACTTCTTGTAGTTGTCCTTCGGCGTGGCCCCCGCGCACCCGAGGAACGTCTTGTGCGAGCCCGGCATGATCATCAGGCCGCCGTTGGTGTCGTAGTTCTCGGTGAGCGCGATCGAGACCGAGATCGTACGCATGTTGGGCAGGCCGTCCTCGGCGTGCCAGGTCTCGAAGTCCGAGTGCCAGTAGAAGCCGCTGGCTCCGAAGCCCGGCTTGACGTTGATCCGGGACTGGTGGACGTAGACGTCCGAGCCGAGGATCTGCCGCGCCCGCCCGACCACGCGCTCGTCGCGGACCAGTTTGGCGAAGACCTCACTGATCTTGTGCACCTCGAAGACCGACCGGATCTCCTTGGACTGCGGCTCGACGATCGAGCGCTCGTCCGCGCGGATGGCCGGGTCGGTGGTGAGCCGCTCCAGCTCCCGCTGGTACTCGGCGACCTCGTCCGGCGCGATCAGCTGGTCGATCGCGAGGAAGCCGTCGCGGTCCAGCGCCTGGAGGTCACCGGCCGACACGGGACCGGGGGTGTCCGGGGAGCCCCAGACCACCGGGTCCTGCCGGGGAGTCGCCACCTCGGTGGCGCCGCGGGTCGGATAGAGGTCGGTGACGTTCGTGGTCGTGGTCACGGTGACTCACACCTCCTCGGTGAGCAGCGGGTAGACGCCGTTCTCGTCGTGATCCTCCCGTCCGGTGACGGGCGGGTTGAAGACACAGATGCAGTGGAAGTCCTCCTTGACCTTGAGCGTGTGCCGCTCGTGGCCGTTGAGGAGGTACATCGTGCCCGGCGTGATGTGGTACGTCTTCCCCGTCTCGCGGTCGGTCAACTCCGCGTCGCCCTTGGTGCAGACGACGGCCTCGATGTGGTTGGCGTACCACATCGACGTCTCCGTACCCGCGTACAGGATCGTCTCGTGCAGGGAGAAGCCGACCTTCTCCTTGGCGAGGACGATCCGGGTGCTTTCCCAGGTGCCGGACGCGCTCTTCACGTGCCGGTCGGTGCCTTCGAACTCCTTGAACGAACGGACGATCACGGTGTTGCGATGCCTCCTAGGTGAGGATGTGCGGTGGGGTCCCCGGCGCCTTCGGCCATACGGCCCGAAGGCGCCGGAAGCAGTGGTGCCCGACGGTCCCGCCGTCGGTCGGCCGGACGGTCAGGCGGTCTCGCGCACGGCCCTGGCCAGGGTCTTCATGCCCTCGTCCAGCTCGTCGGGCGTGATGGTGAGGGCCGGCAGCAGCTTGACGACCTCGCTCTCGGGGCCGGACGTCTCGATGAGCAGCCCCAGCTCGAAGGCGCGCTTGGCGACCCGGCCCGCGCGGTCCTTGTCGTGGAACTCCAGACCCCAGACCAGACCGCGGCCCCGGTACTCCTTGATGTCGGCCAGGTTCTCCTCGGTGATGGCGATCATGTGCTGCTCGACCTGCTCACCCCGGGTGCGGGTCTGCTTCTCCATCGCCGACCCGTCGGCCCAGTACGCCTCCAGCGTGGCGGTCGCCGTGACGAAGGCCGGGTTGTTGCCGCGGAAGGTGCCGTTGTGCTCGCCCGGCTCCCAGACGTCCAGCTCGGGCTTGAACAGGGTCAGCGCCATCGGCAGGCCGTAGCCGCTGATCGACTTGGAGACGGTGACGATGTCCGGCGTGATGCCCGCCTCCTCGAAGGAGAAGAAGGCGCCGGTACGGCCGCAGCCCATCTGGATGTCGTCGACGATGAGCAGCATGTCCTGGCGCGCGCACAGGTCGGCCAGGGCACGCAGCCACTCGGCCCGGGCGACGTTGATGCCGCCCTCGCCCTGCACGGTCTCGACGATCACGGCGGCCGGCTTGTTCAGGCCGGAGCCCTGGTCCTCGAGGAGCCGCTCGAACCAGATGAAGTCCTCGACGGTCCCGTCGAAGTAGTTGTCGAACGGCATGGGCGTGCCGTGCACCAGCGGGATGCCCGCGCCGGCCCGCTTGAAGGCGTTGCCGGTCACCGCGAGGGAGCCCAGCGACATGCCGTGGAAGGCGTTGGTGAACGACACGATCGACTCGCGCCCCTTCACCTTGCGTGCCAGCTTGAGCGCGGACTCGACGGCGTTGGTGCCCGTCGGGCCCGGGAACATGACCTTGTACGGCAGGTCGCGGGGCCGCAGGATGGTGTTCTGGAACGCCTCCAGGAAGCGGCGCTTGGCGGTCGTCGACATGTCGAGCCCGTGCGTGACGCCGTCCCGCTCCAGGTAGTCGATCAGCGCGCGTTTCAGGACCGCGTTGTTGTGCCCGTAGTTGAGCGAGCCCGCTCCGGCGAAGAAGTCGAGGTACTCGTGGCCGTCCTCGTCGTACATGCGGCTGCCGACCGCACGGTCGAAGATGGTGGGCCAGCCGCGGCAGTAGCTGCGCACCTCGGACTCGACGGTCTCGAAGACGCTGAGGTCGGGCTGGGTGATGGTCACGACGAATCGCTCCTCGTGGGGTGAGGGTGGGAGAGGAAGGTCGTACGGCTCCGGGGGACCGGTGCGGTCCGCCGGGAAGTCTGGGGGCCGGACTGGCACGGGGTGCCGGGCCGTCCGGACTGCCGGTCGGTCAGCCGGTGGTGGACAGGGGGCCTATGCGGTACAGCACTTCGGGCTCGTGCGGTCCGTCGGGGAACACGTCCGTGTCGAACAGCACCTCGCGCTCCAGCCGGGCGCCGCGGCGCTCGGCGAACGAGGTGAACAGCCGCTGGGACGCGGTGTTGTCGGGGGAGATGGTGGTCTCCAGGGTGGTCAGCCCGCGTTCCGCGACGGTCCGCTCGGCCAGCCCGTCGAGCAGGGAGGCGGCGAGCCGGCGCCCGCGGTACGCCGCGTCCACCGCCACCTGCCACACGAGCAGGGTGTCCGGGCGGTCCGGTCGCACGTAGCCGGTGACGAAGCCGACCGGCTCACCGCGCTCGTCGCGGGCGACGGCCGACGTCGCGGCGAAGTCCCGGCACCAGAGCAGATAGCTGTAGGAGGAGTTGAGGTCGAGGACCTTGGAATCCCTCGCTATCCGCCACAGGGCGGCACCGTCGGCCACTCTCGGACGATCGATTTGCAGGTCTGCTTGCGCGGCAGTCATGCAAATTGAATTTACCCAGCGAAATTCGAAATTGCATCGCCGGATGGGGTTACGAATGGGCGCTCCGTGTGTTATCACGCGTGCGCGTGCCTCCGCGCGAGATGGCGGCGTTATGTGGCGATTTGCCGGGAACTTAAGCCGCATAACGGGCAGCTTGTGGATCGGGTCACAATCACGTAACCCGTGCGAGACGTGTCCGAAATGCGAAGGTCGGCTGTCGTGAAATCTTTGTGTTTAGGTCCGAGGAAAGCGGGCAGAAGAATACGGGAAGCTGCGCTGAGTGGAATTCCTTAATTCTGCTGGTGTGAGCATCGGGAATTCCCTCTAATTCATCCCTGTGAAAGGCCGGGTCCGTTCGGCAGCCCCCATGCCTCCTCGGCGGCCCGCCGGGCGGCCTCCGGGTCGGCCTTCACGCCCCGCTCGGCCAGCGCGGCACCCAGTGCCGCCAGGCAGCCCTGCACGGCCCCGCGCGTCGCGTCCGGACCGTAGTGGTTGACCCGGATCATCCCGCCGGCCAGCGCGCCGCCGCCCGCGGCCAGCGGCAGCGCCGGGTCGGACTCCAGGGCACGGGCCACCAGCGCGGACGCGTCGACGTCCGACGGCGTCCGCAGCGTCGTGGCGACCGGCGCCGCGTCCGCCGCCTCGTACACGTACGGCTCCAGGCCGCCCAGCGCGAGCGCGCCGGCCCGGGTGGCCGCCGCGGCGGACGCGTGCCGCGCCATCACCGTCTCGGGGCCCTCCGCCTCGATGCGCTCGACGCAGGCCTCCAGCGCGAGCATCTCCAACTGCGCCGGCGCGTGCAGCAGCGCCTTGCGCCCGCCGTCGATCCAGCGCTCCTTCCAGTCCAGCAGCGACAGGTACGACCGCCGCGGAGCGTTCGGGTTCGCCGCCATCCGCGCCCAGGCCCGCTCGCTCACCGACACCGCCGAGACCCCGGCCGGGCCGCCCATCGCCTTCTGCGCGCCGATCACGCACAGGTCCACGCCCCACGCGTCCGGCAGCACCGGCTCGGCGCCCACGGAGGCCACCGCGTCCAGGTAGAACAGGGCGCCGTGCGCCCGCACCACCTCGCCGATCTCCGCGACCGGGTTGGTGTTGCCGGTAGCCGCCTCGGCGTGCACGAGGGACACGAAGTCGGTCTCCGGGTGCTCGGCGAGGGCCCGGCGGACCTGCTCGGCGGAGACGGCGGTGTGGAACGGCACGGCGAGGTCGTGCACGGTCGCGCCGCAGTCCCGCAGCCAGTTCCCGAAGGTCTGCCCGTACGGCCCCGTGATGATGTTCAACGCGACGGTGCCGGGGCCCGCGGCGGCGCGGATCGCGCCCTCCAGCGGCAGCAGCGCCTCGCCCTGCATGACCACCACGTCCTGCCCGGTGCCGAGCAGGCGCGCGACCCGGTCCTCGATCGCGGCGAAACGTCCGGCGCTCAGCGGGGGGAGGTCCAGGAAGGGATGGGTCACGGCGGTGCTCTCTTCGGTAACGGCGGGTGTGCGGCGCGGGTACGCGGCGTACGGAGTCGAGAGTAACCATGGCGTCCGCCGGCACTCGCGCCGGAGGGTTTCCGTTGCGACACCCCCACGCCCGGAATCGTGGCTTCCGTCACAGCCGAAGCAGTCGCCGGCCTGATGGACTGGCCCCGTGTTCCTCGTCCTCCTGCTGGTCGTCGTGGTCGCCGTGGTGTCGGCCTTCGGGCTGACCGGCCACGGCGCGAGCGTCCTCGCCGCCCGCCGCGCCCGGGGGTCCGGTGCCGGACCGGTGCTGCACGCCCTCGCCGCGTTCGCCGGTGCGGCCGCCGTCGCGGCGTACGCCTGGGGGCTGCTCCACGTGACCGGCGCCGTCATGGAGTCCGGCGGCGGCGCGGGCTCCGCACCGGCGCCGCCCTGCCGCATGCCGGGCTACGAGGAGCGCGCCGCCCGCGTCATCGACCAGTCGGTCTCCTTCCTGCCCCTGGGTTTCGTCTGCGAGACCACCGGCGGCGGCGAGTACACCAGCGACGACGTCCCCGGCTACGTCAATCCGGCCACCGCCGTCCTGGCCCTGACGGCCGTCGCGAGCGCCGTCGGGGCCGGGTACGCGACCGAGCTGCGCACCCGCGCGGCAGCGCGCGGCGGGCGCCGGTGACCGGCCCCGGACGGGCGTGCGGGCACCGTCTAGGGTGCGGGGCATGAGCGATCGCGCGGTGCTGCACGTGAAGGGTCGGGTGCTCGTCGGACCGGAGGAGGTCCGGGACGAGGTGTGGGTGATCGACGGCCGTATCTCGTACGACCGCCCCGCCGGCGCGGCCGACGTCCGCACCGTCGAGGGCTGGGCGCTGCCCGGCCTGGTCGACGCGCACTGCCACGTCGGCCTGGACCAGCACGGGGCGGTCCCCGCGGACGTCGCCGAGAAGCAGGCGCTGACCGACCGCGAGGCGGGCACCCTCCTCATCCGCGACGCCGGCTCGCCCTCCGACACCCGCTGGATCGACGACCGCGAGGACCTCCCGAAGATCATCCGGGCGGGCCGGCACATCGCCCGCACCCGCCGCTACATCCGCAACTACGCCTGGGAGGTCGAGCCCGAGGACCTCGTCGCGTACGTCGCCCAGGAGGCCCGGCGCGGCGACGGCTGGGTGAAACTGGTCGGCGACTGGATCGACCGCGACCTCGGCGACCTGTCGGCCTGCTGGCCGCGCGGCGCCGTCGAGGCGGCCATCGCTCAGGCGCACCGCCTGGGCGCCCGCGTCACCGCGCACTGCTTCGCCGAGGACTCCCTGCGCGACCTGGTCGAGGCCGGCATCGACTGCGTCGAGCACGCCACGGGGCTCACGGACGACACGATCCCCCTCTTCGCCGAGCGGGGCGTCGCCATCGTGCCCACCCTCGTCAACATCGCCACCTTCCCCGCGCTGGCCGACGGCGGCGAGACCCGCTTCCCGCGCTGGTCGGCCCATATGCGCCGGCTCCACGAGCGCCGCTACGACACCGTGCGCAACGCCTACGACGCCGGGATTCCGGTCTTCGTGGGCACCGACGCGGGCGGTGCCCTCGCCCACGGGCTGGCCGGGGCCGAGGTCGCGGAGCTGGTCACCGCGGGCATCCCGCCCGTCGAGGCCCTCGCCGCGACGACCTGGGCCGCCCGGCGCTGGCTCGGGCGTCCGGGCCTGGAGGAGGGCGCACCGGCGGACCTGGTGGTGTACGAGCAGGACCCGCGCGCGGACGTGCGCGTGCTCACCGCTCCGCGCCGGGTGGTGCTCAACGGGCGGGTCGTCGGTTAGCCGACGGGAGTGACGCCGGGGAACACCCGTGCGAGAAGGCGCGGGGAGGATTCGAAAGGGTTCGCCAAAACCCCACGAAGGGGTGAAGTGCCCTGAGTTCGCTGACGGTTCGGTGGATGCGGGGACATTCTGTCCGGGTCCCAAGCATGTCGCTCATGCGTGCCCCGCACGCATGTCTCACTGGGGGTCCCACCACCTTGAACGGCAACACCTTCCGCATGCCCGCACGCCGTCTCGCCACCGTCGCGGCGGCCACCGCCCTGGCCGCGGGCCCCGCGACCCTGGCCGGCGCGGGATCCGCCCACGCGACCGGCGACCACGGCCGCGCGAGCGCCACCGTGCTGCGCACCGGGCTCGACGTCTCCCTGCTCAACAAGACCGTGAACGTCCCGCTCGCGGTCACCCTCAACGAGGTGCAGGCCCCCGGGGACGCCGAGAAGACCGCGCTCACCGCCCGGCTGGACGGCGTCGACGGCGGCAAGCCCTTCAGCGTCCTGCGCGCCGACGTCGCCGAGGCGAAGGCGACCGCGAACGCCGGGAAGAGCGAGGGCTCCACCACGCTGGCCCGCGCCCGGCTGCACGTCCCCGGCCTGCCGCTGCTGTCGGTGATCGAGGTCCAGGAGGTCACCTCCACGGCGACCTGCGAGGCCGGGAAGAAGCCGGTCGCCGACGCCAACCTGCTGGGTCCGGTGACCGTCCTCGGCAAGAAGGTCACGCTCACCACCGGCGGGACGACGGACGTGAAGGTGCCCGGCGTCGGCGAGGTCCGGCTCGACCTCTCGAAGGAGGAGACCACCTCCCGCACGGCCGCCGCCACCGCGCTCGAACTCAGGGTTTCCGTCAACCCCCTCGACCTGAACGTCGCCGAGGTCGACGGCACCGTCACCCTGGCCAAGGCGACCTGCGAGTCCCCGTCCGCCCCGACGCACGAGGCCGAGCAGCCCCCGGCGAAGGCCGAGGAACCCCCGGCCGAGCAGGACGCCGGCCCCGCCGCGGACGTGAAGCCCCAGGGCGCCCGCACCGAGGCGGACCTGGCCGAGACCGGCGGCGGCTCCGCGACCCCGTACATCGCGGCCGGCGCGGCGGCCCTGGTCCTGGCAGGCGGCGGCGCACTGCTCCTGGCCAGGCGCAGGCACGGCTGACGGCGAGGGGCCCGGCCGGGCGGGGCTGACGGCGAGGGGACCGGGCAGGTGGGGCTGACGGCGAGGGGCCCGGCCGGGCGGGGCTGACGGCGAGGGGACCGGGCAGGTGGGGACGGCGGTGCGGGGCCGGTTGGAGGGGGCGGGGCTCAGGATGGTTTCGGTGTCGCCAGTGCGCGCTCCAGGGCGTGCAGGAAGCCGTCCGTCGTCATCCGGTCCCGTACCGCCAGGCGCAGCCACCCCTCGCCCAGCCCCGGAAAGGTGTCCCCGCGCCGGACCGCGTACCCCAGGCCGCGCAACCGGTGCCGTACGGCGGTCGCGTCCGGGATGCCGACCAGGACGAAGGGACCCTCGGCAGGACCGACGACCCGCACCCCGGCACCGGCGAATTCCGCCAGCCCGGCGACGAGACGGTCCCGGTCGGCGGCGACGCGGTGGGCGGCGTGGGCGGCCTCCGCCAGTGCCCGCGGCGCCACGCACACCTCGGCCGCCGCCAGCGCGGGCGTGGACACCGGCCACAGGGGCTGGGCGCGCTCCAGTTCGGTGATCGTCTCCGGGTCGGCCAGCACGTACCCGATGCGCAGCCCCGCCAGCCCCCACGTCTTGGTGAGGCTGCGCAGGACGACGAGCCCGGGTACGTCCCGGCGCCCGGCCAGCGCCTCCCGTTCGCCCGGCACCGCGTCCATGAACGCCTCGTCCACGACCAGCGTCCGCCCGGGCCGGGCCAGCGACGCGAGCACGCCCGCCGGGTGCAGCACCGAGGTGGGGTTCGTCGGGTTGCCGACCACCACCAGGTCGGCGTCCTCGGGGACGTCGGCGGGGTCGAGGCGGAAGCCGTCCGCCGCCCCCAGCAGCACCCGGCCGACCGTGTGCCCCGCGTCCCGCAGCGCCGCCTCGGGCTCGGTGAACTGCGGGTGCACCACGACCGGCCGGCGCACCTTCAGCGCCCGCGCCAGCAGCACGAACGCCTCCGCCGCCCCGGCCGTCAGCAGCACCCGCTCCACCGGCAGCCCGTGCCGCGCCGCCACCGCCGCCCGCGCGGCCCGTCCGTCCGGGTAGGCGGCGAGCGAGCCGAGCGAGGCGGCGACGTGCTCACGCAGCCAGGCCGGGGGAGTGTCCGCGCGGACGTTCACCGCGAGGTCCACCAGCGCCGAACCCTCGTCGCGCACCTCGGCGTCCCCGTGATGGCGCAGATCGGGCCCCTGGGCCTCAGTGTGCATGGGAGTGCGCGTGTCCATGCCCGTGATGGTGCCCGTGGTGGTCGCCGTCGTCGTCGGGGTGGAAGTGCGGCTGCTGCGGCAGCCCCACCTTGTCCTCGAACCCCGGCAGCGCGATCCGGTACACGCAGCTGTCGCAGTTCATCCGCAGATCGCCCTCGACGGCCTCCTCGTACCGCTCCCACACCAGATCCAGCAGCTCGGGCTCCGGACCGATCACGTCCGCCGACCGCACCTCGGTCTCCGGGTGCGCGGCGGCCCACTCCTCGGTCTGGTGCCGGACCCGGTCCGGGAGGATGCCGGTGAACAGGAAGTACGGCAGCACGACGACCCGCCGCGCCCCCAGCCGCACGCACCGGTCCAGGCCGCCCGGCACGTCCGGCGCCGCCAGCGACACGAACGCCGTCTCCACGGCCGCGTAACCGCGCCCCTCCCACAGCAGCCGCGCCGCCTTGAACACCTCGGCGTTGGCGTCCGGGTCCGTCGAGCCGCGGCCGACCAGCAGCACGGTCACCTCGGACGGGTCCCAGGACGGGTCGACCGCCTCCGCGAGGCGCCGCTCCAGCACCCGCAGCAGCGCGGGGTGCGGGCCCAACGGGCGCCCGTAGGTGTAGGAGATGCCGGGGTGGCGCTCCTTCTCGCGCGACAGCGCCGCCGGAATGTCGCCCTTGGCGTGGCCGGCGGACACCAGCATCAGCGGCACGGCCGCGAACCGGCGCACCCCGCGCTCCACCAGCTCCGTCACCGCATCGCCCAGCGGCGGCGGGGACAGCTCGATGAAGCCGCCCGCGACGGGCAGCTCGGGGTGGCGTCGGCCCAGCTCGCGCACGAAGTCGCGGAACGCCTCGGCTCCGGCCTCGTCCCGGGTGCCGTGTCCGGAGATGAGCAGGGCGGGCGGGGTCGTCACAGGTTCTCCTCGGGTGTCTCGGACTCGGACGTCCCGGACTCGGAGGCCCGGGAGGAATCGGCAGGGGAGCGGCGGGTGGCCGGATCCTCCTGCCAGCGGTAGCCGCGCGGCGTCACCATGCGCCCGGCGATCTCCCGGGTCGCGGTGTTGCCCACCGTCACGACGGTCATCATGTCGACGGTCGCCGGGTCGAGCGCGGCGAGCGTGGACAGGCGGCTCGACTCGTCGGCCCGCGACGCGTTGCGCACGACGCCCACCGGAGTCGCCGGCTCCCGGTGCTCCGCGAGGATCGCCAGCGCCTTGGGCAGCTGCCAGTCGCGGCCCCGGCTGCGCGGGTTGTAGAACGTCACGACGAGGTCCGCCTCGGCCGCCGCGCGCACCCGGCGCTCGATGACCTCCCACGGCGTGTGCAGGTCGGACAGGCTGATGGACACGTGGTCGTGGCCGAGCGGCGCGCCCAGGATCGCCCCGGCCGCCAGCGCCGCCGTCACGCCCGGCACCCCGACCACGTCGATGTCGTCGCTCGCCTCGGCCAGCGCGGGCGAGGCCATGGCGTACACCCCGGCGTCCCCGCTGCCGATCAGCGCGACGGCGTGCCCGCGCCGCGCCTCCTCGACCGCGGTGCGGGCCCGCTCCTCCTCCGCGCCGAGCCCCGACTCCAGCACCCGCGTGCCGGGCCGCAGCAGATCGCGGACCTGGTCGACGTACTGGTCGAGCCCGACCAGCACCGACGCCCGCCGCAGCTCCGCCCGCGCCCGCGGCGTCACCAGGTCCCGGGCGCCGGGCCCGAGCCCGACCACCGCGAGCCGCCCGCGCCCCGGCCGCCGTACCACCGCACAGGTCGCCATCGCGGGCACCGCCGCCGACTTCCGCTTGGGCACGAGGAGTTCGCCCCCGCGCACCAGCGCCGCCGCCTCCGCGACCGACGGGGTGCCCACGGCCGCGAGCGGGGCGTCGGAGGGGTTGGGCACCTCGACGCCCGCCAACGCGTCGGCCGGGTACGTCACCAGGGGCACGCCCAGCCGCCCGGCGGTCCCGACGATCCCGGGCTCCTCCGCCTTGGCGTCCACGGTGGCCAGCTCGGCCACCGACGCCGCCGACAGCCCCGCCTCGCGCAGCGCGGCCTCCACCAGGGCGAGCACCTCGTCCACCGGCGCCCCCCTGGACGCGCCGACGCCGACGACCAGGGACGGCGGACGCAGGACGGCCTCGCGCTCGGACGGCTCCACCGCACGGTCCGTCACCCGGACCGTGTACGCCCCGTCGGCCGCGACCGGGAGCGGCGGCAGCGGCCAGGCCACCTCCGCGCGCAGCGCCACCGGCTCGCCGTCCAGCAGCGCCCGCGACACCCCGGCGACATCGCCCTCGACGGGCAGCCCGAGCGTGTCCAGACCGGCCAGCCCGACCGCGTCGGTCGCCGTCGTCACCACCGGCTCCGCGCCCAGCACCTCGCCGACCGCGCGGGCCAGTTCGTTCGCACCGCCCCCGTGCCCGCCGACCAGCGACACGGCGAACCGCCCGCCCTCGTCGACACACACCACACCCGGGTCGGTCCGCTTGTCGTCCAGCAGCGGCGCCACCAGCCGGACCACGGCCCCCGTGGCCAGGAAGCACACCAGCCGCTCGCACTCGGCGAACGCGGACCGTACGGCGTCCGCGACGGGACCCTCGTACACGCGCGTGCGCTCCGGCCACGCCGCGGCCAGCCGGTCCCGCGCCGCCGCTCCCGCCGCCGTGGCGGAAATGAGCCCGATCAAGGGGCAACTCCTTCGGTACGGCTGTGCGGCCTGACGCCCCACAGCAGGAAGACGGGATTGGTGGCCGCGAGCCGGGTCACATCCCCCGGCAGCGGCGCGAGCCGCGAGGACTGCAGCAGCACCCCGTCGCAGTCGAGACCGGCGTCGAGCAGCGCCCGACGGGCCGCGGGCACCCGGTCCAGCGCGGCCATCGCGACGACCACGGCGCGCCGGGCCCGACGCGCGCACTCGGCGACGATCGCGGGCAGTTCGCGCCCGCCACCGCCCACGAACACCGCGTCCGGGTCCTCGTCCAGGCTGGCCAGCACCCCGGGCGCCGCCCCGTGCACCACCCGCACGTCCACACCGTGCGCGGCGGCGTTGGCGCGGACCCGCCCGACACCGTCCGTCGTCTTCTCGACGGCGGTGACGGCGGCGCCCAGCCGCGCGCACTCCACGGCCACGGACCCGGAGCCCGCGCCGACGTCCCACACCAGGTCGCCGGGGCGCGGCCCGAGGCGGGCCAGCGCCAGCGCCCGCACCTCGAACTTGGTGATCATCGAGTCGCGGTGGGCGAACTCCGCCTCGTCCAGCGCCCATCCGGCGGGCCCCGGCCGCGGCCCCGCGACCGCCCGCGCCGGCCCCAGCGCCCGCGCCTCGTCCAGGCACAGCACCACGCTGACCGCCGTCCCCCAGTCCCGGGCGGCGGCCTCGGCGGGCGTCACCCGCTCCACGCGCTCCCCGGCAGAGCCCAGCGCGGAGGCGACGACGAACACCCGCCCGTCGGACCCCAGCGCGGCCCCCAGCTCCGCCGGACCGGCCCCGGGCCCCGTCAGCACGGCGACCTTCGGGTGCGCCCGGCACAGCTGCACCGCCGTCCGCAGGTCCCGCCCGTGCGCGCTCGCCACCACGGCGTCGTCCCACGGCAGCCCGGCCCGCGCGAAGGCCGCGGCGACCGAGGAGATCCCGGGCCGCACGTCCAGCCGCTTCGGACCGAACCGCTCGGCCAGCGCCCGCACGATCCCGAAGAACCCCGGATCACCGGAGGCCAGCACGGTCACCGGCCGCTCCTCGGCGACGTACTCCGCGACCGTGTCCAGGGCGGGCGCCAGCGCCCCGAGGACGACCGTCCGGGCCCCCTCCGGCAGCCGTACGGAGTCCAGGTGCCGCCGCCCCCCGACGACCAGCTCCGCACCCGCGGCGACGTCCCCGGCGGGAGCCGCACCGGAGGAGGCTCCCATTCCGACCACGGTGATCACGTGCTCGCACCCCGCGAACGCAGTTCCCGGCGCGCCTCCGGGTCGGCCTTGCGATAGCCGTGGAAGTGCCCCGGGTGGTAGAGGTGCGAGCGGGTGCCGTGCGCGTCGAGGGCCGGGCCGACCAGGAACAGGGTGTGCTTCCAGAGCTTGTGCTCCTTGACCGTCTCCTCCAGTGTCCCGATCGTGCACCGCACGACCAGCTCCTCGGGCCAGGTGGCCTGGTAGGCGACGAC
The DNA here is from genome assembly GCF_055575415.1 of Streptomyces sp. NPDC034099. Taxonomy (NCBI): domain Bacteria; kingdom Bacillati; phylum Actinomycetota; class Actinomycetes; order Kitasatosporales; family Streptomycetaceae; genus Streptomyces; species Streptomyces sp. NPDC034099. The sequence goes on along the minus strand of NZ_JBVISR010000009.1, from coordinate 67,023 downwards.
GACCGGCGTCTCGGTCGGATAGCCGCCCTCCAGCAGCTCCCGAACCAGCTGGCCGCTGCGGGCCGCCGACAGGAAGACCGCCATCGTCGTGCCGTGCTTCGCGAACTCGCGGACCTCCTCCCCGGGCGGCATCGGCGTCTTGCCCCCGCCGAGCCGGGTGAGGACCACGGACTGCGCGACCTCCGGGATCGTCAGCTCCCGTCGCGCGAGCGCGGCGACCGCGGAGAACGCGGAGACACCGGGCACCACCTCGGTCGCGACGCCGATCTCCGCGCACCGGTCGAGCTGCTCCTGCGTGCCGCCCCACAGCGCCGGGTCGCCGGAGTGGATGCGGGCCACCCGCAGCCCCTCCTGCCGCGCCCGCCGGTAGACGGCGACGACGTCCTCCAGCGACATCGTCGCCGAGTCCAGCACCTCGGCGCCCTCCCGGGCGTGCTGGAGCACCTCCGCCTGGACGAGGCTCGCCGCCCAGATCACTACGTCCGCCTCGGCGATGGCGCGCGCCGCACGGAACGTCAGCAGGTCGGCGGCGCCGGGACCGGCACCGACGAAGGTCACCTTGGCCTCGGAATCCATCGTTTTCGGTCCTCTCCTGTGCGTCCTGCGCATATTTACTGCGGTTGCTGCTGTCGTACGCGCGTGAACGCGACGTGATCGGATACCAAGGGCCCATGGCGGTCTTCGTCGCGCTCGGCGCGTTCCTGATGACGCTGGCCGGCGGCTGGACGGCCCAGCGCGTGACCGACCGGCGCCACCTCGTCCTGGGCCTGGCCGGCGGCCTCATGCTGGGCGTGGTCGGCCTCGACCTGCTGCCGGAGGCCCTGGAGGCGGCGGGCGACGAGGTGTTCGGCGTGCCGGCCGCCCTGCTGCTCTTCGTCGCCGGATTCCTGCTCGCGCACCTGGTGGAACGCCTGCTGGCGGCCCGCCGCGCCGCGCACGGCGCCGACGAGCACGGCCACCGCTCGCCCGAGGTGGGCCTGACGGCCGCGTCCGCGATGGTCGGTCACAGCGCCATGGACGGTGTGGCGATCGGCGCGGCCTTCCAGGTCGGCGGCGGCATGGGCGCGGCGGTCGCGATGGCGGTGATCGCCCACGACTTCGCGGACGGCTTCAACACCTACACACTGACCAGCCTGTACGGCAACGCCCGCCGCCGGGCCGTCGCCATGCTGGTCGCCGACGCGCTGGCCCCCGTCGTCGGCGCGGCCTCCACCCTCCTGTTCACCATCCCGGAGGGCGCGCTCGGCGCCTATCTCGGCCTCTTCGGCGGCGTGCTCCTGTACCTCGCCGCGGCCGAGATCCTCCCCGAGGCCCACCACGAGCACCCCGCCCGCTCGACCCTGCTGTGCACGGTCGCGGGCGCGGCGTTCATCTGGCTGGTCGTGGGCATCGCCGAGTGAGCGCCGCGCACCACGGGCGTTCACAGCTTCCCGCCCCGCCCGCCCTCGCGCCGGGCGGGCGCGATGAGCGTCGACAGATACGGCAACGGCGCCCCGTCCAGCTCGCCGGCGGGCCGTACGGACTCCTCCGGCAGCCCGAGCGCCGACCCCCACACGGCGTCGTCCAGCCGCCCGCTCTCCCGCAGCGCCTCGGCCACCTCGGCCGCCTGCCGGCCGAACTTGTAGGCGACGACCGTGCCGGGCCCGTGCAGCGCCTCCTTGAGCACGGCGGCCCCCGCGGTGACCGGCACCAGCGTCAACGGCTCGGTGCCCTCGGTCAGTACGGCCCCCGACCGCGCCGCGAGGTCCTGCATGGCGGTGATCCCGGGCACGGTCTCCACGACGGTGCCCGGCACCAGCGCGCCGACGGTCTGCGCGAGATAGGTGAAGGTCGAGTACACGTTGGGATCGCCGATGGTCGCGAAGGCGACGGCGGCGTGCTCCCGCAGCAGTCCGGCCACCCGCTCCCCGGCCGCGTCCCAGGCCGCCTCGCGCCGCGCCCGGTCGGTGCGCTCGTTCAGCGCGAACACGACCCGTACGACCTTCTCGCCGCCCACGTAGTGCAGGACCGTCGCCTCGGCGCGCCCGCGTTCACCGGAGTCCATCACGGGCACGACCACGACATCGGCGGCCCGGAGCGCGTTGACCCCCTTCACGGTCACCAGCTCCGGGTCCCCGGGCCCGACCCCCACACCGATCAGCCTGCTGCTCATGACGTCCGGCACCTCTCCACGAACCGACGGGCGACACCGGGCTCGGCCGCCCAGTGCGTGTGCAGATAGCTCGCGTGCACACCGCGCTCCACAAATCCCTCGACGCGCCGCTCGGGCGCCCGCATCCCCCAAGCCGGCGCCGCCCCGGCCCCCGGCTCCACGACCGTCCGGTGGAACTCGTGCCCCCGCAGCCGCGTCCCCGCCCCGGCCAGCGCGCTGTCGGACACGGCCACGGCGTCCCGGTAGCCCAGCGTCAGCCGCTCCGACATCCGGGCGGAGGCGTCCAGCACCCCGCACATCGGCAACCCGTCCAGCTCCCGGCACAGATACAGCAGCCCCGCGCACTCGGCGGCGACGGGAGCACCGCTGAGCGCCAGCTCGGCGACGGACTTCCGCAGCCCCTCGTTGGCGGACAGCTCGGCGGCGTACACCTCGGGGAACCCGCCCCCGACGACGAGCCCGGCGGTCCCCTCGGGAAGCTCCTCGTCCCGCAACGGGTCGAACGTGACGACCTCCGCCCCGGCGGCGGCGAGCAGCTCGGTGTGCTCGGCGTAGGAGAAGGTGAAGGCGGCCCCTCCGGCGACGGCGACGCGCTTCTTCAGCCCGTCCGGCGCTTGAGGACGAGGCCGGCCAGGCCGAAAGCGGGGATCCGGGGGCGCAGCCCCCGGGGACGGGACGGGAGGGGTCGGCGGGGGCGAGGAGACCAAGGCCTCGCCCGCGTCCCACGCCGCACAACCCAACGCCCCCGCACTCCGCGCCAGACCGGTCAACGCCTCCAGATCACACCCGTCGGCCACCTGCGCCGCCATCGCCGCAACCGCCTCCACCGCCTGCGAACGCCGCTCGGCGACAGGAACCAACCCCAGATGCCGAGAAGGCGTCTCCACGGGCGCGGCCCGCCGCAACACCCCGAGCACCGGCACCCCGACGGAGTCCACCGCCTCCCGCAGCAGCGCCTCGTGCCGGTCCGACGCGACCTTGTTCAGGATCACGCCGCCGATCCGCACCTCCGGGTCCCAGCTCACGAACCCGTGCACCAGCGCCGCCACCGACCGCGACTGCGACGACGCGTCCACGACCAGCACCACCGGCGCCCGCAGCAGCTTCGCGACCTGCGCGGTGGACGCCAGCTCGCCCTCGCCGGCGGCCCCGTCGTACAGCCCCATCACGCCCTCGACCACGGCGATGTCGCAGCCGCGCGCCCCGTGCAGGAACAGCGGTCCGACCAGCTCGGGCCCGCACAGGTACGCGTCGAGGTTGCGCCCGACCCGTCCGGTGGCGAGCGCGTGGTAGCCGGGGTCGATGTAGTCCGGCCCGACCTTGTGCGGCGACACGGCGAGCCCGCGCCCGGCGAGCGCGGCCATCAGCCCGGTGGCGACGGTGGTCTTGCCGCTCCCGGACGAGGGCGCGGCGACGACCAGCCGGGGAACGGCGGAGCGGGTGGGGGAGGCGGAGTCGGAGGAGGTCACCACTCGATGCCCCTCTGCCCCTTCTGCCCCGTGTCCATCGGATGCTTGACCTTGGACATGTCGGTGACGAGGTCGGCGCACTCCACCAGCGCGTCGGGCGCGTTCCGCCCGGTGATCACGACGTGCTGGGTCCCCGGCCGCTCCCGCAGCACGGACACCACCTCGTCGGTGTCGACCCACCCCCAGTGCATCGGATAGGCGAACTCGTCCAGCACGTACAGCTTGTACGTCTCGGCGGCCAGGTCCCGCTTGACCTGCTCCCAGCCCTCCCGGGCCTTCTCCTCGTTGTCCAGCTGCGCGTCGCGCTGGACCCAGGACCAGCCCTCGCCCATCTTGTGCCAGTCGACCGACCCGCCCTCGCCGCTGGCGCCCAGCACCCGCAGGGCGTTCTCCTCGCCGACCTTCCACTTGGCCGACTTGACGAACTGGAACACCCCGATCGGCCACCCCTGGTTCCAGGCGCGCAGCGCCAGCCCGAAGGCGGCGGTGGACTTGCCCTTCCCGACGCCCGTGTGCACCACGACCAGCGGACGGTTGCGCCGCTGACGGGTCGTCAGCCCGTCGTCCGGTACGACACTCGGCTTCCCCTGCGGCATTACGCGGCCCTCCTGCTGCCCTGCACGTCCTTCACGAGCCCGGCGATCGAGTCCGCCCGCAGCTCGTCCAGCGTCACCGCCGTACCGCCCAGCTCACCCGCGAGCTGCCCGGCGAGCCCGAGCCGCACCGGCCCCGACTCGCAGTCGACGACCACCGAGGCGGTGCCCTCGGCGGCGAACAGCCGCGCGGCACGCCCGGCCAGCGCGACGGGCTCCGGGCCCCCGGTCGCCCGTCCGTCCGTCACCACCACGACCAGCGCCCGCCGCGCGGGATCCCGCAGCCGCTCCACCCGCAGCACCTCGTGCGCCTTGAGCAGCCCGGCCGCGAGCGGCGTACGCCCCCCGGTCGGCAGCGACTCCAGGCGGACCGCCGCCGCGTCCACCGACGAGGTCGGCGGCAGCGCCACGTCGGCGGCCGCACCCCGGAAGGTCACCAGCCCCACCTTGTCCCGCCGCTGGTAGGCGTCCAGCAGCAGCGACAGCACGGCACCCTTGACGGCGCCCATCCGCTGCCGCGCGGCCATCGACCCGGAGGCGTCCACGACGAACAGCACGAGATTGCCCTCACGCCCCTCGCGCGTCGCCTGCCGCAGATCGTCCCGGCGCACCACCAGCCCCGGCCCGCTGCGCCCCCGCGCCCGCTGGTGCGGTGCGGCGGCCTGCACGGTCGCCGCGAGGTGCAGCTTGGTCAGCGCCCCCCGGGGCCGCCGGGCCCCGATGGTCCGCCCGTGCTCGGCCCGCGCCCGCGAACGCCGCCCGGCGGCACCCTCGCCGAGCCCCGGCACGCTCAGCACCTTGGTCCGGAACGGCTCGGCGGCCCGCGCGGGGGACTGCTCACCGGCGCCGCCGGACGGCTGCGGCTCCCCGTCCTCCCCGGCCTCGGGACGCGCGGCGGCGTCGCCGTCACCCCGCGGCGCGTCGTCGGGCTCGGGCTGCCCACCGGGACCGCCGCCGGGGCCCGGACCGGGATCGTCGTCCCCGTCGGGCCCGTCCCCGTCCTGCCCGCCGAACTCCTCCAGCGTCTCGTCCAGCTTGTCCTCGTCGAGCCCCGGCGCGTCGAACGGATTGCGCCGCCGCCGGTGCGGGAGCGCGAGCAGCGCCGCCTGCCGCACGTCCTCCGCGAGCACCTCCGTCCGCCCGGCCCAGGCCGCCAGCGCGGTCGCCGTCCGCGCCATCACGATGTCGGCCCGCATGCCGTCCACCTCGAAGGCCGCGCATGTCGCCGCGATCTGCCGCAGCGCCCCGTCGCCCAGCCGCACCGACGGCAACAGCTCCCGCGCCGCCACGATCCGCGCCCGTACGGCGGCCTCCTCGTCGGCCCAGCGCACCGCGAAACCGGCCGGGTCGTCGTCGTGGGCCAGCCGGCGCCGTACGACCTCCACGCGCTGGTCGGGCTCGCGCGAGGCGGCGACCTCGACGGTCAGGCCGAACCGGTCCAGCAACTGCGGGCGCAGCTCGCCCTCTTCGGGGTTCATGGTCCCGACGAGCAGGAACCGCGCGGCATGCCGCACCGACACGCCCTCGCGTTCGACGTACGAGGCGCCCATGGCGGCGGCGTCCAGCAGCAGGTCCACGAGGTGGTCGTGGAGCAGGTTGACCTCGTCGACGTAGAGGATCCCGCGGTGCGCGTCGGCCAGCAGGCCCGGCTCGAAGGCCTTCACGCCCTCCGCCAGCGCGCGCTCGATGTCCAGGGCGCCCACCAGCCGGTCCTCGGAGGCGCCGACCGGCAGCTCGACCATCCGGGCAGGGCGCGACGCGAACGCGCCCGGCTCGTGCGGGCCGTCCGGGCAGCCCGGGTCGGGGGAGTCGGGGTCACAGGAGAAGCGGCACCCGGAGACGACGTCCACCTCCGGCATCAGCGCCGACAGCGCCCGCACGGCCGTGGACTTCGCGGTGCCCTTCTCGCCGCGGACCAGCACACCGCCGACCGCCGGTGAGACGGCGTTCAGCAGCAACGCGAGCCGCAGGTCGTCCTGGCCCACGACGGCCGTGAACGGGAACGGGGTACTCACTTGTCGTCACCCTCCAAGTCACCTTCGAGCTCCAGATAAGTGGCGCGCAGCCGCTCCAGCGTCTCCGCGTCCGGCTCCGCCCACAGCCCCCGGTCCGCGGCCTCCAGCAGCCGCTCCGTGATGCCGCGCAGCGCCCAGGGGTTGGACTTCTTCATGAAGTCCCGGTTCTCCGGGTCGAAGACGTACTCGGCGCTGAGCCGCTCGTACATCCAGTCGTCCACCACCCCGGCCGTGGCGTCGTACCCGAAGAGGTAGTCCACGGTGGCCGCCATCTCGAAGGCGCCCTTGTAACCGTGCCGCCGCATCGCCGCCATCCACCGCGGGTTGACCACCCGGGCCCGGAAGACCCGGTGCGTCTCCTCGCCCAGCGTCCGGGTCCTCACCTGGTCGGGAGTGGCGGAGTCGCCGACGTACGCCTCGGGGGATTCGCCCGTGAGGTGCCGCACCATGGCGACCATGCCGCCGTGGTACTGGAAGTAGTCGTCGGCGTCCACGAGGTCGTGCTCACGCGTGTCCACGTTCTTCGCCGCCACCGCGATCCGCCGGAACGCCGTCTCCATGTCCCCGCGCGCCGCCCGCCCGTCGAGCCCGCGCCCGTAGGCGTAGCCGCCCCACACCGCGTACACCTCGGCGAGGTCCGCGTCGGAGCGCCAGTTGCGGGCGTCGATCAGCGGGAGCAGACCCGCGCCGTACGCGCCCGGCTTGGAGCCGAAGATGCGGGAGGTGGCCCGGCGCCGGTCGCCGTGCTCGGCGGTGTCCTCGTCGGCGTGCGCCTTCACGAAGTTGGACCCGGCGGGCTCGTCCAGTTCCGCGACCGCCCGCACCGCGTCGTCGATCAGCCCCACCACGTGCGGGAACGCGTCCCGGAAGAAGCCCGAGATGCGCACCGTGACGTCGATGCGGGGCCGGCCCAGCTCCTCGGCCGGCACCACCTCGAAGCCCGTCACCCGGCGCGAGGCGTCGTCCCACACCGGACGGCACCCCAGCAGGGCCAGGATCTCCGCGATGTCGTCACCCTGGGTGCGCATCGCGGACGTGCCCCAGACGGTGAGGCCGACGGACTTCGGGTACTCGCCCGTGTCGTTCAGGTACCGCTGGATCAGCGAGTCCGCTAGCGACTGCCCGACCTCCCAGCTCAGCCGGGACGGGATCGCCTTCGGGTCGACGGAGTAGAAGTTCCGGCCGGTCGGCAGGACGTTGACCAGCCCGCGGGTCGGGGAGCCCGACGGTCCGGCAGGCACGTAGCCGCCGTCCAGGGCCCGCAGGATGTGCCCGATCTCGTCCGTGGTCCGGGCCAGGCGCGGCACGACCTCCGTGCAGGCGAACTCCAGCACCGCGACCGCGTCGGGGAGCTCGGTGCCCAGCACGTCGCGCACCAGGCCCGGTACGGCCGCCGGGTCCCACGCCCGCAGCTCCATCCCCTCCGCGACCCGCCGGCACAGCTGTTCGAGCAGGTCGATCGCGTCGGCCGCCGACCGGGCCGGACCGTCCACCAGCTCCGTCAGCTCCACCGGCACCTTCACCGGGGCACCGGGCTCGGCCAGCAGCTCCTTCTCCACCAGGCCGAAGTGCTCGGCCAGGGACGCCCTCAGGCCCGGCAGGGCGTTCGCCTGCCCGCCCCACACCTGCGAGGCGCGCAGCACCGCGAGGACCAGGTTGACGCGCGGCTCGCCGACCGGGCCGCCGCCCAAGACGTGCAGGCCGTCGCGGATCTGCACGTCCTTGATCTCGCACAGGTAGCCGTCGATGTGCATGACGAACTCGTCGAAGGCGTCGTCGTCCGGCTGGTCGTCCACGTGCAGGTCGTGGTGGAGCTCGGCCGCCTTGACCAGCGTCCAGATCTGCGCCCGGACCGCCGGCGCCTTCGTCGGGTCCAGGTCGGAGACGAGCGCGTACTCGTCGAGCAGCTGCTCCAGCTTGGCCAGGTCGCCGTAGGTGTCGGCACGCGCCATGGGCGGGACGAGGTGGTCGACCACCGTGGCGTGGCCGCGCCGCTTGGCCTGGGTGCCCTCGCCGGGGTCGTTGACGATGAACGGGTAGATCAGCGGCAGGTCGCCGAGTACGGCGTCCGGCGCGCAGCCCGCGCTCAGGCCGAGGCCCTTGCCCGGCAGCCACTCCATCGTGCCGTGCTTGCCCATGTGCACGATCGCGTCGGCGCCGAAACTGTGCTCCAGCCACCGGTAGGCGGCCATGTAGTGGTGCGACGGCGGCATGTCCGGGTCGTGGTAGATCGCGATCGGGTTCTCCCCGAAGCCGCGCGGCGGCTGGATCATCACCACGACGTTCCCGAACTGGAGCGACGCCAGCACGATGTCGTCCCCGTCGACGTACAGCGACCCCGGCGGCTCGCCCCACGCCTCGGTCATCGCGTCCCGCAGCTCCGGGTCCAGCTTCTCGAACCAGGCCCGGTAGTCGGCCAGCGGTACCCGCGCGGGCGCGGCGGCGAGCTGGTCCTCGGTCAGCCACTCCACGTCGTGGCCGCCGGCCGCGATCAGCCGGTGGATCAGCTCGTCGCCCTCGGAGGGGTATTCGCCGACCCCGTACCCCGCGTCCCTGAGCGCGTCCAGCACCCGCACCGCCGACGCCGGGGTGTCGAGACCGACCGCGTTGCCGACGCGGGAGTGCTTGGTCGGGTACGCCGTGAAGACCAGCGCGAGCTTCTTGTCGGCGTTCGCCTTGTGCCCGAGCGCCGCGTGCCGTACGGCGATGCCGGCGACCCGCCCGGCCCGCTCGGGGTCGGCGACGTACACCGGCACCTCGTCGGGACCCTGCTCCTTGAAGGAGAACGGCACGGTGACCAGGCGCCCGTCGAACTCCGGGATCGCGACCTGCATCGCCGCGTCCATCGGGGAGAGGGCGGCGTCGGAGGCCTCCCAGGCGGCCCGGGAGGAGGTGAGGCAGAGCCCTTGCAGCACCGGCACGTTCAGGTCGGCCAGGGCCCCGATGTCCCACGCCTCCTCGTCGCCGCCCGCCGAGGCCTGCGAGGCGTGCGTGCCGCCCGCCGCGAGGACGGTGGCGACCAGGGCGTCGGTCCGGCCCAGCAGCTCGTACAGCCCCGGGTCCGCGCCGCGCAGCGAACCGCAGTACACGGGCAGGGCGTTGGCGCCGCGCGCCTCGATCGCGTCGCACAGCGTGTCGACGAACGCGGTGTTGCCGCTCAGGTGGTGGGCGCGGTAGAAGAGCACGCCGACCGTCGGGCGGCCGGCCACGACGTCCCGGGAGCCGTGGACGCCGTACTCCGGCATCTTCTCCGGCTCGTCGAAGCCCTCGCCGGTCAGCAGCACCGTGTCCGACAGGAAGCGGGCGAGCTGGGTGAGGTTGTCCGGGCCGCCCTCGACCAGGTAGCGCAGCGCCTGCGCCACCACCCCGGCCGGGACCGACGACTCGGCCATCAGCTCCGCGTCCGGCACGCTCTCGCCGCCGAGCAGGACGGTAGGGATGCCGGCGGCCTTCAGCGCGGCCAGCCCGTCCTCCCAGGCGCGCTTGCCGCCGAGCAGGCGCACGACGGCGAGGTCCGCGCCCTCGACCAGGCCCGGCAGCTCCTCCCGGACGTCGACCCGGGTCGGGTTGCCGATCCGGTAGGCGGCGTCCGACGCGCGGGCCGCCAGCAGGTCCGTGTCGGCGGTCGACAACAACAACACTGTGCTCATGCGGGCGCTCCCGGTGGAATGAAGGGCAGTCCTTGCGGCGCGCCGGACTCGATGAGCCGCCACAGCGCGTCCGTGTCCGCGTGGTGTTCGATCAGGTCGCCGAGCCGGTCGAGCTGCTCCTCGCGCAGCGCGGCGAACGAGGTGTCGGGGGCCGGCACGAAGCGGCGGCCCGCGGCGGCGGCCACCTCGCGCAGGAACGCCCGCCGGAAGCCGTCCGACTCCAGCGAACCGTGCCAGTGCGTGCCCCAGGTCTGGCCGACCCGGCAGCCGTCCAGGAAGGGATCGCCCCCTGCGACGTCGGCGACCCCGTGGTGGATCTCGTACCCCTCGACGCGCTCGCCGAGGGCCTCGCCCACCGGCCGGGTGAGGGTCTTCTCGCGGGCGAACCGCACCCGCACGGGCAGCAGTCCGAGCCCGTCCACGTGCCCGGCGCGGGACTCGACCTCGTCCTCGATGTGCTCCCCGAGGAGCTGGAAACCGCCGCAGACGCCGAGCACGGGCCGCTGCTCGGCGACCCTGCGGACGATCGCGTCCGCGAGCCCCCGCTCCCGCAGCCACTGAAGCGCCCGCACCGTCCCCCGCGTCCCCGGCACGATCACCAGGTCCGCGTCGGCCAGCTCCTCCGGCCGGTCCACGAACCGCACCACGACACCCGGTTCGGCGGCCAGCGCGTCCACGTCCGTGAAGTTGGACATCAGCGGCACCGCGCAGACGGCGACCCGCAGCACGTCCTCCCCGACGGGCGGCGCGACCACCGACTCCCGCACGGTCCCGCGCAGCGAGACCCGCAGTCCGTCCTCCTCGTCGATGCCGAGCCCGTGCCGGAACGGCAGCACACCGTACGTCCGCCGCCCGGTGAGGCCGTGCAGCATGTCGAGGCCCGGCTCCAGCAGCGACACGTCGCCCCGGAACTTGTTGACCAGGAACCCGGCGACCAGCGCCTGGTCCTCCGGGGCCAGCAGCGCCACCGTGCCGAAGAAGGAGGCGAAGACGCCCCCGCGGTCGATGTCGCCGACGACGAGGACCGGGAGTCCGGCCCCCCGGGCGATCCCCATGTTCACGATGTCGGTGCGGCGCAGGTTGATCTCGGCCGGGCTGCCCGCCCCCTCGCAGATCACCGCGTCGTAGGTGGCGCGGAGTTCGGCGAGCGAGTCGAGGACCGTGCCGAGCAGTCGCTCCTGGCGGCCGCCGTGGTAGCCGCGGGCGCTCATCTCGCCGACGGGCCTGCCGAGCAGCACGACCTGGCTGCTGCGCTCCCCGCCGGGCTTGAGCAGCACCGGGTTCATGTGCGCGGTCGGCTCCACCCGGCAGGCCTGGGCCTGCATGGCCTGCGCCCGCCCGATCTCCGCGCCCTCGCGGGTCACGAAGGAGTTCAGTGACATGTTCTGCGCCTTGAAGGGCGCCACCTTCACGCCCTGCCGCACCAGCCAGCGGCAGATCCCGGCGGTGACGACGCTCTTGCCGGCGTCGGAGGTGGTGCCGGCGACGAGCAGACCACCGTTCATGACGTACGTCCCTTCCTGACGATGCCGCGCGCGAGCAGCCGTGCGCCCGCGCACACGCCCAGCGCCAGCCAGCTCACGCGCCGGGACAGCCGTACCGCCCGGTCGATGTCGCCGGAACCGGCCCGTACCGGGCGCCCCGCGGCGCCGTTGAGGACGGGCCGGTGCTCGACCCGCCCGCCGTAGGAGAGCGTCCCGCCGAGCCGCACGCCCAGGGCACCGGCGAACGAGGCCTCCACGGGCCCCGCGTTGGGGCTCGGGTGCCGTGCGGCGTCCGCGCGCCAGGCCCGCGCCGCGCCCCGCGGGTCGACACCGGCCACCGTGGTCAAGGCGGCGGTCAGACGGGCGCCCGGCCAGCCCACGAGGTCGTCCAGGCGGGCCGAGGCCCAGCCGTAGCGGCGGTACCTGGGCGACTTGTGGCCGACCATGGCGTCCAGCGTGTTGACGGCCCGGAAGCCGAGCAGCCCCGGCACACCCGCCACGGCGCCCCACACCAGGGCGCCCACGACCGCGTCCGAGGTGTTCTCGGCGACGGACTCCACGACCGCCCTGGCGACGCCGTCGGCGTCCAGCGCCTGCGGGTCCCGCCCGCACAGGTGCGGCAGCCGCGCCCGGGCCGCCTCGACGTCCCCGGCCTCCAGGGCCCGGCCGACGGCGGCGGCCTCGCGGGCCAGCGAGGTGCCGCCGACCACGGCCCAGGTGGCCGCGCCGGTCAGTGCGACGGAGGCGGCGGGGGAGCGGTGTACGGCACGGGAGGCGGCCAGCCCGAGGGCGGCGGCGCCACCGGCGCACACGGCGGTGTGCAGGGCGCCCCAGCCCCGGTGGTCCCGCCACAGCACCCGTTCCACGGCGCCCGCGGCACGGCCGAACGCGGCGACCGGATGTCCGCGGCGCGGGTCGCCGAGGAGCAGGTCGCCGAGGAGGCCGGCGGCGGCGCCGTACGCGAAGACGCGTCCGGCACGCATGGGCTCAGCCGGTCACACGGTCGGGGAAGCACCTGGTGCTGTGCGTCGGGCGGGGGCGGCGGCAGCCGGGCATCGCGTCATGTCCTCACTCAGGGTGTCCACGCCCTGGTTCGAAGAGTCCGGCGGTGAGAGTTCCTGGCTCCCGGGGATTCCTGTTCCCCGGTCACAGTGGCGGGACCGCGCCGGATTCGCACCGGGCTTCCTCTCCTGCCGCCGTAGATGGCCCCGGAAGTCCACCACGGCCCGCGAACACCCGTCAACCTGGCGTTGACCTGCGACGGGGGAGTGTGCGAAGGCCCACACGCGAGTGGTGTGCGCCGGCACGCGAAGGGGCGGGGCGCGGAACGGTTCGAGTCCGTTCCGCGCCCCCCCCCCTCTTTTGTGCCCGTTGGCCGGGCGGCGGCCGAACGGGGGTTGAGAGGTGGTCCGGCGACGAGCCGGTAGACCCCATCCGCCCCCACCACC
>NZ_JBVISR010000009.1:0-54202 GCF_055575415.1 Streptomyces sp. NPDC034099 | reverse complement strand
CAACAATGCCCAAAACACACCCCCCACTTGGGTGTGGCCTGGGGATGGGGGGGTGGGGGAACCCCCAAAGGGGGGTGTGGGGCCCGGAAAAGCGGGGGGGGGGGGCGAGAAGTGGTTCGCTTCTTTCCCCCCCCCCGCCCCGGCGCGTGCGCCCGTGGACCGGGCGGCGATCGAGCGGTGGTCGAGCGGTGGTCAGGCGACGATCAGGTAGATCCCGTACGCCACCGCCGCCGTGCAGGCCGCGAAGCAGGCGTACGCGCCGGTGACCGCGAGGGTCGCGGAGCCACCCTGGGCGGCGGCCCGCTCCTGGCGGGAGAGGCCGACGATGCCGAGGGTGAACAGGCCCACCAGGGCCACCGTGACCACGAGGCTGACGCCGAAGACGGAGCCGAGAGCTGCCCAGTCGATGCTCATGGAGGTTCGCTTCCTTCGTACCCGGGCTGCGGGTTCAGACGGTGGTGGCGGCCGAGGGGGCCTTGGTGTCGGACGTGGCGGCGGCCGGGACGGTGGCCGCCAGGTCCTCGGTCACGCCCGTAGGGGGCGGCGACACGGCGGCTATGGCCGTGGTGACGACACCGGCCGGCTCGGGCTCCTGGGCGCCCACCGCGTCGCCGTCGACGACGTTGGTGTGGTCGACGACCTCACGGCGGGAGATCCGCCAGATCGCGAAGCTGGACGCGACCAGGAACACCGCGACGAGGGCCGTGCCCCAGTCGCCGAGGCGGCAGACCCACTCGGCGAGCGCGGCGACCAGGGCCGCGGCCGGCAGCGTCAGGCCCCAGGCGACGAACATCCGGGTGGCCGTGGACCAGCGGACCACGCCGCCCTTGCGGCCGAGGCCCGCGCCCATCACCGCACCGGAGACCGAGTGCGTGGTGGACAGCGAGAAGCCGAGGTGGGAGGAGGCCAGGATCACCGTGGCGGCACTGGTCTGAGCGGCGAAGCCCTGCTGCGGCTGGAGGTCGGTCAGGCCCTTGCCCATGGTGCGGATGATGCGCCAGCCGCCCAGGTAGGTGCCGAGCGCGATGGCCATACCGGCACTGAGGATGACCCACACGGGCGGGTCGGAGTCGGGGGCGAGCGCGCCGCCGGCGATCAGGGCGAGGGTGATGATGCCCATCGTCTTCTGGGCGTCGTTGGTGCCGTGGGCCAGCGAGACCAGACCGGCGGAGGCGATCTGACCGGCCCGGTAGCCCTTCGCCGCGGCCTTGCCGTCGGCCTTTCGGCCCAGCGAGTACGTCATCCGGGAGGCGAGCAGTGCCGCGAGTCCGGCCACGATCGGGGCGGCGATCGCGGGGAGGAGCACCTTGGTGACGAGCACGTCGCCGTGGACCGCGCCGATACCGGCCGAGGCGACGGCGGCGCCGATCAGGCCGCCCATCAGGGCGTGCGAGGAACTGGACGGGAGCCCGACCAGCCAGGTCAGGAGGTTCCAGAGGATCGCGCCGACCAGTGCGGCGAAGATGACCTCGGGACGGATGCCGGTCTCGTCGACGAGACCCTTGGAGATCGTGTTGGCGACCTCCACGGAGAGGAAGGCGCCTACAAGGTTGAGGACGGCGGACATCGCCACCGCCACCTTGGGCTTGAGCGCACCGGTCGAAATGGTCGTTGCCATCGCGTTCGCGGTGTCGTGGAAACCGTTCGTGAAATCAAACGCGAGTGCGGTTACCACCACAATCGCGAGGATCAGCGAGAAGCTTTCCATTTACCCAGGCAATCGTTCGAGGTCGTTGGCGCGACGAACGTAGGTAACCAGGGTGAACGGAAGATGAACTGGGCAGGGCGTCACGGTGACCGGAAGCGGGTTCGGAGCCTCCCTCTGTGTGCCCGCTCCGGTGCTCTCCGGAGACGTCCCTGGCAGGATCACCGCGAGACCGTTCGGCGACGGGACGTGAGGGGCGCGCGGGCGCTCCGGAGGAGTGGGTGACTGTGACGCGATCGCGGGCTGCGGCCGGGGAGCCGGCCGGAGGGACGGCCGAGCAGGCGGCCTGGGAGGAACTCGTCGCGACGGCCCGGCGGACGGTGGCGGACGGGCTGGTCGTCGGCACCTCCGGCAACGTCTCGGTGCGCGTCGGCGACACGGTCCTGGTCACCCCGTCGGGCGTGCCCTACGACCGGCTGACCCCGGGCGACGTGACCGGTGTCGGCCTGGACGGACGCCAGGTGCTCGGCACGCTGGTCCCCACCAGCGAACTGCCCATGCACCTGGCCGTGTACCGCGCCGACCCCGGCGCCCGGGCCGTCGTCCACACCCACGCCGTGCACGCGACGGCCGTCTCGCTGCTCGTCCCCGAACTCCCGCCGGTGCACTACATGACCGCCGCGCTCGGCGGCACCGTCCGGGTCGCCCCCTACGCCGCCTACGGCACCGACGAACTCGCCCGCGTCATGCTCGACGCCCTCACCGACCGCACCGGCTGCCTGCTCCGCAACCACGGCACGGTCACCTACGGCGGCTCCCTCGACCAGGCCTACGACCGCACCGCCCAGCTCGAATGGATGTGCTGCCTCTGGCTGACCGCCGCCTCGGTGCCCGGCCACTCGCCGTCCCTGCTGACGCCGGCCCAGCTGGCGGAGGTGACGGAGCGCCTGAGGGGATACGGGCAGCGAAGCTGACGCGAGGTGCGTGCCGGGCGGTTCCCGGGGTACCGGCAACGGGACACGAGGACCTCGTCACCCCCTGTCACCCGTCCACTGGCCGCCCGAGGACTCCACCAGGAGACTGGCCCCATGCGCACTGTCACCGCAACGGCAGCCGCCGTCACCGCAGCTCTGGCGACCGGAGCGGCGAGCGTCGCCGTCGGCCGTCTCGCCAGCGACGCGGCGCTCAAGGCGCCCCCCGGCCGGCCCCTGCCGACCGAGCCCCGGCTCACCGTGCACGGCACCGCCGCCGGACAGATCACCCTCACCCGGGACCTGGCCGCACTGCGCCCCGGCCGGTACGGGCTCGCCGGTGACGGCTCCCACGCGGTCGTGGGACCGGTCCTCGGCACCGCCGAACACGGCGCGGACACCGTCGTACGCCGCCTCGAACGCGTCACGCACGGCACCCTCGAAACCGGTGACCGGGCGTGGTTCACCCCGAACCTGTACGTCGGGAACCCGGGCACGGCCCTCGACCTCGAGTACGCCGACGTCGAGGTCCCGGGCGAACTCGGTCCGCTCCCGGCCTGGTTCCTGCCCGGGGCCCGCCCGACCTGGATCATCGCCGTGCACGGCCTGGCCGCCACCCGCGAACACGCCCTGAACCTGATCGCCCCCCTGCACCGCCGGAACGTGCCGGTGCTGACCCTCGCCTACCGCGGCGACGTCGGCGCACCGCCCTCGCCCGACGGCCTGCACCACTTCGGCGAGACCGAGTGGCGCGACGTGGACGCGGCCGTCCGCTACGCCCTCGACCACGGCGCCCGCCAGGTCGTCCTGCTCGGCTGGTCCACCGGCGCCACCATGGCCCTGCGCACCGCCGCGCTCTCCGGCGTGCGCGAGCGCATCGCGGGGCTCGTGCTGGACTCCCCGGTGCTCAGCTGGGAGACCACCCTGCGCGCCCTGGCCGCCGCCCGCCGCACCCCCGGCGCGCTCCTGCCGCTCGCCGTCCGCGCCGCGCAGGGCCGCGCCGGGCTGCACGCCGACCGGGACGCCGGCACCGCCGGTCTGTACCGCCCGGCCGTCCCCACCCTGATCTTCCACGGCCCCGGCGACGCGGTGGCCCCCTGGCGCCTGTCCCGACGCCTCGCCGACACCCACCCGCGCCTGGTCGCCCTCCACACCGTCCGGGACGCCCCGCACGGCGCCATGTGGAACGCCGACCCCGCGGACTACGAGGAGACCCTCCGCCGCTTCATGACCCCACTGGTGTGATCCCCTCCCACGGCCCCCGGGGGCGAGACCTCTCGCGGCCCCTTCGCCCGCCCGTGACGCCTGCCCGAGGACGCGACGATCACCTTCCGTTTAGCGTCGTACCACTGGCCTGATCCGCTGCCCGGACAGCGCGCCCGGCCCCCGCGCCCGCCGCCCCGGGAGGCCGCCGGGGCATTCCGTTTGGGTTTTCGGACCGTCAACCGGAAGACTGCACCCGTGACGTCCCGTATCCCGCGCGACTCCAGGCTCCGACTCGTCCGCCCGCGACCCCTGGCCGCCGCCCCCCCAGCGATGAATCAGCGGCGTCCACGCCGCCCCGCGCCGCGCCCCCCGGAAGGCACACCGGCCCGCTCGGAGCTGGCCAGAATGGCGCGCTCCGGCCTTGCCGACGCGGCCCGTGTCGCCCGCTGGGCCGACTCCGCACTCGGCCCCGGCCGCGGCAGCGCGACCGCCGACGGCAAGGCCACCCTGTCCGACGCCACCGCCGAACACGCGGCCCGCGCACTGGGCCTGCCCGTGGCCAAGGTCCGCGCCGACTGGGACACCGCACGCCTCGCCGGACTGGTCGAGGTGCACGGCGGCACCGCCCGCCCCGGCTGGCGGCTGCGCGCCTGGAACCGCGACGACAGCGCCGTACTGCGCGGCTGGGTCGCCCTCTTCGACGCCTGGTCGCTCGCCCACCCCGAGCCCGCCGGGCAGGAGCCCGCCGCGGTGGCCGAGGTCGTCTCCGCGATGCCCCAGCTGCTCTCCTTCCTCCAGCTGTCCGCCGGACCCGTCCCCGTGGCGCAGCTCCTGGACCTGCTGGAGCAGCGCGTCACCGAACTGCGCACCGAGCGCTGCGAGGTGCCCTACGGCCCCCGGCTCGAACCCGGCACCCCGGGCGCCGAGCCGGATCCGGGCCCGGCCACCGACACCCCGCTCGCCCCCCTCCTCGACTGGGCCCTGCACGCCCTCGCCTCCGTCGGCGCCCTCACCTGCGGCGACGGACACGCCACGCTCACCCCGCTCGGCAGCTGGGCGGTGTGGGTCAAGCTGGAGCAGATCTGCGTCGCCGCGCAGAGCCCGGCCGGCAACATCGAACAGTCGGCCGAGGACATGCTCCGCGGCTGCGCCCAGCTCCGCCCCAACGCCGCCCGCGCCGAGTACCGCGCCTGGCTCGCCGCCCGCCCCGTCGGCAGCGCCGTCGCCGAACTGCTCGGGGCCGCCCGCGGCGACGACGCCCTGCTGCGCGGCCTCGCCTTCGAGGCGCTGCGCGTCGTCGGGGCCCCCGCCGAGCCCGACGTCCGCGGCGTCCTCGACGAGCCGACGCTCCGGCCGTACGCCCTGCTGTGGCTGGCCGAGCACGACGGCGTCGACCCCGAGGACGCCCATGAGGTCCTCACCCGTCCGGAGGCCACCTGGCTGTGGGTCGACACCGCGGCGGCCGTCGCCGACCACGGGGAGGCCCCGCTGCTGGTGCGGCACCTGGAGTCGGCGGTGCAGGCCACCGTCCCGGCCCTGCTCGCCGAGGTCCGCGCGGTCGGCCACCCCCGCACCGTGCAGGTGCTGGTGGCGCTCGCCGCCGCGCACCCGGACCCCGCCCTGGCCAAGGCCGTACGCCGGGCGGCCTTCCAGGTCCACACCGGGGGCAGTTGACCGGCCGCGGCCCGACGGACGGACCGCCGGAGGCTACCCGCGTACCTCCGGCGCGTACGTCCCGAAGCTCCAGACGTTGCCCTCCAGGTCGCGGGCCATGTAGTCCCGCGAGCCGTAGTCCTGGTCGGTCGGGGGCATCAGGACCTCCGCGCCGTGCTCCACGGCCCGCCGGTGATGGGCGTCGACGTCCGCCACCACGACGTACACACCCGTGGGACCCCCGCTCTTCATCGCCTCGTCGAAGCGGCTGCCCGTGCCCTTCGAGCCGAGCATGACCACGCCGTTGCCCTGGGCCAGCTCGGCGTGGGCCACCGAGCCGTCCTCGCCCTCGTACACCGCGAGCGCGGTGAAGCCGAAGGCCTCGGTGAGCTGCCGGACCGCCGCCTTGGCGTCCGCGTACCTGAGCGTCGGGCAGATGCTCGGACGCCCGCCCTCGTTGCCCGCCATGCCGATCACTTCCTTGTGAGCCGGTGGTCCGTTCCGCTTTGGACCCGTTCGCCCAGTCTTCCACCGGCCACTGACAACGCTCGCGGGGAAAAGCGCTTGCACCGCCCCGTTAGACTGGCCCTCATGGCCATTCTCCTCGTGCATTAGAGCGGCGGGAACCTCCACAGCCGCCCACCCCGCCACCCACCCGCCCAGGAGTCTGACCGTGATCTCCGCCTCCGGCATCGAGCTGCGCGCCGGTGCCCGTGTCCTCATCGAGAGCGCCACCTTCCGCGTCGCCAAGGGCGACCGCATCGGCCTGGTCGGCCGCAACGGCGCCGGCAAGACCACCCTCACCAAGGTCCTGGCCGGCGAGGGCCAGCCCGCCGCCGGCAACGTCACCCGCTCCGGCGAGGTCGGCTACCTCCCGCAGGACCCGCGCACCGGCGACCTCGACGTGCTCGCCCGCGACCGCATCCTGTCCGCGCGCGGCCTGGACGTCCTGATCCGCAAGATGCGCGAGAACGAGCAGCGCATCGCCAACGGCCAGGGCGCCACCCGCGACAAGGCCCTGCGGCAGTACGAGCGCCAGGAGACCGAGTTCCTCACCAAGGGCGGGTACGCCGCCGAGGCCGAGGCCGCCACCATCGCCGCCGCGCTGAACCTGCCCGACCGGGTGCTCGGCCAGCCGCTGCACACGCTCTCCGGCGGTCAGCGCCGCCGCATCGAGCTGGCCCGGATCCTGTTCTCGGACGCGGACACCCTGCTGCTCGACGAGCCGACCAACCACCTCGACGCGGACTCGATCATCTGGCTGCGCGACTACCTGAAGACCTACCGCGGCGGCTTCATCGTGATCTCCCACGACGTCGACCTGGTGGAGACGGTCGTCAACAAGGTGTTCTACCTGGACGCCAACCGCTCCCAGATCGACGTCTACAACATGGGCTGGAAGCTCTACCAGCAGCAGCGCGAGGCCGACGAGAAGCGCCGCAAGCGCGAGCGCGCCAACGCCGAGAAGAAGGCCGCCGCCCTGCACTCGCAGGCCGACAAGATGCGCGCCAAGGCCACCAAGACGGTCGCCGCGCAGAACATGGCCCGCCGTGCCGACAAGCTGCTCTCCGGCCTGGAGGCGGTCCGCCAGTCCGACAAGGTCGCCAAGCTCCGCTTCCCGGAGCCCGCGCCCTGCGGCAAGACCCCGCTGATGGCCGAGGGCCTGTCGAAGTCGTACGGCTCGCTGGAGATCTTCACCGACGTCGACCTGGCCATCGACAAGGGCTCCCGGGTTGTCATCCTGGGGCTCAACGGCGCCGGCAAGACCACGCTGCTGCGCCTCCTCGGCGGCGTCGAGAAGCCCGACACCGGCCAGGTCATCGAGGGCCACGGCCTCAAGCTCGGCTACTACGCGCAGGAGCACGAGACCCTCGACCCCGAGCGCACCGTCCTGGAGAACATGCGCTCGGCCAACCCCGACCTGGACCTGGTCGAGGTCCGCAAGACGCTGGGCTCGTTCCTGTTCTCCGGCGACGACGTCGACAAGCCCGCCGGTGTCCTCTCCGGCGGCGAGAAGACCCGTCTCGCGCTGGCCACCCTCGTGGTGTCCTCGGCGAACGTGCTGCTCCTCGACGAGCCCACCAACAACCTCGACCCGGCCAGCCGCGAGGAGATCCTCGGAGCGCTGCGCACCTACAAGGGCGCCGTCGTCCTCGTCACCCACGACGAGGGCGCCGTCGAGGCGCTCCAGCCGGAACGGATCATTCTGCTTCCGGACGGTGTCGAGGACCTGTGGGGCGCCGACTACGCGGACCTCGTCGCCCTCGCTTGACCGAATGGATGATCCACCGGTGATGGATCATTCGGCCGATCCGTGATCCACCATCTGTGTGAGATCTCCTCATCAAGAGGTGTGTCATACAACGATTTCGCGGCCGGGCCCCCATTGCCGGGGGCCCGGCCGTGACGCCTTTCTGACCTGGAATGACGCGGAGAAACCCGTTCGGCCGAACGCGCCCGATTCTCTGGAATCACGGATTCCGTATGTGGGGACCCGCTCCTGTCGTCACCAGCTTGTCTCATCGACCTTGCCGAATGGGTGGCCAGGAGGGCCGGGAGGGGTGATCATGAGGAGTACCAGAGCGCACTTCCCATGAGGAGGCACGGGTGGCCGAGACTCTGAAGAAGGGCAGCCGGGTTACCGGCGCCGCGCGCGACAAGCTCGCGGCAGACCTGAAGAAGAAGTACGACGCCGGTGCGAGCATCCGGGCGTTGGCCGAGGAAACCGGCCGCTCGTATGGCTTTGTGCACCGCATGCTCAGCGAGTCGGGCGTCACGCTCCGAGGGCGTGGCGGGGCTACCCGGGGCAAGAAGGCCACGTCGGCCTGATGTCCCGGGCGGCCCCTCGACTCCGAAAGTGACGGTGGCCACCCGGTCGGTCGTCCGACCGTCCGGGTGGTTACTGTGCAGTCACTTAGCCCTGCCGTCGCACGGCGCACCGTCCGGCGCGCGGCGGGGACGACGACCGCATCTTTCGGAGGCGCCCCATGGCTTCGCCCGCCCACGACCCCGGTCCCGCACTCGACCAGGACGGCGTGCGGCTCACCGTCGACGACGCGATCGCCACGGTGACGCTGACCAACCCGGCCAAGCGCAACGCGCAGAGCCCCGCTCTGTGGCGGGCGCTGGCCGAGGCCGGTCGGCTGCTGCCGGGCTCCGTCCGCGCCGTGGTGCTGCGGGCCGAGGGCAAGTCCTTCTCGGCCGGGCTCGACCGGCAGGCGTTCACCCCCGAGGGCTTCGACGGCGAACCGTCGTTCGTCGACCTCGCCCGGGGCGGTGATGCCGAGCTGGACGCGGCCATCGCCGAGTACCAGGAGGCGTTCACCTGGTGGCGGCGCAGCGACCTCGTGTCGGTCGCCGCCGTGCAGGGGCACGCCATCGGGGCGGGCTTCCAGCTGGCCCTCGCCTGTGACCTGCGGGTCGTCGCGGACGACGTGCAGTTCGCCATGCGCGAGACCAGCCTGGGCCTGGTGCCGGACCTGACGGGCACGCATCCCCTGGTGTCCCTGGTCGGGTACGCCCGCGCGCTGGAGATCTGCGCGACCGGGCGGTTCGTCACCGCCGAGGAGGCCGTGAGCACCGGCCTGGCCAACCTCGCCGTGCCCGCGGACCAGCTCGACGGCACGGTGCACGACCTGGTGTCCGCGATCCTGGCCGCACCGCGCGACGCGGTCGTCGAGACCAAGGCGCTGCTCCGGGGCGCCCTGACGCGGGACTACGAGGCCCAGCGCACCGCCGAACGGGCCGCCCAGGGACGCCGGCTGCGCGACCTGGCGGGGCTCGGCGAGTAGGAACGCCGAGAGCCCCTCAGCCGACGGCCGTCACCACCACCGCCACCGACGGGCGGTCCGGCAGGGCCTCGGACACCACCGCGCGGACCCGCCGGGCCACCTCGACGGCCCGGTGGTCCGCGTGCACCGCCAACTCCACCCGGACATGCCGGCGCGGCAGCGCCCCCTCCCGCGCCGGCTCCTCCGTCACGTGCACCGGACGGCCCAGTACGCCCGTCAGCCGGACCACGCCCGGCACCGCCCGCACGACCCCGGCGACCCGGCCCTCGTCACCGCCGACGGCCCCGCCGTCCTCGCCCTCGTCCCCGGCGGGGGCGCCGGCGGGTCCCGCCTCCGGCCCGGCGTCGGGCGCACGGCCGGGTGCCGTACCCGTGGCCGGGTCCACGTCGTACAGACCGGTCACCCGCAGGTCCACGTCCGCCGCCGCGAGGCCCAGCCGCCCGTTCGCCGCGTCCGCCAGCGCGACACGCAGGCGCGCCGCCGTCACCGGCAGGGGTTCCGCGGCCGCCGCCGCGGGCTCCACGACCGCCGCGAAGCCGGCCGTCACCCGCAGCGCGCCGGGCGGCAGCGCGCCCGGCGGAGGCGGCACGGCGGCCTCCCGGGTGTCGTCCGGGTCCGCGAGACCGATCCGCAGGTCACCCGGGCGCACACCGGGCACCTCCCGGGCCACTGCCAGCAGCACCTCACGGGCCGCCCGCTCGGCGATCCATGCTCCGTCCCCCGGGCCGCCCAGCGGCAGCAGCCTGCCGAGACCCAACTGTTCCCGCATCGCGCGCGTCCACCGGTCCGCCGTCGTCATTCCTCCAGCCTGCCGCATCTGTGGCGCGAGTCACGGCAACCCCGCCTAACGTGGACACAGGACTACGACCGAAAGGGACGTACGGCGATGAGCGACATGGAGAGCCACCGGAGCGGGCAGGACACGATCGACACCCCCGGGGCGGCCAAGGGCCAGACGCTGCGGCGCGGCGGCGGGGACCCCGGCACCCGGGGACGGACCACGATCGCCGACGGCGTGGTGGAGAAGATCACCGGAATGGCGGCACGGGACGTCGCCGGTGTGCACGCGATGGGCAGCGGGATGTCCCGCACCTTCGGCGCCGTGCGCGACCGGGTGCCCGGCGGGACAAAGTCCGGGGTGTCGCGCGGGGTGAAGGCCGAGGTCGGCGAGAAGCAGACCGCCCTCGACCTGGAGATCGTCGTCGAGTACGGCGTGTCGATCGCGGACGTGGCCCGCGATGTGCGGGAGAACGTGGTGGCGGCGGTGGAGCGGATGACCGGCCTGGAGGTCGTCGAGGTCAACATCGCGGTCAGCGACGTGAAGCTGCCCGACGAGGAGGACGAGGAACCGGAGCCCCGGATCAAGTGACGCGGACGCTGACCGAACGGTGAATCGTGAATCAAACGGTGAAAGAGGGGAGCGCGCCATGAGCATGGCCGTGGTCGGCATGATCGCCGGCATGGCACTGGGCTTCGCCGGATACTTCGGCGGATTCGGTGCCTTCCTGCTGGTGGCGGCCCTGGGGGCCGTCGGGTTCGTGGTCGGCCGCTTCCTGGAGGGGGACATGGACCTCGGTGACTTCTTCCGCACCCGCGACGACCGGCTGCGGTGACCGGCGTGAGCGACGGGGCCGGTGAGCTCCTCGAACCCCTGACCCGCGTCGCGCCGGGCGAGCGCGGCGCCACGCGGATCGCAGACCGGGTCGTCGCCAAGGTCGCCGCACGGGCGGCGCGCGAGGCGCTCGGCCCGCTCCACCCGGACGCCGCACGGCCGTACGCCACCGTCGACGTCCACCACGACACCGCCCGCGTCCGGGTCCATCTGGAACTCGACTACCCGTGCGACATCGGCGCCCGCTGCGGCCGGGTGCGTCACCAAGTGGTCCAGCGGGTACGTGCGTTGGTGGGCATGGCGGTGCCGGAGGTCGCCGTCCAGGTGGAGCGGCTGCACCTGGCGGCGGAATACGGTGCGAGGCACGGGAGGACGCGATGAGCGAGCCCCAGGGCGCCGGGACGGGAGAGGGCAGCACCCAGCGCCTGCCCGTCGTGGAACGCGGCACGGAGCCGGGCACGGCCCCGTCCTTGGAGAAGCACGGTCCCGACCAGCCGGACGCGTCCGGGAGCGGACGGGCCGGCCGCTTCTGGTCCACGCGCCGCGTCCCCGCCGGCCTCGTCGCACTACTGCTCCTGATCCTCGCCGGAGCCTTCCTCTACGACGTCGTCGCCGTGCGCGCCGGCCGGACCGCGCTGGGCTGGCGCCGCGACCTGGCCCGGCAGCTCGCCGAACGGCCCGTCGACGACACATGGGTGCTGGTCGGCGCGGGAGTCGCCGCGGCCCTCGGGCTCTGGCTGCTCCTGCTGGCCCTCACGCCCGGACTGCGCCGGGAGCTGCCGATGCGGCGCACCCACCCGGACGTACGCGCCGGGCTGCACCGGGACGCCGCCGCCACGGTGCTGCGCGACCGGGCCATGGAGGTCGCCGGGGTGCAGTCGGCGCGGGTGCGGATGCGCCGCCGCAGGGCCCGCGTACGGGCGCTGTCGCACTTCCGGGAACTGGACGACGTACGGGCCGATCTGGACGGCGTGCTCGACGACGCGGTACGCGGCCTCGGCCTGGCCCGGCCGCCCGCCGTGTCGCTGCGGGTGGCGCGACCCGGACGGAAGGGGTGAACGCGGTGCTGAGGACGGTGAACCGGGTACTGACCGGACTGGTGGGCCTGATCCTGCTGGCGCTCGGCGGCGCGGTGCTGGCCGTGGGTTTCGACGCGCCCGCGCCCTCCTGGTGGGTCCACCAGGGGCCGCACGACGTGCTGCTGAGCGACGCCGAACGGACCCGGTGGCGGGACGCCGGCTGGTGGTGGCCCGTCGTCATCGCGGCCCTCGCCGTCCTGCTGCTGCTCGCCCTGTGGTGGCTGGTCGCGGTGGTGCGCCGCCGCCGGCTCACCGAGGTCCTCGTCGACACCGGGGACGGCGAGGGCGCCTCGCTGCGCGGCAGGGCGCTGGAGGACGTCCTCGCCGGTGAGGCGGACCGCGTGGACGGGGTCGAACGGGCCGGCGTACGGCTCACCGGCCGCCGCGACGCCCCGGCGGCCCGCGTCCGGCTGCTCCTGGCCCCCCACGTGGACCCCGGGACCGCCCTGCACGACCTCACCACCCGGGCCCTGACCCACGCCCGCGAGTCGGCCAACCTCACGTCCCTCCCGGCGGAGGTCCACCTCCGGGGCGTCAAGCACGGGGCGGAACGGGTCAGCTGAGGGCACGCCCGGCCAACGGGACCGTCCGGCCCGGCGTTCGACAGCAGCCCACGGCGCGTCCCGCCCGGCCGTCCTAGAAGCCGTGCCGCACGCCGCCGTCCACCGGCAGCATCACACCGGTGATGTACGACGCCGCGGGGGAGAGCAGGAACGCGGACGCGCGGCCGAACTCCGCCGGGGCGCCGTAGCGGCGCAGCGGGATGCGGGACTCGGCGGCCGCCCTGGTCGCCTCCGGGTCGGCGGACAGACCGTCCAGCTCGCGCACCCGGTCGGTGTCCACGCGGCCCGGCAGCAGGCCGACGACGCGGATGCCGCGCGGGCCCAGCTCGTCGGCGAGGGACTTGGCGAAGCCCGCGAGCCCGGGGCGCAGGCCGTTGGAGATGGTCAGGCCCGGGATCGGCTCGTGCACCGAGCCCGACAGCACGAACCCGATCACCCCGCCCTCCGCCAGCTCGGCCGCCGCCGTCCGGGCCAGCCGCACCGCGCCGAGGAACACCGACTCGAACGCCGACTGCCACTGCTCGTCCGTGGTGTCGGCGACGAACCCGGGCGGCGGCCCGCCCACGCTGATCAGCACGCCGTCGAAACGGCCGAAGCGCTCCCGGGCGGTCGCGATCAGCCGACCGGCGGCCTCCGGGTCGGCGTTGTCCGCGGCCACCCCGACCGCCCCCGGCCCCAGTGCCGAGGCCGCCTCCGCGGCGCTCTTCTCGTCCCGCCCCGTGACGACCACCTTCGCCCCGTCGGCGACCAGCTCCCGCGCGGCGGCGTTGCCCAGGCCCCGGGTGGCACCCGTGACGACGTACACCCGGTCCTTCAGTCCAAGATCCATGGCCCCTATCCTGCCTCCTCGTCCCCGAACAGGGCGAGGGCCGTGTTCACCAGGCCGACGTGGCTGAAGGCCTGCGGGAAGTTGCCGAGCTGGTGCCCGGTCACCGGGTCGTACTCCTCGGCCAGCAGCCCCACGTCGTTGGCGAGCGCTACCAGCCGCTCGAACAGCTCCCGGGCCTCCTTCGTCCGGCCGGTCGCGTGCAGCGCGTCCGCGTACCAGAACGAGCACACCAGGAACGTCCCCTCGCCGCCCGGCAGCCCGTCGACGGGATCGCCCTCGGTGCTGTAGCGCCGCACCAGGCCGCCCCGGGTCAGCTCCGCGCCGACCGCGTCGACCGTGCCGACCACGCGCGGGTCGTCCGGCGGCAGGAATCCCACGCGCGGGATGAGCAGCACCGAGGCGTCCAGCTCCCGCGAGCCGTAGTACTGGGTGAAGGTGTTGCGCGCCGGGTCGTAGCCCTTCTCGCACACCTCGCGGTGCACCTCGTCGCGCAGCGCGCGCCAGCCGTCGAGGTCACCGCCGCCCAGCTCGGGATGGTCCTCCAGCGTGCGCACCGCCCGGTCCAGGGCCACCCACGTCATCACCTTCGAGTGCACGAACTGCCGGCGGCCGCCCCGCACCTCCCACAGCCCCTCGTCCGGTTCCCGCCACGCCGTGGCCAGGAACTCCACCAGGGCGCACTGCAGCTCCCACATCTGCGGCCGGGGCCGCATCCCCGCCAGCCGGGCCAGCGACAGGGAGTCCATGACCTCGCCGTACACGTCCAGCTGGAGCTGGTTCACGGCGTCGTTGCCGATGCGCACGGGCGTGGACCCGGCGAAGCCGGACAGCCACGGCAGCTCGAACTCGGGCAGCCGCCGCTCGCCCGCCACGCCGTACATGATCTGCAGGTCCGCCGGGTTGCCCGCGACCGCGCGCAGCAGCCAGTCGCGCCAGGCCTCGGCCTCCTCCAGGTAGCCGGCCGACAGCAGGGCGCCCAGGGTGAGCGTGGAGTCCCGCAGCCAGCAGAAGCGGTAGTCCCAGTTGCGCACGCCGCCCGGCTCCTCCGGCAGCGAGGTGGTGGGGGCGGCCACGATGCCGCCGGTGGGCTGGTACGTGAGCGCCTTCAGCGTGATCAGGGAGCGGACCACGATGTCCCGGTGCGGACCGTCGTAGCGGCAGCGCGCCGCCCACTCGCGCCAGTCCTCGACGCTGTGCTCCAGCGACACGTACGGGTCGATCAAGGGCGGCCTGGGCTCGTGCGAGGGGTGCCAGGTCAGCACGAACGCGACCTTCTCGCCCGCGGCGACCGTGAACTCCGCGTGGGTCCCGAAGTCCTGGCCCCAGCTGTGCACCTCGGGCTCACTGCGCAGCCACGCCGAGTCCGGTCCCGCGACGGCCACCCGGTGCCCGTCGGTCCGGCGCACCCACGGGACGATCGAGCCGTGGTCGAAGCGCAGCCGCAGCACGCTGCGCACGGTGACCTCGCCGCTCAGGCCCTCCACTATGCGCACGAGGTCGGGGGCGCGGTCGCGCTGGGGCATCAGGTCGGTGACGCGGATCGCGCCGTCCTCGGTCTCCCACTCGGTGTCCAGGACGAGGGTGTCCGGCCGGTAGGCACGCCGTGTGCAGCGTTCGGCGCCCTCGGGGGCGATGCGCCAGTGGCCGTTGTCCTCGTCGCCGAGCAGTTTGGCGAAGCAGGCGGCCGAGTCGAAGCGGGGCAGGCAGAGCCAGTCCACGGAGCCGTCCGTGCCGACCAGGGCGGCGGTCTGCAGGTCGCCGATGAGCGCGTAGTCCTCGATGTGGGGGTGCACGGGTTGACCTCTTCCCGGCCGGAGGCGGAGCAATCGGGTCCGCCCGCACCCTCCCGTCGCGCGGCTAGACCGCCGCGGGTTCCGCCTCCGCCGGCCGCACGTCCTCGGCGCTCTCCCGGTCGCGCTTCTCGCGGCGGACCAGGAACCACCAGCCGACCGGTACGGCCGCGGCGAACAGCCACCACTGGATGGCGTACGCGAAGTTCAGCGCGGCGTTCTCGTTGCCGGGCCTGCCGATCGGCTCCGGGGTGCCGTTCTTCGGCTCCGGCGTCTTCAGGACCACGTAGCCGCCGAGCACCCGGGCGTCCAGGCGCTCGGCCTGCTGCTCGCTGTTGATGAGCATGATCTGCCGGTCCGGGAGGCCCTGGAGATCCTTGATGCCGCTCGCCTGGGTCGTCTCGTCGGGCATCAGCCGCCCGGTGAGGGTGAGCTCGCCCCGGGGCGGCGCGGGGACCTTCGGGAACGCGGTCTGGCTCGCGCCGTCCGCGGGGATCCAGCCCCGGTTGACCAGCAGGACCTTGCCGTCGTTCAGCACGAAGGGGGTCAGTACGTGGTAGCCGATGTTGTCGTCGGAGTCGGTGCGGCGGCGGACCACGACCTCGCGGTCCGTGTCGAAGCGGCCCTTCGCGGTGACGGTGCGGTACCGCTCACGTGTGGTGATCCGCTGGCCCGGCGCGGTCAGCGACTCCACGGGCACCGGCGAGGCTTCGAGCGCGTGCGCGACCAGGTCGTTCCGGGCGGTGCGCTCCTCGTAGCGGTGCATCTGCCAGAAGCCCAGCCGGATCATCGTGGGGATGAGCAGCACGGCGATCAGCGTGAGGATCACCCACTGGCGGGACAAGAGGAAGCGGTACACCCCACGACGGTACAACTCGGTCGTGGGGCGTCACGCGGCGGGTACGGGCTCACGCCCGGCGGCGGGGCTCAGACCTTGTCGACGATTCCCGCCCTCCCCTCCGCGCGGGCGCAGTGGGCGCCGCAGAACCAGTGGCCCTCGACCTCGACGCCCTGGCCGATGATCTGCACCCGGCAGTGCTCGCAGATGGGGGCCATCCGGTGGATCGCGCAGGAGAAGCAGTCGAAGACGTGCACCGCTCCCTGGGCGTGGACCTCGAAGGACATTCCGTAGTTGTTGCCGCAGACTTCACATGTCGCCATGCGCCACAGGGTGGGCCGTCGCCGTGAACGCGGGCCAGCGGGCGCCGGGCGAGTCGCCCGGAATCACCCGTCCGCAGGCTCGACGTCCCCGAGCAGCTGCCCGAACGCCGCCTCGTCCACCACCGGCGTGCCGAACTGCCGGGCCTTGACCACCTTGGAGGTGCCCGAGTCCGGGTCGTTGGTGACCAGCAGGCTGGTCAGCCGGGACAGGCTCGTCGCGACGTGCAGGCCCGCCTCGACGGCGCGGTCCTCCAGCAGGTCGCGCTCGACGGAGGTGTCACCCGAGAAGGCCACCCGCATGCCCTGCTTGAGCCGTTTGCCCGCTTCGTACCGGCCCGGGTTGGGGTGGGCGCACGCGGGTCTCCTGCGGGAGGGGCGCCAACTGTTCGGCCGGTAGCTCCCGTAGCCCGCCTGCTGCCCGATCCGGGGCGCGGGCCGGTCCGACCACTCGGTCAGCGGCCGGCACTCGTGCAGCGGCAGCCGCACGTCCCCGGCCGCCGCGGCGAGCAGGCTCGGCCGGAACGCCTCCGCCAGCACCCGCGCGTCGTCCAGCGCGTGGTGCGCCCGCTGCTGCACGACGCCGAAGTGCGCGGCCAGCGACTCCAGCTTGTGGTTGGGCAGCGGCAGGTCCAGCGCCTTGGACAGGGCGATGGTGCACAGGCGTTGACGCACCGGCGCCTCGCGCTCGGCGCGCGCGTACTCCCGGGCGATCATCTGCCAGTCGAAGACCGCGTTGTGCGCGACGAGGACCCGCCCGTCGAGCCGGGCCGCGAACTCCTCGGCGACGTCCGGGAAGAGCGGCGCGTCCCGGAGCACCTCGCTCGTCAGACCGTGTATCCACACCGGGCCGGGATCGCGCTGCGGATTGACCAGGGTGTACCAGTGGTCCTCGACCTCGCCGCGGGCGTCCAGCCGGTAGACGGCCGCCGAGATGATGCGGTCGTCGCGGGCCAGGCCGGTGGTCTCCACGTCGACGACCGCGTACCCCTGCGGATACGCGGCCGGCCACGCCGTGGCGGACGGCGCTGCGGTCGTGCGGTCTTCGAGCATGGTCAATGAGGATACGGGCCGGGACCGACACTCCGGTCCCGCAGGTGCCCCGTGCCGTCAAGTTCCGGGCGTCGGGGGAGCGTTGTGGAACTTCGCGGGCGCACTCGCCGCGCACTCACCACCGGATGGGCACCGGAAGGGCCGTCAGAAGCCCCGACACGGCCACCACCACGCCCAGGGCGACGACCTCCGCGCGCGCGGGGGAGCAGGCGGTCAGCGGGTCGGCCGCGCGGCTCAGCCGGATCCTGGCCCACAGCGCGAGGACGGCGACGGCGGCCACCAGGAGCACCTTGGCGAGCAGGACCCGCCCGTACGCGGTGTCCGTCAGCTGGTCCAGGATCGTGCCCGCCGGCATCCGCCGCAGCGAACTGCACACCCCGGTCGCCGTGAGGGCCGCCAGCAGAACGGCCGCCACGCGCGCGTAGAGCCCCAGCAGGGCCGGCCCCGCCTCCGCGCCCCGCCACCGCCGCAGCACCCGCAGCGCGTACAGCAGGCCGCCCGACCACAGGGCGGCGCAGGTCAGATGGACGAGGGTCAGACCGGAGCCGAGCAGCGGGCTGTACTCGGTCGTGGGGTGTGCGCGCAGCGCGTCCGCGACGGCCACCGCGGCCAGCGGCCACACCTGCAGCCCGGGTCGCCGCGAGGTCGCGCACAGCCAGGCGGCGAGGAATCCGTTGACCTCGAGGAGGGCGAGCTTGCCGTCGCGGGACTCGTAGAGACCGCCGACGTCGATGTCGGCGACGGAGCCCGGGACCAGATTGCCCGTGGCCACCACCGAGGCCAGCCCCAGCGCGGCGGCGAGACCGGCGGCGGCCGCGTACGGCGACCAGCTGCGGGGCCGGTCCGGGGGAGCGCCGGGCAGCGACCGGGCCAGGCGGTCCACGAGGAGTTCGCCGAGCGAAACGCTCAGCGCGGCGAAGAGCACCGTGCGCAGCAGGGCGATGCCGCCGGTGCCGGGCGCCTCGGCCTCGCCGGTGCCGTGCAGGGCGGGAGCCGGGCCGAGCACCGGTATCAGCGCGCCGAGCGCCACCAGCACGAGTACGGCCGCCGTCCGTCCGGTGCCGGAGGGCCCCGAGTGGCGTCCGCTGCCGGTGGTCCGGGACGGGGGTCGTATCGAGGTCACCCCAGGATCTTCACCAGGTCGTCAGATCCGGGCAAGTTCCGATGTCGCCTTCACGAGCCCCGCGCCGCGTCGGCCGCGGACGCGTCCTGCGGGTGGGAAGCGGCCGACCACCACAGCCGCACCTCCTTGCGCACGTCCGTGGGCCGCAGCTCCCACCCCTGGGCGAGGGCGACTTCGGCGACGTACCGTCCGCCCACGCCGCGGTAGACGCGCCGGGGTATCTCGCACTCCACGGGCGGCCGCGCCTTCTTCGGCTCGCGCGGGGCGGAGGCCTGCCTGGTCCAGTTGCCCACCACCTTGTCGACCCGTGCCCGGTAGTAATCGGTGTCCCCCTCGTGCCGCAGCTCGGGCCACGTCACGCACCAGGAACCGAGCCGGGCGATGCCGCCGAGGGTGTCGTCCATGAACCGCATGTAGCCGCGTTCGAATCCCTCACTGACCGCCGCGATCGCGTCAGCGAACAGACCCACCACGAAGAGGACCGCGGCCACCGCCAGCCAGAACGCGCACAGCAGCGGGAAGAACAGCAGGGTCGCGACGAACTTCAGGGCCAGCGACCAGCGGGGGCGCACCGGTTCGGGCGCCCAGGCGGCGGGGTCTTCGTAGGTCTCCATGACGCAGATACTGCCGCACGACGGGGGCGGCGGACCGGGTGAGAACCGGACCGCCGCCCCCGCGTCACGCGCGCGTACCGACTACCAGGTCACCGCGTCCAGGGCGTCGGCCATGCCCCAGCCGTAGAAGCCGTTGCGGTTCTTCGGGCCCTCGCACACCGCGTCGACCTTGCCGTCGCCGTCGATGTCGTAGGGATCGGTGCACGCCGTGGCGTCGGCCTCGGCGTACAGCAGGGCCTTGACCGTGGCCGCGGAGGCGTGCGGGTGCGTCGACTTGATGAGGGCGGCGACGCCCGCGACGTGCGGCGAGGCCATCGACGTACCGGCCATGTAGCCCCACTTGCCGCCGGGCAACGTGCCCAGGATCAGACCGCTGGTGGCGGGCGGCTCCGGCGTCTGGTAGGCCGTCGAGTCGCCGCCGGGCGCGGCGATGTCGATGATGCCCCGGCCGTAGTTGGAGAAGGACGACTTGTGGCCCTTGGCGCCGGTCGCCGCGACGGTCACGACGCCGGGCAGCTGGGTCGGGATGTCCAGGCACTTCGACGGGTCGACCGTGCGGTCACCGGGCGTGGTGTCGTTCGGCGAGGACGGGTCGGTGATCTCGTCGGAGGCGAGGTCGTAGTTCTCGTTGCCGGCCGCGGCGACGTTGACCGCGCCCTTCTTCTCCGCGTACCGCGAGGCCCGCGAGACGGCCTCGACGAGCGCCTTCTGGTCCGGGTCGTCCTTGCAGTTGAAGTACCAAGGGTCGGTGTAGTAGCTGTTGTTGGTCACGTCGACGCCGTGCTCGGCCGCCCACATGAAGCCGCAGACCACGGCCTCGGTGTAGAAGAAGCCGTCGGGGTTGGAGACCTTGATGCCGGCGACCTTCACCCCGGGCGCCACACCGGTCATGCCGACGCCGTTCTTGGCGGCGGCTATCTCCCCGGCCACGTGGGTGCCGTGCGGGCTCTCCGCCGCGCTCGGCCGCCAGGCGCCGTCGGCGGTGTCCGGCTTGCCCGCGACACAGTTGACGGAGGCCTGCCTGTCGAAGTTCGGGGCGATGTCCGGGTGGGTGTCGTCGACGCCGGTGTCGATGACGGCGACGGTCACCTTCTTGCTGCCCAGCGACTTCTCGTGCGCCTTGTCCGCCTTGATGGCGGGCAGGTCCCACTGCAGCGACTCCAGCGGGTCCTGGTCCCCGGCGGCCTCGGCGGCGGCCTTCGCGGCGGCCAGGTCCTTGCCGCCGAGCACCTGCGG
Organism: Streptomyces sp. NPDC034099; assembly: GCF_055575415.1. NCBI lineage: Bacteria > Bacillati > Actinomycetota > Actinomycetes > Kitasatosporales > Streptomycetaceae > Streptomyces > Streptomyces sp. NPDC034099. The sequence continues at coordinate 33,879 of NZ_JBVISR010000009.1, read as the reverse complement.
AGCGCCCGTGTCGGTGGTGGCGGCCGAGGGCAGTGGCGCGGTGCGGGTGGCGCCGGCCGACTGCACGCCGCGCACCTTGCGGACGGTCTTGGCGAAGTCGGGGTTGGCGGAGTGGACGACGATCACGCCGATCCGGTCGTACGACGTGACGATCGTGCCGCCCGCCTTGGCTATCGCCCGTCGCAGGGTGGCCGAAGGACGGTGTCCGGCGGCGACGTTGACGACGTAGCTGAGCGAGGTCGCGTCCGCCGCCGTCGAGGGGGCGGCCTCCGCCGCGGGGGCCGCGGCGGCCGGGGTGCCCGGCAGGAACGCCAGCGAGGCGGCCACGGCCAGCCCGGCCGGGATCGCGAGGGCGCGGCGGTGACGCGGGTGGGGTGCGGTCATGCGTGGTGTCTCCAGTCCGTCGGGAAAGCTCGGGAAACGAGCCCGCGTCTGGAGCGCGGGTCGCGCGGGAAGCGCAGATGATCCATGGGGTCTCCATAGCATCCGGCAAACGGCACCAGCCCGGACACGGATGACGGCCCGGGCAGGTACATGACGTAGTGGTGCAGGGTGAAGTTATCCCCCGAAGTCGCTGGCCAGCAATGACCCGCCGAGGGTGACTTCGGAAAGTGCCACGGGTGTTGAACCGGTCCCCGCGGCGCGCCGTGTCGTTGGACAGGGAGCCCGAGCATCACCTGCCCCCTGCGAGAACACCGAGGTCCAAGCCGTCATGTCTGTCGTACGAGGAGACTCCGTGGCCACCGACGCACCACCCCCCGCGAAAGGGGAACGCCCGCTTCCGTCCGCCGAGGAGTTCTCCGAAGTGCAGCAGAGCGCTGAGTTCGTCGAACTGCGCCGCTCCTTCCGCTCCTTCGCGTTCCCGCTGACGATCGCCTTCGTGGCCTGGTACCTGCTCTACGTGCTGCTGTCGAACTACGCCGGCGGCTTCATGGGCACCAAGCTCTTCGGCAACATCAATGTCGCGTTCGTCTTCGGCATCGCCCAGTTCGTCACCACCTTCCTCATCGCCTGGTGGTACTCGCGGCACGCCGCCGCGAAGCTCGACCCCAAGGCCGAGGCCATCAAGTCCCGGATGGAGGGCGGCGCATGAGCCCCGCACAGTCCGTATTCGCCGCCGAGCTGGCCGCCAACGAGGCCAGCGAGCACCGGCCGCTGATCATCACGCTCTTCGCCGTCTTCGTCGTCGCGACGCTCGGCATCACCGTGTGGGCGGGCCGCCAGACCAAGGACGCCGCCGACTTCTACGCGGGCGGCCGGTCGTTCAGCGCCTTCCAGAACGGCCTCGCGGTCTCCGGCGACTACATGTCGGCCGCGTCCTTCCTCGGCATCGCCGGCGCCATCGCCCTCTTCGGCTACGACGGCTTCCTGTACTCCATCGGCTTCCTGGTCGCCTGGCTGGTGGCCCTGCTCCTGGTCGCCGAGCCGCTCCGGAACTCCGGCCGCTACACGATGGGCGACGTCCTCGCCTACCGCATGCGCCAGCGGCCCGTGCGCACCGCCGCCGGCACCTCCACGATCGTCGTCTCGATCTTCTACCTGCTGGCCCAGATGGCGGGCGCGGGCGTCCTCGTCTCGCTGCTGCTCGGCATCACCTCCGACGCGGGCAAGATCCTGATCGTCGCCCTCGTCGGCGTCCTGATGATCGTCTACGTCACCATCGGCGGCATGAAGGGCACCACCTGGGTCCAGATGGTCAAGGCCGTGCTGCTGATCGGCGGCACCATCCTGATCACCTTCCTGGTGCTGCTGAAGTTCGACTTCAACATCTCCGACCTGCTCGGCAAGGCGGCGGAGAACAGCGGCGCGGGCTCCGCCTTCCTGGAGCCCGGCCTCCAGTACGGCGCGAACGGCACCACCAAGCTGGACTTCATCTCCCTGGGCATCGCCCTGGTGCTCGGCACCGCCGGTCTGCCGCACATCCTGATCCGCTTCTACACGGTGCCCAACGCCAAGGCCGCCCGTAAGTCCGTGAACTGGGCGATCGGCATCATCGGCGCCTTCTACCTGATGACCATCGCCCTCGGCTTCGGCGCCGCCGCGCTCATCGGCAAGGACGAGATCATCGCGTCCAACCCGTCCGGCAACACGGCCGCGCCGCTGCTCGCGCTGCACGTGGGCGGCGTCGACTCGGCCTGGGGGGCGATCCTGCTCGCCACGATCTCGGCGGTGGCCTTCGCGACCATCCTCGCCGTCGTCGCGGGCCTCACCCTCGCCTCGTCCTCGTCCTTCGCGCACGACATCTACGCCAACGTCATCCGCAAGGGCCAGGCCACCGAGAAGGAGGAGATGCGGGCGGCCCGCTGGGCGACCGTCTTCATTGGCATCGTCTCCATCGCGCTCGGCGCCCTCGCCCGCGACCTGAACGTGGCCGGGCTGGTCGCCCTGGCCTTCGCGGTCGCCGCCTCCGCCAACCTGCCGACGATCCTCTACAGCCTGTTCTGGAAGCGGTTCACCACCCAGGGCGCCCTGTGGTCGATCTACGGAGGCCTGATCGTCGCCGTCGGCCTGGTGCTGTTCTCACCCGTCGTCTCCGGCGACCCGAAGGCGATGTTCCCGGACGTGGACTTCGCCTGGTTCCCGCTGAAGAACCCGGGCATCATCTCGATCCCGTTCGGCTTCCTGATGGGCTGGCTCGGCACGGTCCTGTCCAAGGAGGAGCCCGACAAGGCGAAGTACGCGGAGCTGGAGGTCCGGTCCCTGACCGGCACCGGAGCGCACTGACGCCCCCGCCCGACCGGTACCGGCGCGGCCGCTCGTAGATCCCTACGACGCGGCCGCGTCCCGCGTCGATGGGATCGGGCGGCTGTCGATGTCGGACCCGTCACGTAGGCTCGACGGTGTCGGAGGAGAGAAGTGCTCCGCCGATCCGCGTCGAGGGAGGGGGCCCACGTGCTCATCGACACCTACGGCCGAGTGGCCACCGACCTGAGGGTCTCGCTCACCGACCGCTGCAACCTGCGCTGCACCTACTGCATGCCCGAAGAGGGCCTCCAGTGGCTCGCCAAGCCCGATCTGCTCACCGACGACGAGATCGTCCGCCTCATCGGCATCGCGGTCACCTCCCTCGGTGTCGAGGAGGTCCGCTTCACCGGCGGGGAGCCGCTGCTGCGCCCCGGCCTGGTCGGCATCGTCGAGCGCGTCGCCGCCCTCGACCCGCGCCCGCAGATGTCCCTCACCACCAACGGCATCGGCCTCAGGCGCACGGCGACGGCCCTGAAGGCGGCGGGCCTGGACCGGGTCAACGTCTCGCTGGACACCCTGCGCCCGGACGTCTTCAAGACCCTCACCCGCCGGGACCGCCACAAGGACGTCCTGGAAGGCCTCCAGGCCGCCCGCGAGGCCGGGCTGACCCCCGTCAAGGTCAACACCGTGCTGATGCCGGGGCTGAACGACGACGAGGCCCCCGACCTGCTCGCCTGGGCCGTCGAGCACGACTACGAGCTGCGTTTCATCGAGCAGATGCCGCTGGACGCCCAGCACGGCTGGAAGCGCGAGGGCATGGTCACCGCCGGTGACATCCTGGCCTCCCTGCGCACCCGCTTCGAGCTGACCGCCGAGGGCTCCGGGGAGCGGGGCTCGGCCCCGGCCGAACGCTGGCTGGTGGACGGCGGCCCGCACCGCGTGGGCGTCATCGCCTCCGTCACCCGCCCGTTCTGCTCGGCCTGCGACCGCACCCGCCTGACCGCGGACGGCCAGGTGCGCACCTGCCTGTTCGCCACCGAGGAGACCGACCTGCGCGCGGCCCTGCGCTCCGACGCCCCCGACGAGGAGATCGCCCGCATCTGGCGCCTGGCCATGTGGGGCAAGAAGGCGGGCGCGGGCCTCGACGACCCGGCCTTCGTCCAGCCCGACCGCCCGATGTCGGCGATCGGGGGTTAGGGACCGGGGGACCGGTGGGAGGACCTAGGGCCTGTCGGACCCCTCCGGGGTTTCCCACTCGGTGAGCGGGACCACGTCCTTCAGGAAGCCCCGCACCCCCAGGAACTGGGACAGGTGCTCGCGGTGCTCGTCGCACGCGATCCACGTCTTGCGGCGTTCCGGGGTGTGGAGCTTCGGGTTGTTCCACGCCAGCACCCACACGGCGGGGGTGCGGCAGCCCTTGGCGGAGCAGATCGGGGTGGTTTCGTCACTCACGGTTTCGTCTCACAGGTCCGCACACAAGGCGACGCCGAGCAGCCACGGGGGGAGCTGCCCGGCGTCGGTCTGTCGCTCCGACGGGGGATGCGGAGCGCGTAGGAAGTATGTCACGGCCCACCCATCGCCCGGGACCGGAACAGCACGATTCATCTGAGCATTTCTTCGGCCTGGCGCGGAATCGACGCCGCCGCAAAGGGGGGCGCCGGTCACGGCCGGCCGCGCGCCTCACCGCCCGCACCGGGCGCCGGATCGGCGGCGGCGCCCTCCGGGACGGATTCCGCCGCACCGTCCCCGTCCCGCGGCGGCATGATCATCGGCGGGGTCGGTACCGTCACGAACGTCGACGGCAAGGATGGCGCGTTCTCACGCCCGGCGTTGGCGATCACCACCGCGATGTACGGCAGGACCGCCCCGAGGACCAGGGCCACGATCGCGACGTGCCGTTCCACGTTCCACAGGCAGACCGCGAGGATCACCGACGCCGTACGGATCGACATCGAGATGATGTACCGCCGCTGCCGCCCGCGCACGTCCTCCTGGAGGCCCGTCCGGGCCCCGGTGATCCGGAACACCTCGGCGCTGCCGCCGGCACTCTGCTTCCGCATCTGGTTCCACCATCCGCCCGCATCGGACTCTCCCCGCCCCGCTCTCGTCCGCGGCCGCTCGGGGACTCCGGTCCCGGACAACTCTCCACGTTACGCCGCGCCCGCGCCGCTCACGAGACCGGGGCACCCCCGATCCGGCCGCACCGCGTGCGCCGCCCGGCGTAGGCGCCGGTACCCCGTTCGGCCGTACGCGGCATGCGCCGTACGCGGTACGCCCGAACACTGGTGGCAATGCTCGCGTAGAGCCGGACGAGGAGGCAGCCATGGGCTGGTTGTGGGCGATCATCGTGGGATTCGTGCTCGGCTTGATCGCCAAGGCGATCATTCCCGGCAAGCAGCACATGCCGCTGTGGCTGACCACCATCTGCGGCATGATCGGCGCGATCATCGGCAACGCGATCGCTCGTGCGGCCGGCGTCGCGGCGACCTCCGGCATCGACTGGTGGCGGCACCTGTTCCAGCTGGTGGCGGCGATCATCGTCGTCGGCCTCGGCGACGCGGCCTACACGGCGGTACGCGGCAACAGGCGGCGCGAACGGGCCTGACCGTCCCCGGGACCACCCGGGCAGGGCGAAGGGGCGGACTCCGACAGCCGTACGGCGCCGGAGCACGCCCCTCGCGCGTGCGCCCGCTCAGGCGCCGGTGATCTCCACCGCGGCCAGGTTCTTCTTGCCGCGGCGCAGCACCAGCCAGCGCCCGTGCAGCAGGTCCTCCTTGGCGGGGACGGCGTCCTCGCCGGTGACCTTGGCGTTGTTCACGTAGGCGCCGCCCTCCTTCACCGTGCGGCGCGCGGCGGACTTGCTGGCCACCAGACCCACCTCGGCGAACAGGTCGACGACCGGGGCCGGCTCGGCGACCCGGACGTGCGGCAGCTCGGAGAGGGCGGCGGCCAGGGTCCGCTCGTCCAGTTCCGCCAGCTCGCCCTGGCCGAAGAGGGCCTTGGACGCGGCGATCACGGCGGCCGTCTGGTCGGCGCCGTGCACCAGCGTCGTCAGCTCCTCGGCCAGCGCGCGCTGCGCGGCCCGCGCCTGCGGCCGCTCCTCGGTCTGCCGCTCCAGCTCCTCCAGCTCCGCACGGGAGCGGAAGGACAGAATCCGCATGTACGTCGAGATGTCCCGGTCGTCCACGTTCAGCCAGAACTGGTAGAACGCGTACGGCGTCGTCATCTCCGGGTCGAGCCAGACGGCGCCGCCCTCGGTCTTGCCGAACTTGGTGCCGTCCGCCTTGGTCATCAGCGGGGTCGCGTAGGCGTGCACGGACGCGTCCGGCTCCAGCCGGTGCAGCAGGTCGAGGCCGGCCGTGAGGTTGCCCCACTGGTCGCTGCCGCCCTGCTGCATCGTGCAGCCGTACCTCCGGTAGAGCTGGAGGAAGTCCATCGCCTGGAGCAGCTGGTAGCTGAACTCCGTGTAGCTGATGCCCTCGGAGGATTCCAGGCGCCGGGCGACGGAGTCCTTGGTCAGCATCTTGTTGACCCGGAAGTGCTTGCCGATGTCCCGGAGGAACTCGATCGCCGACAGGCCCTCGGTCCAGTCGAGGTTGTTGACCATCACCGCGGCGTTCTCGCCCTCGAAGGACAGGAACGGCTCGATCTGGCCGCGCAGCCGCTGGACCCAGCCCGCGACGGTCTCCGGCGAGTTCAGCGTGCGCTCCGCGGTCGGGCGCGGGTCGCCGATCTGGCCGGTGGCCCCGCCGACCAGCGCCAGCGGACGGTGCCCGGCCTGCTGGAGCCGGCGCACGGTGAGCACCTGCACCAGGTGCCCCACGTGCAGGGACGGCGCGGTCGGGTCGAAACCGCAATAGAACGTGACGGGACCGTCCGCGAGAGCCTTGCGCAAAGCGTCCTCGTCGGTGGACTGGGCGAACAGCCCGCGCCACTTCAGCTCGTCGACGATGTCCGTCACGGTTCTCGTGTCTCCTACGTGCTCATGCGTACGTGATGATCTTCGGGCAGTCGGGTGACGGCCGACTACGAGGTTATACGCCCTGACTGACAGAGCTCATATTGAAATCGGGGACCCGCAGCGCGGGCATCGCGGCCCTGGTGAACCAGTCGCCCCACTCCCTGGGCAGCGTCTTCTCCGTGCGCCCGGCCTCCGCGGCCCGCCCCAGCAGGCCCACCGGCGACTCGTTGAACCGGAAGTTGTTCACCTCGCCGACCACCTCGCCGTGCTCGACGAGATAGACGCCGTCCCGGGTCAGCCCGGTCAGCAGCAGCGTCGCGGGGTCGACCTCGCGGATGTACCAGAGGCAGGTCAGCAGCAGCCCGCGCTCCGTGCTCGCGACCATGTCGTCCAGGGACCGGCCGGGGTCGCCGCCGTCCAGGATCAGGTTCCCGATCGCCGGTGCCACCGGCAGCCCGGCCAGGCCCGCGCCGTGCCGGGTGGTCGTCAGCCGGTGCAGCTCACCCGCGCGGATCCAGTCGGTCGCCGTCACCGGCAGCCCGTTGTCGAACACCGACTGGTCGCCGCCCGAGGAGTGCGCGACCACGAACGGCGCGCTCTCCAGACCGGGCTCGTGCGGATCACTGCGCAGCGTCAGCGGCAGCGCACCGAGCCGCTCGCCGACCCGGGTGCCGCCGCCCGGCTTGGAGAACACCGTGCGCCCCTCGACCGCGTCCCGTCCCGAGGCCGACCAGTACTGGTAGATCAGCAGGTCGGCGACCGCGGTGGGCGGCAGCAGCGTCTCGTACCGCCCCGCGGGCAGCTCCACCCGCCGCTCCGCCCAGCCGAGCCGTACGGCCAGCTCGGCGTCGAGGGCGGCCGGGTCGACGTCCTTGAAGTCCCGGGTGGCGTGCCCCGCCCACGCCGACCGGGTCCGGTCCGGCGACTTGGCGTTCAGCTCCAGCGTCCCGTTCGGCTGGTCGTGCCGCAGCCTGAGCCCCGTGGACGTTCCCACGTACGTCGAGGTCATCTCGTGGTTCGCGAACCCGTACAGCTCCCGGCCGCCCGCCCGCGCGCGTGCGAACGCCTCCCCGAGCGCCGGCGCGAAGTCGGCGAACACCGCCGACGAGGTCTCGGCGGGCGCGTCGGTGAAGTCCGGCGACGCCGGCCCGCCCGTGACCAGCGGCTGCGCGTCCTCGGCCGGACCCGCGCCCCGCGCGGCGGCTTCGGCGGCGCGCACCAGGGGCTCCAGTTCGTCCGCGGTCACGGCCGAGCGCGACACCACCCCGGACGCCGTGCCCTGCTGCCCGTCGACGGTGGCGACGACGGTGAGCGTGCGCCCGCGCGTGACGCCGTTGGTGGTGAGTGCGTTGCCCGCCCAGCGCAGGTTGGCGGTGGACTCCTCGTCGGCGATGACGACGCACCCGTCCGCCCGGGACAGCTCCAGCGCCCGCTCGACGATCTCGTGCGGCTTGTTGGTCCCGACGCTCATCGACCCGCCTCCTGGGTGGTGTTGAGGATGTTGACTCCCTTGAAGAGGGCGGACGGGCAGCCGTGCGAGACGGCCGCGACCTGGCCCGGCTGGGCCTTGCCGCAGTTGAAGGCGCCGCCCAGGACGTACGTCTGCGGACCGCCGACGGCCGCCATGGACCCCCAGAAGTCGGTGGTCGTCGCCTGGTACGCCACGTCCCGCAGCTGACCGGCGAGCCGCCCGTTCTCGATCCGGAAGAAGCGCTGACCGGTGAACTGGAAGTTGTAGCGCTGCATGTCGATGGACCAGGACCGGTCACCGACGACGTAGATCCCGCGGTCGACACCCCCGATCAGGTCCTCGGTCGACAGCCCGCCCGGATCCGGCCGCAGCGACACGTTGGCCATCCGCTGCACCGGCACGTGCGCGGGGGAGTCGGCGTAGGCGCACCCGTTGGACCGCTCGAAGCCGGTGAGCCGCGCGATCCGCCGGTCGAGCTGGTACCCGACCAGCGTGCCGTCCTTCACCAGGTCCCAGGACTGGCCCTCGACGCCCTCGTCGTCGTACCCGACGGTCGCCAGGCCGTGCTCGGCGGTGCGGTCGCCGGTCACGTTCATCAGCTCGGAGCCGTAGCGCAACGTGCCGAGCTGGTCGAAGGTGGCGAAGGAGGTGCCGGCGTAGGCGGCCTCGTAGCCGAGGGCGCGGTCCAGCTCGGTGGCGTGACCAATGGACTCGTGGATGGTCAGCCACAGGTTCGACGGGTCGACGACCAGGTCGTACAGCCCCGCCTCGACGCTCGGCGCCCGCATCTTCTCGGCGAGCAGCTCCGGGATCTCGGCCAGCTCCGCGTCCCAGTTCCAGCCGGTCCCGGTCAGGTACTCCCAGCCCCGCCCGGCCGGCGGCGCCAGCGTGCGCATGGAGTCGAACTCGCCGCTGGAGTCGTCCACCGACACGGCGGTGAGTACCGGGTGCAGCCGCACCCGCTGCTGCGTGGTCACGGTCCCGGCGGTGTCGGCGTAGAACTTGTTCTCGTGCACGGTGAGCAGCGAGGCGTCCACGTGGTCGACCCCGTCGGCCGCCAGCAGCCGCGCGCTCCAGTCGGCCAGCAGCGCCGACTTCTCCGCGTCGGGCACGGTGAAGGGGTCGATGTCGTACGCCGAGACCCAGGTCCGGTCGGCGTGCACGGGCTCACCGGCCAGCTCCACCCGCTCGTCCGACCCGGCCGCCTTGATCACCTGCGCCGACAGCTTCGCCATCGCGACCGCCTGCGAGGCGACCTTGGCGGCCGCGTCCAGGGTGAGGTCCACGCCGGACGCGAAACCCCACGTACCGCCGTGCACCACCCGCACCGCGTACCCGAGGTCGGTGGTGTCCGAGGACCCGGCGGGGCGGGCGTCCCGGAGGCGCCAGGAGGCGTTGCGCACCCGCTCCAGACGGAAGTCGGCGTGCTCCGCACCGAGGGCACGCGCACGGGCGAGAGCGGCGTCGGCGAGGGCGCGTAGGGGGAGTGCCGTGAAGGCTTGGTCGATGCTGTGAGGCACCTGCGTCTCTTTCTGTCGGCGTGACCGGTCGTCTGCCGCGACACCGGGGGCTGCGCCGCATCATGTCGCGTCGGGGGTCCGGCGACCACACCTTTCCCGCCGCGCCGGGGAACGGTTCTGTAGGGACCCGACAGAGAGCCCCGTAAGCCACTGTGGGTGCCCGAGTCTCTGCGCGGGGCCCGGGACCGATAGATTTTCGAGGAAGCCGCCTGCCGTAGCCGCCCGCCGTACGGGTGACCGGGCGGGTGGACGACCGCTAGGGAAAGGGTGATCCGTTGAGCCGCTCGGTTCTCGTCACCGGAGGAAACCGGGGCATCGGCCTCGCCATCGCCCGCGCCTTCGCCGACGCCGGCGACAACGTCGCGATCACGTACCGCTCGGGTGAGCCCCCGGAGGGCTTCCTGGCCGTCAAGTGCGACATCACCGACACGGAGCAGGTGGAGCAGGCCTACAAGGAGATCGAGGAGACCCACGGTCCCGTCGAGGTCCTGATCGCCAACGCCGGCGTGACCAAGGACCAGCTCCTGATGCGCATGTCCGAGGAGGACTTCACCTCCGTCGTCGAGACCAACCTCACCGGCACCTTCCGCGTGGTCAAGCGCGCCAACCGCGCCATGCTGCGCGCCAAGAAGGGCCGCGTCGTCCTCATCTCGTCGGTGGTCGGGCTGCTCGGCTCCGCGGGGCAGGCGAACTACGCGGCCTCCAAGGCCGGCCTGGTCGGCTTCGCGCGTTCCCTCGCCCGGGAGCTGGGGTCGCGCAACATCACCTTCAACGTCGTCGCGCCCGGCTTCGTCGACACCGACATGACCAAGGTGCTCACCGACGAGCAGCGGGCCAACATCGTGTCGCAGGTGCCGCTGGGGCGGTACGCGCGGCCGGAGGAGATCGCCGCGACGGTGCGGTTCCTCGCCTCGGACGACGCCTCGTACATCACTGGAGCCGTCATCCCCGTTGACGGCGGACTGGGAATGGGTCACTGAACACCATGAGCGGAATTCTCGAGGGCAAGCGCGTCCTGATCACCGGAGTGCTGACGGAGTCCTCCATCGCCTTCCACGCCGCGAAGCTGGCCCAGGAGCAGGGCGCCGAGGTCATCCTCACCGCGTTCCCGCGCCCCACCCTGACCGAGCGCATCGCCAAGAAGCTGCCGAAGCCCGCCAAGGTCATCGAGCTGGACGTCACCAACGAGGAGCACCTCGCCCGGCTCGCCGACGTGGTCGACGAGGAGCTGGGCGGTCTCGACGGCGTCGTGCACTCCATCGGCTTCGCCCCGCAGGACGCCCTCGGCGGCAACTTCCTCAACGCGCCGTTCGAGTCGGTCGCCACCGCCATGCACGTCTCGGCGTTCTCCCTGAAGTCGCTGACCATGGCCTGCCTGCCGCTGATGCAGAACGGCGGTTCGATCGTCGGCCTCACCTTCGACGCGCAGTTCGCCTGGCCGCAGTACGACTGGATGGGCCCGGCCAAGGCCGCGCTGGAGGCCACCAGCCGCTACATGGCCCGTGACCTGGCCAAGCAGAACATCCGCTGCAATCTGATCTCGGCGGGCCCGATCGGTTCCATGGCCGCCAAGTCCATCCCGGGCTTCAGCGAGCTGGCCTCCGTGTGGGACACCCGCTCCCCGCTGGAGTGGGACCTGAAGGACCCGGAGCCGGCCGGCCGCGGCATCGTCGCGCTGCTGAGCGACTGGTTCCCGAAGACCACGGGCGAGATCGTCCACGTCGACGGCGGGCTGCACGCCATCGGCGCCTGACCGCACCCCTCGCCGAGGGCCCGCGTCCCGTACGGGGTGCGGGCCCTCGTGCTGTGCCGGAGCGGCTCGGCGCCGCGGCCGGTCCGGGTCAGCCGCCCGAGGACGGACCGAACAGCCCCGGCCGGCACACGAACGGATAGGCGGCGGCCTCCTCCGCGGCCGTCGCCGCGTCGCGCGCGCGGATCGCGTCCACCAGCCGGCCGTGGTCCATGTGCGTCGCCGGGGACATGCCCTCGCCCACGTCGCCCCGCAGCCAGTCCCGCAGCACCTCGCTCAGGTCCGCGTACATCGCGGTCATCACGTCGTTGTGCGAGGCGGCCACGACCGCCAGGTGGAACGTGGCGTCGGCTGCCACGAAGGCCTCCGCCTCACCCGACTCCCAGGCCTCCTCCCGCCGCAGCAGCAGGGCGTCGATCTGCTTGAGGTCCTTCTCCGTGCGCCGTTCGGCGGCCAGGCGCGCGGCGGCCGACTCCAGCGTGGAACGGAGCTCGGCGATGTGCTGGGGGGCGGCGTCGGCGAAGCGGCGCTGCATCACGCCGGCCAGTTCGCTGGTCGCCACGACGTACGTGCCCGAGCCCTGGCGGATGTCCAGCAGACCGTTGTGGGCCAGCGCGCGGACCGCCTCACGGATCGTGTTCCGGGCGACGCCGAGCTGCTCGACCAGTTCGGGCTCGGTGGGGATGCGGGAGCCGACCGGCCACTCGCCCGAGGCGATCTGCTGCCGCAGCGCGGCGATGACCTGCTCGGAGAGTGCCGAACGGCGGGGATGGCTCAGCGGCATGGCTCACCTTCCCACACGAGTGGACGAGTGAGTGGACAAGCAATCATCCCATGATTCTATGATGGGTCTCATGGCTAGTGACGAAACCCGGACGGAGACACGTACGGAGGCCCCTACGGAGGCACGCGCCCAGGCGCGTGCCGGGAGCGGTGTGCCCGAGGTGCCCGGCGAAGGGCCCGCCACGCGCGCGTGGACGACGTGGACGACCCGGCTGCTCGTCCTCGGCATCGTCCTGGCCGCGGTGAACCTGCGCCCCGCCATCACGAGCCTGGGCGCGCTCCTGGAGGAGGTCCGCGACGGGCTCGGCATGAGCGGCAGCATCGCCGGACTGCTCACCTCCGTGCCGCCGCTCTGCTTCGCCGTCTTCGGGGTCACCGCTCCCCGGCTGGCCCGCCGCTTCGGGCCCGGCGCGGTGGTCTGCGCCGGCATGGCCGCCATCACCGCGGGCCTGCTGATACGCCCGTACATCGGCGGCACGGGCGGCTTCCTGGCCGCCACCGCCCTGGCACTGATGGGCATCGCGGTCAGCAACGTCCTGATGCCGGTCATCGTCAAGCGGTACTTCCCCGACCGCGTCGGTTCCATGACCGGCCTGTACTCGATGGCCCTCGCCTTCGGCACCTCCGTCGCCGCCGCGGCGACCGTGCCGGTGACGAACGCGCTGGGCGGTCACTGGCAGCCCGGCCTCGCGGTCTGGGCCGTGCTGCCCGCGCTGGCCGTCCTGCCCTGGATCCCGTTCGTACGGAACCGGACGACGTCCACCTCCACGGCGCCGTCCACGCCGTCGCCGGGACGGGAGGGCGAGCAGCCCGCGGAACTGCCCCCGCTGCGGATCACCCGCAGCCGCACGGCCTGGGCGCTCGCCGTCTTCTTCGGCCTCCAGGCCACCGCCGCCTACATCACGATGGGCTGGATGGCGCAGATCTTCCGGGACTCCGGAGTGTCCGCAGGCACCGCCGGGCTGCTGCTCGCCGTCATCATGGTGATGGGCGTGCCGCTCGCCTTCGTCATCCCGCGCGTGGCGACCCGCCTGCCCCACCAGGGCCCGATCGTGCTGGTCCTCGGCCTGTGCGGGCTCGCCGGATACGCCGGCCTGTACTTCGCCCCGGTCGGCGGCGCCTGGGCCTGGGCCCTGCTGCTCGGCGTCTCCAACTGCGCCTTCCCGCTGGCGCTGACCATGGTCGGGATGCGGGCCAGGACGGGAGCGGGCGTCGCCCAGCTGTCCGCCTTCGCACAGAGCACCGGCTACCTGATCTCCATCCCGGGTCCCCTCCTGGTGGGCGTGCTCTACCAGCACAGCGGCGGCTGGGGGCTGCCGATCGCCCTGATGAGCGCGCTGATGGTGCCGCAGATCGTGGTGGGCGTCCTGGCCGGGCGCGACCGCACGGTGGAGGACGAGGCGGCGGCCCGCTGACCCGGGCCCGCGCGGGGGATGCGAGACTTGCCGTATGCCAGTCCTCGACCCGAACCCCCAGCACGGCCAGAAGAAGATGCTGATCGTCTTCGGCGCCTTCCTCGCGATCTTCGTGATCATCGGCGTCATCGCGACGATCGCCTCGCCGTGACGACCCCGCCCCCGGCGGCCGGACGGTGGGGTTAACCCCCCGTCCCCTAGGGGGTCAGGGTCAGGGTCAAGTGGGTGGACCTCCGGATGGGTTGGGCCCCGTGGATTCCGTACCTTCGAGATGTGCCCGCGACAGGCGGGCCGCGGAGCACGGACCAGGGACGCCCGAAGACCAGCGGAGGCACTCATGTCGGCCCCTACCTACACCCGGCCTCCCCAGGCGACCCGGGGCGGCGTCGACAGCCGGCTGCCCTGGTGGGCCCTCGCCCTGCCCGTGCTCGCCTTCGTCGCGCTGCTCCTGCTGATACTCGAGCCCGCCGACGCCCACGCGGCCGCGGAGCAGCCCGCGATGGCCCACCTCCTGGAGCGGCTGGAGCAGCTGACCGCGCGCTGAGCCCCGACTGCCCGCTCCCGTGTCGAGCCCGCGTGTCAACTCCCAGAGCCCCATGGCCTGTTTCATGCGAAGCTGGATGACATGAGCGTCGCAGAACTCCGCAGGATTGTTCTCTTCCGGCATGCGAAAGCCGACTGGCCACAGGTGACCGACCACGAGCGACCGCTCGCCGACCGGGGCCGCATGGACGCCGCGGAGGCCGGGCGTCGGCTGGCGGACACCGGCGTGCCCTTCGACCAGGCCCTGTGCTCGACCTCGGTCCGCACCCGCGAGACCTGGAAACTCGCCGTCCAGGAGTTCCCGCACCGGCCGAAAACCGTCTACGAGGAGCGGATCTACGATGCCTCGCCCGGCGAGCTGATCGCCGTGCTCAACGAGACCCCCGACGACCTGCGGAACGTGCTGGTGATCGGCCACAACCCGGGCATGGAGGCGCTGACCGAGATCCTGGCCGGCTCGGCCGAGGACGAGGTCCGCGCGCGGATCGACCGCCGGGGCTTCCCGACCGCCGCCTTCGCCGTCCTGACCTTCACGGGCTCCTGGAAGGACGTGGAGCCCGGCCGGGCCGCCCTGGTCGACTACTGGGCGCCGACCGACTGACCCGCCCCCACGTGACAGGGCCCGGCACCCGCGCGGTCCGGGCCCTCGCCGTGCCGGGCGTCCGTCCGTACTTCCGCCGGGTCAGGGCCGCTCTGCGGGCAGCCCCAGGCTCTCGCCGAGGCCCTCGTCCAGCGTGTCCGCGGCCTCGACCTCCTCGCGGGTGATGCCCAGCAGATAGAGCACCGTGTCCAGGAAGGGGACGTTCACCGCGGTGTGCGCCGCCTCGCGCACCACCGGCTTGGCGTTGAAGGCGACCCCGAGCCCGGCCGCGTTCAGCATGTCCAGGTCGTTGGCGCCGTCACCGATCGCCACGGTCTGCGACAGCGGTACGCCCGCCTCGGCGGCGAACCGGCGCAGCAGCCGCGCCTTGCCCGCCCGGTCCACGATCTCCCCGGTGACCCGGCCGGTCAGCCTGCCGTCGACGATCTCCAGCGTGTTGGCCTGGGCGAAGTCCAGCCCCAGCTGCTCCTGCAAGGCGTCGGTGACCTGGGTGAAGCCGCCGGAGACGACGCCCACCTGGTAGCCGAGCCGCTTCAGCGTGCGGATCAGGGTGCGGGCGCCCGGCGTCAGCCGCACCTCGGCGCGCACCTTGTCCACCACCGAGGCGTCAAGACCCGCCAGCAGGGCCACGCGCGCGTGCAGCGACTGCTCGAAGTCCAGCTCCCCGCGCATCGCGGCCGCCGTCACCTCGGCGACCTCGTCCTCGCAGCCGGCGTGCGCGGCGAACAGCTCGATGACCTCGTCCTGGATCAGTGTGGAGTCCACGTCCATCACCACCAGGCGCTGCGCCCGCCGGTGCAGCCCCGCCGCGACGACCGCGATGTCCACGCCGAGCGCCGCGGCCTCGGTGGCCAGGGCCGTGCGCAGCGGTTCGGTCGCCACGCCGGACACCGCGAACTCGACGGCGGTCACCGGGTACTTGGCCAGCCGGAAGATACGGTCGATGTTGCTCCCGGACTCGGTGATCCGGGCCGCTATGGCGGCGGTGGCCTCCGCGGTCAGCGGGTGCCCCAGCACCGTCACCAGGGAGCGGCCGAGACCGCGCGGCCGGTTGTCGCCGATACCGGAGATGATCTCCGCCTGCAGCTTCAGCGACTCCGCCCAGCTGTGGACGGTCGCCCGCAGATCGCCCTCCAGACCACGGGGCGGCTCGGTCACGAGCGCGCACAGCACGATCCGGCCACGGGTGACGACCTGCTCGATGTCGACGACATCGACGGAGTAGGCGGCGAGAGTGTCGAAGAGGCCGGCCGTGATGCCGGGCCGGTCCTTGCCGAAGATCTTGACGAGAAGAGTGGGAACGTCAGAGGTCTGCGAAGCGCTCATGGTGTTCCCACCGTATCCGGCACGCGGTGCCGCCCGCCCCCGAGGTCCGACTGGCGGACAGGACTCGCGGGGAGGGGCGAGAGCAGTCCCGGCGTGGCCGGGGCCCGGCTCCGGTGGGCGGGTGACCGGGGCGCGTGGACGCGCGGAGACCGCCGAGCGAGCCGGGTCCTCCGTCCCGGCGGCCCGCACCACCGGAGACGGTCCTCCGCCCCTACCGCGGTGCCCGCGCGGCACTGCGGGGCGGCCCCGGGCACGAGGGCAGTCCCGGCGTGGCCGGGGCCGGCCACGGTGGGCGGTGGCCGGGGCGCGTGGACGCGCGGAGACCGCCGAGCGAGCCGGGTCCTCCGGCCCGGCGGCCCGCATTACCGGAGACGGCCCTCCGCCCCTACCGCGGTGCCCGCGCGGCACTGCGGGGCGGCCCCGGACACGAGAGCAGTCCCGGCATGGCCGGGGCCGGCCACGGTGGGCGGTGGCCGGGGCGCGTGGACGCGCGGAGACCGCCGAGCGAGCAGGGTCCTCCGTCCCGGCGGCCCGCACCACCGGAGATCCCACGGCCCGCACCACCGGAGATCCCACGGCCCCACCGCGGTGCCCGCGCGGCAACTGCGGGGCCGCCCCGGGCGCGGTGGCGGGTAGACCTGCGCCGCCGGGGACCGGAGGGCTGGGCCCTCACTGCCCGTCCCGGGGGCGCCGGGGCGGTGCGGGGGGTGGGGGCGGAGGCGGCGGAGGGCCCTCGCCCCAGGGGCGGGACGGTGGCCGTTCGCCCGGGCGCGGTGGTCGTCGCGGGGTTCCAGGGGGCGGTCCCAGGGGCCCGGCCACCGTGGGGGCGCCGTACACGTCGTCGTCGGACCGAGGGTCCGCCCCGCCGTCTTCCCGGCCTGCCCCCTCGGCGTACCGCCCGGGGCCACCGCCCCGACGGCCCACGCCGCTCCCTCCCTGTGCCTGCCCGTGCCCCGTGCCTGCGGGCGGCTGCGAGCCCGACGGCGTAGGCCCGGGCTCCCGTGGGGGCGCCTCGTCGCGTGCCGGCGGAGCCGTCCCCGCCGGGCGGGCGTCCTCGGGTTCTCCCGAGGGTCCCCTCGGTCCCGGCGCTGTGCCGGTCCCGGACCCCGCTCCCTCCCGCACCCGCAGGTAGGGATTGGTGCCCGGATCGGGCGGCCGGTGCGGTGTGCCCGGCCGGTACGGTTCCGAGCCCGCCCACGCCGGACCGCCCGCGCCCGCGTTCGCGCCCCCACCCTCCGTCACCGACCCGGCACCGCGTGCCAAGCCCGTCGCCCGGGTCCCCGCCGCCCCGCTCACCCGCGCCAGCAGCGCCCCGGCGGCTCCCGCCCCCGCGCCCCAGGCGGCGCCCAGCAGCAGGGCCGCGCCGAGACGGCCGCGCAGGTCGATGCCCGCGCCGAAGGCGTCGATGCCGAGCACCGACAGGGAGGCGTCCACGGACACCTCGGTGAGGCGGGCCAGCAGCGGCAGGGTCACCGCGGTGGCGACGCCCAGCCGCAGCGCACAGCGCAGGGAGAAGACGAGTGGACGCGTGTCGTCGGGCCCCACCGGCGTCCGTACCGCCGTCAGCACCCCGGCCAGCAGCATCATCAGCGCCGCGGCCACCCCCAGCAGCCACACCCGTCCGTCCAGCTCCGCCAGCCGCCCCAGTGTGACCGGCCGCTCGGTGCCGGAGCCGAGCAGGTCGTCGAGAGGAGCCGGGAGGACCCCGGCCAGCGCACCGGTGGCCCGCCCGTCCCACGGCACGAACAGGCCGATCGCGAGGCCGGGCCAGACCCCGTTCGGCGCGCCCAGCAGCGCGGCCCCCGCGATCCGCCGGGGGTGGTCGTCGCCGATCGCCGCCCAGGCTGCAGCCGCGAGCCCGGCCGCCACCGCCGTCAGGGCCACCGTGACCAGGGCGGACACCGCCGGCCGCACCACCCGGTGCACGGCCTCCCACCCGCGCGGCAGCGGAGTGCGGCGCGAGGCCAGCAACGCGATCAGCAGCACCGCCGCGGACCAGACGAGACCGCCCAGTACCGTCGGCGCGGTGTCGACGGTGAACCCGACGGCGGCCCGGGCGTCCACGAGGTCACCGATCCGGTCGGGCAGCAGTCCGCCGATGTCGCCCACGTCACCGAGCCCGGGAATGTCCAGCCCACCGCCTCCGCCTTCCCCGCCGCCGGGCAGGTCGTCGAGCCCGAGCGAGGCGCCGTCGATCGTGACGACGTCGTGCCCCGCCCAGGCCAGTCCGTCCGTCATCGCGACGAACAGCGCCACCACCGCGCCCACGCGCGCGAGGAGTTCGGCGGGAGTGACGACGGCTCCGGCCGCCCGCAGGGACCGCAGGAAGAAGAAGGCCAGGAACAGCGCCCCGGCCAGGCCCACCCCCAGTGGCGTGATCTCGACGGCCGTGTGCGCCTGGGCCCCTTTCAGACCGAACGAGGAGACATCACCGGCCGGTGTGACCGCACCGCCCGCCCCGAGCGCCACGACCGCCGCGGTCATCGGCCCGAGCGAACCCGCCGCGTCCGCGTCCAGCAGATGCAGACCGAGCGCCGCCGTGCCCGCCATGCCGATCAACGCCCAGCTCACGGAGGCGATCGCGGACAGCAGCACGTCGCCCCACGGCACACGGGTGCCGTCCCCCTCGGTTCCGGCGCTCGTGGACGCGTTCATGGCAGACCCCCCGATCCGCTGCGCGGTCAGGTTGCCGCGCATGTCCCCCTCGCGTGGAATACCACTCTCCGGGCAGGTTTCAACCCCGTCAACGGGTACGGCCGATGGGCGCCTACGCACTCTTCACAAGGCCCGACTTTCGGTCAGGGCCCCGAGCCTGAAATAGTTCCCCCCGATGTTCGACATCCCTAGACTCCCCGCGACGGGAGCACATCGGGGGACAACTCAGTGGGGCATGGAGTGCCGGAACTCGTACTGGAATCCAATGGACGGACCTGGACGCTCGATCCGTCCCGGTCATACGCGCTAGGACGCGATCCGCAGGGGGAGCTTGTTTTCGACGACGCCAGGGTCTCCTGGCGGCATGCCACGATCAGTTTCAACGGCCGCAGTTGGGTGGTCGAGGACCACGGCAGCACCAACGGCACGTTCGTGCACGGGCAGCGGGTCCAGCAGATGGAGCTCGGCACCGGCACGGTGCTGAACCTCGGCAACGCGACCGACGGGCCGCGGGTGAGCCTGACCGGCGCCCAGGCCCCGGCCGGCACGCCGCAGTCCCAGCCGCAGCAGCAGCCGTACGCCGCACAGGGCGCGAACGCGGGCTGGGCGCAGCAGGCACCGCCCGCGCAGGAGCCGTTCCAGCAGCAGGCGCCGCCCCAGCAGGCGCCGCAGCAGCAAGGGCAGCAGCACCAGGCCCAGCAGGCCGGCTGGCAGCAGCAACAGTCACCGCAGCAGGCCGCGCCGCAGCCGCAGCAGGCCGCGCCGCACTTCCCCCAGCAGCAGGGATCAGGCGGCGCGGCGGGGGCGCCACCGGTCTACGGGGACCGCAGCCCGACCACGTTCCACCAGTTCTCGCTCGGCCGCGTCATGCGCATCGGCCGTGCCCTGGAGAACGAACTGGTCGTCTCCGACCTCCAGGTCTCGCGCCACCACGCGGAGTTCCACTCGACGCCCGACGGGCGCATGGAGATCCGCGACCTCGGCTCGCACAACGGCACGTACGTCAACGGCCAGCCGATCGCCAAGGGCGGCTCCCAGCTGCTCGGCCCGACCGACATCGTCGGTGTCGGCCACTCGACGTTCCAGATCGTCGGCGACCGGCTCGAGGAGTTCGTCGACACCGGTGAGGTCTCCTTCTCCGCCCGGCACCTGACCGTCACGGTCGACGGCGGCAAGCAGATCCTCAAGGACGTCTCCTTCGGCGTACCCGAGAAGTCGCTGATCGCCGTCATCGGCCCGTCCGGCTCCGGCAAGTCGACCCTGCTCAAGGCGCTCACCGGCTACCGGCCCGCCGACCAGGGCGAGGTCCTCTACGACAACCGGAACCTCTACAAGCAGTTCGCCGAGCTGCGCCAGCGCATCGGTCTGGTCCCGCAGGACGACATCCTGCACAAGGAGCTGACCGTCAAGAAGGCGCTCAAGTACGCGGCGAAGCTCCGCTTCCCGGCCGACACCACCGGCGCGGAGCGCAACGCCCGCATCGACGAGGTGCTGCGCGAGCTGAAGCTGGACATCCACAAGGACAAGAAGGTCACGTCCCTGTCCGGCGGGCAGCGCAAGCGCGTGTCCGTCGCCCTGGAGCTGCTCACCAAGCCGTCGCTGATCTTCCTGGACGAGCCGACCTCCGGCCTCGACCCGGGCATGGACCGTGATGTCATGCAGCTGCTGCGCGGCCTCGCCGACGACGGCCGTACCGTCCTCGTCGTCACCCACTCGGTGGCCGAGCTGGCGACCTGCGACAAGCTGCTGGTGATGGCGCCGGGCGGTTCCGTGGCCTACTTCGGCCCGCCGGAGGAGGCGCTGAACTTCTTCGGCTACGACACCTGGGCCGACGTCTTCTCCGCCTTCGAGAACTACCGCGACTACGACTGGGCGGGCCGCTGGAAGGGCTCGCAGCACTACCAGATGTACGCCGCGGACCTTGACGCCGTCGCGCCGCAGTCCGTACAGGTGTCGCCGATGCAGGCGATGAAGCCGCCGAAACCGCAGGGCTGGATGTCCCAGTTCGTCACGCTGGTGCGGCGCTATGTGTCGGTCATCGCCTCCGACAAGGGCTTCCTGGCCCTGATGGTGATCCTGCCGGCGGTGCTGGGCGCGGTCAGCCTGCTCATCGACGCGGACAAGGGCCTGCTGCCCAACCCGGCGAACCCGCAGACCGGACGGATCATTCCCAACGGCACCGCCACCACGGTCCTGCTGATCCTCGCGGTCGGCGCGTGCTTCGCCGGTGCCGCGAACTCGGTCCGTGAGCTGATCAAGGAACGGGTGATCTACGAGCGGGAACGCGCGACGGGCCTGTCCCGGTCCGCGTACCTGATGTCCAAGGTCTTCGTGCTCGGCCTGATCACGGTGTTCCAGGGCCTGCTGGTCGGTGTGATCGGCTTCGCCACCCGCGAGATCCCCGATGAGGGGCTGGTCCTGGGCGGCGCGACGCTGGTCGAGCTGTCGCTGCCGATCATGGCGCTGGGCTTCACCTCGATGATGTTCGGCCTGGTCATCTCCTCGCTGGTGAAGACCGCCGAGAAGACCATGCCGCTGCTGGTGATGTTCGCGATCATCCAGGTCGTCTTCACCGGCTGCCTCTTCGCCCTGAACGGCGCGGTCGGCGTCAACCAGTTCTCGTACCTGATGCCCTCGCGCTGGGCGGTCGCCGCGGCCGGTGCCACGCTGGACTTCAACAAGATCAGCCCGCCCGAGAAGGGGGCCGAGGCGGACCCGCTGTGGGAGCACACCGTGGGAGCCTGGGGCATGGACATGGCCGCGCTGATCGTCCTCGGCGTGATCTGCGGCTTCTTCGTCGCCCGCTTCCTGCGCCGGCACGAGCCCGAGGTCATGCGCAAGTAGACCGAGGCCCGGCGGGCCAGAAAGCCCCCGCGCACGCCCCGAAGGGCGGCACCCCGTCAGGAGGGTGCCGCCCTTCGGCGTACGGTGCGGCGTCGGCGACGTCGTGAAGAGATCCGCGCCGACCTCAGTACGCGCTGTCGACGTTGTCCATGGTGCCGTACTTGTCCGCGGCGTAGTTGCACGCGGCGACGATGTTGGCGACCGGGTCGTAGATGTTCTTCGAGGTGCCGGACACGTGGTAGGCCTCGAACGTCGGCGGGATGACCTGGAGCAGGCCCTTCGACGGGATGCCGTTGATGGCGTTGATGTCCCAGTCGTTGATGGCCTTCGGGTTGCCGGAGGACTCCCGCATGATGTTGCGGTGGATGCCCTCGTAGGTTCCGGGGATACCGTGCTTCTTCATGATGGCCCGGGCCTCGCGGATCCAGCCGTCGAGGTTGTTCGGGTAGGACTTCGGCGCGGCCTTCTTGACCTCGGTGCGCTTGGCGGACCGGCTGGTGGTCTCCTTCGCCGCACGCTTGGCGGCGGCCTTCTCGGCAGCGGCCTTCTTCGCGGCGGTCGCCTTCTTGGCGGCCGCCTCCTGCTTGGCCTCGATGGCGGCGGCCTTCTGGCTCGCGCCGGCGAGCTGGCCGGTGACACCGGCGTGCACGTCCTGGATCTGCTTGGTGCTGTACGCCACCTTGGCCGTCGGAGCGGCCTCGCTCGTGGTCGTCGTCTGACCGCTGGCCGGGACGGCGGTGAAGGCGACGGCGGCGGCGCCGAGCGTGCCGACACCGGCTATCGCGATCTTGTGCGTGCGGTTCAGGGAGCGACTGCGACCACGGGGAAGGATGTTCTTGAGCATGGCGGGATAGACCTCTTCGAATAGCGCGGAGGTCGCTCTCGTCCGGTGGGGACAGGGGGTGCTTCCGGCACAAACGCCGCGGGGGAGAACCCACGGCGCTGAGCGACGAGTGCAATTCTTAGCGGCCGCAAAATCCCGAGGCAAAGGTGTGACGTACGATCCGAGATAGTGGATCAGGGAACGGCAAAGCGGGGCAGATTGGACCATCTGCCCCGCTCAAAACGGACGAGTCGCTCTCCTACTCCCCTTCGTACGTGACGTGCGCCCTATGCGCGGGCTCACATCGACCCCCCGCAGTTCTCACTGTTAGTTGCTGGAGCAATGCAAAGTGTGAGTGGGTGTCCGCGGCCCTCCTACGGCAGGAGGAGATGGACGTCCCCGAACTCGTGCCACAGGTAGCGGCCCCGCACCGCCGCCTCGTACCCGCGGTCGATCGCGGCCCGCCCCGCCACCGCCTCCAGCATCAGCAGATGCGAGGCCTCCGGCTCGTGCAGCCCGGTCAGCAGGCCCTCCACCACCCGCACCCCGCGCTCCGGGGTCACCACCAGATCCGTCCACCCGGCCCGCGCCCGTACGACCCCGTCGGCCCCGGCCGCCGACTCCACCGCCCGTACGGCCGTCGTCCCCACCGCCACCACCCGCCCGTCACCGGCGCGCACGGCGTTGATCAGCCGCGCCGACGCCTGAGGCACCGCGAACCGCTCCGGATACGGCGGCTCGTGCGACTCCGCCGAGGCCACCCCCGTGTGCAGCGACACCGGCGCGAACTGCACCCCACGGCTCACCAGCTCCGCCACCAGCCGCGCCGTGAAGGGCCGCGCCGCGCTCGGCATCTCCGCACTGCCCGTCCCGTCCGCGGACGGCAGCGCGAACACCGTCTGGTAGACGGACAGCGGCTGGTCCCGCGCCGTGTAGGAGTACCGGATGGGCCGCCCGTGCTCCCGCAGCAGCGCGGGTACCTCCGCTCCCGACACCCGCGCCCACCACAACCGCTCCCCGCGCGCGCTCAGCGGCTCCTCCAGCACCAGCCGCGCACCACCCGGCAGCCGCACCTTCGTCCCCGCCAAGCCACCGCACCCGCGCCCCTGCACTCCCTTTCCCTCCGCACGCGCGCGCGGGGCGCCCGTCACGTCCGTACGCGCGCGCGTGGTGCCCCTCCCGTCCGGCTCCCGCAGCTCCACCGCCCACCGGCCGTCGTCCCCGCGCGTCGAGAAGTGCACCACCACGCGCGCGTGCCCGACCCGGCCGTCCACCGCGGCGGCCAGCGTGGGCGAGGTGTTGACCACCAGCAGATCACCGGCCCGCAGCAGCTCCGGCAGCTCCGCGAACGCGTGGTGCGACACCTCGGTGCCGCGCGACACCAGCAGCCGTACGCCGTCCCGGTCGAGCCCCGGCTCCCGCTGCTCGACCGGCACCCGGGCCGACAGCTCCTCCGGGACCCGTACCGCCAGCGACGACATCAGCGCGCCTCCAGCAACGCCGGAGCCCCGTAGCGCCCGCTCGCCGGACGCTCGTCCAGCAGCCGCAGCAGCGCCGGCACCACACTCGCCGGATCGGGCCGCGGGGCGTCGTCGTCCGGCACGGCCGCCGCGTACAGGTCCGTGGCCATGTCGCCCGGATCGACCGCCCAGACCCGCAGCCCCGGCTCCTCGGCGCCCAGTACCGCCGCCAGCTGGTCCAGGGCCGCCTTGGACGCCCCGTAGCCGCCCCACGTCTCGTACGCCTCGGCGGCCGCGTCCGAGCTGATGGTCACCACCGTGCCCGCGGGAGCCGCCCGCAGCAACGGCAGCGCCTCATGGACCAGGCCCAGCGCGGCCACCACATTCACCTCCAGAGCCCTCCGCAGGCCCTCCAGGGGCAGCTCGGCCAGCCGCACCAGCGGCTCGGCGCCCAGCGCGCTCGCGTTGCTGACCAGCAGATCCACGCCGCCCAGCCGCCGGGCCTCGGTCACCAGCCCGGTCCGGTGCCAGGAGTCGGTGACGTCGCCGGACAACGCCGTCACGCGCGTGCCGTACGCCTCCAGGGCCGTCGCCGCCTCCTTCAGCACCTCGGGATTCCTGGCGTCCAGCACCAGGTCCCACCCCCGTGCCGCCAGGGCCTCGGCGAGCGCCCGGCCCAGTCCCCTGGACGCCCCCGTGATGATCGCAACCGGCATGACACCCGTCCCCTTCGTCGTCCCCGCCGTCCGTCCGGCCGGCGTGGTCCCAACGTAGGAACCCGGCGCCGGCGGTCACCTCCGGCACGGGTCCCGACCGGGGAGGGCCCTTCGCCCTAGGCCCGACGGACGGGACCCCGGACCTAGTCCCACCGCCCTAGGCGACGCCCGTCACCGGGCCGATCCCGCCCCCGGCCCTCGCGAGTACCTTGAGGACATGAGTCACGGCCCCCGGTCCGGCCTCACCGCGGTGAGTTCCGCGCTGCTGGCCATGAGCAGGCACCTCGAGGTGCGCGACGTCCTCAAGACGATCGTCGCCTCGGCCCGCGAGCTGCTCGACGCGCAGTACGCCGCCCTCGGCGTCCCCGACGACCACGGCGGTTTCGCCCAGTTCGTGGTCGACGGCGTCAGCGACGAGCAGTGGAAGGCCATCGGCCCCCTGCCGCGTCAGCACGGCATCCTCGCCGCGATGCTCCACGAGGCCACCCCCGAGCGCCTCGGCGACGTCCGCAAGGACCCCCGCTTCGGCGGCTGGCCCTCCGCCCACCCCGACCTGGTCGACTTCCTCGGCCTGCCGATCCGGGACGGCGACGAGGTGCTCGGGGCCCTGTTCCTGGCGAACAAGAACTGTCCGAAACCGACGGGTACCTGCGGCTTCACGCAGGACGACGAGGAACTGCTCGGCATCCTCGCCCAGCACGCCGCGATCGCCCTGACCAACGCGCGCCTGTACGAGCGCAGCCGCGAGCTGACCATCGCCGAGGAGCGCTCCCGCCTCGCCCACGAGCTGCACGACGCGGTCAGCCAGAAGCTGTTCTCGCTGCGCCTGACCGCCCAGGCCGCCACCGCCCTGGTCGACCGCGACCCCGCGCGGGCCAAGGGCGAGCTGCACCAGGTCGCCACGCTCGCCGCCGAGGCCGCCGACGAGCTGCGCGCCGCCGTCGTCGAGCTGCGTCCCGCCGCGCTGGAGGAGGACGGCCTCGTCGCCACCCTGCGCACCCAGATCCAGGTCCTCGACCGCGCCCACACCGCGCGCGTGACCTTCACCGGCCACGGCGTCAAGGCCCTGCCCGCCGCCCAGGAGGAGGCGATGCTGCGGGTGGCCCAGGAGGCACTGCACAACGCCCTGCGCCACTCCGGGGCGGAGCACGTCCAGGTGACCCTGCACCGGCGGGGCACCGGAACCGTCCTGCGGATCACCGACGACGGCGGCGGTTTCGACCCGCGCACGGTGCGCCGCGCCGGACGCCACCTCGGCCTGGTCTCGATGCGCGACCGGGCGAGCGGCACCGGCGGCCGGCTGACCGTGCGGTCCGCGCCCGGCGAGGGCACCACGATCGAGATGGAGGTTCCCGGTGGCTGAGGCGATCAAGGTGCTGCTCGTCGACGACCACCAGGTGGTCCGCCGGGGACTGCGCACCTTCCTGGAGGTACAGGACGACATCGAGGTGGTCGGCGAGGCCGCGGACGGCGCCGCGGGCGTCGACCGCGCCCAGGAGCTGAAACCCGACGTGATCCTCATGGACGTCAAGATGCCGGGCATGGACGGCGTCGAGGCGCTGCGCAGGCTCCGGGAACTGGACAACCACGCGCGCGTGCTGATCGTCACCAGCTTCACCGAGCAGCGCACCGTGGTCCCGGCTCTGCGCGCGGGCGCGGCCGGGTACGTGTACAAGGACGTCGACCCCGACGCGCTGGCCGGTGCCATCCGCTCCGTCCACGCCGGCCACATCCTGCTCCAGCCCGAGATCGCGGGCGCCCTCCTGAGCCAGGAGGAGAGCAGCCCCGGGCCCGGCCGGGCCGGGTCCCTCACGGAGCGGGAACGCGAGGTGCTGGGCCTGATAGCGGACGGCCGCTCCAACCGGGAGATCGCGCGTGCGCTGGTCCTCTCGGAGAAGACGGTGAAAACCCACGTCTCGAACATCCTGATGAAACTCGACCTCGCGGACCGTACCCAGGCCGCCCTGTGGGCCGTACGCCACGGCGTGGCGGGCTGACCCCGTACGCGGCGGCACGACGGAGGGTTCCCCTCCGGTCGGAGATTCATACCGTCGTGGGAATGTCCCCCATATGGCGCATCCTTCGAGGGGTCCGGCCGTTCTTCAGTGCGCACCACGGCGACTGCCGCGGTGATCGCAAGGAGGGCTTGTAAGTGAAGAACCTGAAGAAGGCAGCGGCCGTGACGATGGTGGCCGGCGGCCTGATCGCCGCCGGTGCGGGCATGGCCTCCGCCACCGACGGCGGCTCCCACGCCCACGGCGAGGCCATCGGCTCCCCGGGCGTCGCCTCCGGCAACCTGGTCCAGGCACCGATCCACATCCCGGTCAACGCCGTCGGCAACAGCGTCAACGTCATCGGCGTCCTCAACCCGGCCTTCGGCAACCTGGGCGTCAACCACTGACGTCGGTCGCAAACGATGCCTGCGGCCTCCCGGGACCACTGGGAGGCCGCATCGGCATCAACCAGCCCGTCCGGCGCTTGAGGACGAGGCCCGTTCAGGGCCGAAAGCGGGGTCCGGGGGCGCAGCCCCCGGGACGGTCACACCAGCACGGAGCACAAGCCGGAGAAACGGTCACCGCATCCCCCGCTCCACCACAACGGAGTTGTACGCAGCCACCTGCGCCCGCCGAGCCACCCGCTCCACCGGCCTGAGCGCCTCCCCCCGCGCGGCCATCTCGGACGCGCTCACCGCACCCCCGTGCCCGTTCTCGGACGCCAGCGACACCAGCATCCCCACCCGCTGCGCCAGCTCCAGCACCCGCACCGCCCGCGGCGGATACCCCGGCGCCAGCACCTCCCGGCCCCGCTCCGCCCGCGCCCGATAGGCCGCGACCGCCGCCTCCGCCACCGGTCCCGACCCGGCGACGTCGAGCCGCGTCAGCATCTCCGTCGCGTCCCGCAACGCCTCCGCCAGCTCCCGCTCCGCCTCCCCGAGCGAGGGCACGTCCGCCGGCGGCGCCTCCCGCACCGGCAGGCAGTGCCACACGACCTCGACGTGCACGTCACCCTCGGGCCCCGCCTCGTACACCTCCGGCACCAGCCCCAGCGCGGCCCCCTCGCAGATCACCGCCTCCTCGGCCTCCAGCGCCCGGGCGTTGAACTCCGGCGGCCCGCTCAGCCCCAGCGGATGCCCCGGCGCGGGCAGCGCGACCCGCAGCCCGGACGCCCCGAGCGCCCGCAGCCGCCCCAGCGCCAGTGTGAGACCGACCGGCGCGTCTTCACCCGGCAGCCCCTCCACCCGGTGCACCGCGTCCTCGCCCACGACCGCGACCGCGGCGTCGTCCGGCGAGACCATATGGGCAATAAGGGCATTTCCCCAGGCGGCAAGGCGCCCTGCGCGTGGTTCCGAGAGCATCCCCCCACCCTAAGGACCGGACCGATGGAACGGTGCGGCCGACCGGTGGCGTAGATTTCCTGGAGGGGCCTGCGCCCACCGGCGCCGCGGCCCGAGTCACAGGTGTACGCGACAGCCGAGACCGGCCACAATGCAAGGGGAGACAACGCGCTCATGAGCGATGTTCTGGAGCTTCAGGACGTATCCGTGGTCCGCGAGGGCCGGGCTCTGGTGGACCAGGTCTCCTGGTCGGTCAAGGAGGGCGAGCGCTGGGTCATCCTCGGCCCCAACGGCGCCGGCAAGACCACCCTCCTCAACGTCGCGTCCAGCTACCTCTACCCGAGCACCGGCACCGCCACCATCCTCGGCGAGACCCTCGGCAAGCCCGGCACCGACGTCTTCGAGCTGCGCCCGCGCATCGGCGTCGCCGGCATCGCCATGGCCGACAAGCTGCCCAAGCGCCAGACCGTCCTGCAGACCGTGCTCACCGCCGCGTACGGCATGACCGCCGGCTGGCAGGAGGAGTACGAGGACATCGACGAGCAGCGCGCCCGCGCCTTCCTCGACCGCCTCGGCATGAACGAGTACCTGGACCGCAGGTTCGGCACCCTCTCCGAGGGCGAGCGCAAGCGCACGCTGATCGCCCGCGCCCTGATGACCGACCCCGAGCTGCTGCTCCTCGACGAGCCTGCCGCCGGTCTCGACCTCGGCGGCCGCGAGGACCTCGTCCGCCGCCTCGGCCGGCTCGCCCGCGACCCCATCGCGCCCTCCATGATCATGGTGACCCACCACGTCGAGGAGATCGCCCCGGGCTTCACCCACGTCCT
The DNA here is from genome assembly GCF_055575415.1 of Streptomyces sp. NPDC034099. Classification (NCBI taxonomy): domain Bacteria; kingdom Bacillati; phylum Actinomycetota; class Actinomycetes; order Kitasatosporales; family Streptomycetaceae; genus Streptomyces; species Streptomyces sp. NPDC034099. The sequence continues at coordinate 5,165 of NZ_JBVISR010000009.1, read as the reverse complement.
GATGATCCGTCAGGGCCAGGTCCTGGCCGCCGGACCGCTGGAACTCGAACTCACCTCCCGCAACCTGTCCCTGTGCTTCGGACTCCCGCTCATCGTCGAGCAGGCCGGGGACCGGTGGACCGCGAAGGGGCTCCCGCTGTCCTGACCCGCCCCCCGTGCGCCCTGTCCCCGGTGGTCCCAACGGACCTACCATGACAGCGTGAACGACATCGACGCATGGGTGTGGTGGCTCGTCGCCGCGGCAGCGCTCGGAATCCCGCTCGTCGTGACCGCGATGCCGGAGTTCGGGATGTTCGCCGTCGGCGCGGTCGCCGCGGCCGTCGCCTCCGGACTGGGCGCGGACCTCGTCGTCCAGGTACTCGTCTTCGTCATCGTCTCGGTCGCCCTCATCGCCGTCGTCCGGCCCATCGCCGCCCGACACCGCTCCCAACAGCCCCAACTGGCCACGGGAGTGGACGCCCTGAGAGGCAGACAGGCCGTCGTGATGGAGCGGGTGGACGGCTCGGGCGGCCGGATCAAACTGGCCGGGGAGATCTGGTCGGCACGGTCCCTGGACACCGGGCGTGCCTTCGAGCCCGGGGAGGAAGTGGACGTCGTGGAGATCGACGGGGCCACGGCCGTCATCATGTGACCTGGTCGTGCACAAGTGGCCCGAACGTCCCCCGCGTCGTACGACGGTCTGACAGACTCGACCAGCAAGATCCTCAACAGCCGTAAGATCAGCAGTAGTCAGGGTCAGCCAGGCCCAACAGGACCTGGTCAAAAGGATCTGCCGGAGCGCCGAGGCGGAGAAGGGGACGGACACCCACGATGGAACCGGTCATCATCGTCCTGATCATCCTGGTGGTGTTGGTCTTCATCGCCCTGATCAAGACCATCCAGGTCATTCCACAGGCCAGCGCCGCCATCGTCGAGCGCTTCGGCCGCTACACGCGGACACTCAACGCGGGCCTCAACATCGTGGTCCCGTTCATCGACACCATCCGCAACCGCATCGACCTGCGTGAACAGGTCGTCCCCTTCCCGCCGCAGCCGGTCATCACCCAGGACAACCTGGTCGTCAACATCGACACCGTCATCTACTACCAGGTGACCGACGCCCGCGCCGCGACCTACGAGGTCGCCAGCTACATCCAGGCGATCGAGCAGCTCACCGTCACCACCCTGCGCAACATCATCGGCGGCATGGACCTGGAGCGGACCCTGACCTCCCGCGAGGAGATCAACGCGGCACTGCGCGGCGTCCTCGACGAGGCCACCGGCAAGTGGGGCATCCGCGTCAACCGCGTAGAGCTCAAGGCCATCGAACCGCCCACCTCCATCCAGGACTCGATGGAGAAGCAGATGCGCGCCGACCGCGACAAGCGCGCCGCGATCCTCCAGGCCGAAGGTGTCCGGCAGTCCGAGATCCTGCGCGCCGAGGGCGAGAAGCAGTCCCAGATCCTGCGCGCCGAGGGTGAGGCCAAGGCCGCCGCACTGCGCGCCGAGGGCGAGGCCCAGGCCGTCCGCACCGTCTTCGAGGCCATCCACGCCGGCGACCCGGACCAGAAGCTGCTCTCCTACCAGTACCTCCAGATGCTCCCCAAGATTGCCGAGGGCGACGCCAACAAGCTCTGGATCGTCCCCAGCGAAATCGGCGACGCCCTCAAGGGCCTCTCCGGCGCCATGGGCAACCTCGGCGGCCTGGGCGGCGGCTCGGGCAGCGGAGGCGGCAACGGCGGCGCGAGCGTCCCGCCCCAGGAACGCCGCGAGAAGCCGACGATCGACTGAGGGTTCTCCTGAACGCCGGGCAGTCCCTACGCCCCTGGGGGCGCGGGGAACTGCGCGACCAGCCACGACCGGCCCGCACCCGGCGGAAAAACCCCAGCCCCGACGGCGCAGCCGTCACGCCGCGTCCAGAACCAACCACTCCGGCAGCGCAGCGAAGTCGTCCCGGGCCAGCGCCAGCAACATCGCATCCGCGGGAGTCGGCTCGAACGGCTTCCGCAGCAACGGCATCCCCGCCTGCTCCGGCGTCCGGTTCGCCTTGCGGTGATTGTCCTCCGCACACGAGGCCACCGTGTTCAGCCACGTGTCCTGCCCGCCGTGCGACCGCGGCACCACGTGGTCCACGGTCGTCGCCCGCCGCCCGCAGTACGCGCACCGGTGCCGGTCCCGGACCAGCACCCCCCGCCGCGACCACGGAGCGCGTCTTCGGAACGGCACCCGTACGTATTGACACAGCCTGATCACCCGAGGCGCGGGTATGTCCAGCGCGGCTCCGCGCATCCGCAGCGAGGGGTGGGCCTGCTCGACGACGGCCTTGTCCTGGAGCACCAGCACGACGGCTCGATTCAGCGTCACCGTCGACAACGGCTCGAAGCTCGCGTTCAGCACCAGCGTGTCCCGCATCACAGCCCACCTCCCGTGCGCACCGGCCCACCCCCTGGCGGGCTGGAACAACTCTGGCCGGGCACGCCGGGATGGACAACGCAATATCTGCTGCTCCGACGAGGGACGCGCCCCCGCCACCCCCGGCAACAAAAATGCCCGCCCCTGATCCATTCCAAGACCGGGGGCGGGCAAACGTTCCATGAACGCTCGGAACACTCAGCTGTCCGCGGGCACCTCGTACTCACCGATGAGCTGGGCCCGCGCGAGCGTGTGGAACCGCAGGTTGAAACCCACGAACGCCGGAGTGCCGTCCGCGTCGGGACCGAGCTTCTCCTGGTCCACGGCGTACACCGTGAACACGTACCGGTGCGGACCGTCCCCGGCCGGCGGCGCGGCACCGCCGAAGTCCTTGGTGCCGTAGTCGTTGCGCGCCTGTACGGCGCCCTGGGGCAGCCCCTCGAACGCGCCGTTGCCCGCGCCCACCGGCAGCTCGGTCACCGAGGCCGGGATGTCGAACACCACCCAGTGCCAGAACCCGCTGCCCGTCGGAGCGTCCGGGTCGTAGCACGTCACGGCGAAGCTCTTGGTCTCGGCGGGGAAACCCTCCCACCGCAGGTGCGGGGAGGTGTTGCCGGCGGAGTAGACCTGGTCGTCCTTGAGCGTCCCGCCCTCCGGGACGTCCTCACTCGTGACGGTGAACGACGGCACGGGCGGGTGGAAGTCATGGGGGAGCGGACGCCGCTTCAGCTCGGTCACCTCGGTACCTCCTGAAAAGTGTGGTGCAGAGATGACCGAGCCTAGATCCATCAGAACCAGTTGCGCTTGCTGCCGACCTCGGAGAGCCACTGGTTGAGGTACGCCGTCCAGTCGGTGCCCTGGTAGTCGTTCAGCCCGACCTTGAAGGAACGGAACGTGTCGCTGCCCTCGCTGAACAGACCGGGCTTCTTGTCCATCTCCAGCACGACGTCCATCGCCTGCGCGTCGGCCACGAAGCTCAGCTCGACCTGGTTCAGCCCGCGGTACTGCTGCGGCGGGAAGAACTCGATCTCCTGGTAGAAGGGCAGCTGCTGCCGCGTCCCCCGGATGTGGCCGCGCTCCATGTCAGCGCTCTTGAAGCGGAAGCCCAGGCCGATGAACGCGTCCAGGATCGCCTTCTGCGCCGGCAGCGGGTGCACGTTGATCGGATCCAGGTCACCGGAGTCCACGGCGCGCGCGATCTCCAGCTCCGTGGTGACGCCGATGTTCATCCCGCGCAACGACTGCCCGTCGATCATGGTGATCGGCGTCTCCCACGGGATCTCCAGGCCGAACGGCACCGCGTGCACTGCACCGGCCTTCAGCTGGAAGGCGCCACCGAGCCGCACCTTGGTGAACTCGATGTCCTGCTTGTACTCCTGGTCGCCGCTCTCCACCTCGACCTTGGCCTGGAGCCCGACCGACAGCCCTTCGATCTCCTGGTCGACGGACCCTCCCTGGATCCGCACCTCGCCCTGGACGACACCCCCCGGTACGACGTTGACCTCGCTCAGCACGGTCTCAACCGAAGCCCCGCCGGCCCCCAGGCTCGCGAGCAGCTTCTTGAACGCCATGTCTCTCCCTCTCCAGGCTTGCGTGTGAATCCTCGATCCCTACAAACGCGATCCGGCCGTGGCCGGTTCCGCGCCCCACACCCTGGCAAGGCGGACGCTCCCTGACCACCCCGCGCACGGTCCCGGCTGCGTTACGCTCGGACGGCATGATCGCGAGCCCCGACCGTACGCCCTTGCCCAGGGATTTCTTCGACCGCCCCATTCTCGAGGTGGCCCCCGACCTCCTGGGCCGCGTCCTGGTGCGCGGCACCCCCGACGGCCCGATCGCCCTCCGTCTGACGGAGGTGGAGGCCTACGACGGTCAGAACGACCCCGGCTCCCACGCCTACCGCGGTCGCACCCCCCGCAACGACGTGATGTTCGGTCCCCCCGGACACGTGTACGTCTACTTCACCTACGGCATGTGGTTCTGCATGAACCTGGTGTGCGGTCCCGAGGGCAGGGCGAGCGCGGTCCTGCTCCGCGCCGGCGAGATCATCGAGGGCGCCGAGCTGGCCCGGACCCGTCGGCAATCCGCCCGCAACGACAAGGAACTGGCCAAAGGCCCGGCCCGCCTCGCCACCGCCCTGGGCGTGGACCGCGCCCTGAACGGCACGGACGCGTGCACGACCGAGGACACCCCGCTGCGCATCCTGACCGGCGCCCCCGTCCCCGGTGACCAGGTACGCAACGGGCCCAGGACCGGTGTGGCCGGCGAAGGCGGCGTGCACCCCTGGCGCTACTGGGTCGCCGACGACCCGACGGTGAGCCCGTACCGGGCGCATGTCCCAAGGAAGCGCCGAAGTTGACTCTCCTTGGGCAGACGCGTAACGTGGCCCGAGCCGCTTGACCGGGGTAGGGCAGTCGCCCGTAGCCGGAAGCGGCCAACCCACTACCTACGACTTCCCTCAGCGGGAGCGAATTCGGCATGTCCGCATGCCTGAATTCAAACTCGCGGGACTCGATTATGAGTCCACGGAGAAATCGGCTAACGTAGTGAATGTCGAAAGGCCGACGAGCGAAAGCCCGAACGCATTCGACAAGACCCGCCGACCGGGAATCGGATCGAAAAGGATCTGATAGAGTCGGAAACGCAAGACCGAAGGGAAGCGCCCGGAGGAAAGCCCGAGAGGGTGAGTACAAAGGAAGCGTCCGTTCCTTGAGAACTCAACAGCGTGCCAAAAGTCAACGCCAGATATGTTGATACCCCGACCTGATCGGTAC
>NZ_JBVISR010000008.1:0-400504 GCF_055575415.1 Streptomyces sp. NPDC034099 | reverse complement strand
TTCGACATGATCTGCAGACCGGGCCGGGCGAGCTCGGCGCGCATGAACAGCGCCATCACGCCGCCGATCACGAAGAACGCGAACGACGTCACCAGATACAGCGTGCCGATCGTCTTGTGGTCCGTGGTCGTCAGCCACTTGATGCTCTTGAGGTTCCTCACGCCCCGCCTGTGTCCGCGCCCGGCCCGCACGTCACACTCGACGGACGAGACGAGCGTCACGAAATCACCCGTGACGATCACGAGGGTGCCGGACAGATACGGAGCATGAGCAACGACGAGATCTTCGCCGCTGCCTACCGGGAGCACTACTGGGCGGTCAGCCGCTATGTGGCGCGCCGGCTGGACGGGCGCACGGGCGAGGTCGAGGAAGTGGTGGCCGAGGTCTTCACGGTGGCCTGGCGCCGCCGTGCGGAACTGCCGCACACCCCGCTGCCCTGGCTGTACGGGGTGGCACGCAACTGCCTGGCCAACGCGGTACGCGGCCAGGGACGCCGCCGCCGGCTCCTCGCCCGGCTGGGCAACGACGACGCCGCCCACGGGCGGCACATCGCCTCGGGGCCCGAGGCGGAGCCGCCCGGCGGCTGGGTGCACGAGGCCCTCGGCAGACTCTCCGCCAAGGACCAGGAGGTGCTGCGGCTGACGGCCTGGGAGGAGCTGGGCGTGGACGAGCTGGCCGTCGCCCTCGGCTGCGGCAGCCGGGCCGCGTCGATGCGCCTGCACCGCGCCCGCGCCCGGTTGAGAACGGAGATCGACCGCATGGGCCCGGCATCCGCCCCGGCCCCGCACCGCCCGCATCCGGCGACCGCTGTCGACGCCACCCCCGCGAAGGAACACGGCCATGGCTGACGAACTCGACCTCCTGCGCCGCGCCAACCCGGTGCCGGCCGACGCCCCGCCCTTCGCCGACGGGCCGCTCGACCACCGCGGCGCCCACCACCTGGACCGGCTGCTGCACGCACGGACCCGCGCCACGCCCTCCCGGGGGCCACGGTCCGGCCGGCGGTCAGGCCGCCGCGGCGTCCGCCTGGCCTGGAGCCTCGCCGCCGGCGCCGTGGTCGCCGTGACCGCACTGGCCCTGCTGCTCGGCGGACCGAGCGCCCCGCCCGCCGTCGCCGCGCCCCGCCCGCTCGCCGTGCGCGCCGACGCCACCCCCGTCTCCCTGGACCGGCTCGCCGAGCGCGCCGAGGCCGCCGCGGCGGAGGGCGGGCCGGCCCTGCGCAGGGGCACGCACGTACAGTCCTGGAGCCTCGGCATGTCCGACGACGCGCCTCCGATCACGCTGCCCGAGGAGCGCGTCGTGCGCTGGACGGCCGACGGCCGGCACACCGAGCTGGTGGTGGCCACCGATCCGCGCCACCCCGGCCGCCCGGTCATCGGTGAGGACGCGGACGGCAACCCGCGCAGGGTCGAGGACGGCCACGTCATCAGCGACACGACGTACCCGCCGAGCTGGAGCGACGCCCCGCCCCAGGCCCGGCCGCCGCACGATCCCGGCCGGCTGCGCGCCTACCTGGAGGAGGCCCAGCAGACCGACTCGATGAACACCTCCCAGCTGCTCGACGCGGCCGACCTGCTCCTCGACAACTGGACCCTGGGCGCCCGCGAGTCGGCGGCACTCGTCCGCCTCCTCGCGGACACCGGCGGACTGCGGCCCGCCGGAGAGGTCACCGACCGCCTCGGGCGGCACGGCCAGGCCTACGTCCACGAGCTGACCGGCGTGCGCCGCATGCTGATCATGGACCCGGACACCGGCGCCGTCCTCGGTCTGGAGACCACCTTCACCGAGGCACAGCCGGAGTACGGCGTCGCGGCCGGCGACGTCATGGAGTACAGCGCCTGGACACGCTGACCCGACCGTCTCCCGAGACCCCGGACTACTCGTCCCAGGCCTGGATCATGGTCTGCTCGACGATCTCGCCGTCGCGCAGCGACAGCATCGACTCGGAGAGCACCCGCACCCCGTCCGGGTAGGTGCACTCCTCGCTGAACGCCACCTGGTCGCCCTGGACCACGCAGCGTTCCATCCGGTGGGTCAGGTCGCGGCTGTAGACGTCGTCGAGCATCTCGGCGATCTCGTCCCGGCCGTGCAGGACCTTGGGGCGGCTGGGCTGGTCGTACCGGTCGACGATGCGGACCTCCGCGTCCCGCGCGTACAGCGACAACAGGGGTGCCGCCGTCTCTCCTTCGATGCCCCGGCGCAGCGCTTCGGTGTCGAAGCCGGGGCCTGCCGTGGTACTCATGACGACCTCCTTCGAAGGGCGAAGGCCGCGGCCCGCAGCGGGAACGGGCCGTCTCGGCCCTCTCCTTTCGAGGTTCCTCCGTTCCGGCGCCCTCGGCAACGGCACCCGTGACACTGGTCCTCACGGGTGAGCGGCGCCGCCCGCCCGTGTCCGTCCCGGGGCGCCAGCGTTGCTCAGGACATGATCTCAACACGACGTATCGTCGCCGTCGTCGGACTCGCCGCCGGTGTCACCGGCCTCGCCGTCCCCATGGCGAGCGCGGCCGACGGGGGCGCGCTGGGCACGAAGAAGCTCAGCGTGACGAACACCCTCGACTCGCTCGCGGTCAACGACATGCCCGCCGAGGACCGGGCGCGGATGCCGCTCCCGTCCCAGCAGCTGAACCGGCTGCAGGACCTCCAGCAGCTCCAGCAGGTCACCGGCCTGGTCTCGCCCCTCTTCGGCGTCGTCCCCGCCCTGGGCTGACGCCCGCGTCCAGCCTGACGGCCCGGTCGGCCGGATCCCGTGAACCGCCCCGCCACCTGCCCCTTCACGATCACTTGCGCGTAGGGTCTGGGGGGAACGCTGAACGGCCGAGGAAGGGGTCAGGACCATGGCGCAGGAAGTACGCGGCGTGATCGCGCCGGGCAAGGACGAGCCGGTGCGCATCGAGACGATCGTCGTGCCGGACCCCGGCCCGGGCGAGGCCGTGGTCGAGATCCAGGCCTGCGGGGTGTGCCACACCGACCTGCACTACAAGCAGGGCGGCATCAGTGACGACTTCCCCTTCCTGCTCGGCCACGAGGCCGCGGGCGTCGTGGAGTCGGTCGGCGCCGGTGTCACCGACGTCGCCCCCGGCGATTTCGTGATCCTCAACTGGCGTGCCGTGTGCGGCAAGTGCCGGGCCTGTCTGCGCGGACGGCCCTGGTACTGCTTCGACACCCACAACGCCGAGCAGAAGATGGCCCTCGCCTCCACCGGCCAGGAACTGTCCCCGGCGCTCGGCATCGGCGCCTTCGCCGAGAAGACCCTGGTCGCCGCCGGACAGTGCACCAAGGTCGACCCGGCCGTCTCCGCCGAGGTGGCCGGGCTCCTCGGCTGCGGGGTGATGGCCGGCATCGGCGCCGCCATCAACACCGGCAACGTCGGCCGCGGTGACACCGTCGCCGTCATCGGCTGCGGCGGCGTCGGCGACGCGGCGATCGCCGGGTCCCACCTGGCGGGTGCGTCGAAGGTCATCGCCGTGGACATCGACGACCGCAAGCTGGAGACCGCCCGGGGCATGGGCGCGACCCACACCGTCAACTCCCGCGAGACCGACCCCGTCGACGCGATCCGGGAACTGACCGGCGGCTTCGGCGCCGACGTCGTCATCGAGGCCGTCGGCCGCCCCGAGACCTATCGGCAGGCCTTCTACGCCCGCGACCTGGCCGGCACCGTCGTCCTCGTCGGCGTGCCGACCCCCGAGATGAAGCTGGAGCTGCCGCTGCTCGACGTGTTCGGCCGCGGCGGCTCCCTCAAGTCCTCCTGGTACGGCGACTGCCTGCCCTCCCGCGACTTCCCGATGCTCATCGACCTCCACCTCCAGGGCCGCCTGGACCTGGGCAAGTTCGTCACCGAGACCATCGGTCTCGACCAGGTCGAGCAGGCCTTCGACCGGATGCACGCCGGTGACGTGCTGCGTTCGGTGGTGGTGCTCTGATGGCCGCCCGCATCGAACGCCTCGTCACCTCGGGACAGTTCAGCCTCGACGGCGGCACCTGGGACGTCGACAACAACGTCTGGCTCGTCGGCGACGACCACGAGGTCGTCGTCATCGACGCCGCCCACGACGCCGACGCGATCGCCGAGGCCGTCGGGGACCGGCGGCTCACCGCCATCGTGTGCACCCACGCCCACAACGACCACATCGACGCCGCCCCCGCCCTCGCCGAGCGCACCGGCGCCACCATCTGGCTGCACCGCGACGACCTGCCCCTGTGGCGGCAGACCCACCCCGACCGCGACCCGGACGCGTGGCTGACCGACGACCTCGTCATCGAGGCCGCCGGCGCCGACCTGACCGTCCTGCACACCCCGGGCCACGCACCCGGCGCGGTCTGCCTCTACGACCCCGGCCTCGGCACCGTCTTCACCGGCGACACCCTCTTCCAGGGCGGGCCCGGCGCCACCGGCCGGTCCTACTCCCACTTCCCGACCATCATCGACTCGATCCGGGACAAGCTGCTGGTCCTCCCGCCCGAGACCGAGGTCCGCACCGGCCACGGCGACTCCACGACCATCGGCGCCGAGGCCCCGCACCTGGAGGAATGGATCAGGCGCGGGCACTAGACCGGCGCGGCCGCGTCCCGCTCGTCCCGGTAGACGCGGGACACGCGGTAAAAGGTGACAGAAGATGTCCGGCTTCCCGGGCACTCTCGAACACGACATCGCCCGTGGGCGGCGTGACCCGTACGCGACGTGAGTTCGTGCGGGACGTGAGGGAGAGGAACGGAAGCCGGACATGACAGGGTCATCGAAAGGTCCGCTGGCGGGCAGGGTCGCACTGGTCGCCGGAGCGACCCGCGGCGCCGGACGGGGCATCGCCGTCGAACTGGGCGCGGCCGGCGCCACCGTCTACGTCACCGGCCGCAGCACCCGCGCCCGGCGCTCGGAGTACGACCGTCCCGAGGTGATCGAGGACACCGCCGACCTGGTCACCGAGGCGGGCGGCCACGGCATCGCCGTACCCGCCGACCACCTCGACCCGGCGCAGGTCGCCACCGTCGTCGACCGGATCGCCAGCGAACACGCCCGCCTCGACGTCCTGGTCAACGACATCTGGGGCGGCGAGACGCTCTTCGAGTGGGACAGCCCGGTCTGGGAGCACGACCTCGACAAGGGGCTCAGGCTGCTGCGGCTCGCCGTCGAGACCCACGCCATCACCAGCCACCACGCCCTGCCGCTGCTGCTGCGCCGCCCCGGCGGACTCGTCGTCGAGGTCACCGACGGCACCGACGCCTACAACCGCGACCACTACCGCAACTCGTTCTTCTACGACCTCGCCAAGACGTCCGTCCTGCGCATGGCCTTCTCCCTCGGGCACGAGGTGGGGCCGCGCGGCGCCACGGCCGTCGCGCTGACCCCCGGCTGGCTGCGCTCGGAGATCATGCTCGACCACTTCGGCGTGCGCGAGGAGAACTGGCGCGACGCCCTCGACCGCGTCCCGCACTTCGCCATCTCCGAGACGCCCCGCTACGTCGGCCGCGCGGTCGCCGCCCTCGCCGCCGATCCTGCCGTGGCGCGCTTCAACGGCCAGTCCCTCTCCAGCGGCGGCCTGGCCCAGCAGTACGGCTTCACCGACCTCGACGGCAGCCGCCCGGACGCCTGGCGCTATCTCGTCGAGGTCCAGGACGCGGACAAACCGGCCGACGTCACCGGTTACCGCTGACGGGCGGCAACGGCCACCGGGCGCCGTGCCCCGGCGGCAGGGCGAGGTCCTCGCGCACGGCCGTGTAGTAGCCCTCGCGTGCGGTGCGCTGCCGCTCCAGCAGGGCCCGCCAGGCGTCCGGGTCGCGGGTCTCCTCGCGCAGGAAGCGTTCCATCTCCATCACGGCCACCACCCAGACCCGCGCCTTCGCCACCACGTCCTTGCTTCCCAGCAGGAGCAGCGTCTCACCGGCCGGGTCCCGGGCGACGGTGGCCTCGGCCTGGGCGGGGGCGGCCTCCTGAGGGGTCAGCGGATGCGGGTGGGGGTCGTTGCCGAGGTGGGCGGCGACCCGGTACGTCAGCGTCACGGAGGTCTTCACGGTCCGCGCGTAGTCGGCGTACACCGCGAGCCTGCGCTCCTCCCAGCGGGCCGCCGTCTCCCGGTCGAACCGGGCCCGGTCGCTGCGGACCACGGCGAGATAGGAACCGAGGGCGCCGATGACGACGCCTATGAGCGCGGGGAGTTGCTGCAGGAACGCGGACATGACCGCACGGTATCGCCCGTGTGATCGTCGCGGCAGTACGGTCGGGCCCATGACGGACACCAGGCGATTCACCGACCACGCGGCACTCGTGACGGGCGCGGCCCGGGGCATCGGCGCGGCCACCGCACGCCGGCTCGCCACGGAGGGGGCCCGGGTGCTGCTGACCGACGTGGACCTCCCCGCGGCGCGGCGGAGGGCGCAGGGGCTGGCGGACGACGGGCTCGACGTGGCCGCGTTCCCCTGCGACGTGGGCGACCGGGCGTCCGTGGAGGCGGCCGTCGCCCACGCCGTGGAGACCTTCGGCGGCCTGGACGTGCTCGTCAACAACGCCTTCGCCTGCACGCCCGACGCCCCGCTCTTCGAGGACGAGCCGGACGAGGTCTGGGCCCGCGACCTCGACATCACCCTCACCGGGGCCTACCGCTGCTGCCGGGCCGCCCTGCCCCACCTCGCGGCCTCGGGGCGCGGCGCGATCGTGAGCATCGGCTCGGTCAACGGGGTCCAGGACTTCGGCAACCACGCCTACAGCGCCGCGAAGGCCGGTCTCGGCTCGCTGACCCGCACCCTCGCCGGACACGCGGCCCCGCGCGGCGTCCGCGTCAACCTGGTGACGCCGGGCACGGTGCGCACCACGGCCTGGGAGGGCCGGGACGAGGAACTGGCCGCGGTACGGGGGCTGTACCCGCTCGGGCGGGTCGGCGAGCCCGAGGACATCGCGGCGGCCGTCGCCTTCCTCGCCTCGCACGACGCCGCCTGGATCACCGGGACCACCCTGACGGTCGACGGCGGCCTGACCGCGGTCAACACCGGCTTCCGGCGGGCCGTCGCGGAGGCGGAAGGCGCGGACTGACGGACAAGGGCGGTCCGGTGGTGTTTGTCACGGTCGCGTCCCGGCGGCCTGCGACACGCAACCAAAGCCGCCGGACGGCGGTCTAGCATGCCGGGATCGCACGAAGGCGACCTTCCGCACAGCGCACCGCCTCGACGCGAAAGGCATGACCGGCCATGGGGGACAAACGCAGACGGGGAGCCGTCGCACTCGGGGTCACCGCACTGGTGGCACCGCTCACACTCGCGCTCACGGCGGCACCGGCCCAGGCCGCGAGCTGCACCGCGAAGGCGGGTCCGTACCAGAAGAAGGTGGAGAAGTTCCTCGGCCGCACGGCCGACGGCAAGCAGTCCACCGCCGACTGCAAGGCCATCCGCGCCTTCCAGACCAAGCACGGCATCCAGCCGAACGCCGGCTACGCGGGGCCCGTCACCTGGGGTGTGATGGACCTGATGACCAAGCAGAAGGCCGTCGGCAAGAACCCGAACAAATCCGGCAAGTGCCCCACCAACAAGGGTCGTATCGCCTGTGTGAACCTCAGCCTCCAGCTGAGCTGGATCCAGGACGGCAAGAAACTGGTGTACGGGCCGGTGCCGGTCCGCACCGGACGCAACGGCTACGAGACGCGCACCGGCCTGAAGAAGGTCTACTGGCGCCACATCGACCACGTCTCGACCATCTACCACGTGCCGATGCCCTACAGCCAGTTCTTCGACGGCGGCCAGGCCTTCCACTCCGTCGGCGTCAGCATGTGGAACCCGCCGGGCTCCCACGGCTGCGTCAACATGACGAAGACCACCGCCAAGAAGTACTGGTCGCTGTTGAAGAAGGGCGACGACGTCTACGTGTACGGCCGCAAGCCGGGCACCTGACCGAGACGGGCGCCCGGCGCGTGCCGCGGCGCCTACTGCTCGGGGGCGTCCCCGAAGTCCGGGATCGCGAGACGGACCCCGCCCTGCCGAGCGGACTCGTGCGCGACGATGCCCGGAAGGGTGTAGCGGGCGGCGACCCAGGCGTTCACGGGCGGCAGGGCCCGGGAGTTGACCGCGGTCACGAAGTCGTCCACCAGGAAGTGGTGGCTGCCCTCGTGCCCGTTGTGCATCCGGTCGAACGTCCGCGGCAGCCGTCCCCGGTCGTGCACGGGGGCCGAACCCGAGGTGAAGGCGGCCCGCAGCTCCGGCGCTATGTGCCGGAGCGACGGGTCGTCCGGGGACGTGGTGGGCTTGGGCTCCAGCAGCTCGCTGATGTCCTCCACCCCGGTCTTGTCCTGCCACAGTGCCACCGTGGCCAACTGCTCCATGCTCGCCTCGGTGCCGAAGAACCGGAAACGGGACTCCCTGATGTGCGACGGGTAGCCGACCCGGCGGAACTCGTTCGTGCGGAACGAACCGCCACCGGCCACCTCGAACAGCGCGGTCGCGTTGGAGACGTCGTTGTCGAACCGGCTGACCGACCGGTCGAAGACCCCGTCCCCGCGCTCGTCGACCACACCGATCGCCGAGACACTGACCGCGTGCGTCCGCCAGGCGCCCAGTACCCCGCCCACCGAGTGCGTGGGGTAGAGCAGCGGCGGATAGCTCGCGGTGGCCTTCCAGTCCTCGCCACCGCTGTACCGGTACGCGTCGTAGAAGCCGAGGTCCATGTCGTGGACGTAGTCGCCCTCGGCGTGGAAGAGCCTGCCGAAGGCACCCTCGGCGATCTTGTTGCGGGCGTGCACCGTCGCCGGGTTGTACTGGCTGGTCTCACCCATCATGTACGTCAGTCCGGTGGTCCCGACCGCGTCGATGATCTCCGCGATCTCCTGGGCGCTGACCGCCATGGGGACCGCCGAGTACACGTGCTTGCCCGCGGCCAGCGCCTGGAGCACGAGTGGGCCGTGGGTCCAGCGCTGGGTGAAGACCGCGACGGCGTCGACCGCGGCGGACTCCAGCATCGCCTCGTAGCTCGGGAAGGTGCCGGTCAGGCCTTCGGCGGCGGCGACCCGCTCGGCGCGCTCCGGCAGCAGGTCGGTGACGAACACGTCGCGCACACCCGGGTGCGCCAGGAACAGCCTGGCGAACTGTCCGGAGAACTGGCCGGCACCGACGATGCCGAGGGAGAACGTCATGGATGGCGTGCCCTTCACTGGTCGTACGACTGGACCACTTACTTTTGGCGCGGAACAATCCGACCGTCAAGGGGTCGCGTCTCCTTCCTTTCGCCCTACTCCCGTGGTCCACAGCGGCTTACAGTGGCCCTGTTGTTTCCGATGCGGAAGAAAATGGACACGAGCCCATGCCCACACGTGCCGACAGCTGGCCGCCCCTGAGCCCCGGGGAACGCTCCGTGGCGATCGAGGTCCTCGTGCACGGCCCCCTGTCCCGCAGTGAGATCGCGCGGCGGCTCGGCCTCTCGCCCGGCAGCCTCACCCGGCTGACCAAGCCGCTCATCGAGTCGGGGCTGCTGGTGGAGGTCCCGGAGGCGGGCGGCGGGGCCGGAGTGCGGCAGGGCCGTCCGTCCCGGCCGCTCGACGTGGTCGCGGACTCCCGGTACTTCCTCGGCTTCAAGATCACTCAGGACATGGTGTACGGCGTCGTCACCACCCTCAGGAGCGAGATCGTCGCCCGCCACGACCGCCCGCTCACCACCCACGACCCCGCGGAGGTCGTCGCCCTGCTGGCCGGCATGACCGCCGAACTGTCCCGCGGCCGGCCCGCGCTCGGCGGGATCGGCATCGGCGTCGGCGGACTCGTCGAGGACCGGGCCGTCGTCGGTGAGTCCCCCTTCCTGGGGTGGCGGGGGGTGCCGCTGGCCGCGCTCGTGGAGGAGCGCACCGGGCTGCCGGTCGTCGTCGAGAACGACACGGCCGCTTTCGTGGAGGCCGAGACCTGGTTCGGGGCGGGGCGCGGCCTGGACCGGTTCGTCGTCCTCACCATCGGCGCCGGCATCGGGTACGGACTGGTGCTGGGCGGCAGGCGGGTGCCGTACGCGGGGGACGAGGACCGTGGCTTCGGGCGCCACTGGATCCTGGACCCGCACGGCGGTCCGCTCACCCCCGACGGGCGGCGGGGCAGTGCCGTCTCCCTGCTGACCATCCCCAACATCCGCTACCAGGTGCGGGCCGCAACCGGCCGGGACCGGACCTACGAGGAGATCCTCGCCTCCGCCGCCGCGGGCGAGCCCGTGCCCGCGCGGGTCATGACGGAGGCCGGGCGGGCGCTGGGCACCCTGGTGGCGCAGATCGCCAACTTCGTGATGCCGCAGAAGATCCTGCTGGCCGGGGAGGGGGTCGGGCTGATGGACGTGGCGGGCGAGACGGTGGAGGAGGCCGTCCGTGCCAACCGGCATCCGCGGGCCGCCCCGGTCGGCCTGGAGACCCGGGTGTCCGACTTCCACGACTGGGCGCGCGGCGCCGCCGTACTGGCCATCCAGGTCCTGGTGCTGGGGGCGGCACAGGTGTGAACAGGTGAGCCGTGTGCGGCAGAACACATCCGGCGGTAACGAACTCGCCCGCAGGTCTTGACAGATGGGAGCACCGACGTGATCAGTAACACGGTCCGTTATGTCCGTTTGGCTCGCGATTACTCACATCGTCTTCACGCCGGGCGCCGTATGCTTCACAGCATGTCCACCACTGTTGAACCCTCCTCCGAGCGATCGGCTGCCGAGGTCAACGAGGAGATCCGAGCCCTGTGGCTCCGGTCGGGCGGGACACTGAGCGTCGAGCAGCGCGCGGAGTACCAGCGGCTCGTCATGGAGTGGGCCACCGCGGCCCCGGAGTCCGTGACCGCCGCCTGACCGGCGCCCGGGCTCCTCGCCGTCCCGGCCGCCCCCGGCAGCCCGCACGGGCCGGACCTCGTACCGGCCTCCGTCAGCCCCACGTCGCCGAGTAGTGCCGCCGGTACGCCTTGCGGTCCTGCTCCGCCCGGATCCACCGCGTGGCCACCAGCGCCACCAGGCTGCCCGCGACGATCAGCAGCCCCGGGCCGACGTTGCGGGGGTCCGCGAGCCGGGCGAGCAGGGGCGACCCGCCGACACCCGTCGCGGGCGCCGACGCCCCCGGGGCCGCGGCGCCCGGTGACGCGGTTGCCGAGGTGCCCGCGGCGGTGCCCTGCCGTCCGGAGCCGATGAGCCGGACCCCGAGCGACTCCATGGCCTCCGGCAGCGGCTGGAAGAACGTGGTGCCGCCCTTGGCGCAGTCACCGCTGCCGCCCGAGGTGACACCGAGCGCGACGCCCTCGGAGAACATCGGCCCACCGCTGTCCCCGGGCTCGGCGCACACATCGGTCTCGATCAGGCCGGTGACCGTGCCCTCCGGATAGTTGACCGTCGCGTCCAGCGCCGTCACCCGGCCGTCGCGCAGCCCACTGGTGCTCCCGCTGCGGAACACCCGCTGCCCGACCGCCGGTTCACCCGTCCCCGTGATCCGTACCCCCTTGCCGTCGCCGACCGCCACCACGTCGGCGCCGTCGCCCGCCTTGCCGTTCGCGTACTCGACCAGGGAGAAGTCGTCCCCGGGGAAGCTTCCGGCCACCGTCGTGCCGACCTGCCGGTCACCCCGGCCGTCGCCGAACCAGACGGAGCCCGTCGGCCCGCAGTGGCCCGCGGTCAGGATGAAGTCGCTCGTGCCGTTGGTCACGTTGAACCCCGCCGAGCAGCGCCCCGCCGTGGACAGGATCGGCTCCGCCCCGTTCAGCCGGGTGCTGAAGATGCCCTCCGTGCGCTCCATGCGGACGAACCCGCCGATGCCCTGAGCGACGCCCGTCAGCCGCGACCAGTCGGACCCGGAGACCGTGCGGTCGCCGCGCACCACCACCTCGTTCGACCGGTAGTCCAGCGCCCAGGCCGTACCGGACACCCGGGGGGCCGCACGCAGCGTCGAGGCCGCCGACCTCAGCTCGGACATGCTGTGCCGCACCCGCTTCGCCACGGCCCCCGCCCGCCGCACCGCCTCGGCCGCGCGCTCGTCCGTGACGGCCACCACCGGCCGCCCGTCGGAGCCGACCCAGTGACCCGCCGTGCGGTCGGTGCCGAGCCGGGAGACGAGGCCGGCGCCCGCGCCGGAGGCGCTCTGGGCGAGGGTGCGCGGTGCGGCGGACGCGTCGGGGGGCTCGCTCGCCACGGCCCGGGTGACCATCGTCCCCCCGAGCAGCAGTCCGCCGACCGCCGCCAGCCGTGCCACTCGCCGGACGATGCGTCGTCGTGCGTGCCTCATGCGTGCGCTCCCGAAACCGACCGCGCGGCGTCGCCGCCGCGGGGGCCTCCGGACGTCGAGCGCCCCCCTCCCATACGGCGGCGGGAACGTCCGTGTTCACCGGGCGGGCGTCCGGTTCCCCGCGCCGCCGCGGCGACCTATCTTGGCCCCATGACCAGCATCCCGTGGGACCAGTCCGGTGAACCGAACCCCCTGCGCGCGCTCACGCCGGACCAGCTGCGCCGGCGTACCAGCATGAAGTGGCGCACCTACCCCGCGGACGTGCTGCCGCTGTGGGTGGCCGAGATGGACGTGCCGCTCGCCGGACCCGTCGTGCGCGCCGTGACGCGGGCCATGGAACTCGGCGACACCGGCTACCCCGTCGGCACCGCCTACGCCGAGGCCCTCGCCGCCTTCGCCGGCAAGCGGTGGGGCTGGGACGACCTGGCGGTGGAACGCACGGCGATCGTGCCCGACGTGATGCTGGGCGTCGTCGAGATGCTCAAGCTCGTCACCGGGCCCGGCGACCCGGTGATCGTCAACCCGCCGGTGTACCCGCCGTTCTACCAGTTCGTCACCCACCTGGACCGGCGCGTGGTCGAGTCGCCGCTCGGTCCGGACCTGCGGATCGACCTCGGCGTGCTGGAGGAGGAGTTCCGGCGGGCCGTCACGGGCGGCGGCCGGGCGGCCTTCCTGCTGTGCAGCCCGCACAACCCGACCGGCACCGTCCACACCGCCGGCGAGCTGGCGGCCGTCGCCGCCCTCGCGGAGCGGTACGGCGTCCGGGTCGTCGCCGACGAGATCCACGCCCCGGTCGTCACCGCCCCCGACACGCGGTTCGTGCCCTACCTGAGCGTGCCCGGCGCCGAGCGCGGCCTCTCGCTGATGTCGGCGTCCAAGGGCTGGAACCTGGCCGGCCTCAAGGCGGCCCTGGCCGTCGCAGGACCCGGTGCCGCCGACGACCTGGCGCGGATGCCCGAGGAGGTCGGTCACGGGCCGAGTCACGTCGGCGTCCTCGCCCACACCGCCGCCCTGCGCGACGGCACCGCCTGGCTGGACGCCGTGCTCACCGGACTCGACGAGAACCGGCGGCTGCTCACCGGCCTGCTCGCCGAGCGGCTCCCGGGTGTCGTCCACCGCCCCGGGGACGCGACCTACCTGGCCTGGCTCGACTGCCGCGCCCTCGGCCTCGGTGACGACCCGGCGGCGGTCTTCCTCGACCGGGGCCGGGTGGCCCTCAGCTCCGGCATCCCCTTCGGCAGCGGCGGGGCGGGGCACGTACGGCTCAACCTGGCGACCTCGCCGGAGGTGCTCACGGAGGCGGTGCGCAGGATGGCGTCGGTCCTGGAGTGAGCGCGGGCGGCGCCGGGCGCCGGCGCGGGGGCGCCTAGACTTCCCGGCATGGACGACGACGCGTCACTGGACCGGCTCGGCTCCGGCAAGTACCTGCTGGTCACCACGTACCGGAAGAACGGCACCCCGGTCGCCACCCCGGTGTGGGTCGTGCGGGACGGTGACGCGCTCGGCGTCTGGACGGTGGCCGACTCCTGGAAGGTCAAGCGCGTGCGCAACCGCGCCGACGTCCTGGTGGGCCCCTGCGACGTGCGCGGCAGGCCGACCGGCGCCCAGGTCCCGGGAACGGCGGAGATCTGCGACCCGGCCACCACCGCCCGCTACCGGCGGCTGCTCGCCCGCAAGTACGGCGTCGTCGGCCGGCTCACCCTCCTCGGCAGCCGGTTGCGCAGAGGGCTCGACGGCACCCTGGGCATCCGCATCACGCTCACGCCCGGGCCGGCTTCCGGAAACTGACCGGCCCTCAGGTCCAGGCCCGGTACGGCTCGTCGACCAGCTGGAAGACCGGCTCGCCGCGCACCGGGTCCTTGGCCGTGGACAGCCGCACCCGGTCGCCGCTGTGGATGCCGATGAGCGGACCCATGACCCGGCCGCGCAGCACGAAACCCTCGGCCATCTCGATGAGG
This sequence comes from Streptomyces sp. NPDC034099, assembly GCF_055575415.1. Classification (NCBI taxonomy): domain Bacteria; kingdom Bacillati; phylum Actinomycetota; class Actinomycetes; order Kitasatosporales; family Streptomycetaceae; genus Streptomyces; species Streptomyces sp. NPDC034099. The sequence continues at coordinate 386,349 of NZ_JBVISR010000008.1, read as the reverse complement.
GAGACATTGCGCGCGGCGGGGGTGTTGCGGTGCACCACCGTGGCGTGGCGCACCGTCCCCGTGCCCTCGCTGCGCTCCGTCCGCAGCTCGCTGCCGCGGCAGACCGGGCACAGCACCCGGTGGTACATGGCGGTGCCGCACCAGGTGCAGCGCTGGTAGAAGACGGCCTCGGTGTCCGCGGTCCGGCTCTCGGCCTTCGGGTCGAGCAGGCCCGTCGCGGGGCCGGCTGCCTGCTGAGCGACGTTTCCTGAGTGGTACACGCTGGTCAACTCCCTGCACTCGGGCCGGAATCCCGCGTGCGCGGTCACCGGGCACGCGTGTGCGCGGCTCACCGTGCCACCGTGCACGGACCACAGCGTATGGCACTCAGTGTCACTCGTAAAGGCACTCGGTACCCCGGATTGCCGTGAGCGGGCGAGTGTGCGAGCCGTGGTCTCCCGGCCGCCTCCCCACCGTCAGTCGCGCCCGAACGCGTCCTCGATCTCCCGCAGTACCTGCCACAGGGGCGTCCCGCGGCGCGCCGCCACCACCACGACGTCCTCGGGCGAGGTGCCGCGCGGCGGCACGGGCACGTCGCCGAAGGCGGACTGCGCGTACGCCAGCGCGTGGTCCACCGCGGCACCCGCGTCGTCGCGGCCGTCCGAACGCAGCCAGGACCGCAGGGCGTTGTTGTGCGCCGCGACCACGGCGGCCGCGATGACGTCGGCGCGCAGGATCCCGTCCGGGCGTCCGCCCAGCCGCCCGCGCAGGTACTCGGCGAGGGCGCGCTCATAGCGCCACACCACCGACAACTCGTAGGCGCGCAGCCCGGGGACCTGCTTGGTGAGGCGGTAGCGCTGGACGGAGAACGCCGGGTTCTCGGCGTACATGCGCAGCACCAGCCGGGCCGCGTCGCACACCCGCCGCACCGGGTCGGCGTCCTCGGGGGAGCGGGCCAGGAACGCCTCCATGTCGGTCAGGCACCGCTCGTGGTCGGGGAAGACCACGTCCTCCTTGGACGGGAAGTACCGGAAGAAGGAGCGCCGTCCGACGCCGGCGAGGGTCACGATGTCGTCCACGGTGGTCTGTTCGTACCCCCGCTCGAGGAACAGCCGGAACGCCGCCGAGACCAGCGCCTCCCGCATCGGTGGCCGGACCTCCGCCGGGTCCGTCCCGTCCCCGCGGCGGGGAGCCGCGCTGCTGGTGCTCATGAAGGGGAACGTAGCAGCCCGCCGAGGTGGATGGCACTCAGTGCAGTAATGGGAGGGAACTGAGTGCGCTTGCCTGCATCTGACTGCGTCTGACCGCACCCGCCACCTCGCCACACCCGTCGCATACGATCACTTCCGATCAGCCCCGGAGGAGTCCCGTATGCCGTTCGCCCGCCCCCGCATCCTGTACGTCACCGACCTGGCCTACGAGGCGCGCGGGCGGCGCTACTGCGACGAGGACATCTACCTGACCGCGCGGCTGCGCGAGGAGTTCGACCTGGGCCTGTGCCACCCCCGGGACGCCGCCGCTCTGCTGGACGCCTTCGACGCCGTCGTCGTCCGCAACAGCGGGCCCGTGCTGGAGTACAAGGCCGCGTACGACGCCTTCCGCGAGCGCGCGGCCGAGCGCGGGACGCGCGTCTACAACCAGCTCACCGGCAGGGCCGACATGATCGGCAAGCAGTACCTGCCCGACCTCACCGCCGCGGGCTTCCCGGTCATCCCCACCGTCGACCGCGCCGAGGACCTGCACCGGCTGCCCGTCGCCGACGAGTACGTCGTCAAGCCCAGGCTCGGCGCCGACTCGGCGGGCCTGAGGATCGTCCCCGCGGGCCGCGTCCCCGACGCACTGGCCGGAAACGGGGACCTGCTCGTCCAGCCGCGCGTCGACTTCGTCTACGAGGTCTCCTTCTACTTCGTCGACCACGACTACCAGTACGCCCTCCACGCGCCGCACCCCGACCGCCGCTGGCAACTGGAGCCGTACGACGCCACCGTGGCCGACCTCGGCTTCGCACGGCGGTTCATCGAGTGGAACGGCATCGACCACGGCATCCAGCGCGTCGACGCCTGCCGCGCCCCCGACGGCGAGCTGCTGCTGGTCGAGCTGGAGGACCTCAACCCCTACCTGTCCCTGGACGCCCTCGACGAGCCGGCCCGCGACGCCTTCGTCACCGCCCTGCGCACGGCCCTGCGGCGCCTGCTCACCACCTGAGCCGCCCCGGCGGCCCAGGCCCTGTCGTCACATTCCCACCTGCCCGGCGACGCCATGCGCGCACTCTCGCCGCACCGGGGCGCCGACCACGTACCACCAGTACGCCGGTCGACGCCCGGCACTCCCCCAGCCTCCGGCCGGGGGACCCCCAGAGCACGCACCTGACGCCGCCGGGCCCGCCCTTCGGGCGGACGACGGGAATGTGACGACAGGGCCTAGCATGGCGGCCATGGACGTGTTCCTGGACCGGCTCGACCCGGACATGTGCGTCGTCACGGCCGCCGCGGACGGAGAACGGGCCGGCTGTCTGGTCGGTTTCTCCTCGCAGTGCTCCATCCGGCCCGTGCGGTACGCCGTGTGGATCTCCGACGTCAACCGGACCTTCCGCGTCGCACGGTCCGCCGATCTCCTGGCGGTCCACCTGCTGGCCCGCGACCAACGCGGGACCGCCGAGCTGTTCGGCGGGCGGTCCGGCGACGACGTGGACAAGTTCCGGCGGGTCCGCTGGCGGGAGGCGTACGGCGGGGCCCCCGTACTGGAGGACGCCGAGGCGTGGTTCGTCGGCCGGGTCGTGGAGCGGATGCCGGGGGGCGACCACGTCGGTTTCGTCCTCGAGCCGGTCGAGTGGGGCGGGCGAGGGAAGACTTTTGACGGCCCGCTGCTGCGGCTCGCCGACGCCCGCACCATCCGGCCCGGGCACCCGGTGGACTGAGGTGCGCCGCCGGCCGGTCAGCGTCCGGCCGCGCCCCGCTCGGCCAGCGCCTCGGTGACGGCCCGTACGCTGCGCGCGATGTGCTGCAACTGGAGCACCTCCGCCGCGTACAGCTTGATGGTGTGCTCGATGGCCGCCTCGTGCAGGCCGAGCCGCGGCAGGTCCGCCCGGGCGGTCTGCAGCGCGGTGCGGGCCACCCGGATCTCCTGCTGGACCTGGAGCTGCGCATGGCGGGCGAGCAGCACCGGGTGCCGGATCAGGGCCGGATAGCCGGCGTAGCGCGCCGGGACCAGCTCGCGCAGCCACCTGGTGGCCGAGCGTTCCCAGTCGTAGCTGCCGGGGGCCTTGACCTGGCAGGGCCAGTCCGGGCTGATGCGCGTGGTCGTCAGGGGCATGATCATCGCTTCCGGGTGTGCGGCGTCGAGGGGGTGGGCGACGGGTGGGGGCGGTCCCGGTCCAGGGGACGACCGGGACCGCCGCGGGCGCTCGCGCAGGCGATGCCCGCTCCGGAACACCCGGTGCGCCGGAGCGGGTAGGAGTCGGCGGCCGAGATGTTCGCGGCAGGTGCGGACGCGTTCCGGGGCGGCCGGGTCGCGATCCGTGAGCAGTATTTATATATGCCTTCCGGTTTGCAAGACGTATGAAAACATTCATGCCTGCTTTGACGGGGGATGACCCCCTCTGCGCCGCCCCGTCGCCGGGCGGCTCAGTCGCGCAGGAAGAACTGGTGCTGGTCCGCGACCTGCTCGTACTCCTCCAGCCGCGCCTGCGTCCGCTCGGGATCGGCGTCGGTCATGGCCTGCAGCAGTGCCGCGCACATCACGCCCGGCGCCGCGTAGGAGTCGAAGACGAGCCGGGAGCCCGTGCCGGTGGCGAAGGTGACGTCGGCCTCGTCCACGACGGGGCCGAGCGCGAGGTCGGTGATCAGCGCCACCTTCAGCCCGGCGCCGCGCGCCACGCGTACGGCGCCCAGGGTCTCCTGGGCGTGCCGGGGCATGGAGAAGGCAAGTACCCAGGTGCCGCCCGCCTCCCGGGACTGGAGCAGGGCGTCGTAGGCGACCGTGCCGCCCCGGGTGACCAGGCGCACGTCGGGATGGACCCGGCGGGCCGCGTAGGCGAAGTACTCGGCGAGCGAGACGGAGATGCGCAGCCCGAGGACGGTCAGCGGCGCCGAGGCGGCCAGCTTGCGGCCGACGTCGATCACCCGGTCCGCGTCGGCGAAGTCGCGCCGCAGGTTCTCCAGGTTCTCGATCTCGGCGTCCACGGCCGCCTGCAACTCGTTCCCCTGGTACTCCTCGGCCGCGGACCCGCCCCGGCCGCCCAGCGCGATCGCCTGGAGTTGCTCCCGCAACGCCGGGTAGCCGCTGAAGCCGACCGCCGAGGCGAACCGCGTGACCGAGGGCTGGCTCACGCCCACCCGGTCGGCCAGGTCGGTGATCGACAGGAACGCCGCCTCGGTGAGGTGCTCGATGAGGTACTGCGCGATGCGCCGCTGCCCCGGGGAGAGGCGGGGCCGGTCGAAGAGCGTCCTGAGCCGGGAGGTGGGGGAGATCTCCGACTCCGGGGCGGCCCGTCCCGAGGTGATCGCCGACGCCTGTGCACGTGCCTGCTGCGGCGATGGCACGGGTGCGCCTCCCTTGTCTCCCATGTCTCCCACGGAGGTCAACATAACCCACCCCCCGCACCCGGCAGAGCGGACCGCCGCGCCCCGAGGGACCTCACCGCACCCCCACCCGGAGGGGCCTCACCGCGTCCCCGGACGGCACCGCGCCGCATCACCCCCGGTCGGGGATAGCACCGCGTCGCCCGGGAACCCGGCGTCACGGAAGGACCCCCAGACACGGACGAGGAGCCGACGTCATGACCGTCCCGGAAGAGAACCGGCCGAAGACCGACACCACCGACGACGTCCTCGGCCGGCGCCGGCGCGAGCGCGAGGAGGACGAACCCCGTCCGCCGGGCGGCACCGGCCGGACCCTGCGCGAGGCCCTCGAAGAGGCCCACGTCCGCCCCGACGACTTCGACGAGGAGTGACCGCGTCACCCAGGAGCTGAGGGCGCGGACCCCCGGGCGTCCGGCACCGCCTGGGCCGGTACCACCAGGTCGGCCCGGTGCCGGGTGGCGGCGACCAGGTCGGCGTTGCGCTGGTCGGGGCCGAGTGCCCACGCGGCCGCGTCCTCGGGGGACTTGCCGAAGCGCTCGTGCCGCGCCACGAGGCGTCTGACGCGCTCCGGCTCCTCCAGCCCGCAGAACCACACCTCGTCGAGGCAGGACCGCACCCGCGCCCAGGGCCCGCTCTCCAGCAGCAGGTAGTTGCCCTCCGTCACGACCAGCCGGGCCGAGGGCGGCACCGGCACGGCCCCGGCGAGCGGCTGCTCCAGCACCCGTTCGAAACCGGGCGCGTAGACGACGTCGTCGTACCGCTTGGCGCGCAGCCGCTCCAGCAGCGCCGCGTACCCGGCGGCGTCGAAGGTGTCCGGCGCGCCCTTGCGGTCCCGGCGGCCCAGCCGGTCCAGTTCCGCGTCGGCGAGGTGGAAGCCGTCCATCGGCACGTGCGCCACCCACGGTTCGCCCGTGCCGTTCAGCTCCCGCACCAGGGACTCGGCGAGAGTCGACTTCCCCGCGCCGGGACTGCCCGCGATGCCCAGGATCGCGCGCCGTCCGGGACGGGGGAGTCGGCGGGCACGGGCGAGCAGATCCTGGAAAGTCAGCGGCACACCGCACAGTGTGTCACCTGATCGGACCCGCCCCGGCGGGGAACTGTGGGGGTATGACGACGCAGCTCGGACTTCCCGACGACATCCAGGCCTGCCTCTTCGACCTCGACGGGGTCGTCACCCGGACGGCCGTGGTGCACGCCGCCGCCTGGAAGGAGACGTTCGACGCCTTCCTGCGCGAGCGGGACGGCACGGACTTCCGGCCCTTCACCGACTCCGACTACGACCAGTACGTCGACGGCCGCCCCCGTGCCGACGGCGTCCGCTCCTTCCTCGCCTCCCGAGGCGTCGAACTGCCCGAGGGCACCCCCGACGACCCACCGGACGCGCGGACCGTCAACGGCGTCGGCAACCGCAAGAACGAGCTCCTCCTGGAGAAGATCCGCACCGACGGCGTGGAGCCCTACGAGGGCACGCTGCGTTACATCGACGCCGTCCGCGGCGCCGGACTCGCCACCGCGATCGTCTCCTCCAGCGCCAACACCCGGGACGTGCTGCACTCCATCGACGCCGAGCGGCTGTTCGACGTGCGGATCGACGGCGTCGTGGCCCGGGAGAGGAAACTGCCGGGCAAACCACACCCCGACACCTTCCTGGCCGCCGCCCGCGACCTCGGCGTCGAACCGTCCCGCGCCGCCGTCTTCGAGGACGCGCTGGCCGGCATGGACGCCGGCCGCTCCGGACACTTCGGCTACGTCGTCGGCGTCGACCGCGTCGGCCAGACCGACGCCCTCTACGCCCACGGCGCCGACCGCGTCGTTAAGGACCTCGCCGAGCTGGGGGGCCACGCGTGATCACCAACCGGACGTACACCGTGGAGCCCTGGCGGGTGCGCGAGACGGCGCTCAACCTCGACCTGCTCGCCCAGAGCGAGTCCGTGTTCGCCCTGTCCAACGGGCACGTCGGCTGGCGCGGCAACCTCGACGAGGGCGAACCGCACGGCCTTCCCGGCAGCTACCTCAACGGCGTCTACGAACTCCACCCGCTGCCCTACGCCGAGGCGGGCTACGGCTATCCGGAGTCGGGCCAGACCGTCATCAACGTCACCAACGGCAAGCTGCTGCGGCTGCTGGTCGACGACGAGCCCTTCGACCTGCGCTACGGACGGCTCGGCAAGCACGAACGCACCCTGGACCTCAGGCGCGGTGTGCTGGAGCGCACCTGCGAGTGGACCTCGCCGGCCGGTACGACCGTCCGGGTGCGCTCCACCCGCCTGGTCTCCCTCACCCAGCGCGCCATCGCCGCCGTGGAGTACGAGGTGGAGCCCGTCGACAGCCGCACCCGGATCGTCATCCAGTCCGAACTGGTCACCAACGAGAGCCTGCCCAGCGCCGACGGCGACCCCCGGGCGGCCCAGGCGCTGCAGTCCCCGCTGGAACCGGAGGAGAACCTGGCCATCGGCTCCCGGCTGCGTCTGGTCCACCGCACCCGGCGCAGCGGCCTGAGGGTCGCGGTGGCCGCCGACCACGTGGTCGACGCGCCCGGTGAGATCACCACCAGCAGCGAGAGCAACACGGACGTGTCCCGCCTGACCATCACCTCCGTCCTGGACCCGGGCCAGCGGCTGCGGGTGCAGAAGACCGTCGCCCACGGCTGGTCCGGCACCCGCTCCAGGCCCGCGATGAGCGACCAGGTCGAGGCCGCGCTGGCCGCCGCCGCCCACGGCGGCTGGGACGGACTCGTGGCCGAACAGCGGGACTACCTCGACGACTTCTGGGCCCGCGCGGACGTCGAGGTGCACGGCGACGAGGAGATCCAGCAGGCGGTCCGCTTCGCCCTGTTCCACGTGCTGCAGGCCGGCGCCCGCGCCGAGCAGCGCGCGATTCCGGCCAAGGGACTGACCGGCTCCGGATACGACGGCCACGCGTTCTGGGACACCGAGATGTTCGTGCTGCCCGTCCTCACCTACACCGCGCCCAAGGCGGTCGCCGAGGCGCTGCGCTGGCGCCAGGCCACCCTGCCCGCCGCCCGCGACCGCGCCACCCAGCTCGGGCTGCGCGGCGCCGCCTTCCCCTGGCGGACCATCGACGGCTCGGAGGGCTCCGCGTACTGGCCCGCCGGCACGGCGGCGTTCCACGTGGCCGCCGACATCGCGCACGCCGCGGTGCGCTACACGGCGGCGACCGGCGACACCGACTTCGAACGCGAGACCGCTCTCGAACTCCTGGTGGAGACGGCCCGCCTGTGGCGCTCGCTGGGCCACCACGACCCCCACGGCGTCTTCCACATCGACGGCGTCACGGGACCGGACGAGTACAGCGCCGTCGTCGACGACAACACGTACACCAACCTCATGGCGCGCTCCAACCTGCTCGCCGCCGCCGACGCGTGCGAACGCCACCCGGAGGAGGCGACCCGGCTGGGCGTCGACGAGGAGGAGAGCGCCACCTGGCGGGACGCCGCCGAGGCCGTGCACATCCCCTACAACGAGGAGATCGGCGTCCACGAACAGCACGCCGGCTTCACCCGCCACCAGCGCTGGGACTTCGCCGGCACCGGCGCCGACCAGTACCCGCTGATGCTGCACTTCCCGTACTTCGACATCTACCGCAAGCAGGTCGTCAAGCAGTCCGACCTCGTGCTCGCCATGTACACCTGCGGCAGCTGGTTCGACGCCCACTGCGACGAGGACCAGATGGCCGCCAACTTCGCCTACTACGAGCCGCTGACCGTACGGGACTCCTCGCTGTCCGCGTGCTGCCAGGCCGTCGTCGCCGCCCAGACCGGCCACCTGCGCCTCGCCTACGACTACGCCACCGAGGCCGCCCTGATGGACCTCGCGGACCTGGAGCACAACACCCGCGACGGACTGCACATCGCCTCCCTGGCCGGTACGTGGATGGCGCTGGTCGCCGGATTCGGCGGCACCCGGCGGGAGGGCGACAGCCTGCGCTTCACGCCCCGCCTGCCCGAGAAGTTCAGCCGCCTCGCCTTCCGGCTCCAGTTCCGCGGCCGGTGCCTGCAGGTGGAGATCGGTCCCGACCGGGCGTCGTACTCGCTGCTGGCCGGGCCGCCCCTGACGATCCATCACCACGGGACCGAGGCACACGTGACCGGGGACGGGCCCGTCACCCTCGGCATCTCCGCGCCCAAGTGGCGTCCCACGCCCGAACAGCCCCCGCACCGCCGCCCCGGCGTCATCGAGCGGTCGGTCCCGGACGACGGATGAGTCCGCGCGACTGGCCGAGTTCCGCCCTGCGTATCAGTGGCGCGCGGGTTAGTTTGATCATGTTTTCCGGGATTTCGGGCTCACCCGGTTCCGGGCTCCAGCCACAGGCGGCAGGAGGTGAAGGACGAGACACCCCGCGACGAGCGGGGGTGAGGGGTGCACGATGGCCGACGGCGCGAACGCAATTCTCGTCGGCGGACGCGGACGCGGCGGCGAGGCGGCGGGGACGCCCGGCACCCCCCGGCGGCTGCGCGGCGACGCGCCGGTCGCGGTGGTCGCCGCCGTCTTCGTCCTGGCCCAACTGGTCTTCGTACACCCCTCGATGGGCCTCGGCTGGGACGAGATCGTGTACGTCAGCCAGGTCACCACCCACCACCCCGCCGCTTTCTTCAGCGCACCGCGCTCCCGGGGAGTCTCCCTGCTGGCGGCACCCGTCGCCTCCTGGTCGGCCTCCACCGAACTCCTGCGCGTCTACCTCGCCGTCCTCTCGGGCCTTGGCCTGTACCTCGCCCTGCGCGCCTGGAAGGGCCTGTTCCCGACCCGCGTCCTCGCCACGGCCGGGGCGTTCTTCGCCACCCTGTGGGTGACCCTCTTCTACGGCCCGCAGGCCATGCCCAACTACTGGGTCGCGATCGGCGCCCTCGTCACCGTGGGCTGCGCCCTGCGCGCCCTGGGGGCAGGGAGGGGCCGCGCCGGCCGGGGCGCCCTGTGGGGGGTGGCCGCCGGGGCCGTGCTCATGGCGCTGATGCGGCCCACCGACGCGGTCTGGGTGGCCCTGCCCCTGCTGGTCCTCGTCCTCGCGCGCCGCCACTGGCCGCTGCTGCCGGCCCTGGCGGGAGGTCTCGCGGCCGGGGGAGTGGAGTGGGCGATCGAGGCGTACGCCTGGTACGGCGGCCTCGGGGAGCGGCTGTCCCGGGCCTCGGAGATCCAGGGCGGCCTCGGCTGGAACATCGCCGTCGACGACCAGATGCGCAGCCTGGGCGGACGGGGCCTGTGCCGGCCGTGCACCGGAGTGATGCCGCACCCGGTCGTCACCCTGTGGTGGCTGCTCCTCCCGGTCGTCGCCGTCCTCGGCACGGTCGTCGCGGTCCGGGCCCGCCGCGCCACCGCCACACTGCTCCCGCTGGCCTGCGCCGTCACGGCCGCGGTGCCGTACCTGTTCATGATCGGCTACGCGGCGCCCCGCTTCCTGCAGCCCGCCTACGCCCTGCTCGCCGTCCCGGTCGCCGACGCGCTGTGGCACCTGGTCAAGGCCGGGCGGGACCGGTGGCGGCCGGTGGCGGCGACGCTGGTCGCGCTCGCGGTGACCGGGCACCTCGCGGTCCAGTTCTCGGTGCTCGTGGGCACCGTGGACCGCAACGTCGAGAGCCGCGAGGACTGGGCCAGGGTCGCCGACGAACTGCACCGGCTCGGGGTCGGTCCGCCCTGCCTGCTCACCGAGCACGAGTCCATCCCGGTCGGCTACTACACGGGCTGCTCCTCCGGCGCCACCAGCGGCAACAACGAGAACACCACCGCCGCCGAGATCGTGGACACCGCCCGGCGCATCCCGGTCGCCGCCCTCACCGGCCCCGGCGGCACCCCGCCCGCCTACGCCCGCGACTGGGCGACGTATCGCGTCACCGACCTGGAGATCCGGATCGCACCCCCGGGTTAAAGATCGCGTATCGGGAAACGCGAACCGGACAGCCAGACGAACGAGCCGACGCAGCGCGAGAGGGAGGCAGCGATGGGCACGGACCCGATGGCCGACGACGCCTACCAGCCCACCGGAACCAACGAGGAGCAGGAGGACGCCGCGCCCCTCGACCTCCAGGACGCCGTCGACGAGCGGACCTACGACGACACGCTCGACGAGGGCTACTCCCCGCCGGAGAAGCCCCTGGGCGTGACCAAGCACGGCACCACGGCCGCCGAGCAGCACGACGGCGAGACCCTCGACGAACGGCTGGCCGAGGAGGTGCCGGACGTGTCGGTGCCCGACGGGGACGGCGTCGGCGACGAACCCGACGGCGAGGGCGAACCGGTCGACCCGGAGGCGGGCACCGACCGGGCCGGCCGTCTGGTCGCCCCCGACGAGGGCGTACGCACCGACACCACCAAGGAGAGCGTCGCGGAGGATGTCGGCATCGACGGCGGGGCCGCGGGCGCCGAGGAGGCCGCGGTGCATGTCGTGGAGGACGAGACGGAGCTGCCGGAGTCCTAGGACCCTGAATGCCGGGAGCCCCGGACGGACGACGTCGTCCGTCCGGGGCTCCCGGCATTCAGGGCAGCAGCTTGTCGAGGGCCGACGGGCCCTCCTCCGCCAGCTTGCGCCTGGCCCACTCCAGGCTTTCCGGGGTGACGTCCCGGCCGGCCGCCAGGACCAGGTCCTCCGGGGACACGTCCGTCCCGGTGCGGGCGTGGAGCAGGTCGTCCGGAGTGGCGCGGTCGTCGTCCGCGCGGGCTTCGGAGGGTCGGGAGGCGTCGGGCTGTGACATCGACATGATCAGTGCTCCTCGGATCCGGGTCGCTGCTTCGGTCCCGTGCTGTGGTCGGTCGTGCTGTTGTCGGTCCCGAATATCCCGATAACACCATTCAATGCCGAACCGGCCCGCGCATCCGGAGCGCCGGCGGCGAAGGGGCGAGCACCAGCATCGTCACGTCGTCCTGCACGTCCGGGCTGAAGCGCGCGAGGTCCGCCCAGACCAGGTCGGGGAGGGCGGCGGAGTCCTCGCCGACGAGGGTGCGCAGCCGCTCCGCCAGCGGGTAGAACGCGCCGCTGTCGTCCCTCGCCTCGACCACTCCGTCGGAGGCGAGGAAGAGCCGGTCGCCGGGGCGCAGCGACACCGTGCACGCCTCGATCGACCCGGCGTCCGCGAGGCCCAGCCCGAGCGGTGTCCACGGCGACACCTCCAGCTCCGTGGCATCCGCGCCCCGCAGCAGCAGGGGCGGCGGGTTGCCGCAGACGACGACGCGCACCTCCAGGGCGTCGGCGGAGAACTCCAGCAGCGCGGCCGTCGCGAACAGCTCGGCGTGCCGCGCGTCCGCCGAGTCCACCAGCAGCCTGCGGTCCAGCCGCCCCGCCACCGACGCCAGGTCCGGCTGGTCGAGCACCGCCTCCCGGAACGCCCCCAGCAGCGAGGCGACCGTCGACACCGCCGACAGGCCGTGCCCCTGCACGTCACCCATCACCACCCGTACGCCGAAGGGGCCGTCCCGCACGTCGAAGAAGTCGCCCCCGACCAGCGTCCCGCGCTGCGCCGCCCGGTACAGCCCCGTGCAGCGCACCGCCCCCACCCGCTCGGGCAGCGGCGGCGCGACGGCACGCTGCGCGGCCTCGGCGACCGTGCGCTCCAGGCCCAGCTGGGCGTCGCGGCGACTGCGTACGAAGGACACGAAGACGCTGAGTACCGCGACGAAGACGATGGTCAGCAGGTCGGCGTCGCCCGGCCGGTCGAGCCGGAGGGCCGGGATGTGCAGCAGCGCGATCACCACACCGCCCAGCACGGCGGTCGCCAGCGGGCCGTAGGACAGCACGGCCAGCGGCGGGATGGCACCCAGCAGGAACCCGATCTCCAGGGGCTCGTCGCTGAGCAGGGTGGCCGCGCAGATCGCCGCGACGAGGGCCGGCGGCAGCACCCGCACCCAGCGGGGCGGCGGCGCCCCGCTCAGCCAGCTCCGCCGGTCCTCGCCCCGGCGCGGCTGCGGGACGGACACCTTTCGCACACCCCTACGCTCCTACGCCGCCGCGCCGTCCGCATGTGGAGAGGCGGCGGGCGGACGACCCCGGACGGGCCCGGACGGGTCCTAGAAGGCGCCGAGCGTCAGCCGGAAGCCGGTGGGCGCCGTGTCCTGGATGTAGGAGGCGAAGTCGGCCACGTCGTCGAAGGCGAAGCCGTAAGCCCTGCCGTCCTCGGTGGCCGCGTGCACCGCCTTCGCATAGTGGTTGGTCAGCGCGGTCCCGTAGAACGCCGCGGGGTCGGTCGTGGGCTGGTCGGCCGAGGAGACCAGCGTGGAGCGGTTGAACCCGGCGCCGAGGACCGCGGCGACCGGACCGGTCGTGCCGTCGTTGGGCGCGGCGAGATCGCCGTCGCAGAACAGCACGTCCCGGGTCGACGGCTTGGCGAAGGACACCTGGGCGGGCCCGTCGAACGTCAGCCGGTCCCCGCGCACCCGGCCGGTGAAGGTCCCGGCGTTGGTGGTGATCCTCAGGTCCTTTCCGGTGTAGGTGCTCCACACCTCGTCGACGTACGGGGCGAGGTAGTCCTTGGGGAACAGACCGGCGTCAAGACCGTGGCCGGGGGCGATCACCCGGGTGTCGTCCACGACCAGCGGCGCGAACTCCTCCACCTTCCGCACCGCCTCGAAGACGGCCGCCCGGCCACCCGGACGCACGGTGCCGGTGGTCTGGTCGTCGGCGCCGGTCAGCCTGATGGCGAGGGGCACGCTGAACATGTCGACCATGGTGGTGTTGCAGAACATCCCGGCGGAGTTGTAGGTGAACTCCGCGCAGTCGTGCAGCACCCCGTAGTTCGGGTCGGACTCGACCCAGCCCGCCGGGTACTGCAGCGCGGCGTTTCCCGCGCCGTCCGCGACGACCTTGAACTTCAGCTTCTCGCCCAGGGACACGTAGATCCGGCCGGAGAGGTGCGGCAGGCTCAGCTCGGTCTCGCCGCTGCCGGCGAGGCCGATCGCGTAGTCGGTGTAGCCGTCGGCGCCGTTGTCGGAGAGGGACACGGGGGCGACGGTGCCGTCGGGGGTGACGCGCACCTGGCGGCCGTCCACGTTGCCGACGATGTAGACGTGCACGTCGGCGTTGCCGAAGGAGCCGGTGCCGTTGACGATCGTCAGCGGCAGGGCGCCTGCGGCCTCGGGGGCCGGGCCGTCCGAGCCGACGCCCGCGAGGGCGTGCGGGGCGACGGCGGCGGCGACCGGTGCGGCCACGACCGCTCCGCCGAGGGCGACGAGCAGCTTGCGGCGGGCGAGCGGACGCTGGTGACGAGGAGTCATGTGGGGGGTCTCCAGTGATCGGGGCCTGACAGAGCCTGAGAGCGCTCTCACGCGGTGCGGCGATGGTACGCAGCACGGCCTGCCCGGCCAACCGTCCGCATCCTGCTCCAAACCCGTTGCCCCAGTTGGGACTTGGGGTGCGGGCGAGTCGCGCAGGGAACGCTTAACCGGTGTTTAAGGCGCGCTTAATCGGCGGCGCGAGGCGGTGTCGGCCGATCGCGGGGGCCGGATGACATGCTGGCCCCTCGGTTACAGGCGGCGAGGGCGCGGCGGAGGCGGTATGGGATTCGAGGGCGAGGTCTGGCACGTGCGGCGGGCGCCGGACGCCGGTCGGGTGTCCGACGCGGAGTCCGGCGACATCGGGGAGATCCTGATCGACGACGCCGACTTCCCCTGGCTGTCCGGCCGGTTCCGCGCGGGTCCGGCCTACGGCGCCGTCCGCGATCTGTTCGCCCGTGAACTCGCCCTCGCGGAAGCGGACGACACGGAGCACCGGGCGCGGTGGGAGGCCGCCTACGCCGAGATCGAACGGCGGGTGCGGCTGGTGTCGCCCGACGGCCCGGTGGCCGAGTTCCTGCTGCACATCAAGGGCGACCGGGCCTGGTTCCGGTGGAGTGACGAACCCTTCGGGGCGACTCGGCAAGCCAGTACGTAGGTACGTCAGGACGTCAGCAGGCCCTCGGCCTCGGCGAGGATCTCGGTGACCCGCAGCCCGAACGCGGCGTCGCACGGATGCGGGCGCCCGCCACCGGCAGCGGCGAGCAGCGCGTCCGCGGCCCGACGCAACGCGGGCACCGGACCGTCCGTGGTCTCCGGGAGCAGCGTCACCCCGGCCCGGCCGCGCAGCTCCACCGTGGCGCCCGCCGCCGCGGGCGGCGCCGTCAGGCTGAGCGTGAGCGTGCTGGAGGCCCCGCCCGTGTGGTCGAGCACCAGGTGGACGGTGTCCCCGGGGCCCGGTGCGGCCGCCGCCACGCGCCGGGCGTCACCGAGGACCGGCAGCAGTACGGACAGGGCATGCGGTCCCACGTCCCACAGGGCGCCCTTCTCGCGCCGCCAGGGCGAGGCGGCGAACGGGCTGTCGCCGCCGTCCCCGAACACGGCACCCAGCCACTGCGCCCGTGCGGTGAACCAGCCGTCCGCGGCGGCCTGTTCGGTGATCCACGCCTCCGTCTCGGGCTGGAACCGGGTGGTGAAGAAGACCGCCGAGGCGACGTCCGCCGCCCGTACCGCCTCCACCACGGCCCGCCCCTGCGCCACCGTCGCCGCGAGCGGCTTGTCGAGCAGCAGATGGCACCCCGCCCGCGCCGCGCGCACCGCCAGGTCGGCCTGCACGGCCGGGGGCAGCGCGACGGCGACGGCCTCCACGTCGGCCAGCAGGGCGTCGACGTCGTCGTAGGCCCGCGTGCCGTGCCGCTCCGCCAGCTCCTTGGCGGCGTCCGGGCGGCGGCCCCACACCCCCACGAAATCCAGGTCGCCGTGCCCGGCCAGGGCGGGGGCGTGCGCCATGTCCGCCCAGGGGCCGGTGCCGAGCAGTCCGATGCGCATCCCGTCGCCTCTCCACGGTGCCGACCCGATGACGGGCCCGCCGACGATCCTCCGACGACCGGCGCACGACAGCCCGGCCGAGGTCGAGCGTGCCACATGGGCGGGGGTGCGGACAGGGCGGAGGGTGTCCGGCAGCAGAGGCGGCAGGGCGTTACCGGCCTCCGCGTCGGCAGCGTGATGCGCCCGCGCTCCGGAAGGCCGCCCCCGTCGTACGAGACCGGTGAAATTGCCGATCCCCCCGCCCGTCCCGCCGCCCGACAGTGGCAACGCCAACCCATCGGCGAGGCCCGCCCGGCGGATGTCCCGGGACGCGACCCCACGCGTTCCGGGCCGTGTGCGATCACCGGGCGGCCGGCTCGCCACGACCGAGAGGACCACCCCTCGTGCAGCAGAACCCCCACACCCACGCCGCCCCCGGGGCCGCACGCCCCGCCTTCCGCGGTGCCCGGCGGCGACTCGCCGGCGTGACGGCCGCCGCGGCCGCGATGGTCGCGCTCGGCGCCCTCACCGGCCCGGGCGCCCAGGCCGCCGACAACCCGTACGAGCGCGGCCCGGCACCCACCGAGTCAAGCATCGAGGCACTGCGCGGCCCCTACTCCGTGGCCGACACCAGCGTCTCCTCCCTCGCGGTCACCGGATTCGGCGGCGGCACCATCTACTACCCGACCAGCACGAGCGACGGCACGTTCGGCGCCGTCGTGATCGCGCCGGGGTTCACCGCGTACCAGTCCTCCATCGCCTGGCTCGGGCCGCGGCTGGCCTCCCAGGGCTTCGTCGTGTTCACCATCGACACCAACACCACGCTGGACCAGCCCGACTCCCGCGGGCGCCAACTGCTGGCCGCCCTGGACTACCTCACCGAGCGCAGCTCCGTCCGCGGCCGGATCGACAGCAGCCGACTCGGCGTCATGGGCCACTCCATGGGCGGCGGCGGCACCCTGGAGGCCGCCAAGTCCCGGCCGTCGATCCAGGCCGCGATCCCCCTCACCCCCTGGAACCTGGACAAGAGTTGGCCCGAGGTCAGCACCCCGACGCTGATCGTGGGGGCCGACGGCGACACGATCGCCCCCGTGGCCTCGCACGCCGAGCCGTTCTACTCGGGCCTGCCCTCCGCGACCGACCGGGCCTATCTGGAGCTGAACAACGCGACCCACTTCTCGCCCAACACGTCCAACACGACGATCGCGAAGTACAGCGTTTCCTGGCTCAAGCGGTTCATCGACAACGACACCCGCTACGAGCAGTTCCTGTGCCCGCTGCCCCGGCCGAGCCTGACGATCGAGGAGTACCGGGGCAACTGCCCGCACGGTTCCTGATCTCCGGTCCGCTGTGCCGGCGCACGACCGGGCCCGGGGCCGGTTGGGCGCCGGCACAGTGCGCGTGCCGCCCGCCCGGGCGTGGGCGGACCGGTGCCTTCCGCCTCAGGTTACGCGCGCGTAACCTCCCGGGAATGACCGGAGAGACGACCGTACCCACGGCCGGGCGGATCCACGGCCGAAGCGCACAACGCAAGGCGCTGCGCGCGCTGTTGGACGCGCTGCCCCGCCACGGCGGCCCACTCCTCCTGGCCGGCGAACCCGGGCTCGGCCGCACCGCCCTGCTCCAGTGGGCCGCCCGCTCCTTCCGGGCCGGTCCCGTACTCCACCTCGGCCCCGCCCCCGACATGAGCGCGCACGGCACCGCGGAACAACTCCTCGACACCCTGCGGGCGGCAGCTGCCGAGGCGCCGGTACTCGTGTGTGCGGACGACGCCCACCTGTGGGACGCCCCGGCACGGACGGCGCTCGGCCGCGCGGCCCGGCGCCTGCGCACCGCCGACCGGGTCGGCCTGCTGCTCACCGTCGCCTCGGACCGCGCCGTCGACCCGGAGTTCGCCCGGCTGCCCGTCGTCCACCTGGACCCGCTGGCCCCGTCGAGGGCCGCCGCCCTGCTCGACGACGTGACCGACGGCGCCGCCGCCCCGGCCGTCCGCGAGCAACTCCTCGCGGAGGCGGAGGGGAACCCGGCCCTCCTCGTCGCCCTCGTGCGCCGCCTGTCACCCGCCGAACTGCGCGGACACCGGCCGCTGCCGCACCCGCTGGCCGACGCGACCGCCCTCGCCGAGGCCGCGGGCGGCGTGCCGAGCGGCCCGTCCGCCCACGCGCGGGACCTGCTGCTGACGGTGGCGGCGGCCGGACAGGCCGCGGACGGCGCGGACGTCGACGCCGGTCTGGTCCACGACGCGCTGCGGCGCCTGCGGCCGGAAGCGGGACCCGGCCCCCGGGCGGAACCGCTGCCCGGGCAACTCGTCCTGGCCGGCGACCGGCTCCGCTTCCGCAGTCCGCTGGTCCGCCGTACGGTGCACGCCACCGCCGCTCCGGAGCGGCGCCGCGCCGTGCACCGCGCGCTGGCCGACGTGCTGGAGGGCGGTGGCCACCGGCTCACGTGTCTGCTGCACCGCTCGTGGTCCCTGGGCGGCGGCCCGGACTCCGCGCCCGGGCCGGCGGACCGGCTCGCGGCGGTGGCGGCGGACCGGCTCGCGCTGGTGGCGGCCGACGGCGCGGTGCCCGCCTCGCACCGGCTGCGCGCGACCGCGTACGCCCGGGCCGCCGAGCTGACGGCCGACGGTGTGCGGCGGGCCGAGCGGTACACCGCCGCGGCCGAGCAGGCCCTGCTCGCCGGGCGCCCCGAACGGGCCCGCCCCCTGCTCGCCGCGGCTCGTGACCGCACCGCCCCCGCCGCCGTACGGGGGCGGGCCGAACTGGTGCGCGGCGTGACGGAACTGAGGGACGGTCCGGTCGGCGACGCCCACCAGTCCCTGCTGCTGGCCGCGTCCCTGCTCGCCGCGGACGCGCCCGCCGACGCCGCGACCGCCGCACTGGCCGCCGCCGACGCGGCCTGGGCGGCGGGCGACCTGCCGGCGTGCCTGGCCACGCTCGCCCCCGAACCGCCGCCTCGGGCCGAGAACCCGGCACCCGGGACCGACGGGCCCGCCGCCGCCCGTGGTCCCGCGGCGCCCACTTCGCGCACGGCTGCCGTCGTACATGACCACCGCGTCGGCATGCGGGCGCTGCTCGAAGGACGGCTCGACCGGGCCGGGACCCCGCTAGGGCAGGTCGTGGAGCGGGGCAGGACCGAGGAACGGCCGGAGGCGCTGCTGCGGTCGGCGGCGGCCGCGCTGCTGCTCGGGGACGTGGACGCGGCCCGCAGCGGCGGGGCCCGGGCCCTGGCCGCCGCGCGGCAGCTCGGGTCGGACGCGCTGGTGCCGCAGGCGCTGGAGTACCTCGCCTACGCCGAACTGCGCGCCGGCCGCCACCCGCAGGCCCGTACCCACGCGGAGGAGGGGCTGCGCACCGCACTGCGGGCCGGACAGCGCAACACGGCGGCCCACCACCGGGCGGTACTGGCGCTCGCCGCGTCGATCGAGGAGGAGCCGGACGTCGTGTCCCGGCACGTCACGGCCGCGCTGGACACGGCCCGCCGGCACGGACTGGCCCAGGCGGCCACCCTCGCCCAGTGGGCGGCGGCCCGCGCCGACCTCGGCCGGGGGCGCCCCTTCGACGCCGCCGACCGGCTCGGACTCCTGGTCCTGCCCGGGCCCGGGCGGGGCCACTTCGCGGTGTGGCGGCTGGCCGTGCCCTGCTTCGTGGAGGCCGCGGTGCTCGCCGGACGCCACGAGGACGCCCGTACGGTGCTCACGGACTTCGCCGACTGGGCGGCGTTCGGCGCCGACCCGCAGGCCGCCGCCCAACTGGCCCGCTGCCACGCCCTCCTCGCCCCCGCGGAGCACGCCGACGACCTCTACCGCCGCGCCCTCGACCGGCACGACGAGGCGGGCGGCGACTTCGAGCGGGCCCGCACCGTGCTGCTGTACGGCAAGTGGCTGCGCCGGCGCCGCAGACCGCGCGAGGCCCGCGGCCGGCTCGGTACCGCGCTGGCCGGCTTCGAGCGCTGCGGCGCCGGTGTCTGGGCCGCACAGGCGCGCGACGAACTCCGCGCCCTCGGGGCGGCCCCGCAGCAGGGCACCGACGCCGCTGCGCCGACCCGGCTCGGCCGTCTCACCCCGCAGCAACTGCGCATCGCGCGGCACGTCGCCGAGGGCGCCACCAACCGCGAGGTCGCGCTGGCCCTCGGCGTGAGCACCCGCACCGTCGACTACCACCTGCGCAAGGTCTTCGCCGCCCTCGGCGTACGGTCCCGCCTGGAGCTGGCCCGCCTGGTGGGCCAGGCCGAACAGGCCCGGGAGGTTCAGGGGGCCAGAGAGGCCCGCCGGGCCGGGCACCACGAAAAGACCGGTGCACAACACTAGGGACCGACCGGACGGTATGCCATCCTTCGGGGCAGGACGAGTCAGGGGGCAGGCCCGGCGCGGCGGGACGGCCCGTCGCGGCGCGGCACCTCCACCAGCCCTGCCCCGGGGAGGACCGCGATGCAGCACGCCGTACGGTCACGAGCAGCGATCCGCACCGGGCTGACGCCCGTTCCACGCCCGCGGACACCCGGCGTCACGTCGTTGATCGACGCCGACGCCCTGCGTGTCCTGCACCGGGCCGCCCGCGCCCTGCTCGACGACCTTCCCGACCTGACCGACCGGCTGACGGCCCTGCTGCGGGAACAGGAGCCCGCGTACCGGACCGCGCTCGCGAAGGACCCCGCCGCCACCTGGCAGGAGGCCCACCGCTCCCTGCGGCACAGCGTGGCCTCCCTGCTCGACCCGCGCGGCGCCCGGGACGCGGCCCGCCGCTGCTCCTGGCGGATCGGCGCCGCCCGCGCCGAGCAGGGGCTCCCGCTGGACGCCCTGCTGCACGCCTTCCGCCTGGGCGGCTCGCTGGTGTGGCAGCGGCTGGTCGAGGAGACGTCCAGGGCCGCCCCGGAGGACGTGCGGCTCCTCGTGCACGTGGCCGCGGACGTGTGGAACTTCGTCGACGAGCACTGCACCCTCGTCGCGGACGCCTACCGGCAGACCGAGTGGCAGATCGGCCGGCGCCGCGAGAACCGGGCCCGGCTGCTGGCGGCCGGGCTGCTCGACGGCACCGGCCGCATCGCCGACCTGCCCGAGGCCGCCCGCGCCCTCGGCCTGCCCGAGCAGGGCCGGTACGTCGTCGTCGCCGTCACCGGCGGGCCGCCGGTCCGGTCCGCGGCCGCCCGCGCCGCCGCCGTACCGCCCGGGAGCCACGTCCACTGGCACGCCGAGGCGGAGGTCGACTACGGCATCGTCCTGGTCGGCGCCCGCGAGGGGCTCCCGGAGACGCACGAACCCACCATCGCGCCGCCCGTCCCCGTCCCGGGGCTCCGGATCGGCGTCGGCAGCCCGGTCGACGGACTCGCCGCCGTCGGGGACGCCCGCAGGCTCGCGGACACCGCCCTCGCCATCTGCCCGGCGACGGGCGGCACCGTGCGGCTGGCCGACCAGCTCCCCGCCGCCCTGGTCGTCTCCAGCCCCGAACTGGGCCGGGCCCTCGCCGAGAAGGTGCTCGGCCCCCTGCTCCGCCTGGAGCCCGCCGACCGCGAGGTGCTCCTCGACACCCTCACCACCTGGCTCGACTGCGACGGCGGCCCAGCGTGCCGGTGAGCGCCTCTACTGCCACCGCAACACCGTCCTCAACCGCCTCCGCCGCTGCGAACAACTCACCGGCCGCTCCCTGGCCCGCCCGGCCGACGTCGTCGAGTTCAGCCTGGCCCTGACGGCCCGACGGGTCCTGCACGACTGAGCGGGGGCGCGGGGCGCGACGTCCCCGCGAGCACCGCGGCCACCGGACCGCCACGGCATGCCCCTGTCCCTCCCACCGGCACCCTCGGCGGCCCCGCGGCTGTGCCGTCGAGTCCGGCTCGGCCGTGACGATCCGGCGGCGGGCGGCACACGGCTGGGCGGCGGGACGGGGCGAGGCCCGTGAGCGTGAGGGCCGCAACGGGTGCGTTACCGGGCTTCCTGCCCCTCTCGTCCCCGGCTCCGGCTGCCGGGGCGGCGGACCGTGTCCCGTGGGGCAACCGGGGACCGCCGGTGCCTGGTGGGTGATCCCGCTCGGAGCCGGGCCGGCACCGGCCTCTGGGCATCCGCACAGACTCGCCGCCTCCCGACTGGGACACCGCAGCGACCCTGCCCGGGACCCCTGTACGGCCCCCGGTGCCCGTGCTGTCGTGAGCTCCCCCCTTCACCCGTCACCGTGCCGTTCCGGCCCGGTCCCAAGGAGCCGCGATGCCCGCAGCACGACCGGACGGCGCGCCCGCGCTGCACGTCGAGAGCCTCGACGTGACGTACGGGCGCGCACTGTCCGCCCTCCGCTCCGTGTCCCTGACCGTCCCGCACGGCGCCGTCGTCGCCCTGCTCGGAGCCAACGGCGCGGGCAAGACGACGCTGCTGCGGGCCGTCTCGGGCACCCTGCGTCTGCACCGCGGCGCGATCACGGCCGGCCGCGTCCGCTACGGCGACACGGTCCTGGACGGCCGGGACCCGGTCGCCGCCGTACGCGCCGGAGTCGTCCAGGTGCCCGAGGGCAGGCGGGTCTTCGCCGGACTCACCGTCGACGAGAACCTGCGGGCCGGCGGGCTCGGCCTCAACCGGCGGGCCCCGGCCCAGG
The DNA here is from genome assembly GCF_055575415.1 of Streptomyces sp. NPDC034099. Taxonomy (NCBI): domain Bacteria; kingdom Bacillati; phylum Actinomycetota; class Actinomycetes; order Kitasatosporales; family Streptomycetaceae; genus Streptomyces; species Streptomyces sp. NPDC034099. The sequence goes on along the minus strand of NZ_JBVISR010000008.1, from coordinate 364,473 downwards.
TCCGCGAGGCCAGGGACCGCGTCTTCACCCTGTTCCCGCGGCTCGCCGAGCGCACCCGCCAGGCCGCCGGCCTGCTGTCCGGCGGGGAGCAGCAGATGCTGGCCATCGGCCGCGCCCTGATGGCGGCGCCCCGGCTGCTCCTCCTCGACGAACCCTCGCTCGGGCTCGCCCCGATGATGGTGGACCGCATCGCCGAGGTCGTCCGCGAGATCAACGCCCAGGGCACCGCCGTCCTCCTCGTCGAGCAGAACGCCGGCATGGCGCTCTCCCTCGCCGGACAGGCCCACGTCCTGGAGGTCGGCGAGATCAGGCTCTCCGGCGCCGCCGCCGACCTCGCGCGCACGGACGCCGTACGCCGTCTCTACCTGGGCGAGACCACCGACGGCGCCGACGGCAAGGGGGCCGCGTGACCACCCCCGCCGCCGCACCGCCCGCGCTGGAGGTGAGGGGCGTGACCGTGCGCTTCGCCGGTCTCCTCGCCCTCGAGGACGTCTCCTTCACCGTCGCCCCCGGCACCGTGCACGCCGTCATCGGTCCCAACGGCGCCGGCAAGTCCACCTGCTTCAACGTCCTGTCCGGCCTCTACCGCCCCACCGCCGGTTCCGTACGGCTCGGCGCCGCCGAACTGACCCGGCTCGCCCCGCACCGGATCGCCGCCCTGGGCGTCGCCCGCACCTTCCAGAACATCGTCACCACCCAGGGCACCGTCGCCGACAACCTGATGCTCGGCCGGCACGCCCTGTCCCACGCCGGGTTCGCCGCCAGCGCCCTGCGTCTGCCACGCGCCCGGCGCGAACAGCGCGAGCACCTCGCGAAGGCCCGCGAGATCGCCGAACTGACCGGCCTGGCACCCCACTTCGACTCACCCGTCGCGCTGCTGTCCTACGGCGACCGCAAACGCGTCGAACTCGCCCGCGCCCTCTGTCTGGAGCCCCGTGTCCTGCTGCTCGACGAACCCGTGGCCGGCATGAACGCCGCCGAACGCACCCGCATGACCGGGGTGGTCCGGGAGATCCGCGCCGAACTCGGCCTGTCCGTCGTGCTGGTCGAGCACGACATGGGCCTGGTCATGCGGCTCGCCGACGAGGTCACCGTCCTCGACTTCGGCCGGGCCATCGCCCACGGCACCCCCGACGAGGTCCGGCGCCACCCCGAGGTGCTCCGCGCCTACCTCGGCACCACCACGGGGGAGGACGCGGCATGACCGGCTTCCTCGACAGCCTGTTCAACGGCCTGGCTCTCGGCTCCGTGTACGCCCTGATCGCCCTCGGCTTCGTCACCATCTTCAAGGCATCCGGAGTCCTGAGCTTCACCCACGGCTCGCTGCTGCTGCTCGGCGGGTACCTCGTCGCCGTCCTCCACGACGACGTCGGCTTCGCCGGGGCGCTGGCCGTCGCGGTCCTCGTGACGGCGGCCGTGGCCGGGATCCTGGACCGGCTGGTGCTGCAACGCGTCGGCGGGACCGACCCGCACGCCGCCCACGTCCAGACCATCGTCACCATCGGCATCGACATCGTCCTGGTCACCGACCTCGCCCGGCGCATCGGCGGCGACCTGCTGCCGCTCGGCGACCCCTGGGGCTCCGCCGTGACCGACCTCGGCCCGGTGACCGTGGCCGACAGCCGCGTCGCCGCGATCCTGGTGTCCGCCGTCGCCATCGCCGGCGCCTTCGCCCTCTTCCGGTTCACGCCCTGGGGCCTGTCGCTGCGCGCGGCGGCCGAGGACCGCGAGGCCGCCGCCCTCATGGGCGTACGGCTCACCCGGGTGCGCACCGTCGCCTGGTGCCTGGCCGGGGGGCTCGCCGCCCTCGCCGCCGTCTTCCTGGTCGCCTTCCCGGCGCCCGGCCTGGAGCGCACCACCGGGCAGATCGCGCTGAAGGCCTTCCCGGCCGCCATCCTCGGCGGCATGACCTCCCCGGTCGGCGCCCTGGTCGGCAGCATGCTGATCGGCCTCACCGAGGCCTTCGTCGCCGGCTATCAGTCCGACCTGCACGTCCTCGGCGAGGGCTTCGGCGACGTCGCGCCGTACGCGGTGATGGTGCTCGTCCTGCTGGTGCGCCCCGCCGGACTCTTCGCGGCCAAGGGAGCGGCCCGTGTCTGACCTGCGCCCCCTCCTCAAGCGCGGCCCGCTCCTGCTGTGCGCCCTGCTCCTGTGCGCCCCGCCCTTCTACCTGGACGCCTTCTGGCTGCGCATCGGCCTGTTCTCCATGGCCGCGGCCATCGGCGCCGTCGGGCTCGGCCTGCTCAGCGGCACCGCCGGACAGCTCTCCCTCGGGCACGCCTTCTTCCTCGCCGTCGGTGCCTACGGCTACGTCTGGCTGGCGGGCGAGCCGGGCCCCGGGCTGCCGCCCGCCGTCGCCGCCGTCCTCGCCGTACTCCTCGCCGGGGCGGCGGGCGGGCTGTTCAGCCCCGTCGCCGGACGCGTGAAGGGCATCTACCTCGGCGTCGCCACGCTCGCCCTGGTCTTCCTCGGCCACCACCTCCTGCTCACCGCCGACTCCGTCACCGGCGGCTTCAACGGCCGCTCGGTGCCGCCGCTGGAGCTGGGCGGCTTCACCTTCGCCGAGTCGGACCCGGAACTGACCGTCCTGGGCGTGCCGTTCGGCGCCGAGGAACGCCTCTGGTACCTGGGACTCGCCCTGTTCGCCGTCACCTGGTTCACCGCGCGCGGCCTGCTGCGCGGACGCCCCGGACGCGCCCTGGCGGCGCTGCGCGACAGCGAGACCGCGGCGTCCGTGATGGGGGTGCACGTGGCCCGGTACCGCTCGGCCGCGTTCGTCGTCTCGTCGATGTACGCGGGCCTCGCCGGCGTCCTGCTCGCGCTCTCCTTCCGCCGCGTGGTGCCCGACTACTTCTCCCTCGCCCTCTCCGTCGACTACCTCGCGATGATCGTCATCGGGGGGCTCGGCTCGGTGGCCGGAGCCACCGCCGGAGCCGTCTTCGTCACCGCGCTGCCCCTGCTGATGACCCGCTACGCCGACCAGCTGCCCCTGGTGGCGGCGCCCGGGTCCGGCGGCGGCTCGATCGGCCCGACCGAGGCGTCCCGCTACCTCTACGGCGCGGCGATCGTCGTGATCCTCCTCTACGCCCTCGACGGCCTGCACGGACTGGCCCGCCGCACCCGGGCCCGCCTGCGCCGCCGCCCGCCCCGCACCGGACCGCCCGGCACCGGGCCCGCGCCCGGCCCCAGCACCACCTCCGACACGACCGACACCACCGCACGAGCCAAGGAGCACACCCCGTGAACGTCACGCACCCCAGGCCCCGCACCGCCCGGACCGCCGCCCTGGCCGCGGCACTGGCCGCCGTGCTGCTCGCGGGCACCGCCTGCAGCTCCAAGGCGGACGGCGGGAGCACCGACGACGCCGCCGACGGCGTCAGGTCCGGCCCCGGAGTCACCGACAAGACCATCAGACTCGGCGCGCTGACCGACCTCACCGGCCCCTACGCCACCCTCGGCAAGAGCATCGTGCAGGCCCAGCAGATGTGGGCCGACGAGACCAACGCCGCGGGCGGCATCTGCGGGCGCAAGGTGGAGATCGTCGTCAAGGACCACGGCTACGACGTGCAGAAGGCGGTCACCGCCTACGCCGACATCGCCCCGGACGTCGTCGCCCTGCCCCAGGTCATCGGCTCTCCGGTGGTCGCCGCGCTGCTCGACGACATCGAGCGGGACCACATGCTGACCTTCCCGCAGGCCTGGGCGGCCAGCCTGCTCGGCCGGGACTCCGTCCAGGTCCTCGGCACCACCTACGACCTCGACATGATCGCCGCCGTCGACTTCCTCACCCGCACCAAGAAGATCGCCAAGGGCGACACGATCGGTCACGTCTACTTCGAGGGCGACTACGGCGCCAACGCGCTGGAGGGCTCCGAGTGGGCCGCCGAACAGGCGGGGATGAAGGTCGCCGGGCAGAAGATCAAGGCCACCGACACCGACCTGACCGCGCAGGTGTCCGCGCTGAGCAAGGCCGGGGTGAAGGCGATCCTGATCAGCGCGGGCCCCGCCCAGACCGCCTCCCTCGCCGGCGTTGCCGCCGCCCGCGGCCTGAAGGTGCCGATCGTCAGCAGCGCGCCCGGCTACGCCCCGCAGCTCCTCAAGACACCCGCGGCGCCGGCGCTGGAAGCCATGGTCCACGTCGTCAGCGCCGCACCGGCGGTCAGCTCCGACCTGCCGGGCGTCAAGAAGATGGTCGCCTCCTACCGGAAGGCGTACCCGGGGGAGCCCGTCGACTCCGGCGTGCTGTCCGGATACAACGCCGCCCAGCTGACCGGCGCCGACCTGAAGAAGGCCTGCGAGGGCGGCGGCCTCGCCCGTCAGGACGTGGTCAAGGCGCACCGTTCGCAGAAGAACGCCGACACCGGACTCGGCACCCCGCAGAACTTCACCTACGTGACCGCGCCGGCCAGCCGGTCCACGTACGTGCTGAAGCCCGACGCCAAGGCGGTGGGCGGCCTGGTCGGTGTGGAGGAGGCGCACAAGGCGCCCGGAGTGGACGCGTACCTGGCCGCCCGCGGCTGACCCGTTCGAGTGGCCGTCAACTGGTTTGTGCCGCAACCGGGTTGACGGCCACATGATCCGGCCTCTGGTTTGGCTGACCACTAGGTCTTTAAGATGTACTGTCTGTCATGCCAGTCCAGTTGGCGCCGGTACGGAGCTGGGGGAACGATGCAAGCCGACAAGCAGCTGTCCACGGAGATCGACGCCAACGTGCCGACAGCGGCACGTATGTACGACTTCTACCTGGGCGGCAAGGACAACTACGCGGCCGACCGCGAGGCCGTGGGCGAACTCGACAAGGTCGTCCCCAGCACGCGTCGGCTGGCGCTGAACAACCGGCGCTTCCTCCAGCGGGTCGTCCGGGTCCTCGCCCAGGACTACGGCATCCGTCAGTTCCTCGACCACGGCTCCGGCCTGCCCACGCAGGACAACGTGCACCAGGTCGCCCAGCGCATCGCCCCCGAGTCGCGCGTCGTCTACGTCGACAACGACCCGATGGTGCTGGTCCACGGCCGGGCCCTGCTCGACCAGAACGACCAGACCGCCGTCATCCACGCCGACATGCGTGCCACCGACGAGATCTTCTCCCACCCGGAGACCCAGCGTCTGATCGACTTCTCGCAGCCGGTCGCCGTCCTGTTCAACTCGGTGTTCCACTGCATCCCGGACAGTGACACCGACGGGCCCAAGGCGGTCGTCCGCCGGGTGACCGAGCGGCTGGCACCCGGAAGCTACGCGGTGATGTGTCAGCTGGTCAGCGAGGACGCCGAAGTGCGGAAGTTCGTCACGGACTTCATGAACCAGGCGACGCAGGGCCACTGGGGCCGGGTGCGCGAGCCCAAGGACGTCGAGGCCCTCTTCGAGGGCATGGACATCCTGGAACCGGGTCTGGTGGAGGTCTCCACCTGGCGCCCGGACACCGAGGTGGCGCCGCGTCAGCTCAGCGACGAGTGGATCGAGTTCGGCGGACTGGGTCGTCTGCGCTGACCGGACGGGCCGAGTCGATCACGGTATGACGGAGGAGGGGCCACGCGCGGTGCGCGTGGCCCCTCCTCCGTGCCGTGCCGCTACTTCGCGGGGTAGCGCGTCGCCATCGTCTCGCGCAGCCGCTCCACTGACTCGCGCGGAGTGAGCGCCTCGTCGGCCAGCCGGTCCAGCGCGACCCGGTACTGCTCGGTCTCGTCCCGGTCCTCGAGGAAGTTGGCGCTCCCGATGTGCTCCAGGTAGACCACGTCCGGCAGATCGGCGCCGCCGAAACGCAGATAGGTGACGGGGATCGCCGGCGCCGACGCGTTCGTCACGTCCAGCGGCACGATCTGCAGCGTCACATGGGGCCGCTTCGCCATGGTGACCAGGTGCTCCAGCTGTGCGCGCATGACCTCACGGCTGCCCAGCACGCGCAGCAGGACCGACTCGTCGATGACCGCCCACAGCTGCGGCGCGTCCTTGCGCTCCAGCAGCGCGGCCCGGCGCTTGCGCAGTTCGACGCGGCGCCGGACCTCCGCCGTGGGGGCGTTCGGCAGGCCGCGCTCGACCACTGCCTCCGTGTAGTCCTCGGTCTGCAGCAGACCGGGGACGTACTGGATCTCGAAGGTACGGATGGTCGCCGCGGCCTCCTGGAGGCCGACCAGACGGTCGAACCACTCGGGCATCAGGCGCTTGTCGTACCGCTGCCACCAGCCCGGTTCGCCCGCGCGCTGCAACAGCTTGAGCAGGACCGAGGCCTCGTAGGCATCGGTGCCGTACCGCTCGAGCAGCGCACGGACGTCCTTCTCCGAAGGGGGCCTGCGGCCCTTGCCCGACTCGATGCGCGAGAGCTTCGCGCCGCTGAAGCCCAGGTCGCGTGCCGCCTGGTCCTGGGAGAGGCCGGCATCCTCGCGGAAACCCGCCAGCTGCACGCCGACGAGCATCTTGAGCAGAGTCGGAGCCGGCTCGGCGCGGTCCAGATAGGGTTCGAGACGGGAGATGCGATGCGACGTGGCGGACATCCTGGCTCCCAGCAGACCGGCAGACTTGAAGGAAAGACTATCTCATCCCCTCGGTGCTCGCCGCATCCGCCCGTGGAAATCGGGTAGTTGGACTCCGCTTCGGGCCGCCGCGTCGCCCGGTCTACAGCAGGTGGTCGAACTCGCCCTCCTTCGCCCCCGCCAGGAACGCGGCCACCTCCGCCGGGGTGTACACGAGCGCGGGGCCGTCGGGGTCACGGGAGTTGCGCATCGCGATGCCTCCGTCCACGAGGGCGACCTCGACGCAGTTGCCCTCGGCGTTGCTGTGCCGACTCTTCTTCCAGCAGGCGTCCAACTGGCTGGCCTGCACTCCGTTGCGCACTGGTGGCACCGCGGTCTCCTTGCTGTTCGGGGGGAGCGGACCGAGTCGTGCCGGTCCCCGAGCGCCCCCATCCGATTTTTTTCGCGCAATTTCTCGTGCAATTGCACGCGAGCGCTCTCAGCGTGGATAATAGCCGTGGCGTCAACCCTCCGGTTGAGGTCCCTTTCTGACGTCGCATCAGGGAGATGCAGTGCCGTCACCTGCGCATCCAACGCTCCGGTCGCCCGGCGAACCCGTGTCGGAGGCAGGCGCGACGAGTCGCTCCGCAGGGCTCCCGCACGCGGGGCGCCCCGCCCTCGGCGGCCCCCCGGCCGCCGTGGCGCTGCGCGTCGCGTGCAGCGGGGCCGGGTTCGCCCGGGCCCGGCGCTTCACGCGGGACACACTGCGCGCGTGGTCGCTCGACCACCGCGGTGACGACGCGGCCCTCGTGATCACCGAACTGATCGCCAACGCCGTGACGCACGCGGTGCCGTCGGCCGCGGCCGGCGCTCCGGAGATCAGGCTCGGACTGGCCCTGGGCCCCGGCGACCTGACGCTGACCGTCTCCGATCCCGGGGACAACATGCCCGTGTTCAACCCGTCCGACGGCTCCGCACTCCGGGAGCACGGACGCGGCCTGTGCATCGTCGACGCCCTCGCCGAGGAGTGGGGCTGGACCCCGCGCCCTCCGGCGGGCAAGACGGTCTGGGCCACGTTGTCGACCCGCCCCCTCACCTGACCCGACTGCCGCGGAAGGGCCCCACACCATGCGCAGCGCTCCGACACCCGAGCCGAGCATCCAGCGCAGCGACCGTCAGACGTCGCCCGGCTCCCCCCGCACCACCGCCCTGCTCGCAGGACTCGACGGAGTGCCCTGGAGCGACATCCAGGACTCCACCGGTTCGGCGGCGGCCATTCCCAGGCTGCTGCGCAAGGTCGCCCGGGGCGACGCCGAAACCGCCCGTGCCGCCCTCGGCGACCTGCGCAAGCGCATCTGCCAGTACGGCTTCGTCGTCGAGCAGGCGACCGCCGCCACCGTCCCCTTCCTGTGGGAGCTGGCGCAGCGGCCCCAGGTGAGCTGCCGGGCGCAGATCATCCAACTGCTCAAGAACATCGCCGACGCCCGGCAGTGGGAGACCACCGCCACCGCCTACCCCAAGCTGCTCAACCACCGTGAGAACCCGGTGGCCTGGGAGCGCGCGGCGCGGCAGGCCGTCCGCGCCCGGCGGGACGGCCTGGAACGGCTGCTGGCCGAGGACGACACCGAGATCACCCGCGCCACCACCGAACTCGCCCGCACCCTCGGCGACTGAGCCCCGCGCCCCCGAAGACCGGGACCCGCGCCCTCCACGGGGGAGAAGGCGCGGGTCCCCCTTCCAAGGCGCGGAACGGTGTGGCGTACTCCAGGCCGACCGGGTAGGAAAGCGCGGGAAGCAAGCGCTTGCCCCACTCGGTCACCAGGAGGACCACGCCGATGGCGTCGTCGATGGAAAAGCCGCTCGATCACCGCTACCGGGGCGAACACCCGATACGCACCCTCGTCTACCTGTTCCGCGCCGACCGCCGCCGACTGGCCGGCGCGGTCGCCGTCTTCACCGTCAAGCACAGCCCCGTCTGGCTGCTGCCCCTGATCACCGCGGCCATCATCGACACCGTCGTCCAGCACGGTCCCATCACCGACCTGTGGACCAGCACCGGGATCATCATGTTCATCCTGGTGGTCAACTACCCGCTGCACCTGCTGTACGTGCGCCTCCTGTACGGCAGCGTGCGCCGCATGGGCACCGCCCTGCGTTCCGCGCTGTGCACGCGCATGCAGCAGCTCTCCATCGGCTACCACTCGCGGGTGAGCGCGGGCGTCCTGCAGGCCAAGGTCGTCCGGGACGTGGAGACGGTGGAACAGATGGTGCAGCAGACCGCCGAGACCGGACTCGGCGCGTTCACCGTGCTCACCGGCGGCCTCGTCATCATCGCCGTGCGCACCCCGGAGTTCCTCCCCGTCTTCCTCGTCGTGGTCCCCGCCGCCTCCCTCCTCGTGGCCCGCCTCCGCGCCCGGCTGCGCACCCACAACGAGCACTTCCGCCACGAGGTCGAGACCCTGTCCTCGCGGGTCACGGAGATGACCCGGCTCATCCCGGTCACCCGTGCCCACGGACTGGAGGGCAAGGCGCTGCGCCGCATGGACGGCACCCTGGACCGGCTGCTGACCTCCGGGATGCGCCTGGACCTGGTCAACGGACGCTTCGGCTCGCTGTCCTGGGTCGTCCTCAACGTGGTCGGCGTCCTGGTGCTGGCGGGCGCCGCGCTGGTCTCGTACTACGACGTCTGGGGCGTCACCGCCGGCGACGTCGTGATGCTCAGCGCCTTCCTGACCACCCTCACCAACTCCACGACGACGCTGGCGGGCCTGGCCCCGGTCATCACCAAGGGCCTGGAGTCCGTCCGTTCGGTCGGCGAGGTGCTCCAGGCCCCCGAACTGGAGGACAACGAGGGCAAGGCGGAGCTGACCTCGCTGCGCGGAGCCGTCGCCTTCGAGGGAGTCGAGCACCTCTACGACAGCGACGGGCGGCCCGCGGTCAGCGACTTCACCCTCCGCGTCGAGCCGGGCGAGACCATCGCCCTGGTGGGCGCGTCCGGCGCGGGCAAGTCCACCGTGCTCAACCTGGTGATCGGCTTCCTGCGGCCGACCTCGGGCCGGCTGCTGCTGGACGGCGTCGACATGAACACCCTCGACCTGCGCACGTACCGGCGCTTCGTCTCGGTGGTGCCGCAGGAGTCGATCCTGTTCGACGGCACGATCCGGGAGAACGTCGCCTACGGCATGGACGACGCCGACGAGGAGACCGTGCGCGCCGCCCTGCGCGACGCCAACGCCCTGGAGTTCGTCGACCGGCTGCCGCACGGCCTGGACACCCTGGTCGGAGAGCACGGGGCGCGGCTGTCCGGCGGGCAGCGCCAGCGCCTGGCCATCGCCCGCGCCCTGATCCGGGACCCCCGGGTGCTGATCCTCGACGAGGCCACCTCGGCCCTGGACACCCGCTCGGAGGCGCTCGTCCAGCAGGCGCTGGCCCGGCTGCTGCGCGGGCGCACCACGTTCGTCGTGGCGCACCGGCTGTCCACGGTGCGCGGTGCGGACCGCATCGTGGTGATGGGCGACGGCCGGATCCAGGAGACCGGCACCCACGAGGAACTGCTGGCCGGCGGAGGGGCGTACGCGGCACTGCACAGCGGCCAGGTCGCCTGAGCGCGTCCGCGCCGTCCGGATCCCAGGACCGTGAAGCCTGAAGGGGGAGGTGCTGAAAGAAGGGGCGGGATCCGGTCAATCGCGAGCAGGGGTGCCCATGGTGCGATTGCGGCGAGGGGTTCGGGGCATACGCAGCGAAAGTCGAGAGAGGGGCGCTTCGTGCTGGAACCGGACCCGAAGGTCGTCAGAGAGTTGCTGACGCGGTACGCGTCGTTGAGGATCGCTCAGGCGGAGAGGCCCCGGCACGCGACGGTGCGGGAGCTGACGGACGTCAGTTACACACTGTGCGTGATGATGGCGACCACCAGCGTCCACGACGCGGTGGCGAAGGCGGACGCGCTGCTGCTCGCCAAGGGGCGGACGGCGCCGCAGGCGCGCCCGGTGGACGCCAACGGGGAGACCGGGCTTTCGCTGGCCGTGTGACGGTGCCGGACCGCGCCGCGCGGCCTACGAGGTCCCCGGCGACACGGGGGTCTTCGCCCGGAAGGCGGCGCGGTAGGCGTACGGCGTGGTGCCGACCACGCGGCGGAACCGCTCGCGGAACGCCGTGGGAGAGCCGAAACCCGCCTGCCGGGCGATCCGTTCGACGGAGTGCTCCCCGTTCTCCAGCAGGTACTGGGCGCGTCGCACCCGCGCCCGCAGCAGCCACTGCAGCGGAGTGGTGCCCGTCTGCTCGCGGAACCGACGGCTGAAGGTGCGCTCGCTCATCCCCGAGCGCGCCGCCATGGCCCCGAGGGTGACCTCCTCGGCCAGATGGTCCTCGATCCACCGGAGGAGCGGTTCCAGGTCCGACCCCCGCGGCACGGGTGGATGCTCCTGCACGATGAACTGGGCCTGCCCGCCCTCCCGTTCCAGTGGGACGACGCACATCCGGGCGGCGTGCGCGGCCACGGCCGATCCGAGGTCCCGGCGGATCATGTGCAAGCACATGTCCAGACCGGCGGCCGCGCCCGCCGAGGTGAGGATCTGCCCGTTGTCGACGTAGAGCACGTCCGGCCGCACGTCCACCCGGGGGTACCGGCGGGCCAGTTCCGCCGCGGCGATCCAGTGGGTGGTGGCCCGCAGCCCGTCCAGCAGCCCGGCCTCCGCGAGCACGAAGGCGCCCGCGCACACCGAAGCGACGCGCGTCCCGGCGGCGGCCGCTCGCCGCAGGGCGCCGAGGACGCGGTCGGAGGGCGGAGCGGACTCGTCGGAGCGACCCGGCACGATGACCGTGTCGGCGGTCTCCAGTGCCTCCAGGCCCCTCTCGATCCGCAGGGCGAGGCCTTCGGTGCGGACCTCGGGCGACTCCGCGCACAGAGTGACCCGGTAGGGGCTGCGGCCGTCGGGCAGCCGCGTCCAGTCGAACGCCTGCATGGGCACCGCCATGTCGAACGGCACCACGTCGTCGAGGACCAGGATCGCCACCGAGTGCATGGGGGCCACCCTAGGCGGATTCCCGCCGGTCGCAGAAGCCCGGGCCGGCCCGGGCAGAGTCCGGGTGGCGTCCGGGAGGCGCTGGTGGAAGCACTGGCGGGATTCCGTTGGAAGCTGTCGTTTCAGCCCCTGTGCGACCGGTCGCCGCCTTTCTACCTTGGTTTTCGATCACCGCATCGCCCGATCCTGCCTCCCGGAGCCCGACCGATGACCAAGTTCCTGCTGTCCCTCCACGTCCTCGCGGCCATCGTCGCCGTCGGGCCCGTCACCGTCGCGGCCAGCATGTTCCCGGCGGCCGCGCGGCGCGTGCCGGTGGACGTGCCCGTCGGGGGCGGGGGCGGGGACGGGGCGGTGGACGCCGGGGACGTGCGCACTGTCCGGCTGCTGCACCGCATCTGCCGGGTCTACGCCGGCCTCGGCATCGCGGTGCCGGTCCTCGGCTTCGCCACCGCCGCCTCGATGGGGGTCCTGCAAGACGCCTGGCTGATCGCGTCCGTCACTCTCACCGCCGTCGCCGCCGGGCTCCTGGCCGCCTTCGTCCTGCCGCGCCAGGAGGAGCTCCTGCAGCAACTGGCCGACGGGCAGCCCGTCGAACGGGCCCGCACGGCCCGGCTCGCCATGTTCACCGGCCTGTTCAACCTGCTGTGGGCCACGGTGACCATCCTCATGATCGTGCGGCCCGGGTCCACGACCGGCGCCTGAGGGTCCGTTCACATCCTGGCGGAATGCGCACCACCACGTGAACGGGCGCCTAGACTGCTCAGTCGCGCCCCCGTACGGGGGCGGACGACACGAAAGGCACGTTGACGGGTGTTCCAGGATTCCCCCATCTACGACCGACTCGTCGCCGAACGCGGTGACGTCCCCGAGCAGGTGCGGCGGGACGCCGAGCGTGTGAGCAGGGAACTGGAGGTGGTCATGCGTCCGTTGCGCGCCCCCGGGCACCTGCCGGGCGTCGAGCGCCAGCCGTCCCCGGGTGCCGGCTGGCAGCGTACCGCCCTGCTGCCCGGTCCCCGCCCGCACTGACGGGCGCGCCGGACCTCACCCGACCGCCGCCGTCTCGGGACCGCCCGCCTCCACCGCCTCCTCGGCGCCGGGCCGGGCCAGCCACTCGGCGATGGTGCGGGCGATCGGCTGGCCCGTGTCCACCTCGACGAAGCCGAACTGCCCCGACTGGTTGCACTCGAGGAACCACCAGGTGCCGTCGCCGTCCTCGGCGAAGTCGAGGGCGCCGTAGGCCAGTCCGGCCGCCCGGAGGTAGGCCCGCACCTGCTCGGCGACGCGCGGCGGCACCTCGGCCGGCCGCCACGGCTCGCCCGACGCCGTGAAACGGACGTCCACCTCGTCCGGGTCCAGGCTCGCCAGTGCCGTCTTGCGGGCGGCCAGCAACACCTCGCCGACGGCGGTCAGCCGGATGTCGGCGCGCTTGGCGATCCGGCGTTGCAGCAGCGTCGGGCCGTGCGCGACGGCGGAGAAGTCGGCCTCGGGCGGAACCCGGCTGGTCGGCACGGCCCGGGGCGGATCCTGCGGATGGGCGCCCGAGACGGGCTTGACCACCAGATCCGGATAGCGCTCGGCGAACTCGCGTGCCGCCCGCGGAAACGTCGTGATCAGCGTCGCCGGCACGGGCAGCCCGCACCGCTGGGCGAGACGCAGCTGCCAGGGCTTGTACCTGGCCCGGTACGCGGCGTCGGGCTGGTTCATCCAGCGTGCCTCCGAGCCGCGCAGCATGCCGTACAGCGCCTGGCCGGCCTCCTCGGTCAGCCACGCGGACGGCTCGGCGGCCCGCGTGGCCGCGCCGCCCGGCCTGCGCACCCAGACGGACCGCAGCCCGCCGATGCTCACCAGGCGGCCGCCCGAGGACAGATGGCCCCGGAAGGAGCCGTGCACGAACTCGCCGGACAGCGCGACGGAGTCGGTGAGGTCGGCGGGGTCCAGGCGGACCACCGGTACTCCCGACGCGTTCAGGTGCACCACCACCATGTCGGCGGTGACGTCCTCTTCACTGGTCAGGATCAACACGGTCATTCTCGACGGCCCGTGTTCAGTCGTCGAAGTGGGTCTTCGACCCCGCGGTGGAGGTCGTGGTCCCCAGTTCCCTCAGCAGCGCGTGGTCGCAGGCGGCGACCCGCCCGTCGAGGAGCACGTTCAACTGCAGCCCGGAGTCGTAGACGTACGGAGTGGTGGCTTCCAACTCCACTGCGGGCCGTGCGTAGTTGAGCGCGAACGGTTGCATCGTCTCTCCCTAGTCGGTGCTGCGCCGATCAGGCGACGATCCCTGTGCGCCGTCACCTGGTCCGCCGACTTCCTTCGGCTTCCAGAGACTTATACGAATCGAACGGGTGATTGGTTTCCTTACGCTGCGTAATCACCGGGCGGGCCGGTGCCCTGCCGCCCGTCCGCGGGGCCGCGCCGCCCGGCGATCGGGCCGCGCGCGGAACGCAGGGCCAGGAGCAGCACGCCGATGTCGTCCAGGTAGACCGGATCGGGCAACAGGTCCGTCGGGAGCACCAGGTAGAGGACGGCGCCCCAGAACACCCAGCGCGGGCCCGTGGGCAGGCCGGCCCGCCTGAGGTCCCGCCGGGTGCGGACCAGACGCACCAGGACGGCGAGAGCCGCCGCGAGGACGAGCGCCGCGAGCAGCACCGCCACGACGATCACTGTGGTCGTATCCACGGTCCCCTCCTTCGGCGCGCGGTACGCGCCTCCCCACCCGGATGCCCGCTCAAGTCGGCGGCAAGACCCGGGGAGGCGGTCTCTCATCCCTGTGGCCCACCGGAGTGGCACGGCGCGCTGGACGTGCCTAGTAATGGCAGCACACAGCGCGAGTCGCATGTCGGGGACGCAGGGCGGCCGCACCCCCACCACACGGAGAGATCATGACCACCGGCTCTTCATCACCCCGCTCGCCCGAGTACGCCATATCCGCCGTGGACCTGCCCACCGGGGAGACGACCACGACCACCGGCACGGCGCGACCGCCCGGCGCGGAACACGCGGTCCGGACGTCCGCCGACCGGCCCTCGCCCGAGCTGGAGGGCGACCTCTGGGACGTCGACTTCGACGACGCCGACCTCCCCGAACTCGAGCCCGATCCCGACCTCCCCGCCTCCGAAGCGGCTGCCGCCCCCGACGCGCAGCCCGACGCCGCCGACGGTGCGGCGCGCGCGTACGGCGATCCCGTCGGCGACCTGGTGCGCGCCGCCGTCGCCGACCGGCCGCTGGACGAGGTCGTCGACCTGATCACGACGCTGGAGCAGTCACCGCGGTACGCGCAGGCCACGATCGACGCGCTCCGCGCGGTCGGCGTGAACCGGTCCGTCGAGGACGTCACCCGGCTGGTCGGCCTGCTGACCCGGCCGCCGCGGCCGTCCGACAGCGCGGACGAGGCGATCCGGGCCGCGGCGGAGTGCCGCTCCGTGGAGGACGTGACCCGGCTGATGGCGCTGCTGCACCGCACCCCCCTGGAACCGCACTGCGGGCAGGAGGCCGTGCGCGCCGCCGCCACCGGACGGCCCGTGGAGGAACTGGTCGAACTGATCGGCCGGCTCGCCGAGGACGGCCACGTACGCCCGGAGCGGCCCGATGCCCGGCGGTTGCGGGCGGCCCGGGACGCGGCCGACGAGGACGACGGCGGCGAGCCCGCCACCCGGTCGGCGGGGCTCACCGGCGCCCCCGGCGGAGCGGACCGCCGCGGCCGCGAACGCCGCAGGCCGCCACTCCCGTTCCGCCGGGGACGCGACCGCGACGAGTCCCGTGCGGCCCGCGACCGTGAGGCGCCCCGTGCGGCCCGCGACCGTGCGGAATCCCGTGCGTCGCGTCATGAGGAGTCCCGTGCTCCGCGCGACCGCGACCGGGCCCGTGCGGCCCGCGACCGGGACCGCGCGGCACGGCGGGCCGCCCGCGGCCCGGTCTGGCCGGCCTGGCTCACCGTCGCGGTCCTGGCCGGGTGCGGCGTGGCCTACTTCCCGCTGCACCGCGGCGACGCCTCCGCCCCGGCCTACGGGGTGGCGCTCGGCCTGTCGGCGCTCTGCCTGGTGCTGGCCCTGCTGCTGACCGTGCGGCCGGCCGTACCGCTGCTCGCCGCCGCGGTCGTGGGACCGGCGGCCCTGGCCGCGGCCAAGCTCTACGGCAGCGCCACCCCCTCGGCCCGGGTGTCCCCGGTCACGGACCTGACGCTGGCACCGGTCTGGATCGCGGTCGCGGTGGCCGTGGTCGCCTCGCTCGTCGCGCTGACGGCACTGTGCGTGCGGGTGGCCGCACCGGCCTCCGCGCGGCGCAGGCCGGCCCGCTCCGTGGCCGTGGCGAGCCGCACCGCCGCGGACTGACCGGCACGGCCCGCTTCCCGACAGCGCGTGGTCCGCGCCGGAAGGTGAACCGGCGCGGACCACGCGTGTGCCGTCAGACGCCCAGCGTGCCCGCGGGATGCTCGTGTTCCAGCAGGGCGGTGAGCACCCGGTCGGGAGTGAGCGGCAGTTCCCGGAAGCGGATGCCGGTGGCGTGGTGGACGGCGTTGCCCACGGCCGCCGCCGAACCCACGATCCCGATCTCGCCGATCCCCTTGCTGCCCATGGGGTTGAGGTGGTCGTCCTCCTCGTCGACCCAGTGCGCCTCGACGTCCCCGACGTCGGCGTGCGCGGGCACGTGGTACGACGCCAGATCACGCTCGACGAAGTCGCCGAACACCGGGTCCACGGTGCTGTCCTCGGTCAACGCCATGCCCAGGCCCATCGTCATGCCCCCGATGAACTGGGAACGGGCCGTCCGCGCGTTGAGGATGCGCCCCGCGGCGAACACGCCCAGCAGCCGGGTCACCCGCACCTCACCGGAGACGGTGTCCACGCCCACCTCGGCGAAATGGGCGCCGAACGCGTGCCGGGCGAAGGGGCTCTCCGCGTCCACCGTCCCGGAGGTGTCGGCCTCGGCCGTGACCCCCTCGTCCGGCAGCGGCCCCGAGCGCTCCGCCAGCCGGGCGGTCAGCCGGACGCAGGCCTGGTGCACGGCCGACCCCCAGGACGCGGTGCCCGAGGAACCACCGGCCATCGGGGCGAACCCGATACCGCTGTCGGCGACCTCGACCCGCACCCGGTCCAGCGGGGCGCCGAGGGCATCGGCCGCGATCTGCGCGAGCACCGTGCGGGCACCCGTGCCGATGTCGGTGGCGTTCACCCGCACCAGGAACCCGCCGTCGGGCAGGGCGCGCGCCGAGGCGACGCACGGGGAGACCAGCACCGGGTAGGTGGCCGCGGCCACCCCGCTGCCGATCAGCAGGGGACCGGCCTCGCGGGACCGCGGACGGGGATCGCGGCCCTCCCAGCCGAAGCGCCGGGCGCCCTCGCGCAGACACTCCACCAGATGCCTGCTGCTGAACGGCTTTCCGCTGTCCGGCTCGCGCTCCGGTTCGTTGCGGATCCTCAGCTCCACCGGGTCGACGCCGAGTTCGGCTGCCAGCTCGTCCATCGCCGATTCGAGGGCGTACATGCCGGGGCACTCGCCGGGGGCGCGCATCCAGGAGGGCGTGGGCACGTCGAGCGCCGCCACGCGGTGGACCGTGCGCAGGGCGGGAGCGGCGTACATGACCCGCGCGGGAACCGCCGCCTGTTCCACGAACTCCTTCACCCGCGAGGTGTGCGTCGTCACCTCGTGCACGAGCGAGGTGAGCCGGCCGCCGTCGTCCGCGCCGAGGCGCAGCCGGTGCAGGGTCGGCGCGCGGTGCCCGACGACGGCGGGCAGGTAGCGGCGCGGCAGCGCGACGGTCACCCGCCGGCCGGTCTCGCGCGCCGCCATCGCGGCCAGCACCACCTCGGGACGCGGCGTGCCCTTCGAGCCGAACCCGCCGCCCACGTGCTCGGCGCGCACCGTGATCCGGTCCTCGGGCAGCCCGAACAGTCGCGCCAGTTCCTTGCGCACCGCCGTGGTGCCCTGGCTGGAGCAGTGCACGGACAGCCGGTCGCCGTCCCAGTGCGCCGTACTGGCGTGGGGTTCCATGGGGTGGTTGTGCAGCGGAGGCACCCGGTACTCGACGTCCACCCGGGCCGCCGAGGAGGCGAGGGCGCCGTCCGGGTCGCCCTGCTCGGTGACGGCCGGGAAGCCGCCGTTGGCGGACTCGGGGATGTACGCCCCGGAGTGCGAGGCGGTGAGCGTCACGTCGTGCGGCTCGGTCTCGTAGGTGATCCGGACGGCGGCGGCTCCGGCCCGGGCCGCCTCCAGCGTCTCGGCCACCACCACGCCCACGAACCAGCCCCGGTGCGGGACGTGCGGGTCCTGCAGCACGGCCAGCGTCGGGTCGTCCGGGGTGCCGAGCCGGGGCGCGTTCTCGTGCGTGAGCACCGCGAGCACGCCGGGCAGGGCGAGCGCGGGCGCGGTGTCGACGCCGGTCACCCGGCCCCGTACGACCGTCGCCGGCACGGGCCAGGCCTGGGCGCGGCCCGGCGCGGGGTACTCGGCGGCGTACCGGGCGGTGCCGGTGACCTTCTCCCGCCCCTCCCGGCGCTCGACGGGAGCGCCCAGGACGGCATCGGTGGCGGTCATGGAGTCCTCCTCGTGGACACCTCGGTCGTCAGGTGGTGGCGGGCGGGGCGAGCCGACCCAGTACGTCCAGGGCCAGCCGGCGGGCCAGCGGCACCTTGTAGGCGTTGTCCCGCAGGGGTTCGGCCGCGGCCAGTTCCAGGTCGACGGCGTGTTCGAACGCCGCCGTCGTGGGCGCCGCGCCCAGCAGCGCGTCCTCGGCCCGCCGGGCCCGCCAGGGCCGGTGCGCCAGCGCGCCGAAGGCGATCCCGGCCCGCTCCACCACCCCGTCCGCGAGGTGCAGCACGACGGCGACGGAGGCCAGCGCGAAGGCGTACGACGCCCGGTCGCGGGCCTTGCGGTACGCCGAGGGCAGCCCGGCCGTGGCCGCGGGCAGGACCACACCGGTGATCAGCTCGCCCGGGTGGATCTCCGTGTCCCGTTCCGGATGCAGCCCGGGGAGCCGGTGGAAGTCGGCGGCGGGCACGCTGCGGGCGCCCTCGGGGCCGTGCAGCTCCACGCGCGCGTCGAGGGCGGCCAGCGCCACCGCCATGTCCGAGGGGTGGGTGGCGATGCACCGGTCGGAGTGGCCGAGCACCGCGTGATCGCGGTGCACGCCCTCCAGCGCGCCGCAGCCGCTGCCGGGCTCCCGCTTGTTGCAGGGCTTGGAGACGTCCTGGAAGTAGGGGCAGCGGGTGCGCTGCAACAGGTTGCCGCCGGTGGTGGCGGCGTTGCGCAACTGGCCGGAGGCACCGGCCAGCAGCGCCTGGGACAGCGCGGGGTAACGGTCGCGCACCGCGGGGTGGGCCGCGAGGTCGCTGTTGCGCACCGTCGCCCCGGCCCGCAGACCGCCGTCCGGCAGTTCCTCCACGGTGTCCAGCGGCAGCCGGGTGACGTCGACGAGCACGGCGGGCGTCTCCACGCCGAGCTTCATCAGGTCGACGAGGTTGGTGCCGCCGCCGAGGTAGCGGGCGCCGGGGTGGGCCGCGAAGGCCTCGGTGGCCTCCTCGACGCTGCCCGCGCGTACGTAGGCGAAGGACTTCACGGGATCACGTCCTCGACCGCGTCGGCGATCCGCGGATACGCACCGCACCGGCACAGGTTGCCGCTCAGCCGCTCCCGGATCTCGTCCCGGCCCAGCGCGACGGGCTCCCCGGAGGGCGTCCCCGGGTCGGTGACGTGGGAGGGATGTCCGGCCGCTGCCTCGGCGAGCGCGCCGACCGCGGAGCAGATCTGGCCCGGGGTGCAGTAGCCGCACTGGAAGGCGTCGCGGTCCAGGAAGGCGCGCTGCACCGGGTGCAGCTCCTCGCCGTCCCCGGCGAGACCCTCGACGGTGGTGATCTCACAGCCGTCCAGGGCGACCGCGAACAGCAGGCAGCTGTTGACGCGCCGCCCGTCGACCAGGACCGTGCAGGCCCCGCACTGCCCGTGGTCGCAGCCCTTCTTGGCGCCCGCGAGGTCGAGATCCTCCCGCAGGAGGTCCAGCAGGACGCGGCGGTGATCGACGGTGAGGGTGTGCGGTTTGCCGTTGACGCGCAGCGTGGTCTGCGAACGGGAGGGTGCCGGTGGGCGGGAAGCGGGGGCGCTGTCGTGCTGGCTGTCCATGGCGTCGATGACCTTCCGGGACGGGCCGTGCTCCTGTGCCGTCCGCGTATCCACCTCGCGCCGGATGACACGTGAGGGTGCCCTCACCGCACGGCACCGCCTCCCGCAGGGGAGACCCCCGGGTTCGATGCCCCCGAGCCAGCCGAAGGCGCCCGGCGCCGGGCGCCTTCAGTCGTCGGTCGCCCGGGGCCCGGGAGGCTCCGACGTGTCGCGAGGGGCGGTGGCGTGCGGGCGGGAGGCCCTGGCGGAGCCCCTGAACCGCTCCAGCGTGCGGGTCAGACCCCGCAGGGGAGACGCCGACGGTGTCTGGGCGGGCGCGGGTGCCGCCGGTGCCGCCTCGGCGGACTCCCGGTACACGGCCAGGGCCTCGGCCGCGCGTTCCGCCGCCTCCCGGTACAGGTCACGGGACCGGGTCATGGCCTCCAGCGCCTCCGCGTACATCTTCACCAGCTTGCGCTCGCGCTCCAGCTCCTCCTCCAGCGTCAGCAGCCGCCAGTCCTCCCGCAGCGAGCCGAGGGCCGCCACCGCGTCGTCGGGCAGCGGCCTGGGCAGCGCGGCGAAGGACGTCACCGCCGCGATCAGCCCGGTGGGCTCGGAGCCGTCCAGGAAGACGGTGCGGACGGAGAAGTCGTCGGCGGCGTAGTCGGCCGGGGCCGGCGTGCCGGGCAGCACCACGGCGCCGCCGCGCGGCACCTGGACCCCGAAGTCCTCCAGGGCCCAGTTCACCACCCGCAACTGCTGCGGCGCGGCGCGGTGCTCGACCACCCGGTGCCGCAGACCGGGCGGCAGCCGCTGCGCCAGCGGCACCCGGCCGCGGTGGTCCGGGGTCATCGCCTCGTGCAGGACGACGTGGATGTTCCACGGGCTGCGCCCGGCCTCCTTGAGCAGCCGGCGCACGGCCTTGTCGTCGTCGGGCAGGGTGTTGATGCCCCGCAGCCGCAGCCCCGTGGCGGCGTCCCGGTCCCAGGTGACGTCCGGGTCGTCGGGCCAGAACACGGTGGCGGGGGAGGGCCAGGCGAGGTCCCAGGCCTCCTCGGCCTCCGCGAGCAGCGTCCAGTCCTGGCCGCCCGCCGAGCCGGGCTCCAGGATCAGTCGGGCCCGCACGGTGACGGCCCCGGGGGCCTTCCAGCGCGCCTCGAAGATCCGTGGACCGGGAGTCCCGGCGGCCGCGGGCTCGGCCGCAGGCTCCCCGGGCGGCTCCAGGAAGTCGTCGATGACGTGGTCGTCCTTGAGCCGCTGCAGCCGGTGCCGGACGGTGTCCTCGGCCGCTGAGCCGACATGGCGGCCGCGAGCGGCCCACAGCGTGGGCGGATGCGTGGGGCGGGCGGTGGGAGAGGTCGGCATGGGTCCATCGGGCAGCAGGGGCACGGACGTAGGCAAGTATCGTCGCCGCAGGTCGGTCGAGAGCACCGGGGGGTCCGCCGACCGGGCGTGCCGCGGCGCTGCGCACGGTGCGGCCGGCCGTGGCGCGGGTGCGTGGTGAGCGAGGGTGGGCAGGAGCAACCCGACCGACCGTACGGCACGAGAAGGAGCGACCTGATGAACCTCGACCTCGGCGGACGCACCGCACTGGTGACGGGCTCCTCGCAGGGCATCGGGGCGGCGATCGCCGCCGGGCTGGCGCGGGCCGGTGCCACCGTGGGCGTCAACGGGCGCGACGCCGGTCGCCTGGCGGAGAGCGTCGAGAAGCTGCGGGCCGAGGTGCCGGACGGCGCGTTCGTGCCGGTCGCGGCCGACCTCGGTACCGAGGAGGGCGCCGAGCGGGCCCTGGAGGCGCTGCCCGACGTGGACGTCCTCGTGAACAACCTCGGCGTCTTCGGTGCCGCGCCCGCGCTGGAGATCAGCGACGCCGAGTGGCGCCGCTACTTCGAGATCAACGTCCTCGCGGGCGTCAGGCTGACGCGCGCCCATCTCCCCCGGATGAGGGACCGCGGCTGGGGCCGGGTGCTGTACATCGCGAGTGACTCGGCCGTGGTGATCCCGGCCGAGATGATCCACTACGGGGTGTCCAAGACGGCCCTGCTCGGAGTCGGCCGCGGCTTCGCCAAGGAGGCCGCGGGCAGCGGCGTCACGGTGAACTGCGTCATCGCCGGGCCGACCCACACCGAGGGCGTCGAGGACTTCGTGTACCAGCTGGTCGACCGCGACCTGCCCTGGGACGAGGCACAGCGCGTCTTCATGCGCGAACACCGCCCGCAGTCCCTCCTCCAGCGGCTGATCGAGCCGGAGGAGATCGCCAACCTGGTGGTGTACCTCAGCTCCCCGCTCGCCTCGGCCACCACCGGTGCGGCCGTCCGGGTCGACGGCGGATACGTCGACTCGATCCTGCCGTAGCGTCTTGGGCCCCGGTCGCCCTCGGCCTCAGTCGTCCTCGGCCGCGCGGCGCCGGTCCGCCTCGTTCCAGGCCCGGGTGTCGCGCGGTTCGACGTACGGTTCCTCGTCCGGCGGGAAACCGCCGTCGATGACCCGCTGCCGGGCCAGCTCCGCGTCGAACTCCAGGCCGAGCAGAATGGCCAGGTTCGTCACCCAGAGCCACACGAGGAAGATGATGACGCCCGCGAGGGTGCCGTACGTCTTGTTGTACGAGCCGAAGTTGGCCACGTAGAAGGCGAACCCGGCGGAGGCGAGCAGCCAGATCAGCAGCGCGACCAGGCTGCCCGGAGAGATCCACTTGAATCCCTTGACCCGGGCGTTCGGCGCGGCCCAGTACAGGATCGCGATCATCAGGGTGACGAGCAGGACCAGCACCGGCCACTTGGCGATCGACCACACGGTCAGCGCGGTGTCGCCGACGCCGAGCGCCGTGCCGGCCTGCCGGGCCAGGCTCCCGGTGAACACCACGATGAGCGCGCTGACCACCGCGAGCACGAGCAGCACCACCGTCAGGGCCACCCGCAGCGGCAGCACCTTCCACACCGGACGCCCCTCGGGCACGTCGTAGACCGCGTTGGCGGCGCGGATGAACGCGGCCACGTAGCCGGACGCCGACCAGACCGCGCCCACCAGACCGACCACGGCCAGCACGGAGCCCAGGCCCGCCTTGGCCTGGAGTTGCTCCACGGCGTTCGTGATCACGTCCCGCGCGGAACCCGGCGCGAGCTTCTGTACGTTGTCCAGGACCTCCTGGGTGGCGGACTGCCCGGCGATGCCGAGCAGCGAGACCAGCACCAGCAGGGCCGGGAACAGCGACAGGATGCCGTAGTAGGTCAGGGCGGCGGCCCGGTCGGTCAGCTCGTCGTCCTTGAACTCGTGGACGACGCGCCGCGACAGCGCGAACCACGAACGCCGGGGCAGTTCGGTGGGGGAGTCGGGGGCGGCGTCCTCGGTGGCGGCGCCGGGACCGTAGTCCTCGGCCGTCTTCTCGCCGTCCGGTCCGTCGGCCGGTTCGTCCGCCGGTGTGTCCTTAGGATGCTTCCCGCTGCGGGGGAGGTGGAGTCGGGCCATGACCCCCGGGTTGCCCGTCTCGGCGGTCGCACGCTCCCTCACCGGACGGGCCCTGGACGGGCCGAACTCCGCAGTATGCCCGAGCGCGCGCACGTTCCTCTGGAAAATGCCAAAGCGCTCACCGGATGCGTGCACTTTCCGTAGTGTCGTCGTCACGTTCGCGGTACAGCCGTGCAGGGGAGGGGATCCGGCGTGCCCGGAATCGACGAGAGTCTGCTGGAAGCCATGCGACTGCCCGGCGCGCGCGGAGCGTCCCTGGTCGACTGGATCAGCGGGCTCGCTCTCGGTGCCGTCGGCGAGGCACCGGGCGGCGACTGGGAGGCGACCGCCGCGGAGACGGCGGAGCTGGGCCGGCACGTCGCGGAGAGCGGCTCCCTCGCGGCGGGCGGCATCGCGGAGCCCGGCAAGGAACCCCCGGTGGAGGACCTGATCGCCACCACCGGCGACGCCTACCACCTGCTCAGGTTCGTCAGCACCCCGTTCGACAGCACCGTCTTCCTCCACCTGTGGCTGGACCGCAACGACGGAAACCTCGCCCTGGCCCGCATCCGGCTGGCCGAGCTGGCGGACCGGCTGGTGCTCGGATGACCCGGGTGACGACCGCCTGGACCACGCACGGGACGACGTCGGAGGCGCTCGGTGCCCTCGCGGCCGAAGGCGCCACCGGTGCCCTGTCGGGCGAGCGGGGCATCGTCTACCTCTCGGCGGGCCGCGTCGTGCACGTGGAGTCGGCCGTCACACCCGACCTCGGCGCGCTGCTCACCCGCAGCGGCGCGGTCCCGCCGGACGGCTGGTGGGAGGCGGTCGACCGGGGTGGCGCCCAGCACCGGGTCGGCCACCGGCTCGTGGCCGGCGGCCGGCTCACCGCGGGCGCGCTGGAGGTCTGCCACCTGGGCGCACTGTTCGACGCCGCGTACTTCGTCCTGGCCCACGACACACGCGCCCAGCGCTTCCGGCCCGGGGCGGTGCACTGGCTCGGCGCGGTCCGCTCCGTCCCGGTGGACGTCGTCGTCCGCGAGTGCGGGCGCCGGCGCGACCTGCTGGACCGGATCTGGCCCGACCCCGCCATCGACGCGCTCCCCCTGGCCCGGGTGCCGGGCGCGGACACCGCCGAGCTGCCGGTGCGGCGCGGCCGCACCCTGGCCCAGGTCGACGGCGTACGCACCGCCGCGCAGATCGCGTCGGCGCTCGCCTGCCGCACGTACCACACCCTGGTCGAACTGCGGCGCCTGGCCGCCGACGGCCTCGTCCGTGCCGCGCCACCCGCCGCCCCGCCCCTTCCCCCCGGCCCGGAACCGCGGGCGGTCGTGTGGGACGACCCCGACACGGCCCTGCTGCGACGGCTTCGAGACGCCTTGGAGGCCCTGTGATCCGCGCGCGCCGCCGGCGCGACGAAAGGAGACTGCTCATGGCCGTCGAGAGCGACGTCCTGGACGAACTGCACCGACTGCGCAACCGCGTGCCCCAGCTGACCGGGTCGCTCGCGGCCACCGTGGACGGCCTCGTCCTGGCCCACGACGCGCCGGGCACCGAACCCGAGGGTCTCGCCGCGCTCACCGCGGCCGCGCTCGGTGTCGCGCACCGCATGGCCGAAGCCACCGCGCGCGGCGGTTTCCGCGAACTGCTGCTGCGCGGGACGGACGGTTATGTCGCCACCTACGCCGCCGGTCCGGCCGCCGTGCTCACCCTGCTCGCCGACGGCCGGGTCAACGTGGGCCGCCTGCACCTGGAGGGGCGGCGCAGCGGCGCGCGGATCGGGGAGCTGGTCGCCGCCGGGACCGGGGCGGAACGCGTCCGCGCCCCGGCCGCCGGGCACGGTGCGACGCCGCCCGCCCAGCCGGCCCGCCCCATCGGCACCCTGCCGGTGCGCACCCCGCAACGGCCCGCACACCAGCCCACCCCCCGGGCCGGCGGTCACCACCGGCCGGCCTGATCCACCCCTCGCGTACCGATCACGTCCGGAAAGGAAACCACCATGGCCAACCTGGAGACCTCGCTCAAGGAATGCCTCAGCTCCATCGACGGAGCGACCGCCGTCGCGCTGGTCGACTACACCAGCGGAATGGCGCTCGGCACCCTGGGCGGCGGCAAGGACTTCAACCTCGAGGTCGCCGCCGCCGGCAACACCGACGTCGTACGGTCCAAACTGCGCACGATGGAGCACCTCGGTCTCAAGGACGAGATCGAGGACATCCTGATCACCCTGAACACCCAGTACCACATGATCCGCCTGCTCAAGGGGCGCGGCGGCAACGGGCTGTTCCTCTACCTGGTGCTGGACGCGAGCCGCGCCAACCTGGCCATGGCCCGCCACCAGCTGCGCCGCATCGAGACCGACCTGGAGGTCTGAGCCCGCCCGCCCGTTCGCCCGCCGCGGACCCCGCGGACGCGTCCGGCGCCGGTGCCCCGCGAGGGGGCCACCGGCGCCGGACGTCCTGGCTCAGGCGCCGCTCTCGCGGAGCATGTCCTCGCGCTCGACGTACTTCACGCGCTCACGTCCCTGCGGTTCGCCCTGCGCCTTCTCCGCGGCGTCGAGCCTGTACCAGCCGTCCCAGGTGGTGAAGCGGACGTTGCGCTCGGCGAGGAAGGCGTCCACGGCCTCGGGAGCGGGCGAGGCGGGCGTCTGGAGACGGCCGTTCGCGTAGTCGTCCAGCAGGTTGGCCACCGTCTCGTTGGCATCGCCCTTGGTGTGCCCGATCAGACCGACCGGACCGCGCCGGATCCAGCCGGTGACGTACGTCGACTGCAGGTGCTCGCCGGACTCCTGGACGACCCGGCCGCCCACGTCCGGGACGGTGCCCGTCTCGAGGTCCCAGGGCAGCTTGGGCAGCTGGTCGGAGAGGTAGCCGACGGCCCGGTAGACCGCCTGGACGTCCCAGTCCTTGAACTCGCCGGTGCCCTTGACGTTGCCCGTGCCGTCCAGCTCGGTGCGCTCGGTGCGCAGGCCGACCACCTTGCCGTCCTCGCCGAGGATCTCCGCGGGCGACTCGAAGAAGTGCAGGAACAGCTTGTGCGGGCGGTCGCCGACGTCGCGGATCGCCCAGTTCTCCAGGGTCTTGGCGACCATGTCGGCCTGCTTGTTGCCGCGCCGGGTCGCGATCGAGCCCTCGTCGTAGTCGATGTCCTCGGGGTCGACGATCACCTCGATGTTGGGGGAGTGGTCCAGCTCCCGCAGCTCCATCGGGCTGAACTTCGCCTGCGCCGGGCCGCGGCGGCCGAAGACGTGGACCTCCAGCGCCTTGTTGGCCTTCAGGCCCTCGTACACGTTCGGCGGGATCTCGGTGGGCAGCAGCTCGTCCGCGGTCTTGGCGAGGACACGGGCGATGTCGAGGGCCACGTTGCCGACACCGAGGACGGCGACCTTCTCCGCCTCCAGCGGCCAGGTGCGCGGGAAGTCGGGGTGGCCGTCGTACCAGGCGACGAAGTCGGCCGCGCCGTACGAACCGTCGAGGTCGATGCCGGGAAGGGACAGCGCCCGGTCCGCCGTGGCGCCGGTGGCGAAGATCACACCGTCGTAGAAGGCGCGCAGATCGTCCAGGCTGACGTCGGTGGGGTAGTTCACGTTGCCGAAGAGGCGGATCTGCGGCTTGTCGAGCACCTGGTGCAGGGCCGTGATGATGCCCTTGATCCGCGGGTGGTCGGGCGCGACGCCGTAACGGATGAGTCCGAACGGGGCGGGCATGCGCTCGAAGATGTCGATGGAAACACCGGGGTCGGCGGCCACTTCGGACTTGAGCAGGGCGTCAGCGGCGTAGATCCCGGCCGGGCCGGATCCGACGATGGCTACCCGCAGAGGGCGGGGCATGTTCAGGTTCCCTTCGAGCGGTGACAGATCGACTCTCCGGGAAGCCTAAGCTAAGGCAAGCCTAAGTCGGTACGCGGGTCCGGTCTATGAGGTCATAAGGACATCTTATGGGATCTCATGGCCCGGGTTTGGGGGTCGGGTGCGCGTACCGGGCCGGGCACGGGTTTGAAGCCCTGGTCACGGGTGACGCAGGCGTGGGGACGCGGTGGTGCGCCCCGTGCCGCCTCACGAGAGGAGCCCGTGTGCAGCGTCCGGACGACGACAGCTCGGACCCCAACCGTTGGCGGGCCCTGTGGGTGACCCTGGTCGCCGGGTTCATGACCCTGCTGGACGTGACGATCGTCGCCGTGGCCCTGCCCTCCATGCGGGAGGGGCTGCACACCTCGCCGGCGGCCGTGCAGTGGGTCGTCTCCGGCTACGCGCTCGCGTTCGCCCTGACCCTGGTGACCGCGGGCCGGATCGGCGACGCGTTCGGCAGGCGACGCGTCTTCCTCGCCGCCCTGGCCGCCTTCGTGCTCTGCAGCGCCGCGGCGGGGGCCGCGCCCGGCATCGAACTGCTGGTGGCCGCCCGGCTCGCCCAGGGAGTCGCCGCGGGCAGCCTCGCGCCCCAGAACTCGGCACTGATCCAGCAGCTGTTCCGGGGCGCGGAACGCGGGCGCGCGTTCGGGCTGTTCGGTGCCACCGTGGGGGTCTCCAGCGCCGTGGGACCCGTCGTCGGCGGTCTGATCCTGGCGCTGGCGGGCCCCGAGGGCTGGCGGTGGATCTTCTACGTGAACGTGCCGGTCGGCGTGCTCGCGCTGCTCCTCGGCTTCCGCCTGCTGCCCCGGGTGGCACCCGGCGGCCGGGGGAGGCTCGACCCCGTGGGCGTGGCGCTCCTCGGCGCGGGCATCCTGGCGGTGATGCTGCCGCTGGTCCTCGCCGAGGGCGGGGGCCTGACCAAGGTGTGGTGGCTGTTCCCCGCGGGCGCGCTCGTCCTCGTCGCCTTCGCGCGATGGGAGCGCCGGGTCGCCCGGCGGGGCGGGCAGCCGCTCCTGGAGCCGGGACTGCTCACCGAGACCCGCGGCTACGCCACCGGCGCGGGCCTGGGCGCCCTGTACTTCGTGGGGTTCAGCGGGGTGTGGCTCGTCTTCGCGCTCTTCTTCCAGAACGGCCTGGGCTACTCACCGCTCATGTCCGGCCTGGCGGTGACCCCGTTCGCCGTGGGCTCGGCCGTCGCCGCCGCCGTGGCCGGCCGGCTGGTGGAACGGCTGGGGCGGCTGCTGACCGTCTGGGGGCTGGTAGCCGTCATGGTGGGGCTGGGCACGACCGCGCTGCTGCTCTGGCTCGCACCCTCCGGCCCGGCCGCCTGGCTCGCCGCCCCGGCCCTGCTGCTCGGCGGGCTCGGCAGCGGCTGTGTGATCTCCCCGAACATCACCATGACACTCCGCGACGTGCCGGTGCGGATGGCGGGCGCCGCCGGGGGCGCCCTGCAGACGGGCCAGCGGCTGGGCGGCGCCGTGGGCACCGCCGCGCTGCCGGGACTCTTCTACCTGACGCTGAACGCCACCCACGACGACTACCACGAGGCCGTGGCCCTGTCGGTGGGCACCGGAGTCGCCGCCATGCTATGCGCGCTGACCGTCGCGGTCCGCGACTGGCAGCGGGACCGCCCCGGCGGCGACCGCGGCTGCCCGCCGGAGACGTCCCACAGTCACACCCACGCCGGTCAGAACTGACCGCCCCGCCGCACCTCCGCGGGCGGGCGCTCAGCGGCGCTTGCCGAACCTGCGCAGCATCTCCTGGGCCTGCGCGCGGCGGCGCGGGTCCGAGGCGGCCCGGCGCACCTGTTCGGTCGCCCGGCGCCCCTGCGGGCTGCGCGCGAACCGCTTGATCCGGTCCAGTACTCCGGCCATGACGTTCCTCCGAGTCGACGACGTGACGTTCCGTCCTGCTGTCCTGCCGTGCTCGTACCCAGAGCCCCGCCGGACACCCCTGCCGGGCGTTCGCACGTTTGAACCCGCCGCACCGGGCGACCCGCCGGACAGGACATCGCACACGAACGCCGAGAGGTGAACACAGTGGCCGGCAAGGAGAAGTCCAAGTCCAAGATGGAGCAGGCCAAGGGGAAGGCCAAGGAAGCGGCCGGCCGGGCCGTCGGCAACGAGAGGATGACGGCCGAGGGCCGCGCCGAGCAGTCCAAGGGCGACGCCCGGCAGGCCAAGGAGAAGGGCAAGGACGTGTTCCGGCACTGACGCGGAACACGGAACCGGCGGCACACGGGCCGCGGAACCCGGCGTACGGCCGGTTCCGCGGCCCGTCTCCTGCCCGGACGCCCCGGTGGGGGCCGTGGGCCGGACCGAGGGTCAGCCGATGTGGTAGGCGTCCCCGTACACGTGCCAGTCCAGCGGCGGCTCCAGGTCGAGGTTGCCCTCGTTCAGGAAGACGCGCTGGGCCGTGTCGACCCGGCTGGTGTCGCTGTGCGCCTCCTCCTGCTTCATCGCCCACACCCGCTCGTCGAGGAAGGCGTGCAGGTAGGCGACCTCGTCGCCGCCCTGGGCGGGCGGCCGGGCCCGGCCGAGCGCGCGCTCCCGGATGCTGCCGAAGCCGAGGCCGCCGCCGTCGCCGTGCATCACGAGCGCGTCGTAGTACGCGAACTGTCCCAGCGTCCGCAGCCCGTCCTCCTTGCCCCGCCGCACGGCCGGGTCGAAGTACACGCGGTCGCGCTCGTCGTCCTGGGCCCGGCGGAAGTCCGGGTCCTCGTCGGCGGCCCGGCGCCAGTCGTCCGGGAAGCCGGGGTCGAGGCCCTCGTGCGAGTCGGAGCCGTCCACCCGGCGCAGCGCCGGCAGATAGGGCGCGAGCACGTTCCCGGGACGCCGCTCGGCGTACAGCTCCACCAGGTCGAGCATGTCGCCGGTGCCGGAGCAGAAGCCGATGATGCCCGCGGTGTAGCCGCGGCCGTCACCGATGTCCTCGATGTACCGGTACTGCGCCTTCCAGTCGAGCGAGGAGTTCTCCGCGCTCGACACCAGTTGCATGGCGATCTCCTTCTTCGCCGGGTCGTCGAGTCCCGTCGCGCGCGCGGACGCCGCCGCGGCACGCGAGGGGGTGAGCAGGGGGACCGTCGCCAGGGACGCGCATGCCATGGCGAGCACGGTACGGCGCGAGGGGCCTGCGGGGCGCGCCGGGCCGGGGATGGGGTGCCTCACGGGATCTCCAGGTGTGGGGGAGTGGGGGAGGGAGTGCCGGGCACTGATAGGAAAGTTTCCTACCAGACAATCGGCGTACTGGGCACCCGTCCGGCGCGAAATCGGTACGGAACAGGGGACGGCCACGGGGCGGCCACGGCCCCCCGCGTCCGTCAGGGAACCGGCTGCTCCGCCCAGATGACCTTGCCGGCCGGTGTGTAGCGCGTGCCCCAGCGCTCCGCGAGCTGGGCGACCAGGAAGAGTCCGCGTCCGCCCTCGTCCGTCATGGCCGCGTAGCGCAGGTGCGGGGAGGTGCTGCTGCTGTCGAACACCTCGCAGATCAGGCTGCGGTCGCGCACCATCCGCACATGCACGGTGTCACCGCCGTACCGGATCGCGTTGGTGACCAGCTCGCTCAGGATCAGCTCCGTGGTGAACGCCAGCTCGTCCAGACCCCACTCGTCCAGCCGCCGGGTGACCTGGGACCGGATCTCGGCGACCGCCGCCGGATCGTTCGGGACGTCCCACTCGGCCACCTGGTCCGGACCCAGCAACCGGGTCCGGGCGACCAGCAGGGCGATGTCGTCGCCCGGCCGGTCCGGGAGCCGGGCGTCCAGGACGGTCCGGCAGGTCTCCTCGGGCGTCTCGCCGGCCGTCTCCAGAGCCTGGCGCAGCTGCTCCAGACCGACGTCGATGTCGTGCACGCGGTCCTCGACCAGCCCGTCGGTGTACAGCACCAGACGGCTGCCCTCCGCCAGCCGCAGTTCCGTCGTCTCGAACGGGAGGCCGCCCAGGCCCAGCGGGGGCCCCGCGGGCACCTCCGGGAACTCCACGGTGCCGTCCGGCCGGATCAGGGCGGGCGGCGGATGACCCGCCCGGGCGATCACACAGGAGCCGGCGACCGGGTCGTAGATCGCGTAGAGGCAGGTCGCGCCGGTCACCGGGGCGTTGCTGTCGTCGGCCGCCTCGTCCTGGTCGATCCGTCCGACCAGCTCGTCCAGCAGCCCGAGCAGTTCGTCGGGCGGCAGGTCGAGGGCGGTGAAGTTGTGCACCGCCGTGCGCAGCCGGCCCATGGTGGCGGCGGCGTGCAGCCCGTGCCCGACGACGTCGCCGACCACGAGGGCGACCCGGGCCCCGGACAGCGGCAGCACGTCGAACCAGTCCCCGCCGACCCCCGCCTGCGCGGGCAGGTAGCGATAGGCGACGTCCAGCGCGTTCTGCTCGGGCAGCCTGCGGGGCAGCAGACTGCGCTGGAGGGTCACTGCCATGCTGTGCTCGCGGGTGTAGCGGCGGGCGTTGTCGATGGAGACCGCGGCCCGCGCGACCAGTTCCTCGCCGAGCGCCAGCTCGTCCTCGTCGAACGGCTCGGGCTTGACCGAACGCCAGAAACTCACCACGCCGAGCACCAGGGTCCCCGCGCGCAGCGGGACGGTGATCAGCGAGTGGACCCCGTACTCCACCACCTGCGCGGAACGCTCCTGGTCCTGCGCCTGCCAGCCCGGGGCCTCGCCGAGGCGGGGCTCCAGGACGGCCCGGCCGCTCCGCAGGGTGCGGCCCTGCGGGGACGAGTCCACGTAGCGGATCTGCCGTCCCACCGGATAGAGCGGAACGTCCTCGGTGATGCCGCTGAGCGCGGCGCGGCGCAGCGGCGTCACGCCGCCCGGCTGACCGCCGGCCAGCACGGTGTCGAAGAGGTCGACGGTGACGTAGTCCGCGAACCGGGGCACCGCCAGCTCGCCCAGTTCCTCGGCGGTGCGGGTGACGTCCAGGCTGGTCCCGATGCCCACGCCGGCCGCGTAGAGGATGTCCAGGCGTTCCCGGGCGGTCTCCGCCCGGCCGGACAGGGCCCGCAGCTCGGTGGAGTCCCGCAGGGTCGCGACACTGCCGGCCGGACCGCCCCGGACGTCCGTGGGGCGCTGGTTGATGGCCAGCAGCCGGTCCTTGACCAGATGCACCTCGTCGGTGGCGGCCTGGCCCGAGGCCAGCAGCTCCGCCAGGTCGGACGGCAGCCCGAGCGCGCTGACGTGCCGCCCCTCGGCGTCGGGGGGCAGGGCGAGTAGCCGCCGCGCCTCGTCGTTGGCCAGCAGCAGTCTGCCCTCGCCGCCGACGATGAGCACGCCCTCGCGGACGCTGTGCAGCACGGCGTCGTGGTGTTCGTACATCCGGGTCATCTCGTGCGGCCCCAGGCCGTGCGTCTGCCGCAGCAGCCGGCGGCTCACCAGGGCCGTGCCCCCGGTCGCCAGGGCCAGTCCGACGGCCGCCGCGCTCAGCACCAGGGGCAGCTGGCGGTCGGCGACACCGCCCACGTTCTCGGTCGTGATGCCCGCCGAGACCAGCCCCACCACCCGGCCGTCGGGGTCCTCGACGGGCACGATGGCCTGGACCAGCGGGCCGATGGTCCCCTCGATCTCCTCGGTCACCGTCTTTCCGGCCAGCGCGGGGGCGGTGTTCCCGACGAACTTCTTGCCGATGCGGTCCGGCTTGGGATGGGTGTAGCGGACGCCCTCGGGGTTGGTGACCACCACGAAGTCCACGTCCGTGGCCTTGCGCACCGCCTCGGCGCGGGGCTGCAGCACCGCCGTGGGGTCGGGGCTGCGCAGCGCCTGGAGGATGCCGGGGGAGTTGGCGAACGTCTCGGCCACGGAGACGGACCGGTTGCGGGCCTCCACCGTGCTGTCGTGCCGCACCTGGAGCACCAGGGCGACCGCCGCGGCCACCACCAGGAGCAGCACGATGACCACGTTCATCACGAAGACCTGGCCGGCCACGCTGCGTCCGGACAGCGCCGAGCGCAGCGCCGAGGCAGGCCGCCCCGCGCCCCCTCCCCGCCGTGACCGGTCCGCGTCCTGCCGGTGTCGGGCGTGCGGGCCGCCGGGACGACGGGGTGACCGTTGTCCCGATCGACCCATCAGTCGGACCATGTGCCCATGTCTACACTGCCGGGCCCGGAGTGGCGAGGGGCACCCCCCGTGACACGGGGCTCGCCGGACGGGGGCCGCGGGCGCGGGCGCCGCGGGTTACCGGGTCGGGCACGGCTGTGTTCACCGGGGGCTCCCCGGGCGGGCGCGGCGGGTGGCGAGCAGCAGCGCGATGTCGTCGGGACGGTCCGTGGTGCGGCGGGCGGTCACGACGATCCGGTCCGCGACGCCCGCGAGCGAACGGCTCCCCGGCCGCGCGGCGGGCGCACCGGCCCTGGTCGGCGCGAGGCGCAGGGCGGTGATCCCCTCGTCGATGTCGGTGCCGGGCCGCTCCACGAGACCGTCCGTGTACAGGGCGAGGACGGCGCCGGGCCCGACCGTGAACTCGGTCAGCGGATACGGCGCGCCCGGGTCCACCCCGAGCACCACCACGCCGGGCAGGTCGAGCGTCTCGGTGCGTCCGTCCGGGTGGCGCAGCAACGGCGGCGGGTGCCCCGCGCGAAGCCGCGCAGGCCCGCCCGGTGGCGGGGTCGAGCCGGATGTAGCAGCAGCTCGCGAACAGGCCGGGGTCCAGATCGGCCAGCAGGTGGTTGACGCCGCTCATCACCTCGTCGGGCGGACGGTCGCCGAGGGCGAAGGCGCGCACCGCGCTGCGCAGTTGCCCCATGGTGGCCGCGGCCTGCACGCCGTGCCCCTGCACGTCCCCGATGACCAGGGCCATGCCGTCGCCGGAGGCCACCACGTCGTACCAGTCCCCGCCCACGTCCAGGCCCTGGGTGCCGGGCAGAGAACGGCCCGCGGTGTCGAGCAGCGGGTGCGCGGGCAGCCGCCGGGGCAGCAGCACCTCCTGCAGCCCGCGGGCGAGCGCGGTCTCGGACTCGTGGCGCCGGGCCTTCTCCATGGCGTGGGCCATGAGCCCGGCGAGGGCGGTGAGCACCGTGCGCTCCTCGGTGCTGAAGCCCCGGGAACGCTCGAGGCCGAGGATGCAGGAGCCGACCGGGCGTCCGGAAGCGATCAGCGGCAGGAAGGCGCGGGCGCCCTCCGTGGCGTCCAGCGGGATGCCCGGGCCCGCGGCGGCGAGCGCCTCCATCGAGTCGCGCCCGGCGCAGCTCGCCCTTCCAGGACAAGCCGGGCGACGGATTCAGCGAGGAGGCAAAGTGGTGGAGGCCTGCCTCGCGGTGAGCCGTTGCACCGGCATGACGGTCTGGGGCGTCACCGACAAGTACTCGTGGCGCGGCAGCGGCACCCCGCTGCTGTTCGACGGCGACTACAACGAGAAGCCGGCCTACGACGCCGTCCTGGCCGCCCTCGGCGGCGCGGGCGACCCCGGAGACCCTCCTGGACCGCGACGGTCACCCTGCCCGCGCAGCAGACCGTCTCGTCCCTCTGGAACGGCACGCCCACCCGGAGCGGCAACGTCATGACGGTGCGGCCGAGCTGGAACGGCACCCTGGCGGCCGGCGCGTCGACCAGTTTCGGGTTCACCGTGGCGAAGAACGACAGTGACGCAGCGC
The DNA here is from genome assembly GCF_055575415.1 of Streptomyces sp. NPDC034099. Taxonomy (NCBI): domain Bacteria; kingdom Bacillati; phylum Actinomycetota; class Actinomycetes; order Kitasatosporales; family Streptomycetaceae; genus Streptomyces; species Streptomyces sp. NPDC034099. The sequence continues at coordinate 330,049 of NZ_JBVISR010000008.1, read as the reverse complement.
CCACGGCCGGCACCTGCACCGCCTCCTGACCCGGGCGTTCCGGGCCGGCCGTCCGCGGGCGCGGTCGGCCCGGGGCCCGTGCGAAAAACGGTGTGTCCGGCGGAAGTCGGGGCAAAGGGTTCGTGGGAAGCGCCCTGGTGCGTATCGTGAGAACCGGGGACCTTCGCTTCCTCCACTCGGCCCCGGACCGGACGGTGAGGCTCGGTATGACTCCGGCGCACGGATGCGACGCCGCGGATGCCTCCGTCGTGTCCGCGGTCGCCGAGTTCAGGGGAGAACCGGCGATGATCCCCGCTTCCAGGGACGTCGTGCACGGCTTCGTCGCGCGGCTCGCCGAGCGGGGCCTGGACCTGACGGACGCCTTCCTGGACGCCGCCCGTCTGGTCGCGACCGAGCTGGTGACGAACGCGCTGCGGCACGCGCCCGGCCCCTGCCGGCTGGAGCTGACCCTGGTGGACGACCGGGTGGAGTTCGCGGTGTCGGACACGGGGGACGCCTTCCCCACGTTCCTGCCCCGTGATCCCTTGCGGGTCGGCCGGCACGGACTGGAGATTGTGACGCGGCTGTGCGGCGAGGTCATCACCAAGCCGCACGCGGCCGGGAAGACGGTGTACGCGCGCCTGCCGCTGGCCTGACCCGCCGCTCAGGCGGTCAGGGCCTGCTCCACACTCGGGTAGCAGGGAATCAGCGCGTCGACGCCCACCAGCCGCAGCACGCGTTCGACGGCGTCGCGCGGCGCGGCGAGCCGGAACCAGACGCCGCGGGACTCGGCGGCCCGGTGCGCGGAGATGAGGACGTTGATGCCGCTGGAGTCGAGGAACCCCACCTCGCCGAAGTCCACCACGGTGCCCGGCGCCGACTCCACCGATGCCAGCAGGACCTCGTGCAGCTGACTGCTGCCGTCGAGGTCGACCTCCCCGGAGAGGCTCACGAGGCTGACACCGCCGCCCGTGGTGGTACGGGTGATCAGCAGCCGCTCCGGTACTGCCGCTCCCTCGATCTCCGCCACGCCGACCTCATCTCTCGTGTGCGCCGCATATGCCCCGGCCGTCTTCGGTGGCTTGATGTTAAGGCTCTTCGCGGCCCGCGTGGCCCACTTGAGCGGACCGGAACACATCGGCCGGACGGCCGCGGGGCGCTCGACGCGCGCGACGGCGTTCCTCTGACTACGGTCGGAGGTGTGGTGGTACACACATTCGAGGAGCTCGTGCACAAGCGCCGCGCGGCTGACCTGGCACAGCACCGGGTCGAGGAGCTGCGCGACTCGTACGGGCCTCCCACGCAGCATCAGTGGACCCCGCGGCAGTCGGACACGTACGAGACCGCCGTACGGGCCTGGCGCGACCTGGACCGGGACGCGCGGACCGCGATGTCGGAGTACGTCAAGGAGGGAGGCCAGTCCCGGCACAAGATCGAGGCGAGGCTCCGCAGGGCCGTCCAGGAGGACGACCGGAACGGCTGACCGATCGGGCCGGCCCGGTCCGGGCGTTCGGGGACAGCCCGCCTGGCCGGGCGCGGCCCGGACCGGTCGGCGCCCAGGTCGCTGCCGTGGGGCCGACGGACGGCCGGCGTCAGCCCCGTTCCGCCGTGATCTCACCGACGAGGTCGCGTGCGGCGGTCAGGGCCGCCGCACGGTCCTCGGGGACCAGGCCGACGCGGGTGCGCCGGTCGAGCAGGTCGGCCTCGTCCAGGGCGCCCTCGTGGCGCAGGGCCCACACCAGTTCGGCCCCGGTGACGGGGTGCTCCGGCAGCACGCGGTCGGCGAGGCGGGGATCACGGGCCGCGAGGGCCTGGACCGCCGGGGCCTCGGTGCCGTACCGCTGTACCAGGCGGCGCGGCGCCCGGACCACGGCCAGGGTGTGCGGGGCGGCGGCGCCGACCAGGGGCAGCGAGGCGGTGGGGGAGGGGCCGGCAGCCAGCCCGCGGGCGGCGACGGCGGCGTCCACGGCGTCCTCGGCCATGCGCCGGTAGGTGGTGAGCTTGCCGCCGACCACGGTGATCACGCCCTCGGACGAGGTGAGCACGGCGTGCCGGCGCGACACGTCCGCCGTGCGGGGTCCGGCGCCGGGCCGGTTCGAGGGGGTGGTGTCGAGCAGGGGGCGCAGGCCCGCGAAGGCGCCCACCACGTCCTCGCGGCGGACCGGCACGTCAAGCACCGAGCCGAGCACGTCGAGCAGGAAGCCGACGTCCGTCTCGGGTACCTCCGGAACGTCCGGAACGTCCCCGTCCACGGGCTCGTCGGTGAGCCCGACGTAGACGCGGCCGTCGCCCTGGGGCAGGACGAGGACGAACCGGTTCGTCTCCCCGGGGACGGGCACGTGCAGGCCGGCCGGGAGCGGGCCGAGCCGCTCGGAGCGCAGGACGAGGTGGGTGCCGCGGGAGGGGCGGATCCGGAGGCCGTCCACCAGGCCGTCGGCCCACACCCCGGAGGCGTTGACCACCGCGCGGGCCCGTATCAGGCCCTCCTCGCCGGTCAGCTCGTCGCGTACGCGGGCGCCTGACCCGGTCAGCTCCAGCGCCCTGACCCGGGTCAGGATCCGCGCGCCGCGGGCCGCCGCGGTCCTGGCCAGCGCCGTCACCAGCCGGGCGTCGTCGGTGAGCCGGCCGTCCCAGGAGAGCAGCCCGCCCCGCAGCCGGTCGGAGCGCAGCGCGGGGGCGAGGTGGCGGGTCTCCACCGCGGACAGCCGGCGCGGCGCGGGCAGCGTGGCCCGTGCGGTGCGCGCCGCGAGGCGCAGGGTGTCCCCGGCCCGGAACCCGGCCCACGCCAGCGCGCCCTGGCCGCGGGAGACCAGCGGGGTGAGCGGCAGGACGAACGGCTGGGCGCGTACCAGGTGGGGTGCCGTGCGCTCCATCAGCACCCCGCGTTCCACCGCGCTCTCGTGGGCGACGTCGAGCTGGCCGGAGGCGAGGTAGCGCAGTCCGCCGTGGATGAGCTTGGAGCTCCAGCGGGAGGTGCCGAAGGCCAGGTCGTGGGCGTCCACGGCGGCGACGCTCAGGCCCCGGGCGGCGGCGTCGAGGGCGGCACCGGCACCGGTCGCGCCGAGACCGACGACCAGGACGTCCACGACGGGGCCGCCGACGGTGTCGGCCACCTCCCGGGAGCGCCGTGCGGCGGACAGGGAGGCCCCGGCGGCGGGGCGGCTGGCGGGGCTCATGGGGTGAGGGTCCTCTCCAGGATGGTGCGCAGCTCCGCGAGGAGGGCCGCGGGGGTCAGCTCGGCGTCGTCCTCGTCGGTCATGGTCCGCAGTGACAGGGCGAAGGACTGCACGACCAGCAGCACCGAGCGTGCCTGCCGCCCGGTGTGCGCCCGGCGGACCGACCCGTCGGCGTGGCCCTCCTCCAGCGCGTCGGCCAGCAGCTCCAGCAGGGCCTCCTGGCTCGCCCCGCGCCGGTCGAGGACATAGGGCAGGAGCAGCTCCGGATCGACGTCGACGATCTTGCGGAACAGGGGATGGGCGCGGAACGCCTCCACCCCCGCCACCAGGCCCTCGACGATGCGCGAACGGGTGTCGGTGTCCTGTCCGGGTCCGGGGATGGCGCCGGTGGCCACCGCGATCCACTCCCGGGTCATCAGATCGCCGACCAGGGACCGCACGTCCGGCCAGCGCCGGTACAGCGTCATCCGGGAGACACCGGCGCGGCGGGCGACGTCGGTCATCGTCGTGCGCCGCACCCCGACGGCCAGCACGCAGTCGCGCACGGCGTCCAGCACCGTGTCGTTGTCCGAGGGGGTCTGCCTGCTCGAGTGGTTGTGACGATTGGGCGTCATGTGTAACAGTGTAACGCCCAGTGGGGCGGTGCGTACGGCATCCCTCGAAGCGACCGTGAGGACGACAGTCAATGGACATGCTGTGGAACGGCTGGGGCGACCCGGCCAGGGCGACGCCGCTGCCCGACACGGTGACCGGGCTGCTGCGCGAGCTGCTCGGCGTCGCCCCCCGCGAGGCCGCGCCCCTCCCGCTGGAGGAGATCGACGTACCCGAGTCGCCGCTGGACCCGGACGCCCGCCGTGCCCTGGAGGCCGCCGTCGGACAGCGCGCGCGGGACGTGCGCACGGACGCCGAGAGCCGCATCCGGCACACCCGCGGCAAGTCCACCCCCGACCTGCTCCGGATGCGGACCGGCGACGTCGCCGACACCCCGGCCGCCGTCGTCCTGCCGGACAGCCACGACGAGGTGCTCGCCGTACTGGCCGCCTGCGCGGAACACCGCCTGCCCCTCGTCCCCTTCGGCGGCGGCACCTCCGTCGTCGGCGGCCTCGCCCCCGGGCGCCGGGGCGCGTTCGTCGCCCTCGACCTGCGCCGCATGAACCGGCTGCTCGACCTCGACGAGGTCTCCCGCACCGCCACCCTCCAGCCCGGACTGCGCGCCCCCGAGGCCGAGGCGCTGCTCGCGGAACACGGATACACCCTCGGCCACTTCCCCCAGTCCTACGAGTGGGCCACCATCGGCGGCTTCGCCGCGACCCGCTCCAGCGGACAGGCCTCCGCCGGGTACGGCCGCTTCGACGAGATGGTCCTCGGCCTCACCCTCGCCACCCCCGAGGGCACCCTCGTCACCGGCCGTGCCCCGCGCTCGGCGGCCGGACCCGACCTGCGCCAGCTCGTCCTGGGCTCGGAGGGCGCCTTCGGCGTCATCACCTCCGTCACCGTGCGGGTGCGACCCGTACCGAAGGCCCGCCGCTACGAGGGCTGGCGCTTCGCCTCCTTCGACGAGGGAGCCGCCGCCCTGCGCCGGCTCGCCCAGGACGGCCCGCGCCCCACGGTGCTGCGGCTGTCCGACGAGACCGAGACCCTGATCGGCCTCGCCCAGCCCGACGCCATCGGTGCCTCCCTGGAGCGCCAGGACGCCGGATGCCTGGCGGTCGTCGGCTTCGAGGGCACCGAGGAGGACACCGCGCACCGCCGCGAGGGCGCCGCCGCCGTCCTGCGCGAGAGCGGCGGCACCTTCGCCGGTCAGGAGCCGGGGGAGCGCTGGGCCCACGGCCGCTACGCGGCGCCGTACCTGCGCGACGCCCTGCTCGACGCCGGGGCGCTCGCCGAGACCCTGGAGACCGCGGCCCGCTGGTCCCGCCTCCCCGCCCTGTACGCCGCCGTCCGCGAGGCGCTCACCGCCACCCTCACCGGGGCCGGCACCCCGCCCCTGGTCATGTGCCACATCTCGCACGTCTACGAGAACGGCGCCTCCCTGTACTTCACGGTCGTCTCCGCCCAGGGCGAGGACGCGGTGGCGCACTGGACCCGGGCCAAGCACGCCGCCAACGACGCCATCCTCGCCGCGGGCGGCACCATCACCCACCACCACGCGGTGGGCACCGACCACCGCGACTGGTACGTCCGGGAGGCGGGCCCCCTCGGCGTCGAGGCCCTGCGCGCCGTCAAGCGGGTCCTGGACCCCGCCGGACTGCTCAGCCCGGGCGTCCTGCTGCCCGCGGACTGACCCCGCCGCACGACCCGCTCCCCACCCCGTGAGACAACAGTCCGGCACCACCCGTCAGCCCGGAGGCACATCGATGCGACAGTTCACCGCCGTCGTCAACCCCACCGCGGGCGGAGCCACCTCGGCCGCCGCGCTCCTCGGGGTGGCCCGCCTGCTGCGGGAGGCGGGGGCCGGGCTGGAGACCGAGTACAGCCACAGCCTCGCGCACGCCCGTGAACTCGCCCGGCAGGCCGGGGAGCGGGGGCGGGTGGTGCTCGCCGTGGGCGGGGACGGCATGGCGGGCGGGATCGGCGGCGCCCTCAGCGGCACCGGAGCCGTGCTCGGACTGGTCCCGGCCGGACGCGGCAACGACTTCGCCCGCGCCCTGGAGCTGCCCGCCGCACCGGCCGAACTGGCCGAGGTGCTGCTGCACGCCGAACCCCGCCCCGTCGACACCGTCGAGGTCACCTCCGCCGTCCACGACCGCACCGTCGTCCTCGGCAGCGTGTACGCCGGTGTCGACGCGCTCGCCAACCGGCACGCCAACCACGCGCGGCTGCTGCGCGGCGCCGCCTCCTACTACGCGGGGGCGGTGCGGGCCGTGGCGGGCTGGCGTGCGGCGGGCTACCGGGTCACGGTCGACGGCGAGGAGCACGCCTTCAGCGGCTACACGGTGGTGGCCGCCAACTCCGGCTACTACGGCTTCAACCGCCGCATCGCCCCCTCCGCCCGGGTGGACGACGGCCTGCTGGACGTGGTGATGATCCACGACGCCCCGCGGCGGCTGTTCTTCGCCCTGATGAACGAACTCTCGACGGGCGCCCACGTCCGCCGGCCCCAAGTACGCGTCCTGCGCGGCCGGGAGGTCCGCATCGAGGCGGACCGGGCGATACCCTACGGCGCCGACGGCGAGGTCGAGGCCGTCGTGCCCGTCACCGCCAGGGTGCTGCCCGGAGCGCTGCGCGTCCTGTGCTGAACACACCGCGGGGCCGGACGCCCGCAACGGCGCCCGGCCCCACGGCCCGTCGGTTCAGCCCCGCGGCGTGGTGAAGCGTTCCCACACGCGGTGCGAGCCCATCAGCTCCGTGACCCGTTCCAGGGCCGCGGTGCCGGAGTCGGCGACGATCACGCCCGGTGCGTCGGCGGGCACACCCGACGCCGCCAGCGCCGGCTCGCCGCCCGCCCAGACACCGATCGCCTTGCCGTGCCGGAACGCCTCCGACAGCAGCAGGCTCACCCGCGGGTCGATCGTCCCCGGGCCCGCGGGCGCCGGTCCGGCCTTGTAGTCGCGCGGGGTGTAGGCGTCGCCGCCCATGTCGGGCGTCCCCGCGATCAGCACCGCGTCGAACTCGACCGACCGCGCGGTGACATAGCTGCGCTGCACGGTCAGCGCGGCGTCGCCGGAGCCGAGGGTGCCGCCGGTCGGCGCCACCACCAGCGGCACCATCCCGGCGTTCAGCACCGCCTCCCGTACCGCGCCCACGCCCTCCAGGTCGGCCCCGCCGGTCACGATGCCGATCACCCTGCCGTCCAGCGGCCAGGTACCGCCCACCTGGGACAGCGCCGGGCTGGGCTCGACGTCGGCCAGCGGCACGGTCGGCTCCGGGGCGGGCAGGCCGAGGCCCTCGGCGACGCCCGCGCACAGCTCGGGGTCGATGTTGGCCAGGACCTGAAGCGTCCGCTCCCGGATCGCCTGCTCGTAGCACTTGCCCAGCTCGAAGGTGTAGGCGCCGATGATGTGCTCGCGCTCCACCGAACTCATGCTCAGCCAGAACCGCCGCGGCTGGCTGAAGTGGTCCGCGAAGGTCTCGGGGGCCTCCCGGACCTTCCTGCCCTCCGGCACCCGGACCGGGGCCTCGATGAACGCGTTCGTGTCCGCGCCCGCGGTGAACGGGCAGCCGCCGTCCAGGGAGTTGGGCCGGTAGGGCGCCACGCCCCGGTGCACGGCGGTCTGGTGCATGCCGTCCCGCAGCATGTCGTTGACCGGCGCCTGCGGCCGGTTGATCGGCAACTGCGGGAAGTTGGGGCCGCCCAGACGCGTGATCTGCGTGTCCAGGTACGAGAACAGCCGCCCCGCGAGCAGCGGGTCGTCGGTGACGTCGATACCGGGCACCAGGTGGCCGACGTGGAAGGCGATCTGCTCGGTCTCGGCGAAGAAGTTGGACGGGTTGCGGTTCAGGGTCAGCAGGCCGACCGGCTGCACCGGCGCGAGCTCCTCGGGCACGAGGTTGGTCGGGTCCAGCAGGTCGATGCCCTCGAAGGTCTGCTCCGGGTTGTCGGGGAAGGTCTGGATGCCCAGCTCCCACTGCGGGTACGCGCCCGCCTCGATCGCGTCGGCGAGGTCCCGGCGGTGGAAGTCCGGATCGACGCCGTTGATGATCTGCGCCTCGTCCCAGACCAGCGAGTGCACGCCCAGCTTGGGCTTCCAGTGGAACTTCACCAGCGTCGTGGCGCCCTCCGCGTTCACCAGCCGGAAGGTGTGGACGCCGAAGCCCTCCATCATCCGGTAGGAGCGCGGGATGCCCCGGTCGCCCATGAAGAAGAGGGTGTGGTGCGTCGCCTCGGTGTGCAGCGAGACGAAGTCCCAGAAGGTGTCGTGGGCGCTCTGCGCCTGCGGGATCTCCCGGTCGGGGTGCGGCTTCGCGGCGTGCACGACGTCCGGGAACTTGATGGCGTCCTGGATGAAGAAGACCGGGATGTTGTTGCCGACCAGGTCGAAGACGCCCTCACTGGTGTAGAACTTCGTCGCGAACCCGCGGGTGTCCCGCACCGTGTCCGACGATCCGCGGGAGCCGACCACCGTGGAGAACCGGGTGAACACCGGCGTCTCCACGTCCGCGGCCAGGAAACCGGCCTTGGTCACCGAGGCCGCCGTGCCGTAGCTCTGGAACACCCCGTGCGCGCCCGCGCCCCGCGCGTGCACCACGCGCTCCGGGATGCGCTCGTGGTCGAAGTGCATCACCTTCTCGCGCAGGTGGTGGTCCTGGAGCAGCACGGGTCCGCGCGGCCCGGCCTTCAGCGAGTGGTCGGTGTCGTACAGCCGGGTCCCCTGAGCGTCCGTCAGATAGCTGCCGGACTGTGCCACCCGGGCCTGGTCGGCGCCCGTGGGCTGACCGGTCGGCGACACGGTGTCCGGGCCGCTCTGGTCCGGCTTCGGGGGCAGCGGCTCGCGGGGCTCGGTGGGTTCGGCGACGGGCGGCGACTCGGGGCCGGGCCTGCCGGGGATCCCGTCCGGCGGGCCGCCGGCCTCGCCGTGCAGGCCCTCGGTCACCTTGTGGACTGCTCGCTTGAGGGGATTGGCCTCGCTCATCGGCCTTTCTCCGTTCTGGGCGGGCCGCTGGACGCGCCCGATCGTGTTCGAGTACCGACTGCCGTGGTGGGCCGTGACCGCGTACCCAGCGTTCGGCACTCAAGGCATGGGCGCGGGCGACGGAAGCCGTCGGCTCAGGTGACGGCCTGTCCGTCGCGGGTGCCGCCCCGGCAGAGCGCCGTGAAGGAGCCGGTCCCGTCGCCGTCCGCCGAGATGACGATCACTCCGCCGCCCTCGATGCACTCGTTCGCCGTCACGTCGCTCGGCAGGCCCGGGGCGCGCGGCACCGAGGCCCGCGCTCCGGTGGCGCACAGGACCGACAGGACCATGGCCGCGATCACGGTGCACGACGACTTGCGCATGGGGACGACTCCTTCTCGCGGGTGCCGTCCCAGCGTCACCGGCCCGGACGCGGCACGCCACCGGGGAAGCGCGCACGGGGGAGGACGCGTGGGAAGGACGCAGGCGGGAGGACGCACGCGAGAGGGCTCCGACCGCGGCCACGGGTCGGAGCCCCTCGAAGCGCCGTACGCGTCTACGCCTCCGTGTGTGTCACTCCCACCGGCTCGAACGAGACCCGGGTGCGGGCGCCGTCGGCCGACCAGACCACCTCCACGCCGTCCTCACCCGGCACCACCTCCGCGACGGCCCCGGCAGCCGGGACGCTCACCGGCTCACCGGTCAGCGCGGCCAGGCTCACGTGCACGGAGGTGCCGCCCGCCGGTCCGGACAGCCGGGGCAGCTCCGCCCACGGCACATACGCGGTGCCCTGCGGGGCGCGCACGGTCTCCGCCTCGGGCTCCCAGCCGTACAGGCCGCACAGCGCGGAGGTCAGGGGTTCCTCGGGACCGGTGGCCCAGCCGGTGTGGGTCACCCGCGCCCCGGGCGGCGCCCCGACCACCCGGTGCACCCGCAGCTCGTACGGCCCCCGGGCCACCGTCACGCTCTCCACCCGCAGCCCCGGCACCATCGGCGGCCCGGCCGCGAAGACGGGACGGTGCCAGGACGCCGCCCAGCCCCAGCCGTCGCCGTGCCCCGCCCCCAGCGGATGGACGCGGCGGCGCACACTGGACCGGCCGTCCACCTCGACCGACAGATGGTTGTCCGCCGTGTTCTCCCGCGCCGTGGGACCCGTCCGGGTCGAATAGGCCTGACGGCCGTAGTGCGGGTCGTCCTCGGCGGCCGACTCGCCCTCGTGCGGCCGGACGTGGTCGCTGCCGTGGTTGTGCAGCCGTACGATCCCGTCGCCGCGGGTCGCCTGCACCAGCAGCCCCGGCGCCGGCAGCGCCAGGACCCGGTCGGCCTCCTCCACCGGCGCGGGCTCCTCCGGCGCCGTCCACAGCGGGTGGTCCGCCGGGGCGAGCAGCGACACGAACGCCTTCGACGCCCAGTACGGGGAGGCCGGGCCCGAGTACGGCTGCAGGGACGCCTCGTGCGGGCCGTACCAGCCGAGGCTCAGCACCCCCTCGTCCGTCAGCGCCCCGCGGTCCACGAAGTACCGCAGACTGCCGCTGACCAGCCGCCGCGAGGCACCCGGCGTCAGTGGGGTGTGCCCGGTCAGCGCGCCCAGGCCCACGGCCGCCGACGCGGCGAAACGGTAGGTGAGCGAGCGGCCGAAGTGCAGCGGCGCCCCGTCGGCGCCGAACATCAGGGCGAAGCCGTCGAGGTGGGCGCGCAGCCGGTCCCCGTACAGGGCGAGGGCGTCGGTGTCGCCGCCGAGGTGGGCGTCGAGCACCGGGTAGAGGTGCAGCGCCCAGCCGTTGTAGTGGTCGAAGGCGCGGCCGTCGCCGTCGGCGTACCAGCCCCCGCCCCGGTACCAGCCCTCCATCAGCTCCAGCGCCCGGTGCCGGGCCGCGGCCGTCTCGGCGTCGCCGCGGCCGACCGACTCCAGGAACCCGGCGACCGTGTACGGGAACAGGTACCAGTTGTTCGGCGCCGGCACGTGCCGCAGCGCCCCGCGCAGCCATTCCTCCACCCGGTCCTGCACCCCGGAGTCCAGGTGCTTCCACAGCCACGGCGCGGTCAGCCGCAGCCCCAGCGCCACCGAGGCCGACTCGACCATGGGCTGGCCCTGCACGTCGTGGTCGAGGATCAGCGGCCAGGACTCGGTGTCGTCGCGGCCGGGCGTGCGGGTGCCGGAGGCGAGGCCCTCGGCGTAGCGGTCCAGCCAGCCGTGCGGGTCCGCGCCGTCCGCGCCCGCGACGCGGAAGCCCGCCGCGAGGAAGGTCCGCGCGAAGCCCTCCAGTCCGTCGGAGCGCACCCCCGAGCGCGAGGGCCGCCCCGGCAGGTCGAGCAGGGCGCGGCCCGGGGTGCTCCAGCGCCACGCGGCCCACAGCAGCCCGTCCGCGACGGCCTCCCAGTGGGCCCGGGTGTAACCGGTGTACGGGCTGGACGCACGGTCCTCGGTGGGCAGTTCGAACGGGATGCTCATGCCAGGAACGCCAGCCTTTCGCGTCGTACGGGATGGAGAAAGCCGGAACCGGACGCCCAGCGGGTCGTCTCGGCGAGGGCGAGGTCGGCGAGACGGCGCCACTCGTTGCCCTCGGAACCGGCCAGGTGCGGGGTGATCAGGGCGTGCTCGCAGTCCCACAGCGGGTGGTCCGGCGGCAGCACCTCGGGGTCGGTGACGTCGAGGACGGCCCTGATCCGGCCCGCCAGCACGGCATCGGTCAGCGCCTCCTGGTCGACGACCGCCCCGCGGGAGGTGTTGATCAGCACCGCATCGGCGGGCATCGCGTCGATCAGCGGACGGCTCACCAGCCCACGGGTCGTGGGCAGCAGCGGGGTGTGCACACTGACGGTGTCGCAGCGCGCGAACAGCTCCGGCAGCCCCACGTTCTCGACGCCCAGCCCGGCGGCCTCCGCGTCGGTGATGTACGGGTCGTGCAGGAGGACCTCCACGTCGTGCGGCCGCAGCAGTTCGACGACCCGGCGGCCGATCAGCGACGCCGACAGGATCCCCACCGTGCGGCGGTAGTTGCCGACGCCGCGCGGGGTGCGCAGCCAGTTGCCGCGCGTCCGGGACACCCGGAAGTCGCGGGCCCGCTCCAGCACCCGCTTGCCGGTGAGCAGGATCATGCCGAGGGTGTACTCGGCCACCGGCAGCGCGTTGGCCGCGGCGGCCGAGGAGACCTCGACGCCCCGCTCCCAGCACGCGTCGGTGACGTGCCCGCGGACACTGCCCGCCGTGTGCACCACGGCCCGCAGCCGGGGCGCCGCCCGCAGCACGTCCGCGTCCAGCGGCGGACAGCCCCAGCCGGTGATCAGCAGCTCCACGTCCGCCAGTACGGATCTCGCCCGTGCCGCGGTCAGGTCGTCGAGCACCGGGAACGGTGCGAGGTCGCACACCCGGCGGAACGCGGCGAGGGACTGGGGGTCGAGGACGGCCGAGGCGGCGTCCGGGGACATGGCCACGGCGGCACGGGGCCGGAAGCCGGGGCCCGGGGCGTGCACGGTCACTTGACGGCTCCGGCGGTCAGGCCGCTGCGCCAGAAACGCTGGAGCAGCACGAAGGCGAGGATGAGCGGCAGTACGGCGAGCAGCGAGCCCATGATGACCACGGGGTAGTACTCGGGCGACACCGACGCCGAGCTGTTCCACTGGTACAGGCCGAGACTGACGGGATACAGGTCCTGGTCGGACAGCATCACCATGGGCAGGAAGAAGTTGTTCCAGATCGCGGTCAGCTGGAAGAGGAAGACGGTGATCAGGCCGGGTCCCAGCATTCTGAGCGCCACCCGGGCGTACATGGTCAGCTCCCCGGCCCCGTCCACGCGCGCCGCCTCCAGGACCTCGTCGGGCACGTAGCCCCGCGCGAAGATCCGGCCGAGGTAGACGCCGAACGGATTGAACAGCACCGGGATGAACACCGACCAGAAGGTGTTGACCAGGCCGGCCTCGGAGGCCATCAGGTACAGCGGCAGCGCGAGCACCGTCTGCGGCACCATGACCGCCGCGAGGACCAGGCCGAACAGCTTCTCCTTGTGCCGGAAGCGGTACTTGTCGAATGCGTAGCCGCAGGCAACGCTCACCAGTGCGCCCACGGCGGCGCCGATCACCGCGTACAGCAGGCTGTTGACGTACCAGCGGCCGTAGAGCCCGCCGTCCATGGCGAAGACGTCCTTGAGGTTCTGCAGGAAGGAGAAGTCGCTCAGGGACAGCAGATCGCTGCTGAACAGCGCGTCGCGGTTCTTGGCCGAGGCGAGCACCAGCCACAGCACCGGCAGCAGGGTGTAGAGGACGGAGACGGCGACGACCACGTTGACGGTGGCGCGGCCCAGCAGCTTCGGGCGGAGCAGGGAGCTGTCGGTGGCGCTCATCGGGCCTCCTCGGAGTCGGCGCGGCTGGTGAAGCGGGTGACGCCGTACGACAGGGCGATGGTGCACACCAGCAGGACCACCGAGGCGGCCGCCGCGAGGCTGTAGTTGTTGCGGGTGAAGGCCGCGTCGTAGATGTACATGCTGGGCGAGAACCGCGAGTTGATCATCGGGGAGGACTGGCTGAGCAGCATCGGCTCGGTGAACAGCTGGAGCGCCCAGATCAGGGTGAAGATCGAGACCATCACGATGGAGGCCCGCACCAGCGGCGTCTTGACCTGGAGCGCCGTGCGCACCGGTCCGGCGCCGTCGACGACGGACGCCTCGATCACCTCGCGCGGCACGGCCTGGAGGGCGGCGTAGAAGACCACCATGTTGTAGCCGAGGTTGCTCCACAGGGCGATGTTTACGATGGACGGGATCACCGTGTGCACGCCCAGGAAGTCGATCGTGATGTCGCCCTCGGCGAACAGCTCGATCACCGGGCTGATGCCGGGCGTGTACAGGTACAGCCAGATCAGCGCCGCGATGATGCCGGGCACCGCGTGCGGCAGGAACAGGCCCAGCTGGGCGAAGCCGCGCAGCCGCACCACGCCGGAGTCGAGCAGCAGGGCGAGCGCGAGCGCGCCGACCACCATCAGCGGGATGTAGATCAGGCAGTACAGGGCGACCGTGCCGAGGCCGCCGAGGAAGGTGGGGTCGGTGAGCACGGCCGTGTAGGACCGCAGTCCGACGAAGACCGTGCGCTCGGGGCCGAAGCCGAGGCCCGGCTGGTCGTCGCTGAAGAAGCTGAGGTAGACGGCGGTGCCGACGGGGATCAGGAAGACGGTGACCAGCAGGGCGAAGAACGGCGTCATGAGGACGCCGGCGGCGGTCAGTTGACGGCGCCTGGCCGCTCTGCGGGCACGCAGGCCGGAGGCGGGGCCGTCCGGGGCGGTGGCGCGGGAGGCGCCGGTCGCCACCCGTGCGGGGGTCGTCGTGGTCATGGGGGTGTCACCTGCCTTTCGTCGGCTCAGGTGCTGTGCTGGGTGGTGGACAGGCCCAGGGCCTTGAGGTCGGGCATGGTGCCCTCCTGGGCGGTGCGCAGCGACTCGACGAGGCTGCCCTGGCCGCCGCTGACGCGGGCGAAGGAGTCCTGCATGACCTTCTGGGTGGCGCTCATCCGCGGACCCCACAGCCACTGGTCGCCGATCTTCTCGGCCTCCTGCTCGAACAGGCGGTAGATGTCCTGACCTCCGTAGTACGAGCGGTCGAAGGCCTCGCGGCCCACCGCGACCAGGCCGGGTGCGGCCGGGTACTGGCTGCTGGTGCCGCTGGAGAGCCGGGCGCGCAGGGCGTCGGGGTGGGAGACCTGCCACTCGATGAACTCCATCGCGGCCTCCGGGTGCCTGCTGTCCTCGGTGATCGCGAAGGTGGAGCCGCCGTGCGTGCCGGCCGAGGGGCTGCCGGGGTCCCACTGCGGCAGCGGCGCGATCCGCCACTGGCCCTTCTGTCCCGGCCGCGCGTTCATCTGCGCACCGGCGTCCCAGGCGCCGCTGAGCCGGGTCAGGACCAGTCCGTTGCCGATCTGCGCGTCCGACTGCCTGCTCTCGACGGCGTTCATGAAGACGTCGTCCCGGTCGATCAGCCCCTGCCAGTACTCCGCGACCCGCCGGGAGGGCGCGTCGGCGAGCGAGACGTTCCAGGCGCCCTTCGAGGTGTCGAACCACTGGGCGCCCGCCTGCCAGGCGTAGCAGGCGAACTGGGTCATCCCGTCGGTGGGGAAGAGCACCAGCCGGCGGTCGGGCGTCTTGCGGCGCACCGTCGCGGCCTGCTCGGCGAACTCGTCCCAGGTACGGGCGACTTCCAGCCCGTAGCGGTCGAACAGGTCGGCGCGGTAGTGCATCACCATGGGCTCGACGTCCAGCGGCACGGCGAACACCCGGCGTTCGAAGGTGGTCAGGCCGAGCGCTTGCGGCAGCAGTTTGCGGCGCAGGCCGTCGCTCATCAGGTCGGTGATGTCGCGGGCGACGCCGTCGATGGCGAACCCCGGGACCTGCGGGTATTCGAGGGTGGCGACATCGGGCGCGTTCCCGGCCCGGGCGGCGTTGCTGAGCTTGGCGTAACCGCCCTGCCCACCGGAGGGGATCTGCTGGAACTCCACCTGGACGGTGCGGTGGGTGCGGTTGAACGCGTCGACCACCTCCTGGCTGCCGCGCAGGGCGGACCAGAAGGTGATGCGCGTGGTGGTGCCCGTGCGGGCCGACGATGCGCCGCTCCCCCCGCTGCAGGCGCTCGCGGCTCCTGCCAGGGGTAGGGCGGTCATCGCGGCGAGCACGGAGCGACGGCTGGGTCGTCCGGGCATGGCGCCTCCGCGGCTCCTGCGGGTCCGCGCGGGTGCGGACACGACTCTTCGAGACACCGGAATCCTGAACGCCCTGACTCAAACGGTCAATAGATCGATCAGAAGAAAATGAAACGCTCAAACGCTCATTCGGCAAGCGGTTCGGCCGGCCGGTCCGTCGAACCGCGCACCATCAACCGCGGCAGCAGCTCGACCCGGCGGCCCGGCCGGCTGCCGGGCGCCTCGGCCAGCCGCTGGAGCAGCAGTTCCGCCGCCGCGTGCCCGACCTCGGCCTTCGGCGGCGACACGGCCGTCAGCGGAGGCGAGGCGAGACCGGCCACCACATCGTCGTACGCGACCACCGAGCAGTCCTGCGGCACCCGCACCCCCTCCTCCGCGAGCCGCTGGACGACCATCAGCGCGTCCACGTCGCCGTGCAGCACCATCGCGGACGCGCCCATCTTGCGCATCAGCGCGGGCAGCTCGGCGGTCTCGTCCGCGGAGTACGGCCCGTCGGCCCCGGCCTCCCGCGCCACCAGCGCCCACGCCCACCGCTCCACCAGGGGGTGCGCCCCGGCGATCCGGGTGAACGCGGCACGCAGCGAGCGGGCGGTGGGGCTGTCGTGCCGGGTGGCGAACACGATCCGCCGGTGCCCCAGCCCCACCAGGTGCTCCACCGCCAGGTGCGCGCCGTACCAGTGGTCCGAGCAGACCGAG
Organism: Streptomyces sp. NPDC034099; assembly: GCF_055575415.1. Lineage (NCBI taxonomy): Bacteria > Bacillati > Actinomycetota > Actinomycetes > Kitasatosporales > Streptomycetaceae > Streptomyces > Streptomyces sp. NPDC034099. Next base: position 313,965 of record NZ_JBVISR010000008.1, on the reverse strand, counting down.
TCCAGGGCGTGCAGCGCGCTGCCGCGCCACGGGCGGCGCTCCATCAGCACCGTGGGCACCCCGACCCCGGCCAGCCACTCGTGGTCGGCCTCCTCGTCGGCCCGGCCGCGCCAGCGCGGGGCGATCAGCAGCCCGTCCGCGCCGTCCGCCAGCGCCCGCTCCACCAGCGGGCGTTCGGCGCCGGACGCCTGCGGCGCGAGGTGCAGGGCCATGCGCACCCCCGCCCGCTCCAGGACCGTGCGGGCCCCGTGCAGGGTCTCGGTCAGGTACGAGTGCCGCACGGGAACCACCACGGCCACCCGGTCCCCGGCCGCCGGGACCGCTTCGGCGACGGTCTCCCGGGCCGGCAGCGTCGACCGCACGACCCCGTGCCCGCGGCTCAGCCTGCCCTCGCGCGTCAGCTCCTCGACGTCGCGCCGCACGGTGACCACCGAGACCTGCAACTCGTCGGCGAGGTCGCGCACCCGCGCGGTACCGCGCGCCTGGACCGCCGCGAGTATCCGCTGGCGCCTGAGATCGACCGGCTCCCGCATCAGGTCTCCCCACCCGAGAATGTTCGTTTGAGCGATTCCGCGTCATCATAACGATCGCTCGCGCCGGGTGTCCGGGCCTTTCCCCACGACCGGGCGTCTCACGCCAGGAGCGTCCTACGGCTCCGGGTCCGCCAGCAGCGGTCCCAGCGGGCCCAGGTCGAGGTTCAGGTCGCAGCGGCGCAGACCGTGCTGGGCGCACAGGTCGTCCATGCGCTCGTCCAGCAGCATGAGCGCCGTGCCGAGCCGGTCCTCCTGCTCCGCGCTCAGCGTCCCCTCGTCGAAGCGGCGCACGGCCTGCCGTTCCATGAGCTGGCGCAGCAGCTCCACCACGGTGAGGACCAGCGCGGCGAGGTCGTTGGTGACCCGCTCGGGATCCAGGTCGAGGGCGTGGGCGGCACGGTCCCGGGGCGCGGTCACAGCGGCCCGCTGTCCGGCCAGGGAGCGGGCACCCGCTCGTTCACCGACGACAGCAGCGCGTGCAGGGAGATCCGCACCAGCGGCACGTCCGCGACGGCCAGCACCAGATCGCCGCTGACCACGACGCCGGTCGCCAGCACCCGGTCCAGCAGGTCGACGAGGGGCACCCCGACCGGTGCGTACGGCTCCGGGCCGCCCCAGGGCACGGTGGCCGGGCCTGGCGTACGGGCGTCCGGGACGGTCATGAAGGCGCCTCCTGGTCCGGTCCGGCCTGCGGGTCCTCGTCCCAGCGGGCGAAGGAGTACGGGATCCACGGGCCCGAGGCCTCCACCCGCACCGCCGGGTGCGGCCCGCCGGCGGTGAACCGGGCCAGGGCCGCGGTGAAGTCGGCGCGCCGCGCGTCCTCCACCAGGTAGGCCGCGTTGAGCAGTTGCGGGGTCCGGCGGCCGGTCAGCCGCTCGCTCTGCGGGCGGTGCCGGGTCGCGGCCACCGCATGGCGCCGCAGTGCCGCGTCGACGGCCTCCGCCTCGGCCAGCGCCTTCCCGCGCGCACCCCGCTCTTCGCTCCGCCGTGCGCTGACCCGGCTGAGGTAGGCACGCCCGCCGCCGCCGGATCCGGTGGGGGCAACGGTGCCGGTGTCTCCGGCGGCCTCGGGCGCGGCCTCGGCGGCGTGCACCTTCACCGCCCACTCCGTACGGTCCCGGAGCCGGTCCAGCAGCGTTTCCAGCACCGGCTGCCGGGCGGCCACCGCCCGCGCCGCGGTCAGGTCGCCCCGGTACAGCGTCGCCATCGGCAGCGGTACGACGGGGCCCCGCCCGGCCGCGGCCTCGACGCCCCGGTGGTGGGCGCGGGCGCAGCGCTCCAGGTCCTCGGGCCGGTTGAGGCGCTCGGTCAGCGCCTCCTCGCCGAACAGGGCCGCGGGCACGTCCTGCACGACCAGGCACAGGCCGCCCGCACGCAGCACGCGCAGCGGGCCGCCTTCCTCGTGCCCCCTGGCCGCCGCCAGACCGTCCGGGTCGGGCGGGGTGCGGGTGACGGCGAAGGCGCACACGAGGCCGGTGGCCGCCGGGGAGACGGCGGACGCGCTCATCGCACGGCTCCCGTCGTCTCGCCCTCGGCGGCCCCCTCCAGGGCATCAAGGCGCTCCCGCAGCCGCGCGTTCTCCTCGGCGAGCGCCTCCCGCGCGGCCCGGGACGACAGCGCGGGATCGGTCTCCCACCAGTCGATGCCCGCCTTCTTGGCGGTGTCCACGGAGGCGATGAACAACCGCAGCCGGATCGTCAGCAGTTCGATGTCGAGGAGGTCGATCTTGATGTCGCCGGCGATGACGATGCCCTTGTCGAGGACGCGTTCGAGGAGGTCGGCGAGGCTGCCGGAAGGGGGCCCGTAGGGCTCTGTCCCCGGGCCCGGGTACCGGTTGTCGAGGTCGGTCACCGCCTGCCCCCCGCGGCGGCGTCAGCGACGCGGGCGAGCACGTTCGTCGTCCTCCTCGTCCTCGTCGTCGTCCTCCTCGTCCGCATACGGCTCCTCCTCGTCGTCGTACTCACCTTCCTCGTCGTCCTCGTACCGGTCCTCGTACTCGTCCTCGGCGTCCTCGGCGTCCTCCGCGTCGTCGGAGTCGTCGGCGTGCTCCTCCTCTTCCAGCGCTTCCTCGTGGCTCCTGACGACCTCGCCGTCGCGGATCTCGCCGCGCCAGCCCTCGACGTCCTCGCCGTCCGTCAGGGACACGTGCCGCGCGAAGTGCTTCAGGTCCAGCCGCAGCCGGCGCCCCTGGGCGCGCCAGAGGTTCCCGGTCTTCTCGAAGAAGCCCGCCGGGTAGTACTCGACGACCACGACGACCCGGGTGAGCCGGGGCGCCAGTTCGTGGAAGGTGACCACTCCGTTGGTACTGCCCTTGGCGCCCTCGGAGGTCCAGGCGATGCGCTGGTCCGGGATCTGCTCCTGGACGGTCGCCTTCCAACTGCGGGTCGACCAGGCGATCTTGGCGGTCCAGTCCGAGGTCACCTCGTCGTGCGGGCTGACGCTCTGGACGCCCTTGGTGAAACCGCTGAAGTCCTGGAGCTGCGTCCACTGGTCGTAGACGGTGCGCAGGGGGACGCCGATGTCGACGGTCTCCATGATGTGCGTCGCCTTGACGCTGCCGCCGCCGCTCTTCGAACCGCCGCCGCTCTTCGAATCGCCACCGGTTTTCGAATCGCCGCCGCCTCCTGGGGAACCGCCGCCGTCGGCGGACTCGGTCAGGCGGTCCGTCAGGGAACCGATCCGTTCCCCGGCCTTGCCTACGAGCCCGTGTCCCGCGGCGGAGAGGTAGCCGCCCAGGGCGTCCTTGAGGTCGCCGAGGGGGGACGGTCCGCCGTCGTCCTGCCGGTCGGGGGTCATGCGCGCCCACCTCCGCGCCTGCCGCCCGGACCCGCCGCCCGCTTCGCCGGTGCGGCCTTCTTGGCGGCTGACTTCTTCGCCGTGGTCTTCTTGGCCGGCGGCCTCTTCGCCGCCTTCTCCGCCGACTTGCGGGGCGGTGCCGGCGCGGGCCGCCGGTCTTCCGCCCGGTCCTCGTCGTCGAAGTAGGCGTCCTCGTCCGGAGCCTCCTCGTCCGGAGCGTTCTCGTCCGGAGCGTTCTCGTCCCATGAGTCGTCGTCGTAGTCGTCGCGGCCGTCGTCCCCTCGCTCCCCGCGGTCCTCGCCGGTGAGCGCGTCGGTACGGTCGCGGAGGCTGTCCGCGAGGCCGGTGAGCCGGCGGTTCGCCGCGGCGGTGACGGCCGCGCGTCCGGCGGTCAGCAGCTCGCCCCGGACCTGGTCGCTCAACTCCTTGAACTGCGGAGCCTGTCGTAGGCTGCCCAGCCCCTGGCCGAGCACCTGGCCGGGGGAGAGGCCGACGCGTCGGCCCACCAGGTAGGAGCCGACCGCGAAGGCGAGCTTGGCCTTCTTGGTGCGTCCCAGGAGGTATCCGCCCGCCACGGCAGCCGCCATGGCCGTCCTGCTGTCGTTCATAGGTGTCGTCTCCGCGCTGGATTCGTGGTGGTCGTAGGGCTGGTGGTCCGGGCCGGGCGTTCGAGGAGGGTGAGCAGCCGCTCCTCCTCGCGTTCGAAGGACGCCTCGTCGACGGCGCCCTCGTCCAGGGCCCGGTTGAGTGCGGCCAGCCGAGCCTGTACGGCGCGCGGGTCGTGGGCCTGGCGCCGGGCCTCCTGGAGCAGGTGGTCGGCGATCCACGCCGTGCCGCGCACCGGCGCGAGGGGCAGCAGGAGGAGACCGCTCACGATGCCCACGCGGTCACCGGCCGGCCGGTGTCGTGGGGCGCGGGTCGACGAAGCTGTAGCAGGGCAGCGGTCCGGTCACGCTCAGGGCCAGCCGGTCCCCGCAGGCCCGGGCCCGTGCCGCCACCGCCTCCCTGAACCGCGCCTCGTCGGCCGAGCGCAGCAGGAACGACGCGCTGAGCACCTGCTCGTCGTCGGTCGTGCCCTGGACCGTGCGCACGGCGAGCGGGGCCAGCCGGTCGACGACCTCCCGGGCCGCGCGCCGCGCCTCGCGGCGCACACCGAGGGCGATCGCCTCTCCCAGCCGGACGTTGGCCTCATAGTCGGGCCGGCGCCGGGTCCGCAGGGCCAGGCTGCGCAGCTTGTCGTCCCGGCGTACCAGATCGGCGAAGTGGCCGGGCACCACCGTCCCCTTGACGTTGAATTCCACGCACCCCCGTACGCCGTCGAGCTGTGCCGTCAGGTGGGCGGCGTCCGAGCGCAGTTGGGAGAGCAGGGTGTCTGGCCGCGGGCTGAGGACCGCGAACCGCATGGGCAGCACCGGTCCCTGGGCCGCCAGTTCGTCCAGAACGGCCTGGTGGGCCAGCAGGTCCCGGCGCCGGGGACGCAGCCGCGGGGGCGCGTCGGACACCGCGGCGCACAGTCCGGACCGGCTCAGCAGCCGTACCGGGGCGCCGTCGACGCCCGGGGAGCGGGGGGTGCGGGTCCCGGCGGGGGCGATGCCGTAGACGTACAGGGCCTTCGGGGCGGGCGCCGGTTCGACGGCGGTGCCGGTGCCGGTGGTGGTGGTAGTGGCGGGCGCGGTCATCGGTCCTCCTCCTCGGTGCGCCGGCGGGGGCGGGAACGGGGGCGGTCGTCCTCGTCGCGGGGCCGAGCGGAGGGCCGGCTGCGGGACCGCTGCGGGCTCCTGCCGCGCTCCGCGCGTGCGCGGGGACGGTCCTCCGCCCCCTCCTCGTCGTGCTCGGGCTCGTCCTCGGGCGTGAGGACGTCGCGCACCTTGTCGGTCAGGGAGCGTGCCGTCCGCCTGGCACCGGCCCTGCCCACGGTCTTGGCCACCGGGCTGCCGAACATCTCGGGCACGGTCTTGGACCGCACGTCGTGCTCAAGGTCCAGCCGGTTGCAGGCCTCGGCGAACCGGAGATAGGTGTCGACGCTCGCGACCACGATGCGCGCGTCCACCTTGAGGATCTCGATGCCGACCAGGGAGACGCGCACGAAGACGTCGATCACCATGCCGCGGTCGAGAATCAGTTCGAGGACGTCGTAGAGGGTTCCGGCGCGGGGCGCGCAGACGACCTCGTCGTCGTAGGTGATCATGCGGGGGTCCTTCCGGGTGCGGGCCTCACGGCCCGCTCACTGGTCCTGGGCACCACGCCGGTAGCGCGCGGTCCTGCGGTACTGGACCAGGTCGCCCGCCGGGTCCAACTCGACCTGGTAGGTGGCGAGGAGACTGGTGGTGTCGGGGATGCGTGCCACCTCCAGCACGTCCACGTCGACGATCCAGCCGCCGTCCTCGCTCCGGCACACCGCGGAGACCCCTTCGAGGTGGTGCCGGATCAGCTCGGACAGGGCGTCGGCGGCGCGCCGGGCGGCGTCCCGGGCGTCCCGCACGCCACGCTCGCGCGTGGTCGTGGAAGTGGTGCGGCGCCGTCGCTCGCCAGGTTCGGTCATGTGCCCACTGTGACCGTGGGTGCCCGGACCCCGCGTGCGCAGTTACCCCATCCGGGGCTGTCCCGTGCGCCGGCAGTGCAGGAAGAGGTGCGGCTCCGGCCGGGCGTCCGGGTGGGCCGGGGTGAACATCGACGCCTCCTGCGCCAGCACCTCCAGGCCGGACCCCTCGGCCAGGGTGATCAGTTCCTGTGCGGGGAAACTGGTCACGCGCACCGGCTGACCCATGAAGGTGGCGTCGACGTCCTCCACGTCCAGAGGCACGGTGGCCAGGACCAGGTAACCCCCGGGCTTCAGCAGCCGCACCAGGTGCCGTACGAGGTCCTTCTGCTCCTGCCGGTCCATCTGGAGCAGGGAGAAGTACACGCAGACGGCGTCGAACGAGGCGTCCGCCAGCGGTACGTCTCGGATGTCGGCGCACCGGAAGGTGGCGGTCGGCACCTGCCGCGCGGCCAGCTCCACCATGACCGGGGAGATGTCGACGCCCAGCACCTCGTGCCCGGCGTCCGCGAGGGTCTCGGCGGTGGGCCGGCCCGTGCCGCTGCCCACGTCCAGCACCCGGCTGCCCGGCGCGAGCCGCGCCAGCAGCCACTCCAGTGAGTGGCGGTGCGTCTTCGACCTGGCGAACGCCTTCTCGTACTCGACGCCCAGCGCGTCGAACGCGGCGGCGGCCCGTGGGCGCTCCCGGTCGTCGGTCACGGCGGTCCCTTCGGTGCGGTGGGCCGTTGCCCGGGCATCGTTCCACCGGGAGCGAGCCGCCCACAAGGGGCCCTTCGGGCGACGGGCCCCCGACCGGACGGGCCGGCGGCCGCCGGCGTCCCGCGCCGTGGCCACCCGTCCTAGGCGCACCCGCGCCCTGACGACCGCCGGGTTCCCCCGGTCCGAACCTTCACGACACCCGTCGGTCACGCGCCCGGGCCGCTCACGGCGGCGACCCGGTCGGCGAAGCCCGGACCCGGTGAGCCGTCCACCGCCACATCGCCCGTCCCTCCACGTCGCGCGTGCCCCGCCGCCGGTGCGTACTGCGCCCGTGACGTGAGGGAATCCTGAGAATTCCGAGGGCACTTGAACGCTCCGGCCCCCGACTCCGTATGGAGCCGGGGGCGATTCATGTCCGAGTCCGTCACGACACAGGAGCACGCCTTGGGACACAACAGGCGCAGACGCCCGACCGGGGCGCGGCGCGCGACCTTCGGAGCGGTCGCGCTGATACTGGGGGGCAGCGGCCTGGTGGCCGTGAACGTCTTCGCCTCCGCGACGGAGTCAGGCAACGCCGCCGTCCCCCTGGGCAGTTCCGGAGTCGCGGCCACCGTCGACTGCCCCGACCTGACCGAACGGCTCACGGCCGTTCCGGAGCAGGCCAGGCCGGAGGTCGACACCGAACTCGCCCACCTCGACGAGCAGATCGCCGCCGCCTACCGCGGCCTCCAGGACGCCGCCCGCACCGCGGACGACGGCACCCTCGACGAGGGCGCGATCCTCGACCCGCTGCGGAAGGAGCGCGCGGCGACGATCGAGCGCATCGCCGCCGCCGTCGGCAAGGCCGGAGACCGTCCCGAGGGCCTGGACGCCCTGGCGGAGTGCGCCCTGCGCCGCACCGAGATCGCGTCGGCGGACGCGGGGAGCGGCAGCCCGGACCAGCAGGGACAGGGGCAGGAGCAGGAAGAGAGCCAGGGACAGGAGCAGGGTCAGCAGGACGGCAAGGGCCAAGAGCCCGGTGACGGGCAGCAGCAGCCCGGCAACGGCGGACAGGCGGGCAACGGTCCCGTGGCGGCGGACTACGTCGACATCGAGTCCCTCCAGCCCAACGTCGTGCGCGCGTCCCGGCAGAAGCAGGCCTCGACCGGCTCCTTCGCCACCAGTTGCGGCGTCAACGCCGAGGGCCTGTTCAACTCGGACAACCTGATCGCCGCCCCCGGCGTCAGCAACGGCGCCCACCACTTCCACGACTACGTCGGCAACCAGGCCAACGACGCCCTCGCCAGCGACGACGACCTGGCCGTCGGCGCCACCAGCTGCGCCGACCAGGGCGACAAGTCCTCGTACTACTGGCCCGTGCTGCGGCTCCAGAACGGCACCGCCGAACAGGACGCCCAGTCACCCGGCGGCGGCATCGAGGGCAACGCGGGCGAGATCGTCACGCCGGCCGAGGTCACCCTGACGTTCGAGGGCAACGAGCGGGGCAAGGTCACGGAGATGCCGCGGCTGCTGCGCATCATCACCGGCGACGCCAAGGCGTTCGTCAACGGCAACACCAACGCCAACGCCTCCTGGAGCTGCACCGGTTTCGAGGACCGGCAGCTGAAGGACAAGTACCCGCTCTGCCCCTCGGGCAGCGACGTGGTGCGCACCTTCACCTTCCAGAGCTGCTGGGACGGCCGCAACATCGACAGCGCCAACCACCGTACCCACATGGCCTTCGCCGCCGCCGACGGCAGCTGCCCGGAGGGATTCCGGGCCGTTCCGCGACTGGTGCAGCGGGTCGTCTACGACGTGGCCGCGCCCAGCCTGGAGGACGGGGGCAGGACCGTCCCGCTGTTCGCCGTGGACTCCTTCCCCGAGCAGCTGCACAAGCCGGTCACCGACCACAGCGACTTCATCAACGTCTTCGACGAGGATCTGATGCGCGAGATGGTCGAGTGCATCAACCTGGGCCGCGAGTGCGGCCCGGACACGCCTCCGGAGTCCGAGCCGGGTGAGGGCGAGGAGCAGCCCGGCGGCGGTGACGGCGGCGGCCAGACCGCCCAGCCCCCGGCCGAGCAGACCGCCACGGCCTCGGCACCCGCGGACCCCGGCCAGGGCGGCCAGGATCAGCAGAACGGACAGGGAGGCGGGAAGGACGACGGGAAGGCCCCCGGCCGGAACGAGGAGCAGAACGAGGGACGGAACGAGGGGACCGGCGGGGACATGCCCGCACACCCGGCCGAGGACCAGGCCGTCGGCGCCTCCGCCGGCGCCGAGCCCAGGGCCGCGACGACGCCTGCCGCCGACACCCCGGACGACGTGAGCAGCGCCGGGGCCGCGACCGAGGCGTCGGAGAACAGCGGCAACACCGGCAAGGGTGGCAACGCCGGCGGCGCCGGGTCGGCGCCCCGACCGCAGGCGCAGGGTGGACTCGCCGAAACCGGTTCCGGGCTCGGCCTGTGGCCCGCGGCGGTCGGCGGCGTGCTGTTCGCCGGTGGATGTGTGCTGCTGATCCGTTCCAGGCGGCGTGCGCTGTGACGAACACGCCACCGGCATGACGACGGGTGGGCGGGGAACGTCCCCCGCCCCCCGTCGCGTCGAAGGCATCGACCACGCCACCTCGGGGCGGGAAGTGGCTCGTTTCGGATGTTGCCAAATCCTTTACCCAGGCGCAGCCTGGATTTCGAGCCGCCCTTGGGAGCGCTCCCACTCGCGCTCGCGACGCCGCGTGCTCCCGCTGTCCCCCCACGCGAGAGAAGGACGTCATGACTTGTCATGATCACAACACAGCGACACCGATCAGAGGCACCCGGCGGGCCGCGACCCTCGCCCTCAGCACCCTGACCGCGGTCCTGCTCACCCTGATCCCCTGGAGCGGCACCGCCGTCGCCCACGGCTCGGTCGTCGACCCCGCCTCCCGCAACTACGGCTGCTGGGAACGCTGGGGCGACGACTTCCAGAACCCGGCCATGGCCGACGAGGACCCCATGTGCTGGCAGGCGTGGCAGGACAACCCCAACGCCATGTGGAACTGGAACGGCCTGTACCGCAACGGCTCGGCCGGCGACTTCGAGGCGGTCGTCCCCGACGGCCAGCTCTGCAGCGGCGGCCGCACCGAGGGTGGACGCTACAACTCCCTCGACGCCGTGGGCCCGTGGCAGACCACGGACGTCGCCGACGACTTCACCGTCAAGCTCCACGACCAGGCCAGCCACGGCGCCGACTACTTCCTGGTCTATGTCACCAAGCAGGGCTTCGACCCCGCCACGCAGGCCCTGACCTGGGGAGACCTCCAGCAGGTCGCGCGCACGGGCAGCTATGGGCCTAGCCAGAACTACGAGATCCCGGTGAGTACCTCGGGGCTGAGCGGCCGCCACGTCGTCTACACGATCTGGCAGGCCTCGCACATGGACCAGACGTACTTCCTGTGCAGCGACGTCGACTTCGGCTGACCCGTGCCACTCCCACCCCCCACCCCTCCCCGCCGGGCGCACCGCGCCCGGCGGGGAGGCCGGTCGTGCCGTCGGCCGGGGTGTCCGATCAGACGTTGACGCCGAAGTCCGCGGCGATGCCCGCGAGGCCCGAGGCGTAGCCCTGTCCGACCGCCCGGAACTTCCACTCGGCGCCGTGCCGGTACAGCTCGCCGAAGACCATCGCGGTCTCGGTCGAGGCGTCCTCGGACAGGTCGTAGCGGGCGAGTTCCTGGTTGTTCGCCTGGTTGACGACCCGGATGAAGGCGTTGCGGACCTGGCCGAAGCTCTGGCCGCGGTTCTCCGCGTCGTGGATGGACACCGGGAAGACGATCCGGTCCACCTCGGCCGGGACCGAGGCGAGGTTCACCTTGACCGCCTCGTCGTCGCCCTCGCCCTCGCCGGTGAGGTTGTCACCGGTGTGCTCGACCGAGCCGTCCGGGCTGGTGAGGTTGTTGTAGAAGACGAAGTGCCCGTCCGAGAGCACCTTGCCCGACGCGTCGAGGAGCAGCGCGGAGGCGTCGAGGTCGTAGTCGGTGCCGGTCGTGGTGCGCACGTCCCAGCCCAGACCGACCAGCACGGCGGTCAGGCCGGGCGCCTCCTTGCTGAGCGAGACGTTGCCGCCCTTGGCCAGGGAAACTCCCACTGCGTTCTCCTTCGTCGTGTTCGCTGCGTTCCGCGTTCCGTGTTCATTGTGCCTGCCGACAATCTACAACACTGTAGAAGTAAGCCTTCTATACGATGTCGCTCCGGAAGACGATCGGCGGCGGAAGGAGGCGGGCGGTGACGGATGACCGGCGTCCGCGGCGGCGGGGCCAGGGTGAGCTGGAAGCGCTGGTGCTGTCCGCGCTGCGCGAGGCGGACGGGCCCGCGACGGCCGGCTGGGTGCAGGAACGGCTCGGCGGCGACCTCGCCTACACCACGGTGATCACGATCCTGACCCGGCTGCTCGAGAAGGGCGCCGTCAGCCGCGAGCGCGCGGGCCGGTCCTTCGCCTGGACGCCCGCCTCGGACCAGGCGGGCCTGGCCGCGCGGAAGATGCGCAAGGTGCTGGACGCCGAGAGCGACCGGGAAGCGGTACTGGCCAGCTTCGTCACCGGCCTCGACCCCGACGACGAGCGACTGCTGCGCGAACTGCTCGGGCACGCGCGCGCCGCGGAGGACGGCTGACACCGCATGGGGGTCTTCGTCTTCCTGCCCCTGGTCCTGCCGCTGACGGCGTGGCCGATCGCCAGGCTCGCCGAGCAGCACCTGCACCCGCGGACCGCGACCAGGCTGCTCACCGCCGTCGCCGCCGTGATGGCCCTGTGCAGCACCGTGTGCCTGGCCCTGGTGATGGTGGTCGGCACCGCCCAGCTGCCCGGCAACCCGCTCCCCGACGGCTGGTCCGACCCCGAGGTACGGGCGGCGGTGCCCTACGACGAGATCGTCGGCAAGGCGGCCATTCCCGCGCTCTGCGCGGTGGTCGCGGCCTCGGCGCGGGCCCTGTGGCGGCACGGCCGGGTGCGCCGCCGCGCCCACCGCGCACTGGCCGGGCTGCCGGGCACCGGGGTGGCCGTACTGCCGGACGACGTGCCCTACGCGTACGCGCTGCCGGGGGGACGCCGGGACCGGGTGGTGGTGAGTACGGCCCTGCTCGACTGCCTCGAACCGGGCGAGCGGCGCGCCCTGTTCGCCCATGAGCGTGCCCACCTCGCCGCCCGGCACCACCGCTTCCTGCTCACAGTCCGGCTCGCCGCGCTGGCCAACCCGTTCCTGCGCCCCCTGCGGACGGCCGTGGCCTACACGGCGGAGCGGTGGGCGGACGAGGCGGCCGCACGGGCGGTCGGTGACCGCCGCGCGGTGGCGACCGCGATCGGCAAGGCGGCCCTCGTCTCCCGCGGCACCCCCGTCGCCACCCTCGCCGGCCTCGCGGCGCCCGGCCCGGTGCCCCGCCGGGTGGCGGCCCTGCTGGGGCCCGCTCCCGCCGTCCGCACCTGGCCCCCGGTGTTCACGTCGGTCGGCCTGGCGGCGTGGGCGGCGGCCGCCGGGACCGCCGTCTCGGCGATGTCGTCCGCGAACGCCGCCGTCACGATGTTCCTCATCCTGCGGGCCGCGACGCCGTTCTGACCGGTTCTCACTCCTTGACGCACGCATGCGCCAACGCCGACGGCTACATCATCGACGTCGACACCGTCCTCATACCGAAGAGCTGACGCGCGGACGGGCGTGGTGGCCCGGGGGAGCGGGTGAGGCAGTGGCCCGTCCCCCGGCGGGGCGATGACCCTGTGGTAGCTTGCGCAAGCCAGTCGAACCCACCTGGTGGGTCAGGGAATCCGGTGCGAATCCGGAACTGACGCGCAGCGGTGAGGGTGACGGGCGGGACACGGGCCACTGGGCGGCGTACGCCGTCCGGGAAGGCGTCCCGTCCGGTCGATCCCGAGTCCGAAGACCTGCTGGCACCCGTGCCGCGTGCGGCGCGGGCCGCATCGTACGGACGGGCTTCGCGCATGAGCCCTCGACGCCAGAGGATCCTTCCTTGCCCGCAGCACGCCCCGTCGGCCCCCGACGACGACTCCTTCTTTCCCGCCGTGCCCTGCGCGGTCCCGCCCTGCTCCTGTCCGGCGCCGTGCTGGCCTCCGGCTGCGGGTCCGGCGCGGGCACCGACGACCCGGCCGCCCGGGCCGACGCGGCCGGTTACCCACGCACCGTCCGTGACTGCGGGCACGACGTCCGGGTCGACGCGCCGCCGCGCCGGGCCGTCTCCCTCAACCAGGGCACCACCGAGATCCTGCTCTCACTCGGCCTCGCCGACCGCCTGGCGGGCACCGCCACCTGGACCGACCCGGTCATGAAGGGACTGGAGAAGGCGAACGCCGGCGTCCCCCGGCTCGCCGACGACATGCCGTCCTTCGAAACGGTCCTGGACGCCGAACCCGACTTCGTCGCCGCCTCCTTCGCCTCCACCCTCGGCACCGGCGGTGTGGCCACCCGCGAACGGTTCACGGAACTCGGCGTGCCCGCCTACCTGTCGCCGTCCGACTGCGCCGGCAAGGACAACAGCGGCGACGGCGACGGCGTCCGGAACGAGCCCCTCACCATGGACACCGTCTACGGCGAAGTCCGCGACCTGGCCCGCATCTTCGACGTCGAGCAGCGCGGCGAGAAACTCGTCGCCGAACTCGAGTCCAGGGTCGACAGGGCGACCTCCGGCATCGACGCCTCCGGCGTCACCCTCATGTACTGGTTCGCCAACTCCACCTCCCCCTACCTGGCGGGCTGCTGCGGCGCGCCCGGAGTCATCACCCGCGCGGTCGGCGCCGACAACGCCATGGACGACACCCACGAGGAGTGGCCGCAGGCCGGCTGGGAGACCGTCGCCGACCGGGACCCCGACGTCCTGGTCCTCGGCGACCTCACCCGCAAGTCGCAGACGGCGGAGACGGCCGCGAAGAAGATCGAGTTCCTGGAGTCCAACCCCGTGACCAGGAACATGACCGCCGTCCGCGAGAAGCGCTACGTGCTGCTCAGCGGGCAGGCCATGAACCCCACCATCCGTACCGTCGAGGGCGTGGAACAGGTGGCGGCGGCCCTGCGCGGGTTCGGGCTCGCCAAGTGACGTCCGCGAGCCGGACGGCTCCCGTCCCCGGCATACGCGCGCCGCGCAGCACCCTCGTGTGGGCGGTGGCCGGGACCGTCGCCCTGTGCGTCTCCGTGGCCGTCGCCGTCACCATCGGACCGGCGGACATCGGTGTCGCCGACGTGTGGTCCGTGATCGCCGCCCGCCTCGGCGCCGGCACCGACGCCGGGGCCGTGTCCCCGATCCGCGCCGGCATCGTCTGGGACCTGCGGCTGCCCCGCACCCTCCTGGCCGCGGTGTGCGGAGCGGGACTCGCCGTGTGCGGGGCCGTGCTCCAGTCCCTGCTGCGCAACCCGCTCGCCGACCCCTTCGTCCTGGGCGTCTCCTCCGGCGCCTCGACCGGCGCCGTCCTGGTCGTCGTGCTCGGAGTGGGCGGCGGCGCGCTGTCCGTCCCCGGCGGGGCGTTCATCGGCGCGGTCTGCTCCTTCGCGCTGGTGATGCTGCTCAGCCACAGTCTCGGCGGCACCACGGACCGGGTGGTGCTCGCGGGCGTGGCGGCGATGCAGCTGTTCTCGGCGCTCACTTCCTTCGTCGTCATGACCGCCGCCGACGCCGAGACCACCCGCGGCGTGCTGTTCTGGCTGCTCGGCTCGCTCGGCGGCGCGGGCTGGAGCGACGTGTGGACCGGCACGGCCGTCCTGCTGCTGGTCCTGGCCGTCTGCCTCGGCCACGCCAGGACGCTGGACGCCTTCGCCTTCGGCCAGGACGCGGCGGCCGCGCTCGGCGTCCACGTGGCCCGCACCCGGCTGGTGCTGCTGTGCGCCACCGCCCTGCTCACCGCCGCCCTGGTCGCCTCGGCCGGCGCGATCGGCTTCGTCGGGCTGGTCCTGCCGCACGCGGTACGGGCGCTCACCGGTCCCGGACACGCCCGGCTGCTGCCGGTCTGCGTTCTCGCCGGTGCCGTGTTCCTGGTGTGGGTCGACACCCTGGCCCGTACCGTCCTCGAACCCCAGGAGGTCCCGGTGGGAGTGGTGACCTCGCTGATCGGCGTACCGGCCTTCGTGCTCGTGCTGTACCGCACCCGGAGGACACGGTGACCCTGAACGCCGAGCGGGTCTCCCGCACCACCGGTGGCCGGCTGATCCTGGACGGCGTCGACCTGAGCCCCCGCGACGGCGCCATGACGGGCCTGCTCGGCCCCAACGGCTCAGGCAAGTCCACCCTGTTGCGGCTGCTGGCCGGCGTACTCGCCCCGACCTCGGGCCGCGTCAGCCTCGACGGACGCCCCCTGGGCCGGGTGGGCCGCCGGGACGTGGCCCGGCGCGTGGCCGTGGTGGAGCAGCAGACGGACACGCAGGTGGAACTGACGGTCCGGGACGCCGTCCGGCTCGGCCGCATCCCGCACCGCCGCGCCTGGTCACCGGCGTCGGCGGCCGACGAGGAGGCGGTCGCCGACGCCCTGGACCGCACCGGACTGACGGGTCAGGCCGACCGCCTCTGGCACACCCTCTCCGGCGGCGAACGCCAGCGCGTCCAGATCGCCCGCGCCCTCGCCCAGGAGCCGCGTGAACTCCTGCTCGACGAACCGACCAACCACCTCGACATCCAGCACCAGCTGGACGTGCTGGCCCTCGTCTCCGCCCTGCCGGTCACCAGCGTGGTCGCGCTGCACGACCTCAACCTCGCCGCGATGTACTGCGACCACCTCGTCGTCCTCTCGGAGGGACGGGTCGTGGCCTGCGGCGAACCGACGGAGGTCCTGACGACGGACCTGGTCGCGAAGGTCTACGGGGTCGACGCCGAGATCACCCGCGCCGGTCCGGCAGGCCGCCCGCACGTGCGCTTCCTGGGCACACTGCCGCGCTAGGAGCCCGTGCGGGCGGTCACCAGGAACGCGCTCGGCCGGCCGGCTCAGTCGTCCATCAGACCGGCGGCGAGCGCGGCCCCCAGCTCCCAGCAGGCCTCCAGGTCGGCCCTGCCGGGCTCACCGGCCACGTTCACCGCGGGCGCCGCGCGCTGCCAGCCGAGGCCGGTCGTGACCGACTCGATGCCGCGCACCGCGCCCGTGGTGTCGCTGCCCCCGTGCACGTAGTAGCCGAAGGGGCGGCCCCGCGTCTCGTCCAGGCAGGGGTAGTAGACCTGGTCGAAGAAGTGCTTGAGCGCACCCGACATGTAGCCCAGGTTGGCCGGGGTGCCCAGCAGGAAGCCGTCCGCCTCCAGCACGTCGACGGCCGTGGCCGCCAGGGCCGCCCGCCGGACCACCCGTACCCCTTCGATCTCGGGCGCGGTCGCCCCGGACACGACGGACTCCAGCATCGCCTGGCAGTTCGGCGACGGCGTGTGATGCACGATCAGCAAAGTGGCCACACCGGCAGCCTGCCGCCCCGCACCCGCCGACCGCAAACGGACCCCACGGCATCCGGGAGGTCCGCCCCCGGCCGGCCCCTACTCCTCGGTCGCCCCCGTCTCCGTCAGCTCGCCGTCCGCCAGCCGCAGCCAGCGGTCGACGCCGATCTCACGCAGGAACCGCCGGTCGTGGCTGACGACCACGAACGCACCCCGGTAGGAGTTCAGGGCGCTTTCCAGCTGGCCCACGCCGACCAGGTCGAGGTTGTTCGTCGGCTCGTCCAGGAGCAGCAGGTGCGGGGCCGGTTCCGCGCACAGGACGCAGGCCAGCGTGGCCCGCAGCCGCTCGCCGCCGGAGAGAAGGCCGACGGGCAGATGGGCGCGGGCACCCCGGAAGAGGAAGCGCGCGAGGAGGTTCATCCGCTCGGCCTCCGGACGGTGAGGGGCGTAGGCGGCGAAGTTCTCGGCGACGGTGCGCTCCTCGTCCAGCAGGTCGAGCCGCTGGGAGAGATACGCGACGCGCCCGTCGGCGCGCCTGAGGTCGCCGCTCTCCGGCTCCAGGTCGCCGTTGAGCAGCCGCAGCAGCGTGCTCTTGCCCGCGCCGTTGGACCCGGTCAGCGCGATCCGCTCGGGCCCCCGGACCGTCAGGTCGACGCCCGCTCCGGCGAACACCTCCCGCTCACCGAGCCGGATCCGCAGCCGCTGACCGAGGAAGAGGGTACGGCCCGCGGGGACGTCGGTCTCCGGCAGGTCCAGCGTGATGCGCTGTTCCTCGCGCAGCGACCGCTCCGCCTCGTCCAGCCGTGCCCTCGCCTCACCGACCCGGTTGGCGTGGGTCTGGCCCGCCCGGCCCGCGGACTCCTGGGCCCCGCGCTTCATGGTGCCCGCGAAGATGCGGGGGAGCCCGGCGTTCTTGAGATTGCGGGCGGCGTTGCTCGCGCGGCGGTCGGCGCGCTCGCGGGCCTGCTGCAGTTCCCGCTTCTCCCGCTTCAGCTCCTGTTCGGCGTTGCGGACGTTCTTCTCGGCGACCTCCTGCTCGGCGCGGACGGCCTCCTCGTACGCGGTGAAGTTGCCGCCGTAGACGCGCAGTTCACCGCGGTCGAGTTCGGCGATGCGCTCCATGCCCTCGAGCAGCTCCCGGTCGTGGCTGACCAGCAGCAGACAGCCGCTGTAGTCCGTGAGCACGTCGTGGAGTCTGCTCCGGGCGGCCGCGTCGAGGTTGTTGGTGGGCTCGTCGAGCAGCAGTACGTCGGGCCGCTTCAGCAGTTGGGCGGCGAGTCCGAGGGAGACGACCTGACCGCCGCTGAGCGTGCTGAGCCGCCGGTCCAGGGCGAGGGCGCCCAGGCCCAGGCGGTCGAGCTGGGCGCGGGTGCGTTCCTCGATGTCCCAGTCGTCGCCGATGGCCGTGAAGTGCTCCTCGGCCACGTCCCCGGACTCGACGGCGTCGATGGCCCGGATCACGGTGTCGACGCCGAGGACCTCGGCGACGGTCAGGCTCCCCGTCAGGGGAAGGGTCTGGGGCAGATGGCCGAGGACCCCGGAGACCGTCACGGAGCCCGCGGTGGGCCGCAGCTCCCCGGCGATCAGCTTGAGCAGGGTGGACTTGCCGGCCCCGTTGGGAGCCACGAGACCCGTGCGGCCCGCGCCCACGGTGAACGACAGGTCCTCGAAGACGGGGGTGTCGTCGGGCCAGGAGAAGGACAGGTGGGAGCAGCGCAGGACGGCGTCGGACATGGAGACGACCTCGTGGAGCTGAGGGGCAGGGAACAGACCTCTGCCCGGGAAGGAAGACAGGGAAAAGGGAACGACGAAGGGGCCACTGCGTCGGCGCCAGAAATGCGCCCGCTGCGGCCTACCGGGACCGGATCTCACCCGGAGATGTCGTCGTCACCCACCATGTCCACGACTCCTCACTGCACGATCAACGTCCGCACCAGCCTAGCAGCCGGGCTTCTACCGCACCGGTCGCGGTGCGGCGTCGGACGAGGCGTGCGGCGCCGGACCAAGCGTGCGGCGCCGACCGCGGAACCGGTGGTCCGGCCGGGCGCATCGTGCCGTGGTCGTCGAACGAGAGCCGGGGCCGGGCGGCCCGCGGATTGGTCGAAGCCCTGGGAAGCCTTGGTGACCTCGCCCGACGCACGCGCTGCCACGGGTACGGTGGTCACCGTTCGCGTTCGATCGGGCTCCATGGGAGCGGGAGGACAGGGAGGTGAGGTTGATGACCGTGCACGACGCCGTCCTTCGCGGTGCCCGGATCTCCCTTGCGCCCCGAGCGGCGGCCTGACCCCGCATCCCCGAACGCACACCTGAAAAGGACTCCAGTCCCGTCATGTCTTCTTCTCGTTCCTGGACCACCCGCGCCGAGACCGGCGCCGACGTCCCCGCCGTCCGGGACATCGTCCGCACCGCCTTCCCCACCCCCGAGGAAGCCGTTCTCGTCGACGCGCTGCGCGCCGACCCGGGGGCGTGGATCGAGGGCCTGTCCCTCGTCGCGGTGGACGACGCCGACCGCCCGGTCGGTCACGCCCTGCTCACCCGCTGCCACATCGGCGACAGCCCCGCACTGTGCCTGGCACCCGTCGCCGTCCGGCCCGCGTACCAGAACACCGGTGTCGGTACGGCCGCCGTCCGGGCCGCGCTCGCCGCCGCCGAGCGCCTCGGCGAGCACCATGTCGTCGTCCTCGGGCACCCGGAGTACTACCCCCGCTTCGGCTTCACCCGGGCCTCCGCCCACGGCATCGGGCTGACCATCGACGTCCCGGACGAGGCCCTGATGGCCCTCACCCTGGACGCCGCCCACCCGCTGCCCGACGGCACCGTCCGGTACGCGGCACCGTTCGGCATCTGACCCGACACTCCGTGTGGCGGCGGGAGTCCCTTCCGCCGCCACACGGCATTTCCTCGGCGCAACCCCTTGACCGGATGCCCGCGGTCCTTCACATTGCTTGTTAATGCGCATTAGGTAATGCGCATTAACAACTGCGCGCGATGGAGCGACGGAGAGGAGCCGTGGTGGCGAAGGAAGCCGCAGGGCGGGCGAGGCCGGGGAGGACCCCCGCGCCGGCCGGCCGGCGGGCCCGGCCGAGGCAGGCGGAGGTGGCCAGGCTCGCCGGTGTCTCCCAGGCGACGGTGTCCCTGGTGCTGTCCGGCCGCGACATCGCGACGGGCCGGCCGATCTCGGCGGAGACCCGGGCGAAGGTCCTGGACGCCGCCCACAGCCTCGGCTACGTCCCCGACCCGGCCGCCAGCCGGCTCGCCGCCGCCCGCAACAACCTGCTCGGCGTCTTCAGCTTCACCGCGACCTTCCCGACCGACGTCCGGCACTCGTACTACCCGTTCCTCGTCGGGGTGGAGCAGGAAGCCGCCGCGCAGGGCTACGACCTGGTGCTGTTCACCGGGTCGAGCACCGGGGGAGCGGGCGCGGGGGGAGCCGGCGCGCTCAACCGCGTACGGCTGGCGGACGGCTGCCTCTTCCTGGGCCGCCACGCCCCCGCGGACGAACTGCGCCGACTGGTCGCCGACGACTTCCCCGTCGTCCACGTCGGCCGGCGCGACGAGCCCGAGGGCCTCGCCTGGGTGGGTGCCGACTACGTCAGCGCCAGCCGCGAGGTCGTCACCGCGCTCGCCGGGCTCGGCCACCGGCGCGTCCTCCTCGTCCGCGAGGACGACGACGCCCCCGCCTCCACCGACCGCGAACGCGGCTTCCTTGACGGGCTCGCGGACAGCGGCCTGCCCGCCGGTCCTGACGCCGTGTTCCGCTCCGGCGACCCGCGCGGTGACCTCACCGCCGACCGGGTCCGTGCCTGGGTGGCCGACGGCGTCACGGCCTTCGTCGCCGAGGAGACCGACACCGGCGCCGCCTGGCGGGCCCTGCGCGCCGCCGTCGACCAGGCGGGTCTGGACTGTCCCGGCCAGGTGTCGCTCGCGCTGCTCGGCAGCCCGCCCGCCGACCTCGCCGGTGAACCCGCGCCGATGGGCTTCGACATCCCGCGCCCCGCGCTGGGCGCCGAGGCCGTACGGCTGCTCGCCGCCCGTATCGCGGGCGGGCCCGCCGAGGGCACCCTCGTCGCCTGCGCCTTCAGGCCCGGCGCGACCGCGGGCCCACCCCCGGCCGCCCCCTGAACCACCGAGCCCACAGCACCGACCGCACCACCTAAGGAGCAGCAGCGTGATACCGGAACCCGACATCCTCGTCGTCGGCGGCGGCCTCGGCGGCGTCGCCGCGGCGCTCGCCGCCTGCCGGGCCGGCCGCAGTGTCGTCCTGACCGAGGAGACGGACTGGATCGGCGGCCAGCTCACCAGCCAGGCCGTGCCGCCCGACGAGCACCCGTGGGTCGAACAGTTCGGCACCACCGCCACCTACCGGCGACTGCGCGAGGGCATCCGCCAGTACTACCGCCAGTGGTACCCCCTGCGCGCCGAGGCCGCCGCCCTCACCGACCTCAACCCGGGCGCCGGCCGGGTCAGCAAGCTCTGCCACGAGCCGCGCGTCGCCCTCGCCGTCCTGGAGGGCATGCTCGCCCCGCACCGGGCGGCCGGACGGCTCACCGTCCTCACCGAGCACCGGCCGGTGGCCGCCGAGGCCGACAACGATGTCGTACGCGCCGTCACGCTGGAGGACCTCCGCGACGGCACCCGCCGCACCGTCCCCGCCCGCTACGTCCTGGACGCCACCGAGACCGGCGAACTGCTCCACCTCGCGGGCGTCGAGCACGTCAACGGCGCCGAGTCCCGGGCCGAGTTCGACGAACCGCACGCCCCCGACGAGGCCCAGCCGGGCAACCAGCAGGGCATCACCGTCTGCTTCGCCCTCTCCCACCACGAGGGCCAGGACCACACCATCGACCGGCCCGCCGACTACGACTTCTGGCGCGACTACAAGCCCGACTTCTGGCCGGGACCGCTGCTCGGCTTCGAGGCCCCCGACCCGCGCACCCTGGAACCGGTGCCGCGCACCTTCGAACCCAACCCCGACCTCGACCCGCTGGCCGTCAGCGCCGACCAGAGCGCCGACGCGGGCGACAAGGAACTGTGGGGCTTCCGCCGCATCCTCGCCCGCAAGCTGCACACCGACGGCGCCTTCGACTCCGACATCACCCTCGTCAACTGGCCGCTCAACGACTACTGGCTGAGGCCCTACATCGGCCAGGAGGCCGAAGCCCTGCGCGAGGCACGGCAGTTGTCCCTGTCCGTGCTGTACTGGCTGCAGACCGAGGCGCCCCGCTCCGACGGCGGCACCGGCTTCCCCGGGCTGCGCCCGCGCCCCGACGTGATGGGCACCGCCGACGGCCTCGCCAAGGCCGCCTACGTCCGCGAGTCCCGCCGTATCAAGGCCGTCACCACCGTCACCGAGCACGACGTCTCCATCGACCTGCTCGGACCCTACGGCCGCACCCGCCACCGCGACTCCGTGGGCGTCGGCAACTACCGCATCGACCTGCACCCCTCCACCGGCGGCGACGGGTACGTCGACATCGGCTCCGTCCCCTTCGAGATTCCGCTCGGCGCGCTCGTCCCGCGCCGGGTGCGCAACCTGCTGCCGGCCGGCAAGAACCTGGGCACCACCCACATCACCAACGGCTGCTACCGCCTGCACCCCGTGGAGTGGAACGTCGGCGAGGTCGCCGGAGCCCTCGCCGCCCACTGCCTCGCCGAGGACGTCGAGCCGCACGAGGTGCAGGCCGAGGACAAGAGGTTCGAGGAGTTCGCCAGGGTGCTCGACCGCGACGGCGTACAGCGTCACTGGCCCGACGTCAGGGGCTACTGAACGACCCCGCGCGGGACGGGAGTCGGGCGGGGCAGCACCACCTGCCCCGCCCGGTGACCGCCCGCGTGCGGACCGACCCAGCACAAGGAGGTGCCCGGACATGACCACCCACCGCATCCGCGTCGGCATCGACGTGGGCGGAACCTTCACCGACGCCGTGGCGGTCGACGCCACGACGCTCGCGCTCGTGGGCCAGGTGAAGGTCCCCACGAGCCACCATCACGAGGACGGTGTCGCGCACGGCATCGTCGAGGCACTGGACCGGCTGCTGAAGCAGACCGGACACGCACCCGCCGACGTGGCCTTCCTGGCGCACGGCACGACCCAGGCTACCAACGCCCTGCTGGAGGGCGACGTCGCCACCGTCGGCCTGATCGGCATCGGCACCGGCGGCGGAACGTACTTCACCCGCAGGCTCGCCACGCTCGCCAAGCTCGAACTCACCCCCGGCAAACGGCTGCCGCTGCACTACGCGCACGTCCCCGACCCCGAGGACGCACCCGCCGTACGGGCCGCCGTCGAACAGCTCACCGCCGCCGGTGCCCAGGCCCTGGTGGCCAGCGAACCCTTCGGCGTCGACCGGCCCGAAGGCGAGGAGGCGGTCGCCGACGCGGCCCGCACCACCGGCCTGCCGACCACC
Source organism: Streptomyces sp. NPDC034099 (assembly GCF_055575415.1). Taxonomy (NCBI): domain Bacteria; kingdom Bacillati; phylum Actinomycetota; class Actinomycetes; order Kitasatosporales; family Streptomycetaceae; genus Streptomyces; species Streptomyces sp. NPDC034099. The sequence goes on along the minus strand of NZ_JBVISR010000008.1, from coordinate 291,631 downwards.
GCCGCGCACGAGATCACCTCCCTGTACGGGCTGCGCAAACGCACCCGCACCGCCGTCGTCAACGCGGCGATCCTGCCGCGCATGCTGGCCACCGCCGACCTCGTCGACGCCTCCATCACCAAGGCCGGTGTCACCGCGCCGCTGATGGTGATGCGCTGCGACGGGGGAGTGATGTCCCTGGACGAGATGCGTCGCAGGCCCCTGCTGACCGTGCTGTCCGGTCCGGCCGCCGGTGTCGCCGGCGCGCTCATGCAGGAACGCGTCAGCGAGGGCGTGTTCCTGGAGACCGGCGGCACCTCGACCGACATCAGCGTCGTCAAGCGCGGCAAGGTCGCGGTACGGCACGCCGTGCTGCTCGGCCAGAGCTCCTACCTCAACGCCCTCGACGTCCGCACCGTCGGCGTCGGCGGCGGCTCCATGGTGCGCGTCTCCGGCGGCCGGGTCACCGGTACCGGACCGCGCAGCGCGCACATCGCCGGGCTGCCGTACGCCTGTTACGCCGACCCGGCCGACCTGCGGGACGCGAAGCTGACCACGATCAGCCCGCTGCCCGGCGACCCCGCCGACTACGCGGTCCTGGACGCGGCGGGCGGCCGGTTCGCCCTCACCATGACCTGCGCCGCCAACGCGCTGGGCCGGGTCCCCGAAGGCGACTTCGCCCACGCCGACCCCGGCACCGCCCGCGCCGCGCTGGCCCCGCTCGCCGCCGCCCTCGGCACCGACGTGGACACCGCCGCCGCCCGGCTCCTGGACGCCGGCACCGACCAGGTGAGGTCCGTCGTGGACGACCTGGTGCGCGAGTACCGCCTCGACACCGACACCGCCGTCCTGGTCGGCGGGGGCGGCGGCGCCGCCTCGGTCACCCCGCACCTGGCCGCCCGCTCCGGCATGACCGGCCGCATCGCCCAGCACAACGAGGTCATCAGCCCCATCGGTGTCGCCCTCGCCCTGGTACGGGAACAGGTCGAGCGGATCGTGCCGGGCGCCACCCAGGAGCAGATCCTCGCGGTGCGCGCCGAGGCCGAGCGCGCCGTGGTCGAACAGGGCGCCGCCGCCGACGGCGTCGAGGTCGAGGTCACCGTCGACCCGCAGACCAACGTCGTACGCGCCATCGCCACCGGCGCCACCGAACTGCGCACCCAGGACCGGGCCCACCGGGCCGACGACGCCGAGCGCCTGCGGCTGGCCGCCGCCAGCCTCAAGACCGACCCGTCCCACGTGCACGTGCTGGCGGGCACCCCCGCACACACCGTGTACGGCGCCGAGGTCCGCCGCCGCTTCCGGCCCGTCCGCCACCCGGTCCGGGTCGTCGACGCCGACGGGGTCGTACGCCACCACGCGCCCGACGCGCGGGTCGAGGCGACCACCGTCGCCGCCGCCCCCGAGGTGCTCGCCAAGCTGGTCACCGAGAACACCTCCTACGGCGACGGAGGCGTGCGCGCCCCCGCCGTGCGGCTGCTGCTCGGCTCCCGCATCGCCGACCTCTCCGGCGTCCTGGACCCGCAGTCGCTGCTCGCCCTGGCCCGCAGCGAACTGCGTTCCCGCGCCGCCGACGAACCGGTGGTCGCCGTACTGGAGGTGCGCGAGTGACCGTCAAGAACGCTCCCGTCCAGGCGGACCTCGCCGCCATCGACGACATCGGGTGGGCGGTGCGGCTGCTGGCCGCCACGCCGACCCACGAGCACCGCGACCCGGAGCTGCTGCGCCGGTGGGCGCGGGCGGCCGACGCGTTCGGCTCCGCCCTCGCACCCGTGGCGTGCGAGGCCCGGATCGTCGAGCGCGACGGCGGACTGGAACGCGGGCTGCTCGCCCGCTACACCTCCAGACCGCCCACCGTCGAGCTGTACACCGACACGGTCGAACTCGCCGAACGGGTCGTGGACGCCCGCGGCTGGCGCGACTGGTACCCGCCCGGCTCCGTACGGGCGGCCGCCCTCGCCCACGAGGCGGTGCACGTCCACCTCCACCACGGCCCCGAGAAGACCGCGCTGAAGCGCGCCCTGGGCCACAGCGCCCTGCGCCTGGGCCGGTTGCGCGTCCCCGGCCATGTCGCCGGGGCCGAGGAGGTGGCCGCCCACGCCTACGCCCGCACCGTCTGCGGACTCGGCCGCAGCCCCCTGCTGCTCACCGCCGCCCTGGCCGCCGAGACCGAGAACGGGGCCGAGGCCGAGACCCGGACCGGTTCCGCGGCCGGGAGCACCCCACCACCCGCACGTGACGCAAGAAGAGAGAACTGACCCATGGGTGTCGTCATCCTCCTCGTCATGGCGGCCGGCGTCGCCGCGATGCTCACCCGCAAGCTGCCCACCGCCTTCGCGCTGGTGCTGCTGGCCGTGGTCATCGCCTTCCTCTCCGGCGCGCCCCTGACGGGAAAGAACAGCGTCCTGGACACGGTGCTCCAGGAGGGCGCCCCGGCGCTCGCGGCGACGATGGTCGCCATCATCCTCGGCTCCTGGCTCGGCAAGCTGCTCGACGAGACCGGCATCGCCGGCACCCTCGTCCGCAAGATCGTCGAGTTCGGCGGCGACCGGCCCACCGTCGTCGCCCTCGGCGTCCTCGCCGTCTCGGCGCTCGTCGGCACGGTCACCGGCTCGGCACCGGCCGCGATGCTGGCCGGCATCATCGGCATCCCCGCCATGGTGGCCGTCGGCGTGCCCAAGGTGACCGCCGCGGGCACGGTGCTGATGGGCATCGCGGTCGGGGTCCCCTTCGAACTGCCCGTCTGGCAGTTCTTCTCCACCGCCCTCGACCTGCCGGTCGACACCGTCCGCGGCTTCATGGTGAAGCTGTTCCCGTTCGCCCTGGTCGCCGCCGTCGCCTACGTCGTCATCGAGAACCGGCGGCGCGGCACCGAGCACGCCTGGTCGCTCACATCGGTCTCCGCGCGCCCCGCCCCGCGCCGCGAACGCCTCGGTGACGCACCCTGGTACGCGCTGCTCGCCCCCGTGATCCCGCTGGTCCTGGCCCTCGGCCTGGAAGTGGCCATCATCCCCTCGATGCTGGCCGGTGTGCTCTACGCGCTGGTCACCACCACCCGGCCCGGCGAGATGAACAAGCGGCTGCTGCGCACCCTGTACGGCGGCTTCGAGGTGGCCGCGCCGCCGCTCGCCCTGTTCGTGGCGATCGGCATCCTGCTCGCGGCCGTCAAACTCCCCGGCGCGGTGGACGCGCTGGAGCCGCTGATGAAGGCGGTCAGCCCGCAGAACCCGGTGCTGTTCGTCATCGTCTTCACCGTGCTGGTGCCGCTGTGCCTGTACCGCGGCCCGCTCAACGTGTTCGGGCTCGGCGCGGGCATCGCGGGCGTCCTCATCGCCACCGGCATCTACCCGGCCGTCGCCGTCCTCGGCATGGCCACCTCGTACAACCAGGTCTTCGGCGTCGCCGACCCCACCAGCACCCAGACCGTGTGGGCCGCACAGTACGCGGGCGTCAGTCCGCAGCAGGTCATGGTCCGCACCCTGCCCTACGTGTGGCTGGTCGCCCTCGGCGGCATGTGCGTCACCGCAGCCCTGTACCTCTGACCTCCCCCCTCTCCCAGGAGTCGACATGCACGAGCCGCACCTCGACCGCCGTCTGTTCCTGAAGGGCACGGCCGTCACCGGCGCCGCCCTCGCCCTGGGCGCCACCGCCGCGCCCACCGCCTCGGCCGCACCCGGCGGCTTCCCCGACTACACCTACGTCCGCACCCTGCTGACCCCGTCCCGGCTCGCCTACAACCCCACCGGCGAGATCATCTTCCCGACCGTCCGGGGCGTCTACGACCGGCTGCCCGCGAGCGGCCGACTGGGCCGCTACTACCTGTACTACGCCCCGCACGACGCCCCCGGCGGCATCTGCCTGGCCTACGGCGACTCGTTGGAGGGCCCCTTCACGGAGTACCCGCACAACCCGATCGTCTCCAACAAGTGGTCGCCGCACTACTCCGTCAGCCACGTCTCCTCACCGCACGTGATGTGGCACGCCGGGAGGAAGGAGATGTGGCTGTACTTCCACGGCGAGAACACCACGACCAGGCTCGCCCGCTCCTCCGACGGCATCCACTTCACCTACGACAAGGTCGTGCTGAGCACCTCGATGCTGCCGTCCGGCACCACCGAGACCTCGTACGCGCGGGTCTTCCCGCACGAACTTCCCTCGCGCGGCGCCCACTACGTCATGGTCTTCATGATCAACAACTCCACCAACCACCGCGACATCGGCTGGGGCTGGTCCGCCGACGGCCGCACCTGGACGTTCTCCCAGGAGCCCCTGGTGCGCCACGGCGACGTCGGCGCGGTCAACGTGGGCGGGCCGCACCTGCTGCACCGGAACAACAGCACGTACGTCGTCTACAACAAGGACAAGGAGAGCGGCGGCGACCTGATGATCACCGAGGTCGGCAACGACTTCTCGCTCCGCAGGCACCTAGGCGTCTTCTACGACTCCCGCGGCTCCGCGCCGGAGAACGGCCGCGCGGCCGCCCCGTCCTTCGGCACCGACCGCGGCGTCCCGTACATGATCTACGAGGCGGGGGAGCGGCTGGCGGGTTCGATCGCGATGGCCCGCGGCTGACCCCGGTCCGCCACCGCACACGGCAGCGGGGCCGCGCGTCCGGATCGGACGGGCGGCCCCGCTGTCTTCTCGCCGGGTGCCTCAGGCGACGGGCGCCGGGTCCTTGTCGGTCGGCGCGGCACCGCCCTCGCCGGCCTCCTCGGCCAGGCGCTCCATGCCGCTGGTTGTCTTCAGCGGCTTCTCCTTGATGAAGACGACGGCGACCAGCGCGAGCACCGCGAACGGCGTGGCGATCAGGAACAGGTCGGCCGTGGCGACGGCGTAGGCGTGCTCGATGATCGTCCGCATCGGGGCGGGCAGCGTGGACATGTCCGGGACGCCGCCCTCGCCCGAGCCGCCGCCACCGCCGGGGACGGTGACGCCCGCGTTGCTGAGCCCCTTGGCCGTCTCGCTGGCGACCCGGTTGGCGAGGATCGCGCCGAGGACGCTGACGCCGATGGTGCCGCCCATGCTGCGGAAGAACGACAGCACGGAGGTCGCGGCGCCCAGGTCGGTGGCGGGCACGTCGTTCTGGGCGGCCAGCACCAGGTTCTGCATCAGCATGCCGACGCCGACACCCAGGATCGCCATGTAGAGGCTGAGCAGGCCGAAGTTGGTCTTCGCGTCGATCGTGGCCAGCAGCGCGAGACCGACGGACATGATCACCGCGCCCGCCACCAGGTACCGCTTCCACTTGCCGGTCCGGCTGATCACCTGTCCGGCGACGGTGGACGACACCAGCAGGCCGAGGATCATCGGCAGGCTCATCAGACCCGCGACGGTCGGCGACTTGCCCAGCGAGATCTGGAAGTACTGCGAGAGGAAGACCGTCCCGCCGAACATGGCGACACCGACCAGGAGACTGGCGACGGTGGTCAGGGTGACCGTGCGGTTCTTGAAGATGCCGAGCGGGATGACCGGCTCGGCGGTGCGGGACTCGACGACCACCGCCGCGACCAGCAGCAGTACGCCGCCGCCGGTGAGGACACCGGTCTGCCAGGACGCCCAGTCGAACTCGTTGCCGGCCAGCGACACCCAGATCAGCAGCGCGCAGACACCGGCGACGATCAGGAACGCGCCGAGCCAGTCGATGCGCACCTCGCGCTTGACCGTGGGCAGGCGCAGGGTGCGCTGGAGCAGGGCGATGGCGAGCAGGGCGAACGGCACGCCGATGAAGAAGCACCAGCGCCAGCCCAGCCACGAGGTGTCCACCAGGACGCCGCCGACCAGCGGCCCGGCCACGGTGCCCACGGCGAAGACGGCACCGAAGATGCCGGCGTACTTGCCCAGCTGGCGCGGCGGGATGACGGAGGCCATCACGACCTGCGCGAGCGCCGTCAGACCGCCCGCGCCGATGCCCTGCACCACCCGGCTGAAGATCAGCAGGCCGACGCCGTGCGAGAAGCCGGCCAGCAGCGAGCCGACCACGAACATGCTCAGCGAGAGCTGGAGCAGCAGCTTCTTGTTGAAGAGGTCGGACAGCTTGCCCCACAGGGGCACCGTGGCGGTCATCGCCAGCAGTTCGGAGGTGACGACCCAGGTGTAGGACGACTGGCTGGCGCCCAGGTCGGCGATGATCGTGGGCAGCGCGTTGGCCACGACCGTACCGGCCAGGATCGCGACGAACATGCCGGCCATCAGGCCCGACATGGCCTGGAGTATCTGCCGGTGGGTCATCGAGGTGGGAGGCGCGTCGGCGGGCGCCTGGGTAGCGGTCACGGCATCTCTTTCGTGTGGTGGGTCCTGGTGGGTCGCGAGCCCGGCGCGGAGGCTACGCGGGGGGTGCCGGGAGACCGGCGGCAAGAAGGGTGAACACCTCGTGGAAGACGTCGAGGAAGACGGCTTCCTCCTGGTGGGCGGACCAGTGGTCCATGCTGGTGCGCACCGCGGCGCCCGCCACCGCGGCCAGCAGCCGCGGGTAGAGCCCCGACCCGGGGCCGGGCTCCGGCCCGGGCCCGGTGGCGTCCGGGAGGCCGACCCGGCGCAGTCGTTCGGCGATGGCGTCGGCCAGGTCCGCCTCGGCCGCCATGTGGGCCCCGACACCGCGCGCCAGGAGGTGCGGCGAGGCGTGCAGGACCTTGGCGTGCAGCCGCCACAGTTCGTGCTGCTGTTCCGCCTCGGCCAGCTCCGCCGCCATGGCCTCGCGCAGGGCTGCCAGCGGGGAGAGTTCGGCCGGTGCTTCCAGGACGGCGCGCCGCATGCGTGCGCCGGCGTCCGCGTCGACCACCACGAAGGCGTCGTCACGGCTGTCGAAGTAGTTGAAGAAGGTACGCACGGACACACCGGCCGCGGCGCTGATCGCCTCGACAGTGACCTTCTCCGCCCCGTGTTCGGCGGCGAGCCTTACCGCGGCTTCGGACAGGGCGGCACGCGTGGCCCGCTTCTTCCGCTCCCGCAGTCCGCCCCTCGCGGCACCCTTCTCCGACATAAGTTGCATGATATGCAAAGATGCACGACATGCAAAATTGGCCGCCGTCCCGCGCCGGTGCCGGCGGCCCCGTCAAGGCGGGCCGCCGCCTGGTTCCGGCAACTCCTGTGTGAGGAGCAGAAGTTGGGGTATCCGCTGCACCAGCACGGTCGGCACCGGGGTCGGCGCCGGTGACGGCCGTGCTGTTCCCGTCACGCCCCGCCGCCCCGCCGCCCCGCGGCACCGGCGCTCCGTGACCCGTTCGGAACACCACGTGACCCGAACGGCCCTCTCGGGTACCCGCCCGGTCGGCGCAGGGTTGGGATGTGCACGGGCACCCCGTGCCCGCGCGCCCCGACCGGCTGTCCCGACACGGAAGGACCACCGATGTCCGTCGACACGCAGCAGGCGCCCCCCGAGCCGACCGACGAGGAGCTCGCCACCCTGGACGCCCACTGGCGCGCCTCCAACTACCTCGCCGTCGGCCAGATCTACCTGATGGCCAACCCCCTGCTGGCCGAACCCCTGCGCCCCGAGCACGTCAAGCCGCGCCTGCTCGGCCACTGGGGCACCTCACCCGGCCTCAACCTGGTCCACACCCACCTCAACCGGGTCATCAAGGCCCGTGACCTCGACGCCCTGTGCGTCTGGGGGCCCGGCCACGGCGGTCCCGCCGTGCTGGCCAACGCCTGGCTGGAGGGCTCGTACACCGAGACCTACCCGGACGTCACCCGGGACGCGGCCGGCATGGCCCGGCTGTTCAGGCAGTTCTCCTTCCCCGGCGGCGTACCGAGCCACGTCGCGCCCGAGACGCCGGGCTCGATCCATGAGGGCGGCGAACTGGGCTACGCGCTCTCGCACGCCTACGGCGCCGCCTTCGACCACCCGGACCTGGTGGTCGCCTGTGTGATCGGCGACGGCGAGGCGGAGACCGGCCCGCTGGCGACGTCCTGGCACTCCAACAAGTTCCTCGACCCGGTGCACGACGGCGCCGTCCTGCCGATCCTGCACCTCAACGGCTACAAGATCGCCAACCCGACGGTGCTCGCCCGCCTCCCGGAGGGCGAGCTCGACGAACTCCTGCGCGGCTACGGCCACGACCCGATCCACGTCACCGGCGACGACCCGGCCGCGGTCCACCGCGCGACGGCCCACGCCATGGACACCGCCCTGGACCGCATCGCCGCGATCCAGCGCGCCGCCCGCGAGGAGGGCGCCACCGGCCGCCCCCGCTGGCCGATGATCGTCCTGAGCACCCCCAAGGGCTGGACCGGCCCGGCGGTGGTCGACGGACTGCCCGTGGAGAACACCTGGCGCGCCCACCAGGTGCCCCTGTCCGCCGTACGGACCAATCCCGAGCACCTCGCCCAGCTGGAGCAGTGGCTGCGCTCCTACCGGCCCGAAGAACTGTTCGACGACGCCGGAGCCCCGCGGCCCGCCGTCCTCGCCGCCGTCCCCGAGGGGCCGCGCCGCCTGGGCGCCACCCCCTTCGCCAACGGCGGCCTCCTGCTGCGCGAGCTGCCCATGCCCGCGCTGGAGAAGTACGCCGTGCCCGTCGACAAACCCGGCGCGAGCACGCACGAGCCCACCCGGGTCCTCGGCGACCTGCTCCGGGACGTCATGGACGCCACCGCCGACCGGCGCGACTTCCGGCTCGTCGGCCCCGACGAGACCGCCTCCAACCGCCTCCAGGCCGTCTACGCCGCCAGCGGCAAGGCCTGGCAGGAGCGGACGCTGCCCGTCGACGAGGACCTGGACCGGCACGGCCGCGTGATGGAGATCCTGTCCGAACACACCTGCCAGGGCTGGCTGGAGGGCTACCTCCTCACCGGCCGGCACGGACTGTTCTCCTGCTACGAGGCCTTCGTCCACATCGTCGACTCGATGGTCAACCAGCACGTCAAATGGCTGCGCGTCACCCGCCGCCTGCCCTGGCGCGCGCCGATCGCCTCCCTCAACTACCTGCTCACCTCGCACGTGTGGCGCCAGGACCACAACGGCTTCTCGCACCAGGACCCCGGTTTCGTCGACCACATCCTCAACAAGAGCCCCGAGGCGGTCCGGGTCTATCTGCCGCCGGACGCCAACACCCTGCTCTCCGTCGCCGACCACGCCCTGCGCAGCCGCGACTACGTCAACGTGATCGTCGCCGGCAAACAGCCCTGCTTCGACTGGCTGACCATGGAACAGGCGAAGGTGCACTGCGCGCGCGGCGCCGGCATCTGGGACTGGGCCGGCACCGAGGACGGCAGCCGCGAGCCCGACGTGGTGCTCGCCTGCGCGGGCGACGTACCGACCCAGGAGGTGCTGGCCGCCGCCCAGCTCGTCCGCCGCCACCTGCCCGACCTAGCCGTGCGCGTGGTGAACGTGGTGGACATCGCCCGCCTGCTGCCCAGCGGGGAACATCCGCACGGCATGAGCGACTTCGAGTACGACGGACTGTTCACCGCCGACAAGCCGGTGATCTTCGGGTACCACGGGTACCCCTGGCTGATCCACCGGCTCGCCTACCGGCGCACCGGCCACGCCCACCTGCACGTGCGCGGCTACAAGGAGATCGGGACCACCACCACCCCGTTCGACATGGTGGTCGGCAACGACCTGGACCGCTACCGCCTCGTCATGGACGTCATCGACCGCGTGCCCGGCCTCGCCGTGCGCGCCGCCGCCGTCCGGCAGCGGATGGAGGACGCCCGGTTGCGGCACCACGAATGGATCCGCGAACACGGTGTGGACCTGCCCGAGGTCGCCGACTGGACCTGGGAGGGCTCGCGGTGACCGCGACCCCCTCGTCCTGGGACTACGACCACTACGACCCCGCGGAGGAACGGCTGCGCGAGTCCCTGTGCACCCTCGGCAACGGCTACTTCGCCACCCGCGGCGCCCTGCCCGAGTGCGCCGCCGACGACGTGCACTACCCGGGCACCTACGTGGCCGGCTGCTACAACCGGCTCACCTCCGCCGTCGCGGGGCGCGAGGTCGAGAACGAGGACATGGTCAACCTCCCCAACTGGCTGCCGCTGCGCTTCAGGACCGCCGGAGGGGACTGGCTCACGCCCGACACCGCCGAGGTGCTCGACCACCGTCAGACCGTGCACCTGGACTCGGGCGTCCTGGAGCGCCTCACCCGCTTCGGGCTCGACGGAGAGCGCCTGCTGTCCGTGCGCCAGCTGCGCCTGGTGCACATGGCCGATCCCCACCTCGCCGCCCTGCGCACGGAGTTCACCGTCGAGGGCGGCCCGGCCGACCTGGAGGTGGAGGCGGCCCTCGACGGCGGCGTCACCAACTCCGGCGTGCCGCGCTACCGGGACCTCGACGGCCACCACCTCACCCACGTGCACACCGACAGCGCCGACGACGACATGGTGTGGCTGCGCTGCCGGACCCGCACCTCGGACATCCGGATCGGCATGGCCGCCCGCACCACCGCCGACGCACCGGTCACCGCGGCCCGTGAGCACCTGTGCGTCACCCAGCGCGCCGGCCTGCGCGCCGAACCGGGCCGCACCGTCACCGTCGACAAGGTCGTGGCCCTGCACACCTCGCGCGACCCGGCGATCAGCGACCCGCTCCAGGCCGCGATCGAGCGGGTGGCCGGAGCCCCCGGCTTCGACGACCTGATGGTCAGCCACCGCGCCGCCTGGGGCCAGTTGTGGCGCCGCGCCGAACTGGACGTCCCCGGCGAGGCGGGCAGCATCCTGCGCCTGCACCTCTTCCACGTGCTGCAGACCCTCTCCCCGCACACCGCCGACCTCGACGTGGGCGTACCGGCGCGCGGACTGCACGGGGAGGCCTACCGCGGCCACGTCTTCTGGGACGAGCTGTTCGTCCTGCCCTACCTGAACCTGCACTTCCCGGAGGTCTCCCGCGCCCTGCTGCACTACCGGCACCGCCGCCTGGAGAAGGCCCGCTCCGCGGCCCGCGCGATCGGCAGGCGCGGCGCGCTCTACCCCTGGCAGAGCGGCAGCGACGGCCGCGAGGAGACCCAGCAGCTGCACCTCAACCCGCGCTCGGGCCGCTGGCTCCCCGACCACTCCCACCTCCAGCACCACGTGGGATCGGCCATCGCGTACAACGTGTGGCAGTACTGCGAGGCGAGCGGCGACGCCGAGTTCCTGCACACCAAGGGAGCCGAGACGCTGCTGCAGATCGCGCGCTTCTGGGCCGACTCCGCCACCTGGGACGAGCGGCTCGGCCGGCACCGCATCCGGGGCGTCGTCGGCCCCGACGAATACCACGAGGCCTACCCCGGAGCCGCCCGGCCGGGCCTGGACGACAACGCCTACACCAACGTCACCGCCGCCTGGGTGCTCTCCCGCACCCTCGACGTCCTCGCCGACCTGCCCGAACCCCGCCGCCGCGAACTCGTCGAGCGCACCGCCCTGGACGACGCGGAACTGGAACAGTGGGACAGCGTCTCCCGCACCCTCCACGTCCCCTTCCACGAGGGCGTCGTCAGCCAGTTCGAGGGGTACGGCGAACTCGCCGAACTCGACTGGGCGGGCTACCGCGAGCGGTACGGCGACATCCGGCGCCTCGACCGTCTCCTGGAGGCCGAGAACGACAGCGTCAACAACTACCAGGCGTCCAAGCAGGCCGACGTCCTCATGCTGGGCTACCTGTTCTCCCCGGCCGAACTCCGTTCACTGTTCCGGCGGTTGGGCTACAGCCTCGACGAGCGGACCTGGCAGCGCACCGTCGACCACTACCTGGCCCGCACCAGTCACGGCTCCACCCTCAGCGGACTCGTCCACGGCTGGATCCTGGCCCGCGCCCGCCGCGCCGAGGCCTGGACGTACGTCCAGGAGGCGCTCAAGGGCGACGTCGCCGACCTCCAGGGCGGCACCACCGGCGAGGGCATCCACCTGGGCGCCATGGCGGGCACCCTCGACCTCGTCCAGCGCGGCCTGACCGGCCTGGAGACCCGCGCGGGCGCCCTGTGGCTGGACCCGGTGCCGCTGCCGGAGCTGTCGTCGTACGGTTTCTCCGTGCGCTACCAGGGCCACTGGGGCGTGCGGTTCCGGCTGGAGCACGGCCGGCTGGAGATCGCCGTGCCCGCGGTCGGTCCGCTGCCGATCGACGTCCGGCTGCCCGACCGCGAGGTGCGCCTCCAGCCGGGCGACACCTGCCGGCTGGTGCTGCCGGACTGACCGGCGGTCCGCTCGGCCCCGTCGGCCGGTCAGCCGGGCAAGGGGTAGGTCACCGTGCGGGGGGACCCGTCCGGCCTGCCGTCGGTGTAGGTGAGGGTGATCCGGGTGAAGTGCGCCTGGCCCGTGCCCTGCTCCCCGCCCGTCGGCATGTCGAGCCGCACGGTCACCGGGTAGGAGTGGAAGGCGCCCGCGGCACAGTAGGGGTCGCAGTCGTTCACGGCGTTCGTGCCCCGGCCCACGGCGGCCTGCGGGTCCCAGCGGAACCAGCGCAGGGAGACCAGGCGGCTGTTGCCGTCCCCGCAGGCGAGCACGTACGCCGCGGGCCCGATCTGCGGCTGCCCGGAGCAGTCGACCAGCACCGGATCCTGCGTCTGCTGGGTCCGCGCCGCGGGCTGTGCCGACGGTGCGGCGGATGCCGTGCCCACCAGGGGTACTGCGAGCGCGGCGGCGGCACAGAGTGTGACCGCTGCCCTCATCGGGTTCCTGCCCATGTCTGCTCCCGCCGTCTCGGGGTCGCTTGCCTCCGCTTTCCCCTTTCTCCGTTCCGACCGTACGACCGTGTCCGTGAACGCACCACTCGTACGGAGCAGCGGCCGGGACCGCCGGGGCGTCGGTCCGCACGCCGGCCCGGCCCTCCGGTTCGTGCGACAAGACGCCGATTGCATCCCCCGAGTGGTCCTCGCGGCGGCCCGCAACCGCAGTCCGCGCCCCGGTGTCTCATGCCGTCAAGAACGGCGCCCCGCCCGGGCGCCCCCTCACGTGGAGGACCGCGGTATGCACCCGACGACTGCTCCGACCGCCGCCGCCCCGACGCACTCGCACGCCCGCGACACGGGCGACTTCCTGCTCCAGCCGCCGGACCCCGCCCGGCGCGTCCCCTGCCGCGTCGACCCCGTCGACCTGCGCCGCCTCGACCTGCTCGCCCTGCTGACCGCCGCCGGCATCGCGCCCTCGGCCGGGGACCGGGCCGCCATCGAGCAGCTCAGCGTGCTCCCCGGCAGCGTGCACACGGCACTGCACCGGTGGCTGGAACAGGCGTACGGGTTCTGCCGCTGAGCTCAGAAGTCGACCGGGTCACGCACCAGCGGACACGTCATGCAGTGCCCGCCGCCGCGCCCCCGGCCCAGTTCCGCGCCCACGATGGTGACGACCTCCACCCGGGCCTCGCGCAGCAGGGCGTTGGTCAGGGTGTTGCGGTCGTAGGTGAACACCACGCCCGGTTCCACCGCGACCGCGTTGTTGCCGCTGTCCCACTGCTGGCGCTCGGAGGCGTAGGCGTCGCCGCCCGTCTCCACCACCCGCAGCTTCGGCAGCCCGAGCGCCTTGGCGACGACCTCGACGAAGGGCGTCGTCCCCTCGTCGACGACGTCCAAGCCGGGGGCCCGGTCGCCGGGGCGCAGCGAGAAGGTGTGCACCGCGTCCATGATGCGGGGGTAGAGGGTCACCACGTCGCGGTCGGCGAACGTGAAGACCGTGTCCAGGTGCATGGCGGACCGCAGCTTCGGCATCCCCGCGACGACGACGTGCTCGGCGGCGCCGTTGCGGAACAGCGCGGCGGCGACCTGCGTGATGGCCTGCCGCGAGGTGCGCTCGCTCATGCCCATGAGGACGACCCCGTTGCCCACCGGCATGATGTCGCCGCCCTCGAAGGTGGCCTGCCCCCAGTCCTGCTCGGGGTCGCCCCACCACACCGTCGAGCCCCTGAAGTCGGGGTGGAAGGTGTAGATCGCCTTCATCAGCAGCGTCTCGTCGTGCCGCGCGGACCAGTACAGCGGGTTGAGGGTGAGACCGCCGTACAGCCAGCAGGTGGTGTCGCGCGTGTACAGGGTGTTGGGCAGCGGGGGCATCAGGTACTCGCGGGCGCCGGTGGACTCGCGGGCCAGTGCGAGGTGCGGGGAGCGGAAGTCCTCGGGCAGGTCGGTGGTGGCGAGCCCGCCGATGAGGTAGTCGGCGAGTTCCCGCGGCGACAGGCTCTCCAGATAGGCGCGGGTGGCGTCGATGAGACCGATGCCGACCTGGTTGGCGACGATCTTGCGGTCCAGGAGCCATGCCCTGGCCTCCGGAAGGGCCATGATCTGCGCCAGCAGGTCGTGCAGCTCCACCACCTCCACCCCGCGCCGGCGCAGTTCACCGACGAAGGCGGCGTGGTCGCGCTGGGCGTTCTCCACCCACATGACGTCGTCGAAGAGCAACTCGTCGGAGTTGGTGGGGGTCAGCCGCCGGTGCGCAAGGCCGGGGGAGCACACCAGGACCTTGCGCAGCCTGCCGACCTCGGAATGGACGCCGAGCGCGGGCCTCACGGCGCTCTCGTTGCTGGTCACACGGCCTCCTTGAGGGATGCGGGACGAGATGGGGAAGACGAACGGGGACAACGGACGGACAACGACTCACAGGCTGATCCACCCGGCCACCAGGGCGACGAGGCCGAGCACCGCGCCGGTCACGGAGACGGCCAGGACGACGAGTTCCCCGGGCGAGAACAGCCGACGGCCCTGCTCGCGGCGGGCCATCACGAACAGCACGGTCGCCGGGGCGTAGACGACGAAGGACACCAGGACGAACTTCAGCCCCGCCGCGTACAGCAGGAACGCGGTGTACAGCGTGGCGACGACCCCGACCGCCAGCTCGCGCCGCGAGGTGCGGCCGCCCTCGGTCAGCGGGTCGTCCCGGCTGCCGATCCGCACCGCGAAGGCCGCCGCCAGCAGGTACGGGATCAGGGAGAGGGCGCTGGTCAGGTTGAGCGCGAAGTCGAAGGCGTCGCTGGAGAAACTGGTGGCGATCAGCACCACCTGGGTGAGCAGCGAGGACATCAGCAGCGCCGGCACCGGCACGTCGGCGGCGTTGGCGCGGCGCAGGAAGCGGGGCATGTCGTCGTCCTTGGCCGCGACGAAGAGCACCTCCGCCGCCATCAGCGTCCAGGCCAGATAGGCGCCCAGGACCGACACGATCAGACCGACGCTGATGAACACCCGGCCCCAGGTGCCGACGGCCGCCTCCAGGACACCCGCCATGGACGGCTGGCGCAGGCCGGCGATCTCGGCCATCGGCATGATGCCGTACGACACGATGGTCACCGACGCGAAGACGGCGAAGACGCTGAGGAAGCCGAGCACCGTCGCCCTGCCCACGTCGGACCGGCGCCGGGCGTGCCGTGAGTAGACACTGGCGCCCTCGACGCCGAGGAACACGAAGACGGTCGCCAGCATGGTGCCGCGCACCTGTGAGAACAGGGAGCCGGCGTAGTCGGCGCCGCCGAAGTTGTCCGCGAAGACGCCCGGTTCGAAGTACACCAGGGCCAGGACGATGAAGAAGACGATGGGGACGAGCTTGGCCACCGTGACGATCCGGTTGATCGCCGTCGCCTCCTTCACCCCGCGCCGGATCAGCCAGAAGAACGCCCACAGCCCGGCGGAGGACAGCACCACCGCCACGGCGGTGTCCCCGTCGCCCAGGGCGGGCCAGACCGACCCGGCGGTCGACATGATCAGGACCCAGTAGGTCACGTTGCCCACGCACGAACTGGCCCAGTAGCCGAAGGCGGCGAAGAAGCCCGGGTACTCGCCGAAGCCCGCCTTGGCGTACGCGTATACGCCGGCGTCGAGGTCGGGTCTGCGCACCGCGAGGGACTGGAAGACGAAGGCCAGCGTCAGCATGCCCGTGCCCGCGATCGCCCAGGCGATCAGCGCGCCCGCGACGCCGGTCTCCTCGGCGAAGCGCCCCGGCAGCGAGAACACCCCGGCGCCCACCATCGACCCGACCACCATGGCGGTCAGGGTGAACATCCCCACCTTCGCGGTGGGCGGTGCGGTGCTGTCGACGTCGGAAGCAGCGGCCTGCGACATGCCGTCCCTCCGGGTGGCTGAGCGATTGCGACCACTGTGCATGAGGTGGTCGCTCCGGGCATCTCGGTCAGCCGTGCAGGGCGAGGTACGGGGCGAGCGCGAACAGCGTGGCGATGAGGGCGTACTTCAGGTGACGCGTGGGCAGCGCGTGGGCGATCCGCCAGCCCAGCAGCACCCCCGCCAGCTCGGGCACGCCGACCAGCACCGCCAGCGGCCAGTCGACCGCCCCCTGGGCCAGGTACCCCACCGTTCCCACCCCGGCGATGACGACGGACTGGGCCTGGGCCGCGGCGAGGGACTCCAGCACGGGCACGCCCAGGGCCACCAGCAAGGGGACGGTCAGCATCGGTCCGCCGATGCCGACGACCCCGGCCGCCACGGCCACCGCGCAGCCCGGCCCCGCCACCACCGCCGTCGACGGGTGCGCCCGCCCGGCGGCCGCACGGCGGCGCTCGCGGAGCCACACCAAGCCCGCCACGCCCGCCACGAACACACCGAGCACCAGCCCGAACACCCGCTTGGACACGTACGAGTTGACCAGGACGCCGAGCGGGGTACCGGCGACCGCGCTCACCGCCAGGACCAGCGCCGTGCGCCGGGTCCCCGGCTCGCGCAGCTGCCCGGAGCGGGTGTAGGCGGCGGTCGCGAGGACCCCGGTGGCGACATGGGTGACGAGGGCCGTCCCGGCCACCTCCGCGGGCGTCAGACCGGTGAGCGCGAACAGGCCGATGGTGGGCAGCACCCCGCCCGGCCCGACGGCGGTGATGCCCACCCCGCCGACCAGCCCCAGCAGCCCCAGCGCCACCAGCACGGGCACACTCGCACCGGTCATCTCAGTCCTTCTCCGACGCGGTCCGCGGCCCACCGCGGTGGAGCGTGGCGCGCAGGGTCATCCGGTCCGCGCGGACCCGGATCGACTCGGCGTCCACCGGTCGGCCGTCCGCCAACCGGGTCAGCCGCTCCAGGGCGAACACCGCCGCCCCCGGCTCGATCCCCAGCAGCCGTGCCGTGCCCGGGTCCGCGTTGACCGCGTGCACGGCCACCTCGGCCCGCCCGAGCCGGACACCGGCGGCCTCCTCGACCAGGTCGAACACATCACGGTCCCGCAGATCGCCGGCGAGCACGGCACGGCCGACGTCGTCGGTCAGGCAACTGGTGTCCAGCGACAGCGGCAGCCCGTCCAGCCACCGCAGCCGCTCCACGTACACACCGCCCGCCCCGGCCGGCACCTCCAGACGGGCGGCGATCGCGGCGGGCAGCACCGGCACCTCGGCGGCGACCCGCACCTCGTTGGTCACGGTGCCGCGCCCGGTCAGCTCCTCGGCCAGCCCGGTCAGCCGGTCGAGGCCGTGCCCGTACTTCGGCAGCAGCACCGTCGTCCCGATCCCGCGCCGCCGGGTGATCAGACCCTCCTCGCGCAGCAGCCCCAGGGCGTCCCGCACGGCGTTGCGCGAGGCACCGAACCGGCGGCCCAGATCCCGCTCGTCGGGCAGCCTGCCGTCGGCGAAGGCACCGCCCGTGATCTGCTGCCGCAGTACGTCGGCCAGCTGCCGGGCCCGCTCGGCGCGCGGCCGTCCCCCGTGGTGGTCCATGCCGCTCACGGTAACCCGGACCATGTTTCGCCGACGTTACGCCACCCCAGCTGACCTGCGAAAACGTCTGACCTGCGGATTCATGGGGGAGCGCGGCGCGCTTCGCCACCCGGCCCGCGGGACGCTCACCGCGCGGTGCGCAGATCCACGCCGCGCCGGGCCAGGTTCAGCACTCCGACGACGATGAGTGCCACCCCGAGCAGCTGCGGCACGACCCACCAGTCGCCCCGTACGTCCTCCCGGTACAGGACCACGCCGAGCAGCAGACTCACCGTCGCGTCGCCCAGCGTGAGGGCGGGCTGCGAGGCGACGAGCGGGCCGCCCTGCATGGCGTGCTCCAGCAGGAGCACGGCGCACACCCCGGCCACCGCGAAGCCGTAGGTCTGCCAGGCGGTGAAGAAGCCGACCGGGCCGTCGGCGTCCAGGACGCGCATGGAGTCCTTCATCAGTCCGGCCGTCAGCGCGTAGCACACCGCCGTGGCCGCGCCGAGACACCCGGCACGGGCCTTGCCGACCGGACGCTTGAGACCGGCGGCGGCCAGCAGTACGGCCGCCCCGGCACAGGCCGCCAGCGCGGGCACCCAGCGGTCCAGGGGTACGTCGGCCTCGCCGCCGTCCGGCGCGGCCGAGGCCAGCGCGACACCGAGCCCCACGACCACCCCGCCGACGGCGAGCCACATGACCTCCGGCAGCCGGTTGCCGGTCAGCAGCGAGGCCAGCAGCAGGGCCAGCGGAAGCTCCAGCACGAACAGGGGCTGTACGAGTGACAGCGGCCCCGTCGCCAGGGCGACCGCCTGCCCCACACCGGCCACCACGACGGCCAGCATGCCGCCGAGCCACACGGGGCGCCGCAACAGATCGAGGACGAGTCCGGGGCGGAACCCCTGGGACTGCGGCACGCTCAGCGCGGCGCGCCGCTGGAGCACGGTGGCCAGCGCGTTGCTGAAGGCGGCGAGGAGTGCGAAGAGCACCGGCAGTACAACACCCATCCACCGATACTCACCCCGATCGCCCCCGGCCGCGCGCCGCGTCGCGTCCGGGGTGCCGGGGGGCTGCTCAGCTGTCGCTCTGTCCGGAGGCAGCCTCGGCCGCGGGGTCCTGCTTCCGCTCGGGCGCGGCGGCCTCGGTGGCGGTGTAGTAGACCGAGGTGCCCTGCTTGGTGCGCTGGGCCTGGTTCTTGGCGACGAGTCCCTCGAGCGTGGTGCGCACGACCGTGGTCTTGACGGTGCGTCCGGAGTGGGCCTCGCTCAGCGCCGTGGTGACCTCGGCGGCGGACCGCGGTTCCCGCTGCCCGGCGAGGTGCTCGCGCACCAGCTCCACCAGGGTCGGCCGGCCCGCGTCCCGTGCCGCCGCCTTCTTCGCCGCGGGCTTCCCGGCGCTCTTGGCGGCGGTCTTGGCGGCCGACTTTGCGGGTGTCTTCTCGGCCGTCTTGGCGGATGCCTCGGCGGGTGTCCTGTCCGCCGTCTCGGTGGTCGTCGTGGCGGTCGACCTGGTGGCCTTCTTCGCGGTCGGCTTGGAGGCCGGCTTGGCACCCGGCTTCGAGGCCGCCGCGCGCTTGGGCGCGGAGGTTGCCTTCTTGCTCCGCGTCGACTTGCCCGCGGCCGACCGCGAGGCGGCACCGCCACGCGGAGCCGGCACCGTGGCCGCCCCGGTCGCGGCGGCGGGCTCCGGGGCGGGGGCGGACTGCGGCGGCGCGGTGATGCCGAGGGCCTGCTGCATGTTCACCAGCAGGGCGTGGTCGTGCTGGAGCGCGGCCAGTTGCTGCTGGAGAGCCGTGATCTCCGCGCTGACACGTTCCTGCTCCTTGACGTTGCGCTCCAGGTCGTCGGTGACCTGGACGCTGTACTGCGACGCCAGTTCGGTGGCGGACTGCATCGTGCTCTCGGACATGGTGTGGACTCTCCTTGGTTCGCGGCCGTGAAGGCTGACGCGCAGCCCTCAGTTGTTGCCCTGTTCGCTGCCGAGTCGGTATACCACGTATGGCCGCCCTCGTGGTATGTGCCGCCGCAACCCAGTGCGTGTGTTCGGACCACGGAGAGAGGTGCTCACCCGCCCGCGGGCACCTCCACGACCTTCCCGTGCTCGTCGACGGTATGTGTCTGCCAGTAGGTGTCCCACTTGTCGCCGACGTGTTCCGGGACCTTGCCCTCGGGGTAGCGGGTGTAACCCTTGGGCGGCTCCTCGCCGTTGGGCACACATGCGCTGCCGGTGCCGCCGATGCTCAGGACCGGGTACTCACCGCCGCCGCAGCTGGCCTCCTCCATGGAACAGCCGGTCAGCACCGCCGCGGCGGCGACACAGGCCAGGACGAGACCACGGACGGACCGCCCGGTGCGGTCGGCGGACGCGGTCGGCGGACGGTGAAGCAGGTGAGTGGTACGCACGGTTGGCTCCCTGAGGGGGTGACTGGTGCGGCAAGCGTCCCCTGGCGGGGGGACGCACCTCATGAGTACGAGTACTCAATCGGACGAGCCGTATTACCTGTCACGGTCGGTCAAGCGGTCCACCCGGCGCGCGCTCGCCCGGGCCTCCCGCTCGGCCCCCGCCACGGCGTCCGCGGCCGCGCGGTCCCGCTCCTCGGCCTCCCGCCGTCCCCGTTCGGCCCGTTCGAAGTCCTCATGTGCCGCGCGCAGCCGCTCCTCGGCGGCGGCCACCGTCTCGCGGACCCGGCCCAGTTCGTCGTCGGCCCGGCGGAACGACTCCCGCGCCTCGGCCTGCTCGGCGCGTGCGTCGCGCAGGTGCCGTTCGGCCCGCTCGGCCTCCTGTTCGGCCCGCTCCCGTTCTTCTCGCCGTTTGCGGCGCCGCTCGGCGAGTTCGTCCTTCGCCCGGGTGCCGGACGCGGCGCGGGGGGACTTCGGGCGCGCGGTCCGGGGTTCGGTTCGGGCGGGCTCGGGCGGAGCGGTGCCCGAAGGAAAGGCCGAGGGCGGGGTCAGGGAGACCTCCAGGCGTCCCCCGGCCCACCGGCCGGCCGCGTCCGGGTCCGCGAGGACCGCGCGCAGCGTCGACTCGACCTCCCGCTGCGCCGCCTGGGAGAGCCGCTGCCCGGCCTCGCCGGCGAGCTGTGCGGCCTGCCGGGAGAGGGCGGCGACGATCCGCCGGCGCTGCGCCGAGAGTTCCTTGAGTCCGGCGGCGTCCAGGGTGCGGTGTGCCTCGCGCAGTGCCTGCCCCAGCTCCAGGAACCGCCGGGTCTCCTCCGGCCGGGAGCGGGTCAGCAGATTCGCCGCCCACGCGGCGAGGGTGGGCCGGCGGGCGGCGTGGATGCGGCGGGCGTCCTCCTTGCGACCGGCGGTTCTGGCGGCCGCGGCGCGTTCCTCCCGACGGGAGACGAAGGCGGACGGAGGCATGGCGTACAGCTCGTCCAGGACCTGCTCGACCGCTTCCGCGTCCCGGCCGTCCGTGTCCCGGCGACGTCCGCCCTTGCGCTGCATGGTCTCCGCCTCCGTCCTCCGCCGTCCGTCCTCCGCCGTCCCGCTCCGTGCCGACCGCGAGCCGCCGGGACCGTCCCGGCGTCGGCGCGGCCTACGTCGCCGCCGCCTCCAGGTCGTCGTAGACGAGCAGGCCGTCCGACCGCAGCCTGGCGCCCGGGGTGGGGGAATGGGCCGTCAGCCGGCCGTCGTGCATGAGGTGGTCCGCCGGGGTGTCACGGGCCAGTACGGCGAAGTCGGCGATGAGGCGCCGGTGGCAGCGCCACCACACCGACTCGCCGCACATGACCGCGGTGCGCTCGTGCGCCGCCGAGGCCAGCAGCTCGTCCATCGCGGCGACGAACTCCGGCGACCGCGTGTGCCCCGCGTACGCGCGGAAGGACGCGTTGCGCCAGACGACGTCGGGAGATTCGGGTGCCGGCTTGCGGAACCCGCCCAGCCGCCGCTCCCACCGGTAGTCCAGGCCCTCCTCGGGCATCCACTCGGCCAGCCGGTCCCGCAGCAGGTCGGGGTCGCGGCGGCTGCCGGGGGCGGTCCTGACGTCGACCACGGAGGTGACACCGGCACCAC
Organism: Streptomyces sp. NPDC034099; assembly: GCF_055575415.1. Lineage (NCBI taxonomy): Bacteria > Bacillati > Actinomycetota > Actinomycetes > Kitasatosporales > Streptomycetaceae > Streptomyces > Streptomyces sp. NPDC034099. Next base: position 270,115 of record NZ_JBVISR010000008.1, on the reverse strand, counting down.
GCAGCAGTCCGGCCAGCTCCGCGCGGCCCGCGGTGCCGTGCCCGAACGTGACCAGGTGGGGCTGCGCCATGTCGTCGCCGGTCCCCGCACTTCCTGCGCCCATGCCTTCTGTCTACGGTCACCCGGGCGGCCCCGCGACCCGAACGGGGCCCACCCGGGCACGGTGCCGGGCCGCCGTCCGCCGGCCGAAGGTGCGCCGGTAGGCGTGCGGGCTGACTCCGGTGGTGCGCTTGAAGCGGTCGCGGAAGGCCGTCGGCGAGCCGAAGCCGACCTGGGCGGCGATGCGTTCCACGGAGTGCTCGGTCGTCTCCAGCAGGTGCTGCGCCTGCCGGACCCGGGCACGGTGCAGCCACTGCAGCGGGGTGCTGCCGGTCTGCTCCCGGAAGCGGCGGATGAGGGTCCGGGTGCTCATCCCGGCGTGGGCGGCGATGTCGGCGAGGGAGAGGTCGCTGGCCAGGTTCTCCCGCAGCCAGGTGAGCAGGGGTTCGAGGGCGGAACCGCGGGGCACGGGGGTGTAGTCGTGGACGATGAACTGGGCCTGGCCGCCTTCGCGTTCGAGCGGCATCACCGACAGCCGGGCGGCGTGCGCGGCGACCGCCGAGCCGTAGTCGCGCCGGATCATGTGCAGGCACAGGTCCAGGCCCGCGGCGGCGCCGGCCGAGGTGAGGATCCGGCCGTTGTCGACGTACAGGACGTCCGGGTCGACGTCGATGTCCGGATGGCCGTCGGCCAGGGCTTTCGCGGCGGCCCAGTGGGTGGTGGCCCGCAGCCCGTCCAGCAGTCCGGTGGCGGCCAGCGGGAAGGTGCCGGAGCAGATGGAGGCGATCCGGGTGCCGTTCCCGGCGGCCTTGCGCAGCGCGTCGCGGACGGCGGGGGAGAGCGGCTCGGCGACGGCGGCCGTACCGGGCACGATGATGGTGTCCGCCTCCAGCAGCCCCTCCAGTCCCCAGGGCGCGCGCAGCGTGAACGCGCCGGCGTCGATCTCGGGGTGCTCGGCACACACCCGGATCCGGTAGCCGGGGCGGCCGTCGGGGAGCCGGGTACGGGTGAAGACCTCGATCGGGGTGGACAGGTCGAACGGGATCACCTGGTCCAGCGCGAGAACGGCGACGGTGTGCATGGCCGGAACGTACCTCCTCGCTGGACGGTGACCGGCGGCCGTGGCGTTTTCCCGTGGGAAGCCGTCACTCCTGCCACGGGAGGCCGAACCGGCCGTCCTGTCATGTTAAGCCATTTGCCTAATTGAATTAGGCCAGTGCACAATCGGTGAAGGGGAGAGCCGTACACCAAGCCGCACCACCGCCGGAGACGACATGCACACCACGGACGACTGGATCACCACGCCCATCACCGGGGACCTCCTGCGGGGCGCCCTCGACCTGGAGCGCACCGAGCGCGGCCTGCTGCCGCACCGGCTGCCCGCCCGGGCCCGCGCGCAGAACAACGACGGACAGCTGGCCATGGCCGAGTCCCAGCCCTCAGGCGTACGCCTGGCCCTGCGCACCCGCGCCACCGTCCTCGAACTGGACACCCTGCCCACCAAGCGGGTCTACGTCGGTGTCCCGCCGCGCCCGGACGGCGTGTACGACCTGCTCGTCGACGGCCGTCCGGCGGGCCGGGGCAGTGTGACGGGCGGCAACACCCTGACCATCGACATGACCACCGGCACGGCGGGCGTCGAGCCCGGTCCGGTCGGCACCCTCCGCTTCGCGGACCTGCCCGAGGGCAGCAAGGACATCGAGATCTGGCTGCCGCACAACGAGACCACCGAACTCGTCGCCCTGCGCACCGACGCCCCCGTCGAGCCCGCACCGGACCCCGGCCGCCGGGTCTGGGTGCACCACGGCAGCTCGATCAGTCACGGCTCCGACGCCGCGAGCCCCACCACCACCTGGCCCGCCCTCGCCGCATCCCTCGGCGGCGTGGAACTGATCAACCTGGGCCTGGGCGGCAGCGCCCTGCTCGACCCGTTCACCGCACGGGCGATGCGCGACACCCCCGCCGACCTGATCAGCGTGAAGATCGGCATCAACGTGGTGAACGCCGACCTCATGCGCCTGCGGGCCTTCGGCCCCGCCGTGCACGGCTTCCTCGACACCGTCCGGGAGGGCCACCCCACCGCCCCGCTGCTGGTCGTCTCGCCCATCCTGTGCCCCGTGCAGGAGGACACCCCCGGCCCCCTCGCCCCCGACTTCTCCGGCATCGCCGAGGGCCGCCTCCGGTTCGTCGCCACGGGTGACCCGGCGGACCGCGCGAGCGGGAAACTGACCCTGAACGTCATCCGGGACGAGCTGTCCCGGATCGTCGCCGAACGGGCCGCCGACGACGAGAACCTGTACTACCTCGACGGGCGCGAACTGTACGGAGAGGCCGACGCGGCAGACCTGCCCCTGCCGGACAACATCCACCCGGACGCCGCCACCCACCGCCTCATCGGCGAACGCTTCGCCAAGCTGGCCTTCGCCGACCGGGGAGCCTTCAGCGGCTGAACCTCACGAGCCCTCACGACCCGACGACGACCCCGGCGAAGCGACCGGCCACCTCGCGCCAGACCGCCTCGGCCGCGGGCTCGTCGCGTTCCGCCCGGCGGGAGATCTCCACCGGGTCCAGCCCCCGGGCCCGGAGCCGTTCGGCGTCCCACGACCTGACCCGGTCAGCCCCCGCCTCGGGGTGGAACTGCACACCCCACGCCCGCTCACCGACCCGGAACGCCTGGTACGGGCACCGCTCGCTCGACATGAGCCACGCTGCGCCGGGCGGCAGGGCGGTGACGGCGTCCTGGTGGTGCTCGACCGCCGTCACCCGCTCCGGCAGCCCTGCGAAGAGCGGATCGGCAGCGGCCTCGGGCCGCACGGTCAACGGCGTGCTGCCGACCTCCGGTTCACCGTGCTCGCCCCGCACCGTGCCGCCGGCGACCTGGGCGAGGAGCTGTCCGCCGAGGCAGATCCCGAAGACCGGGGTGCCCCGCTCCACCGCCTCGGCGACCAGGGCCCGGGTGGGGGCGAGCCAGGGAGCGCGCTCGTCGTCGTCCGGCAGGTAGCCACCGCCGAGCACCAGCACGCCGTCGTGCTCCGGACGCCGGGGGAGCGCCGCACCGGCGTACGCGTGCACCACGTCCAGTGCCACCCCGCCCGCGACCAGCCAGTCACCGAACCGGCCCGCCCCACCGCCCCGGTGGTTCTGCACCACCAAGAGCCGCGACATCTCCCCACCCCGCTTCACCTCGTACGGACTCGGCCTCGCCGCACGCGACGCGGCGGGCCGTCCGCCCACCGTGTCACAGACCGGCCGCCCGATGCGTCGGCTCACCGTCGAGGACGGTCAACAGCACCGGTACGTCGGCGAGTTCGGTGGACGCCACGGTGAGCGGGTCGGCGCCGAGGACTGTCAGGTCGGCACGGTGGCCCACGGCGATCCGTCCGGCCTCGTGCTCCTCGCCCGCCGCGTAGGCGGCGTTGACGGTCATGCCGCGCAGCGCCTCCGCCGCCGTCAGCGCCTGTTCCGGGCCGTGCGGGGCCCGGCTCAGATCGCGCGTCGGCCGACGGTGGCGGGCGCCCGCCATGACGCCGAGCGGCGGGTACGGCGCGATGGGCCAGTCGGAACCGAGGACCACGAGGGCACCCGAGTCGTGCAGGTCGCGGCAGCGCCAGGCCCGCGAGGCGCGCGGCTCGCCCAGCCGCCGCGACCAGTTGTCGGTGTGGTCGGCACGGGTGAAGTCGCAGCAGTGCGTGGGCTGCATGGACGCCACGACACCCAGTTCGGCGAACCGGCGCAGCGTGTCGTCCGGGACGGTCTCGATGTGCTCGACCCGGTGCCGCGGCCCTGGGCCGCCCTCCGTCCGGGCCTTCTCCACGGCGTCGAGGACGTGCCGTACGGCCGCGTCGCCGATCGCGTGGGTGGCCGTGGGCACCCCCGCCCGGTGCAGCACGCCGATAACGCGCGTGTACTCCTCGGGGTCGGGCCAGAAGGCGTGCCGGGACTCGCCGTGGCAGTCCGGCTGCTCCAGCCACGCGGTGCCGTTGTCGACGGTCCCGTCCATGAAGATCTTGACCCCGGCGGTCCGCCACAGCCGGCCGCCCACGCCCTGCCGTGCGACGAGCGCGCGCACCCCCTCCTCGTCCGTGCCCGGCTGGCACCAGGGAGCCACCCGCAGCCGCAGCGGCAGCCGCCCGGCCTCGTCCAGCTCGGTGAAGAAGGCGAGGCTGTCGCCGTTCGCGTCCATCACGTGGCCGCCGGTCAGCCCGGAGGCGGCCATGGCGCGCAGGGCCGCGGCGAGCCGGTCACGCCGCTCCTCGCGGGTGGGCCGCGGCGCGATGCGCTCCACCAGGTCGCAGGCGGCGTCCTCCAGCAGCAGCCCGGTCGGGCTGCCGTGCGCGTCGCACACCACCTCGGCCGTCGCCTGGTCGAAGGTGCGCGGCCCGTCCACCCCGGCGAGTTCGAGTGCCCGCCGGCTGGCCAGCATCGAGTGCGCGTCGAAGAGCAGCAACAGCGCCGGCACGCCCTCCAGCACGGCGTCGAACGGCGCCACCTCGACCGGACGGCCGGCGAAGACGTTGGGGTCCAGCCCCCAGCCGTGCAGCCACGCACCCCGGGGGAGGTCGCGCACCGCGCCGGCCAGCGCCCCACGCACCTGGTCGAGGTCGCGGCAGCCGGACAGGTCGAGGCCGTGGGTCAGCTCGGCGCCCGTGACGGGATGGATGTGGCCGTCGACCAGACCGGGAGTCACCACGGCGCCGCCCAGGTCGATCACCGTGGTCGAGGCGTCCGCGAGGGCCCGGACCTCCCGGTCGTCACCGAGGGCCGCGATCCGGCCGTCGGCCGCGGCCAGCGCGGTCTGCGGCAGGAGGGCACCGGTGGCCGGATCGAGCAGCCGAGCCGAGAGCAGGATCAGAGAGGTGCGCACAGTCGCTCCTTGGAAGCGGGTCAGTTCGGGGCGGTGGCAGCCGTCAGAGTGCCCGCGGGCAGGCCGAGTTCGCGCTCCGCGGTGAGGGCCGGCATCAGCCGGACCCCGGGCGGGTCGTCGGCGTTGTCGGCGCTGTTGACGAGCATGCCGAGACCGTCGAGGACGACCAGGATCCGGATGGCGGCCAGCAGCGGGTCAGCGGTGCGGAACTCGCCTCGCTCGACACCGTCGCGGACGACCGTCTCGAGCCGGTCGCGCCACGCGGCCTCCTGGACGGCGACACGGTCGCGCAGCGTGGGCCGGTAGCGGCTCAGGTGCCGGGCGTTGAGCCAGAGACGGCTGATGTCGTCGAACCCGGCGCCGGCCGCCCGGGCGAAGAACCGGGCCAGGTGCCGCGTCGGCGTGGCTCCGGCCCGGTCGGCCGGGAGGAGTTCGTCGAGTTCCGAACCGGCCGCGTCGCCGTACGCCTCGGCCACCAGATCCTCCACCGCGGGGAAGTAGTGGCTGATCAGTCCGGGACGGACGTCCAGCTCCTCGGCGATCCGCCGCAGGGTGATGCACTCCAGTCCCTCGGTCAGTGCGACGGACGATGCTGCGGCAACGATTTCCGCACGTCTGGCCGCTGGATTTTTGCGGATTCGCTTGTTCGAGATGCTTGACGGCATGGAATCGATGCTATTGAGTGTGCGACCAACAAGCAAGCAGGTGGGCCACCAGCACCCCGGAGGAGCCTCATGGCGTCCACGATCCCCGACCCGCAACCCGGCACCGGCGCCTTGCGCGGGGAGGGTCCGCCGCCCCGGACCGCGTCGGACCGGGCGAGCCGGGTCGAGGCCCACGGCATCGACCACATCCCCGAGCACGAACGGCACGGGCGCCCCAGGCAGCTCTTCTCCGTCTGGGCGGCGGCCAACGTCAACTACCTGAACCTGGTGACCGGCGGCGCCCTGATCCTCATGGGCCTGACCCCGTGGCAGGCGCTGGCGGTGATCGTGGTGGGCAACCTCTTCTGGCTGCTCACCGGAGTGCTCTCCCTGTCCGGTCCGGCGGCCGGCGCGCCGAGCGAGGTCGTCACACGCGCCATGTACGGGGTCCGCGGCAACCGCGTGAACAACGCGATCGTCGGCTGGCTGATCTCCGTCTGCTACTTCGCGCTCAACCTCGCCGCCGCCGCGACCGCCGCCTTCGCCCTCGTGGCCATGGCCGGTATCACCGTGAACACCGGCGTCAAGGTCGTCGTGGTGATCGTCGTGGCCGCGCTCACCCTGACCATCGGCGTCTACGGCCACGCCATGATCATGAAGCTCTACCTGCCGATCACACTGTCCCTGACGGCCGCCTTCGCCGTCGTCGCCGTCGGCGTCCTTGGGCACGCCGACTTCTCCTACGTGCCGGCCCAGCCGCTCACCGGCCACGAGCTGTGGGCGGTCCTCGTCGCCGGCGTCACCCTCATCGGGTCCGGCCCGCTGTCGTACACGACCAGCGCCGACTTCTCCCGCTACCTGCCCCGTACGACGTCCGCCAGGGCGATCGTCGGCTGGACCGCTCTCGGCGGCTTCCTGCCGGGTGTGGTCGTCTGCTTCCTCGGCGCCCTCGCCGCGACCGCCGTCGACATGACGGACCCCCAGGCGGGCCTGCGGCAGATCCTGCCCGGCTGGTTCGGCCCGGTCCTCCTGCTCGCCCTGGTCCTCGGCACCGTCGCCATCAACGCCCTGACCGCCTACAGCGCGGGCCTCGCCCTCCAGGCCGTCGGAATCCGCATCCGCCGCTCCCGCAGCGTGCTCGCCGACGGCGCCGCGGCCGTCGCCCTCACCCTGTACGGCCTGCTCGTCTCCGACTTCCTCGACACCGTCAGCAACGTCCTCCAGCTCACCGTGGTCCTCCTCGGCCCCGCCATGGCCGTCTACGCCACCGACATCGCGCTGCGCCGCAACCGGTACGACGGCCGGGCCCTCATGGACGAGTCATGTGGCGGCCCCTTCTGGTACACCGCCGGCGTCAACCCGGCCGGCGCACTGGCCCTGGCCGGGGGCGTCGTCGTGGCCGCCCTCAGCGTCGACACCCTCTACGCCGGGCCGGTCGCCCGCGCGCTGGGCGGCGTCGACCTCTCCCTGCCGGCCGGCATGGTCGTGGCCTCGGCGCTCTACGCGGTCCTGGCGCGCGGCCGAAGGTCGGGGGCGGGGACGCCGTCGGCCTGACTCAGCGGCGTGCCAGGTAGAGGGACACCGCCTTGTGCAGCACCCTGTTCAGCGGATAGTCCCACTCGCCGAGGTACTCGACGGCCTGTCCGCCCGCGCCCACCTTGAACCGGAGCAGTCCCAGCAGGTGGTTGTCCTCGTCCAGGGTGTCGGTGATGCCGCGGAAGTCGTAGACGGCGGCACCCAGTTCACGGGCGTCGCACATCATCCGCCACTGGAGGGCGTTGTTGGGCTGCACCTCGCGCCGCCGGCTGGTGGACGCGCCGTAGGAGTACCAGACGTGTTCGCCGACCGTCAGCATCGTGGCCGCGGCGAGCACCTCCCCGTCGTGATGGGCGAGGTACAGGCGCATGCGGTCCGGGTCCTCGGCGGTCAGCGCCCGCCACATCCGCCGGAAGTAGGCGAGGGGACGCGGTACGAACCGGTCCCGGCGCGCGGTCTCCACGTACAGCTCGTAGAAGGTGGGCAGATCCTCCTCGTCGCCCCGGACGACCTTGACGCCGGCCTTCTCGGCCTTCTTGATGTTGCGCCGCCACTGCTGGTTGAAGCCGTTCTGCAGCTGCTCCAGCGACCGCCCGGCGAGCGGTACCTGGCACACGTGACGCGGCTGGCCCGCGGCGAAGCCGTCCTCGCCGCCGGGCTCGGTGCGCCGCCAGCCCATCCCGCGCAGCCGCTCGGCGATGTCGTCGGCCCCGGGCTCGCGCACCGTCGCCTCCACGTCGCCCAGCCGCCGGGCACCCGGGTCGGCGATCGCCGCCTTGACCGCGTCGGCGCTCCAGCGCCGGGTCACCACCGGCGGCCCCATCCGCACCGTGAACGCGCCGCGTTCCCTCAGGTGCGCGAGCATCGGCTCCAGCCACCGCTCCAGACCGTCGGCCGTCCAGTCGATGACCGGGCCCTCGGGCAGGTAGGCCAGGTACCGCTTCAGCCGCGGCAGCGGCCGCAGCAGCACCAGCCCGGCGCCCACCAGCTCTCCGCCCTCGTCGAACCAGCCCAGGCTCTCCGCCCGCCAGTCCGGCTTCACGTCACCCCAGGAGGGGACTTGGAGGTGGCTCACGGAAGGCCGGGTCGTGACGAAGCGCAGATGCTCCTCGCGGGTGATCGGCTTCAGACGACAGCTCATGGGGCGTCCCTCTGTTCGGCTTCGTTCGACGGTGAGGCGGTGTGACGGTGCGGCGGTGGGGTGGTGGGGTGGTACGACGGTGCGGCGGAGAGACGGCCGAGCCGCGGGGGTCGTCCGCCGTCCCGCACACCTCACAGGGAACAACGACGGCGGCCGTTCCGCGCGCTGTCACCGTGCCGCCCACCCGTGTGCCCCGTCCGGCGCGCGGGGACGTGGGCCGGATGGCAGCGTGGCAGGACCGGGCGGTGCGAGCGGGACGGACGGAGCGGACGGTCATGGCACGGGCGATCTGGACGGGCGTGATCACCTTCGGGCTGGTCTCGGTGCCCGTCGGTCTGTTCACGGCGACCGAGGACCACACGGTCCACTTCCACCAGTTGCAGCGCGGCACCTCGGACCGGGTACGCAACCGGCGCGTCAACGAGCGCACCGGCAAGGAAGTCGCCGCCGACGACATCGTCAAGGGATACGAGGTGGGCGAGGGCGAGTACGTCGTCGTGGAGCCCGGGGAACTCGACGAGATCGCGCCGGGACGCTCCCGAACCCTCGAGATCACCGACTTCGTGGACCTGGACCGGATCGAGCCGGTCTACTTCGGCCGCACCTACTACATCGCCCCGCGCGGCAAGGAGTACCTCAAGGTCTACGAACTCCTGCGCACCGCCCTCGCCGAGACCGGCAAGGCGGGTGTCGCCACCTTCGTCATGCGCAACCGGCAGTACCTGACCGCGCTGCGCGCCGAGGACCGGGTCCTGCTGCTCCAGACGCTGCACTGGGCCGACGAGGTCCGCGACCCCGTGAAGGAGCTTCCGGAACTGCCGTCGGACCGGGTGGGCCGCGGCAAGGAACTGGACATGGCGCTGCGTCTCGTCGACGCCCTCAGCGGCGACTGGGAGCCCGGCCGCTATCGCGACACCTACCAGGAGAAGGTCCGCGAGCTGGTCCGGGCCAAGGCCGAGGGCGAGGAGATCGCCGTCGCCGAGGAGGCGCCCGAGGCCACCAACGTCGTCGACCTGATGGAGGTCCTGCGCGGCAGCCTGGAACAGGCGAAGGGCGGTACGGGCGATGACACGGGCGCCAAGGAGCGGTCCGCGCCGCAGAAGAAGGCCGCCACACCGCGGAAGAAGGCCACCGGACCCTCCCGCCGGAGCGCACCCGCCCGGGGCGAGCTGCGGGAGCTGAGCAAGGCGGAGCTCTACCAGCGGGCCACCGAGCAGGACATCGCCGGCCGCTCGAAGATGAGCCGCCAGCAACTCGTCGACGCGCTCGGCGACAGCAAGAGCCGCGGTCGCCGGAAGAAGAAGACGACCGCGGCCTGAGACCGGACCACCGCTCAGGTGGTGCTGAGCATGCCCTCCCGCAGGCGGGTCAGCAGGCGGGAGATGAGCCGGGAGACGTGCATCTGGGAGACGCCGAGGCGCTCGCCGATGTCCTTCTGGGTGAGTTCCTCGACGAACCGCCAGTGGATGATCTGCCGGTCGCGCTCGTCCAGCTCGGCGATCATCGGGGCCAGGGCGTGGAAGTCGTCCACGAGGGCCAGGGCGGCGTCGTCGGCACCGATGAAGTCCGCGAGCGCCGACTCGCCGTCCTCACTGCCGTTGATGGCCGCGTCCAGGGAGGAGGAGTTGTAGCCGTTGGCCGCCAGGCGGGCCTCGACGACCTCGTCCTCCGGCAGGCTCATCAGCTCCGACAGCTCCTGGGTGGTGGGGTTGCGGCCCAGCCGGCTGCGCAGCTCCTCGGTGGCCCGGGCCAGCTGGACGCGGGCCTCCTGGAGGCGCCGGGGCACGTGCACCGCCCACGAGGTGTCCCGGAAGAACCGCTTGATCTCCCCGACGATGTAGGGCACGGCGAAGGAGGTGAACTCGACCTCGCGGGTCAGTTCGAACCGGTCGATGGCCTTGATCAGACCGATCATGCCGACCTGGACGATGTCCTCCATCTCCTCCGGCCCGCGGCTGCGGAACCGGCCGGCCGCGAAGCGGACCAGGGACATGTTCATCTCGATCAGCGTGTTGCGCGCGTACTGGTACTCGGGCGTGCCCTCCTCCAGGACCGCCAGCTGCTCGAAGAACAGCTTCGACAACTCCCGCGCGTCCCTGGGCGCCACCTTGGACGGGTCCGCGATCTCCGGCATGCCCGTAGTGGCGTGCTCGGTGGTCTGTGCGGTCGTCGTCATCATGATGTGCCCTCCCGGTGGATCGGTCGTCGTGTCACCTTGTCGGCCGACGACCGGTCGCCTACCCCGGGTCAGGCCTCGCACACCTGGCGGAGTGCCGCACCATCGGAAAGGAGTCCGCAACGGTGCCTCACACGCCCAGGTAGAAGCGGACCGCGGTGCCCTCATCGGTCGTGTGGACCCGCACCAGATCGGCGACGTAGTGGACGAGCAGGAGGCCGCGGCCACCGATCTGCCCGCGCTCCGGAGGCCGCCGGCCGGCGAGCGGATCCGTGAGCCGGCCCGCGTCGCGGACCTCGCACACCACCTGTCCCGCCTCGGCCCAGACCGCGACCGTGCCGTCGCCGCCACCGTGGACCACGCTGTTGGTGATCAGCTCGGACACCGCCAGTTCGGCGTCCTGCAGCCGCTGCCCGGTCAGCCCGAGCGAGGCCGCCCGGTCGGCCGCGAAGCGGCGCGCCTCGGGCAGTTCCCCGGACCCGAAGGCCAGGGCATCGGCGTCGGGAGCGGGCTCGAGCGGCTCGTTGTAGCGGTCGACGACCGCGCGCCAGTCGTACCCCTCGCTGACCCGCTCCCTGCCTTCGGTGATGACCGTGGGGTGGGTGATCAGGGCGTCGGCCAGCACGTCCGCGGTCAGCCGGGTCTCGTCGTAGGGGCACAGGATGGTCGCGGGACGGTCCACGAAGGCCGCGTTGATCAGCGCCTCGTGCTGGGCGCACGCCGGGTACTCCACGGCACTGCGCTCGGCCCAGACCGGCTCGCCGATGATCCGCACCCGTACGCGCGTGTGCGCGTCGGCGAACGCCCGCAGCACGCCCGGGATGATCCGCCCCGGGTTGCGCCCGGCCTCGGTCATGTCCAGGAAAGTGACGTCCCGCGCGTCCGTGCCGAGTCCCGCCCGGACCAGCTCCAGGTTGGGGCCCGGCACGGCCACCGCCACCGGTTCGCCCGCGGCCAGTCCCTCCCGTACGAACGCCACCGTCCGGTCGGTGTACTCGGCTGCCGAGCGGTAGAACAGCGCCGGATGGACGAACGTTCCGTCGGTGGTTGCCGTGCTCATCGGGGCGCCACCTCGATCCGGTGCAGGGACGGCCAGAACAGGTCCAGCACCCTCGGCAGTTGCGGCGGCGGGTGCTCCACCACGACCCGGCCGACAGGCAGGTTCATGGCCGTGACGGCCAGTGCCGTCACCCCGGCCACGTCGACGAACCGCACCCCCGACAGTTCCACGTAGGACACGTCCGTGTGCCTGCGGGACAGGTCGGTGAGGGCGTTCTCCCAGGAGAGACGGGTACTCACGTTGATCTCACCACTGGCCCGGATGCCGGGCCGGCCGGGCAACGGGCCCACGTCCAGCAGGGCACCGTTCCCGGCGCGGGCCGGACCGCCCTTGGCACCTGTGCCATCCACACTCGATCCCCTTCGGAACTCCACCGGACACCCGAGGGAGCCCGGGCGCCTCTCCCGGCCAGGCAGCCTATCCCGAGCGGGCGCCGTACGCCGGTGAGGGGACGTACGGGCGACAGCCGGGCGGAGCGGGGAACAAGACACTGAGCGCGTCCTCGGAAGGGAAGACTGGGCATGTTTGAAGCCGAAAACATTCGTGACTGGCGCGGCCTCGACGTCGTGGACTACGACGGCCGCAAGATCGGGACCCTGGAGTCCATCTATTTCGACACCCTCACCGACCGGCCCGCGTTCGCCACGGTCACGGTCGGCCTGCCGACCCGTCGGCGGCTCGTCTTCGTGCCGGTGGACAAGGCCACCGTCGCACCGTCCTACCTGAAGGTGACCTACGACAAGTCGCTGGTGAAGGACGCGCCCGGGATCGACCCGGACGGTGAGCTGGCGGCCGAGGACGAGGGCGCGGTCTTCGCCCACTACCACCTGCCCTACGAGCAGGGCAGCCGCGGCGAACGCCGCCTCGGCCGGCGCTGACTCCGCGTGCGGTGTCCCGGCCGCGCGGCCGGGACACCGCCGTGCGGGTCCGGGCGGTCCGGCTACGCGATTTCCGCGCCGCGTGCCGCCGCCTCGGTCTCGGACGTCGCGCTGCCCGTGGCAAGGGCGCCGCCGGCGCTCTCCAGGTGGGCCCGCACGAACCACTGGAACTGCTCCAGATCCCTGAGCTGGCCGATCAGGAGGTCCTCCGTGGCCGTGTCGATCTTGCCGGCCTCCTCGATCGCGGCGCGCATCCCCTCGACCACGCCGGTGTACACCACGTCGAGCGCGCCGAGATGGGCGATGGCGTCCGCCCGTCCGATGGAGTAGTCGTCCCACTTGCGCTCGGCCACCAGCGCCCCGGGCGTGCCCTGGGCCACCCCGCCGAGCGCGGCGATGCGCTCGGCGACGTCGTCGGCCATGTCGCGCACCTGGTCGACCTGGGGGTCGATCATCTCGTGGACCGCGATGAAGTGCGGACCCACCACGTTCCAGTGCACGTGCTTGAGGGTCAGGTGCAGGTCGTTGAGGGCGTGCAGGCGCAGCCGCAGCACACCGATGAGCCGTCCGGCGGCCTCGCGCTCGATGCCGGGGACCGTGTACTTCGGGGTCAGGTCGTGCGTCATGGCGGACCTCAGCTCCTCATGCGTTTCGTACGTCATTGCTCGTGCACGAATGCCCCGTATCGGCTCCGGCAGACATGCGCGGGCGGCTTCCGGATCAGGAGGGCGGGGCGGGCAGCGGCATCGCGCCGAGCGCGCGCGCCGCGTGCACCAGGTTGGACGCCATGGCCCGGCCGGTGGAGACCGACCAGTCGTGGCCGCGGTCGTCGTCGAGGAAGTCCGGACCCGGGCCGGGACCGAGGTGCCAGTAGGTCCAGGCCTGGCCGGGGATGGTGTAGCCGAGGTCCGCGAGCCCGCCGCTGATCTCGCTGATGACGTGGTGGGCGCCGTCCTCGTTCCCGGTGACCAGGACGCCGGCGACCCGGTTGTAGGCGACCGGGCGGTCCTCGTCGTCGGTCTCACCGAGCATGGCGTCCATGCGTTCCAGGACCCGCTGGGCGACGGAGGAGGGGCGGCCGAGCCAGGTCGGCGACGCGATGACCAGGATCTGGGCGGCCAGCAGCTTCTCGTGCACGCCCGGCCAGTCGTCCCCGTCGCCCATGTCGGTCTCGACCCCCGGTTTCAGGTTCAGGTCGACGGCCCGTACGACGTCCACCTCCGCCCCGTGGCCCTTGAGCGCCGCGATGACCGTGGCGGCGAGTGCCTCGGTGTTCGACGGCTGGGGGGAAGGTTTGAGGGTGCAGTTGATCACGAGTGCGCGCATGCCCACCCGTGTTCCCCGGCGGGAGTCACGCTACCGTCGGCCGTATGGCTGACGAGTGCTTCCGGCATCCGCGGCTCGCCGCGCTCCACGACGTGTTCGACACCGACCGCGGCGACCTCGTCCCGTATCTGCGCATGGCCGACGAGTTCGGTGCCCGGAGCGTGCTGGACATCGGCTGCGGAACCGGGGTCTTCGCCCTGCTGCTGGCCGACCGCGGCCTCGACGTCGTCGGTGTCGACCCCGCCGGGGCCAGTCTCGACGTGGCCCGCGGCAGACCGGGCGCCGACCGGGTGCGCTGGATCGAGGGCGACGCCACCTCGCTCCCACCGCTGCGCGTCGACCTCGCGACCATGACGGCGAACGTCGCCCAGGCGATCACCGACCGGTCCTCCTGGCAGGGCACACTGCGCGGCGCGTACGAGGCGCTGCGGCCCGGCGGCCACCTGGTGTTCGAGACCCGGGACCCCGCCCGGCGCGCCTGGGAGGAGTGGACCCGCGAGCACACCCACCAGGTCGCGGAGGTCCCCGGTACGGGCACCGTCGAGAGCTGGTGCCGGCTGCTGGACGTCAGCGGTCCGCTGGTCAGCTTCCGTTGGACCTACGTCTTCGGCGCGGACGGCGACGTGCTGACCTCCGACTCGACGCTGCGCTTCCGGGAGCGGGAGGAGGTGGCGGCCGACCTGGCCGAACAGGGCTACGCCGTTCGGGAGGTGCGCGGGGCCCCCGACCGCGCGGGGCGGGAGTTCGTCTTCGTCGCGCGGCGTCCGGAGGCGGACGGGCGCTGACGCCGCCCGCACCGGAAGGAACCCCGGGAACCGGCAGCCGACGCCGCCCCCTCACTGCCCGGCCGCCCTCATGACGCGGCCCCCTCCGGGCGGCCATCCTCGCCGCATGGCCCGTTTCCAGCACACCGTGACCCTCGTCCCCGTACCCCGTCGCTGGTTGGAGTCGTGCGTAGCCGCGCTGTACGACCTGGCGCAGGGCACGGCCGTCGAGGGAGGGCGGCTGCGGCTGCCCGACGGACGTCCGCTGCCCGGCCTGGTACTGGCGCGGGGACGGCATCTGGGGCCGGGCGCGCAGTACCGGCCCGTGCGCGAGGAGGGCGGGCGACCGGACGCGGACCAGTGGCTCACCGTTCTCTCCTGGGACCGCCGCCGGGAGACGGCGCTGGAGGTCGTCACCCTCGACGACGCCCCGGACCGTCCCGCCCGGCTGGACTGCGCCCTCGGGCTCACGAGCGCCGGACGGCCCCGGCAGGCGTGGCTGTCGGCGACGCTGCGGTCGGGCGGCGAGCGGGCGAAGTACCTCGGCGGCACCGGACGGCTGCGCCTCGACCTCGGCACGTGGTGGCAGGCGACGAGCCATGGCCGCCACCCGTCCCGCGCCCCCCTGAGCGGGACCCTGACGCACGCGCTGGCCCGCGTCTCGGTGACGGTCGTACCGTGCCCCGCCCCGGACGGACGCTGGCGGGTGACCGTGCGGGCACGGGTCAGGGGCCGCTCCGTCGCCCGCCCGCTCCTGCCGCTCGCCACGGCGGTGCTGGGGCGTCGCGCCCGGCGGACCTGCGCCGAAGCCCTGGAGCGCGCGGCGGCGGCATGGAACGCACAGGTCCCCGAACTGGTCCGCAAGGACGGCGAGCGACTGGGCGCCGAACTGGCCGAGGCGCTGCTCGGCCCGTGAGGCGGCAGCCGAGCCTGCGCATCCCCCATGGCGCGCGGAGGGCGCACGCGAGAAACGAGTGAGCCCTGTACGCGCCCCCTGCGCGGTGCGGACAATCCCAGTGACCCTGATCACCCGGCGGAAGACGCGGTGTCGTCCGGCCGCCGACTCCCGGGAAGCAGGTCGATCGCCATGCTGTTGCGTCAGCCCACGACCGTGACCGAAGCGCAGGAGTGCATGGCGCAGGGCGCGGTGCCCGTCGGCGGGGCCACCCTCGTCTGGGCCACCTGGCAACGCGACGGCTTCCCGGACCTGGCCATGTCGCTGCGCGGGCTGCCGGAGGCGACCGTCGTCGAACCCGAGTCGCTGGGCGCGGCCGTGGTGCTGCACCGCATCGACGACCGGGTGCCGGAGGTACTGCGCCGGGCGGCGGGCTCGGTCGGCACCGGAGCCGTGCGCCGGACGGCCACGGTCGGCGGAAACCTGGTCGGCAGCAGCCTGCGCTGCCTGTTGCCCGCGGCCCTCGTGCTGGACGCCCGCGCCACGGTGCTGGGCCCGGACCGGCCCTACGAGACCGATCTGGCCGAGGTCGTGGCGAAGCGTCACCTGCTGCTCGGCCTGCGCTGGCGTACGCCGGTGGCCAGCGGCTACCGCAAGCAGCCCGCCGAAGCCGGCGGCCCGCCGCCCCTGGTGGTCGCCACCGCCGTGCACGTCGACGGCGAGGGCGGGCACCTGCTGCGCGTCGCCGTCCGCGAGGGCTACGACGTGCTCAGCGAGAGCGCCGGGTGCGACGCGGGCCCCGACGAGACCCTCGACGCCCTGGAGCGGACGGACATCGGCGCCCTCCCGGCCGGGGCCAGGGACGTGGTGCGCGAGCAGGTCGCCGACATCCTGGGTCCCCTCGCCGGCCGCTGAACCCGGCGGCCGGCGAGGGCGGACCGTGTCAGCCCTTGGCGAGGGCCTTGACGCGGTCCAGTGACCCGTTGAACTTGTCGTGGTCCCCGACGGTCGGTCCGGACGAGGTGTACTGCCACATCGTGTGGAAGTCCCAGCCGGCCGGGAGCGTCCCCACGGTCGAGGCGTACCGGGCGACCCACAACGGGTTGCTCGCGCCGAAACCGCTGTAGTTCCCGGTGCACTGCGTCCACCAGTTGGTGGAGGTGTAGATGGCGGCATGGCGGCCGGTGCGCTGCTTGTACCGGTCCAGGAAGGCCCGGATCCAGCTCACCATCTGACTGTGCGTCCGTCCGTAGCAGGTGGCCCCGTACGGGTTGTACTCGATGTCCAGGACACCCGGCAGCGTCTTGCCGTCCTTGGACCACGCGCCGCCGTGCTCGACGAAGTAGTCGGCCTGGGCGGCACCGCCGGCGGTGTCCGGGGTCGCGAAGTGGTACGCGCCGCGGATCATGCCGACGTCGTACGAACCGCCGTACTGCTGGGCGAAGTAGGGGTTCCGGTAGGAGGTCCCCTCGGTGGCCTTCACATAGGCCCACTTCACGCCGCTCTTCCAGAGGGTCGACCAGGCGACGTTGCCCTGGTGGCTGGAGACGTCCACCCCCTCGGTCTGGGCGACGCGGGTGCCGACGGGGTGACCCTGGACCCCTTCGTGGGCGAGGACACCGGTGCCCATGTGGGCGGTGCCACGAGCGGGCGTCCGGGTGTCGTCGGCGGAGGCGGTGGCCGGAACGGCGGCCAGGGTCAGCAGGAGTGACTGGGCGGCGAGGATGACGCCTGAGGTGAGCAGGCGTGAGTGGCGTTTCGCCACGCTTATGGGTCTGCGCATGGCACCCATCCGAACCGCAGTCGGGCCCTGCCGCATCCCACAGTCGCCCAGACGGTGTTGGGGGTGGTCTCAGACCGATGCCCCGGAGAGGGACACGGCCTGTCCGGTGACCCGGGTACGCGGATCGCGCGGACTGACCTCGATCAGCAGCTCGCTGGTCCGGCCCATGTCCTCGCCCTGGCGGATCGCGATCGTGCCCGGCCGGGTGACCAGACCCAGCTCACGGAGGTACCCGCCGAACGCCGCGGCGGCCGCACCCGTCGCCGGGTCCTCCACGACGCCGCCGACGGGGAACGGGTTGCGGGCGTGGAAGCGCTCCGCCGACTCGCGCCACACCAGGTCCACCGTCGTCCAGCCGTACCGCCGCATGACCTCGGCGAGCGCGTCGAAGTCGTAGTCGAGGTCGGCCAGCCGGGCCCGGGACACCGCGGCGAGCACGAGGTGGTCGTTGCCCCCGAACGCCACGTGGGCGGGGAGCGCGGGATCCAGGTCGGCGGGGCTCCAGCCGAGCGCCCGCAACGCGGCGTCGCGTTCGGCGGGGAGAGCCGGGCGCGAACGCGTCGGCACGCTGGTGAGGGTGGCCCGCACCGCTCCGGTCCCGTCGACCGCGGTGGACACCGGGATCTCACCGGCGGGCGTGTCGAGGACGACCTCGCCGGGGCCCAGCCGCTCCGCGAGGGCGACGGCCAGCGCGACTGTCGCGTGCCCGCAGAACGCCACCTCGGCGAGCGGACTGAAGTAGCGGACCCGGAACCGCCGTCGCTCCACATCGCCGCCGGTGACGAAGGCGGTCTCGGAGTAGCCCACCTCGGCGGCGACGGCGAGCATGGCCGTGTCGTCCAGCCCGGCGGCGTCGAGGACCACCCCGGCCCGGTTCCCGCCCGCCGGGTCGTGGGTGAAGGCCGAGTAGCGCAGGATCTCTGTCGTCATGGCGGACACGCTGCCAGCCGCCGGCCGATCGTGTCCAACGATCGTTTGTGATCAGCACCATCGCGAAATCGCATACCCTGGCTCCGTGGACACCCGGCTGCTGACGACCTTCACCGTGCTCGCCCGCACCGGCGGCTTCACCGCCGCAGCGGCCGAACTCCACCTGGCCCAGTCCACGGTCACCGTGCACATCCGCACCCTGGAACAGGACCTCGGCGTGCGGCTCTTCGACCGCCTGCCCACCGGCGCACTGCTCACGGACGCCGGCCGCCGGCTCCTGGAACGGGCCGAGGAGGTGCTCGACGCCGTGGCGCGGCTGCGGGCCGCGAGCGACGACGCCGGCGCCGTGTCGGGGCGGGTCGTGATCGGCAGCCCGGAGTCCCTGTGCGCGAGCCGCCTGCCGGGACTGGTCGCCGCGCTGCGCACGAGCCACCCCGAGGTCGACGTCCACCTGTACGCGGCCGGGACCCGGGAGTCCGTGGAGGGGCTGCGGTCCGGACGGCTCGACCTCGCCCTGCTGCTGGAGGAGGAGACGGACTTCCCCGACGTGACGTCCGAGCCGGTCGGCCGCGAGCCGCTCGTCCTCGTCGCCGCCCCCGGACACCCGCTGGCCGCCCGGGGGCGGCGGGCGAGCTGGCCGGAGCTTGCGGGGGAGAGCTTCTTCCTGCTGGAAGAGGGCTGCTCCTACAGCGACGCGCTGGCCCGCCGACTGCTCGAGGTGCCGGACGGCAGACCGCGGCTGACCAGGTTCGGCAGCGTGGACGCGGCGCGCAACTGCGTCGCGGCCGGGCTGGGACTGACCCTGCTGCCCCTGACCACCGTGACGGAGGAACTGCGGCGCGGGCGCCTGGTCCGGGTCGAGGGACCCGGCTTCCCCGACACACCGGTACGGCTCGCCCGGCACCGCAGGCGATGGACGGCACCCGCCGCACGGGAGGTCGCCCGGGCGCTCGCCCGCCATCTGGGCGACTGAGCGCGCTCAGCCGGCCCCGTCCACGGAACGTCCGGTCCCGGAACACCCGCCCTTGGAACACCCGCCACAGGCAGAACGCCTGTACCACATCGGTGCGTTCGATGGGCGTGATGTCGGGAAAGTTCGCTCCTCGGTGGGGTCCGCCGCTGGTCCGGCATGCGCGGTCAACCCGGTGACTAGCATGAGCCGCAAGCCCGCCGGAGTGATCACCACTCGCCGGTGGCACGGCTCCGGCCCGCGGCCGACCCAGGTCGACCGGCCCTTTCCCCGCTCTCAAGGACCCGAGGGACCGCGGAATGTCAGTGTCTGCACCCCCCACCCCGCCCCGGACGCAGAAACCCCGCCGCTCCACCCCAGCCGTCGCCCTGCTCGTGCTGCCGGCCGCCGCCGCGGCCGCCGGTGCCGCCTGGGCGGCCGCTCCCGAGGCCGCCCGGAGCTGGACCGCCACCCTCGCCGTGACGTCCTGGCTGTGCGTCGCGGTGTCCGTCGTCCTCGGCTCCCACCTAATCGGACGGGCGCGCCGGACCGCGGCGGCCCGGCGGACGGAGGTCAGCGCCCTCAAGGCCCAGCTCGCGCAGGAGAACGCCGGGCTCGTGCACCTGGTCAACGTCGCGTTGCCGGGCATCGCGCAGCAAGTGCGCGACGGCACCGGCGCGGACGAGGCCGTCGCCCACACCGCTCCCGCCTCCGGCCCCCACCTGCGTCAGGTGGTACAGAGCTTCGCCGTCCTGGTGCAGGACGCCGTACGGCAGGCCGCGGACGCCGAGTCCCGGCGGGAGCAGGCGGTGCGGGAGACGCGCCGGGTCACCGCCGAGCTGGAACACCTGACGCACAGCACCCTGCCCGCCGCGGTGGAGAAACTGCGGGACGGCACCTCGGCGGAGAACGTCCTCGCCGAGCTGGAGTGGCCCCGGGGAGCACAGACCCGCGCCTGCGCCGAGCTGTTCGTCCGGGAACTGGCCCACAGCGAACGGCGCACCGCCGCCGCGCAGGCCGCCGCCGCCAGGTCCCTCAGCCGCGTCCAGGCCAAGGCCGTCAGCATGCTCGCCGACCTGAGGGACATGCAGGATCGTCACGGCGAAGAAGTCCTCGGAGACCTGCTGCGCCTGGACCACGGCACCTCGCAGCTCGGCCTCATCACCGACCGGCTGGCCCTGCTGATGGGCGGGCGCTCCAGCCGGGCCTGGAACAGGCCCATCGTGATGGAGAGCATCCTGCGCGGCGCCGTCGGCCGGATCGCCGCCTATCAGCGGGTGCGGATGCACTGCTCGACCGACGCCGCGATCTCCGGCTACGCGGCCGAGGGCGTCATGCACCTGCTGGCCGAACTCATGGACAACGCCGCCAACTTCTCGCCGCCCATCGACGAGGTCCACGTCTACGTGGAGGAACGTACCGCCGGAATCGTCGTCACCATCGAGGACAGCGGTCTGAAGATGGCCGACGCCGCCATGCGCCACGCCGAACAGGCGGTGTCGGGGCGGATGAACGACCTCGCCTCGCTGCAGGGCACGCGCCTCGGCCTCGCCGTGGTGGGACGGCTGGCCGCCAAGTACGGCGTCGGCGTGAGCTACCGGCCCTCGTCGCGCGGCGGCACGGGCGTCGTCGTCCTGGTGCCGCCCCAACTGCTCGCCCAGCAGCGGGACCCGGGACCTCCACTGACCGGCCGTACCCTCGGCGGGGGCGGCGCCTCCACCGTCCCCGGCCCCGCCCCGGCCGCAGAGGCCCCGGCGTTCACCCGGCGCGTCCCGGACGCCCGGCCGGCGGAGCGGACCGGCCTGCCCGAACCGGCGCCGCACCCCGGACCCGCGCCCGCCACACCGGGCGGCCTGCCCGTGCGCTCCCCGGGCCGCACGATGGCCGAGGCGGACGCCGAGCGGGAACGCCGCGACCACCAGCGGCCGCCCGTCGACCCGGCCGCCTCCTCCTCCCGCGACGCCGGGGCCAGCTTCGGCGCCTTCCATCGCGGACGCCGGTCCGGAGCGGCCGGCGGGGCGCCGGAGTCCGAACCGCCCGCCCCGGCCTAGGCGGCCGACCGCGCCCGCATCGCAACCGCACCGCGCCGCACGGCCCCGTACCGGGGCCCGCTCGCCCCTCTTGCCCGTGTCGCTCGTGAGATTGGAGGAACGGGCCGGTGACCGCAGTACCCGGAACCACCGTCCCCGCACCCACCATGCAGACCACCGACAACAGCCTCACCTGGCTCCTGCAGAACCTCCTGGACCGCACCCCCGGCACCCGCCACGCCCTCGTCCTCTCGCGCGACGGCCTCAAGCTCTGCTGGACCGAACACCTGACCCAGGACCGGGCCGACCAGCTCGCCGCGATCTGCTCGGGCATCCAAGCTCTCGCCCAGGGCGCCTCCGTCGAGTTCGGCAACGGAACCGGCGGCGTCCGGCACTCCATGACCGAGTTCCACGGGGGGCTGCTGTTCATCGTGGAGGCGGGCGAGGGCGCGCACCTGGCCGTCGTCGCGGTGGAGGATGCCGACCCCGGCGTGGTGGGCCACCAGATGACCGAGCTGGTCGAGCAGATCGGTGAGCACCTGCGGGCCGAGCCGCGCCACGCCGTCCCCGGAGGCAGCTCGTCGTGACGCGGAGGCCCGTGGACACCGGCGCACCCGACCGGCTCTACACGGTCACGGGCGGGCGCAGCCGCGCCGACGACTCGTTCGACCTCGTCACCCTGGTGGTCGCCGAGTGCGGGCCGTCGGCCGGCATGCAGTCGGAACACGTCCGCATCCTCGACCTGTGCCGGCACCCCACGGCCGTGGTCGAGATCGCCGCCGAGCTGACCCTGCCGATCACCGTGGTCCGTATCCTGCTCGGCGACCTGCTCGCCACCGGATCCGTCACCGCCCGCCACCCGCGCCTGGGCCGGACCGCCGCGTCGCACCCCGATACCGTCCTTCTCCAGGAGGTGCTCCATGGGCTCCGCAACCTCTGACCCGGCCGCCTCCGGCTCCACCACCGCCTCCGGGGCCACCACGACCTCCGGCGCCGTCGGGGTCTCCGGCCGCAAGCCCCTGACCGACGCCGCGGAGACCGGGCTGAAGATCGTCGTCGTGGGCGGCTTCGGAGTCGGAAAGACCACCCTCGTCCGCTCGGTGAGCGAGATCCGGCCGCTGAACACCGAAGAGGTCATGACCCAGGCCGGAGTCGGCGTCGACGAGACCGGCGGGGTCATGGCCAAGACCACCACGACCGTGGCCTTCGACTTCGGCCGCATCAGTCTCAACGACCGCATGGTGCTGTACCTGTTCGGCGCCCCCGGCCAGGAACGCTTCTGGTTCCTGTGGGACCGGCTGTTCTCCGGCACCCTCGGCGCGGTCGTCCTGGTCGACACCCGCCGCATGGACGACTCCTGGTACGCGATAGACCGGCTGGAAAACCACCGCACTCCCTTCGTGGTGGCCGTGAACCGCTTCGACGACGACACCGCCCGGCACTCCCTGGACGAGATCCGGCTGGCCCTCGCGCTGCCCGAGCACGTGCCGCTGATCGACTGCGACGCGCGGGTGCGGACCTCGGGCAAGAACGTGCTGGTCACCCTCGTGGACCACCTCTACCAACTGGCCCTGGCCCAGGAGAGCGCATCGTGACCGACATCGACCCGTCACCCCACCCCGTCGCCGCACCGGGCTGCCCCGCGCACCCGGACGCCGTGCCGCTGGCCGGACTGGAGTACCAGCAGACGCCGTCGGACCTGTACCGGGGGCTGCGGGCCCGACACGGCGCCGTCGCCCCCGTGCTCCTCGACGGTGGCATCCCCGCCTGGCTGGTCCTCGGCTACCCGGAGGTCAGCTATGTGACCAGCCACGACGAGCTGTTCGCCCGGGACTCGCGCCGATGGAACCAGTGGGGGAGCATCCCGCGCGACTGGCCCCTGCTGCCCTACGTCGGCCATCAGCCGTCGGTCCTGTTCGCCGAGGGCGAGGAGCACCGGCGGCGGGCCGGGGTCATCACCCAGGCGCTGGCCGGCATCGACCAGTTCGAGCTGGCCCGGGACTGCCGGCAGCTCGCCGGCCGGCTCATCGCCGCCTTCGCCGGCAGCGGCCGGGCCGAGCTGATGAGCGGCTACGCGCACCCCCTGCCGATGCGCGCCGCCGTGCGTATGTGCGGGATGCCGCACACCGGCGCCGAGACCCGGCAGCTCGTCGAGGACCTGCGCGTCTCCCTCGACGCGGCCGAGGGCGACGACCCGGTCGCCGCGTACACGCGCGTGGGCGAGCGCATCCACCACCTGGTCCGCCACAAGCGCGAGCGGCCAGGACCCGACGTCACCTCCCGCATGCTGACCCACCCCGCGGGACTGACCGACGAGGAGGTCGTCCAGGATCTGATCTCCGTCATCGCCGCCGCCCAGCAGCCCACCGCCAACTGGATCGGCAACACCCTGCGGCTGCTGCTCACCGACGAGCGCTTCGCCCTGAACGTCTCCGGCGGCCGCCTCAGCGTGGGGGAGGCCCTCAACGAGGTGCTGTGGCTGGACACCCCCACGCAGAACTTCATCGGCCGCTGGGCCGTCAACGACACCCAGCTGGGCGGCCGGCAGATCCGGGCCGGTGACTGCCTCGTGCTCGGCCTCGCCGCGGCCAACACCGACCCGCAGCTCTGGCCCGAGGCACATGTCGGCGCCGAGAACTCCGCGCACCTGTCCTTCAGCAACGGCGAGCACCGGTGCCCGTACCCGGCACCCCTGCTCGCCGACGTCATCGCCCGCACCGCGGTCGAGACCCTGCTGGAACGGCTCCCCGACCTCGTACTCGCGGTCGAGCCCGAGGAGTTGGCCTGGCGACCGTCCATCTGGATGCGCGGCCTGACCGCCCTGCCCACGCTCTTCACCCCCGTCGTGGCCTGACGGCCGTGCCGTTGCTCAGGCCGCGGGGGTGAAGCGCACCGGCAGCGACTGCGGGCCCCGGGTGAACACGCCCCGTTCCACCACCTCGAAGCCGTCCTCCGTCCGCAGGTCGGGCATGGCGTCCAGCAGTTGTCCGACCCCGGTCTCCACCTCGGCCTTCGCCAGCAGCGCCCCGACGCAGAAGTGCCGGCCGAGCGCGAAGGCGAGGTGGTCGGCCGCGGCCGAGAAGGCGGTCGTCGTGGTCAGGTCGTCGCGCATGATGTCGAAGCGGTCCGGGTCCCGGTAGCGGCTCTCGTCCCGGTTGGCGGCCCCTATCAGGCAGGTGACGGTGGCACCGGCGGGTATCGTGCCGCCGCTGAGCGTGACGTCCGTCGCCGTCTGGCGCATGATCATGTGGACCGGCGGGGTGTAGCGCAGCGTTTCGGCGAAGGCGCGGGGAATCAGGCTCCGGTCCTCGCGGACGGCCGCCAACTGCTCCGGGTGGGCCAGCAGGTTGGCGAAGATGCCGGCGATCGCCTTGTCGGTGGTCTCGCCGCCCGCCGCGAGCAGCAGACTGCAGAACGCCTTGATGTCCTCGTCGCTCATCCGGACCCCGTCCACCTCGGCGGCGCACAGCGTGGACAGCAGGTCGTCGCCCGGCTTCTCGCGCCGCTCCCGGATGACCGGGAACATGTACTCGGCGAACTCCACCCGGGTGCGCGCACCGGCCGCCGCGACCGCGGGGTCGCCGGAGAGGTTGCCGAGGAAGGCGATGACCGACGTGTACCAGCCGTGGAACCGGTCGTGGTCGGCCTTGTCCAGGCCCAGCATGTCGGCGATGACGTTGACGGGGAACCGGGTCGCGTAGTCGGCGACCAGATCCGCCCGGCCGGTGTGCCGGAACGCGTCGATCAGTTCACGGGAGTTGCGCTCGATCACCGGCAGGAACCGCTCCTGGAGGTCGGCCCCGCGGAAGGCCGGGGCGACCAGGGCGCGCCGGACCGCGTGCTCCCGGCCGCTCAGCTGGAGGATCGTCCTGCCGTGCACGGGCTCGATCTGCCAGTCGTAGTTCTCCGTCGTGAACTGCCCGCCGCGGTCCTTGAAGACGCGCTCCACGTCCTCGTAGCGCGAGACGATCCAGCTCTGGGTGGCCTCGTGCCGGATGAGGGGAGCGCTGTCCCGCATCATCCGGTAGACCGGATACGGGTTCGCCGCGAACTCGGGGGAGAGGATGTCGGGGACCTGCTGCGCGGTGGACATGGGACTCCTCGATCGACAACGGCATGGCCGCCCCAGGCTATTGACGACGCGCCACCTTCGACAGACCGCGCGGCGGTCCGGTCGTCACCGGGTCAGGCCACGCCGTCCACCGAGGCGCGCAGCCGTGCGCTGGCCATCCGCATGTGCTCGGCCATCGCCCGGTCCGCGGCCTCCGGGTCCCGTGCGCGGATGGCCTGGAGTACCGCGTCGTGCTCGCACAGCGTGCCGCCGACGGTCCCCTCGATGTCGCTGACGCGCTCCATCCAGACCTGGAGCAGCGCCCGGATGCTGTGCAGGATGTCGCTGAGCACGGTGTTGCGGGCGATGCGGGCCGTCTCCAGGTGAAAGGCGATGTCGGCGTCGATGAACGCCGTGACGTCCCCGCCCGCGTCGCGCATGTGCTGGAGGTGCTCCTCCAGCCTGGCCACGTCCGCGTCGGTGGCGCGCTCCGCCGCGAGCCGGGCCGAGACGCCCTCCATGTACGTGCGGACCTCGACCAGGTCCTGTGTGCGCCGCTGGCCCAGCATCAGGCCCCAGTTGATCGCCCGGGGCAGGAACTCCGAGGTGCCTTCGCGGACGTAGGAGCCGGAGCCGGGACGGATCTCGATGATCCCGAGGACGTCCAGGGCCGACAGGGCGCCGCGCACGCTGGACCGCGCCACCCCCAGGGCCTCGGCCAGCTGCCGCTCGGCGGGCAGCCGGGTGCCGGGCCGGATGTCACCGGCCGAGAGGTGGTCGAGGAGCCGCTTGGCGACCTCGCTGACGGACGACTCGCGCACCACGGGGCGCAGCAGCCGCGCGAGGTCGGGCGCGTCGGCGGAGCTGTGCTGATCAGGCTGACTGGTCACGGTCACCAGTCAACCAGATGCCGTACTCACTCCGCTGACCAGGCAGTTCATCGCTCTCTCGGGTGTGGTTTGTCAAGAGTTGGGGTGCTCGGAGAGCTATGACGCTCACCACACTGGTAAATTGGTGACCAATTTGATCCGGAGGCTTAGCGTGAACACGAACCGGTCGGCCGCCCCTGTGGCGGACCACCCGGAGTGACCCACCCCGGACGGAGTTGTCCGGGCGAGCCGAGGAGTCGCCCATGGGTGCCCAAGCGCCATCCGCGGCAGTCGAGAGAACTGCCATCAAGAAGGTCTCAGTCCGCCTCGTCCCCTTCGTGGCGCTGATGTTCTTCGTGAACTACCTGGACCGCACGGCCGTCTCGTTCGCCGAACCGAACGGTATGGGACAGGACCTCGCCCTGACCGCTGCCCAGTTCGGCTTCGCGTCCGGGATCTTCTTCCTCGGCTACATCGTGCTCGAGGTCCCGAGCAACATGGCCCTGCACCGCTTCGGGGCCCGCCGCTGGCTGGCCAGGATCATGGTGACCTGGGGCATCGTCTCCCTGCTGTTCACCTGGGTCAGTAGCAGCGGCCAGCTCTACACGCTGCGCTTCCTCCTCGGCGTCGCGGAGGCCGGGTTCTTCCCCGGCGCGATCCTCTTCCTGAGCCAGTGGGTGCCCTCCCGCCACCGCACCAAGATCCTCGGCCTGTTCTACCTCGCCCAGCCGCTGACCACGGTCTTCGGTGCCCCGCTGGCGGGCTGGCTGATCGGTCGGCACGGACTCTTCGGCCTCGAGGGCTGGCGGGTGATGTTCCTGTTCGTCTCGCTGCCCGCGATCGTCCTCGGCGTCGTCGCCTGGTTCTACCTGATCGACAAGCCCGCCGACGCCAAGTGGCTCACCCCCGCCGAGCGTGACTGGCTGACCACCGAACTCGCCGCGGAGAACGCCCGGAAGACCGGCCACGAGGGCAAGCACGCCAAGGGCGACCTCAGGAAGGCCTTCAGCAGCGGACGCGTCTGGACCCTCGCCGCCGTCTACTTCGGCTTCGTCTACGGCCTGTACGCCCTCGCCTTCTTCCTGCCGACCATCATCAACGGCTTCCAGGACCAGTACGACACCACGTTCAGCGTCATGGACAAGGCCTGGATCACCGCGATCCCGTACCTGCCCGCTGCCGTCGTCCTCTTCTTCTGGACTCGGCACGCCACCCGCCACGGCACCCGCACCTGGCACGTGGCAGGCCCTGCCGTCGTCGGCGGTGTGTCCATCCCCCTCGCCCTCTACATGGGCTCGCCGACCGCCACCGTCGCCGTGATCACTGTGACCGCCTGCGCCATCTTCGCCGCGCTGCCCGTCTTCTGGTCGGTGCCGTCGCGCTTCCTGACCGGCGCCGCCGCCGCGGCCGGCATCGCCCTGATCAATACCGCGGGCAACGTCGCCGGGTTCGCCTCCAGCTACATCACCGGCTGGCTCAAGGACTGGAGCGGCGCCTACTACCTGCCGCTCTACCTCGTCGGGTTCTTCATGCTGCTGTCCGCCGCGCTGATGATCCTGCTCGCCGCCCGCAACCGCACCGGCGAACCGGCCCACGCTCCTGAACCCCAGGCCGAGGAGGCCCTGCGATGACCCGCCTGTTCAACGACCCGGCCGCCTTCGCCGACGAGGCGCTGGAGGGCTTCACCGCCGCCCACCGGCGCTGGGTCCGGCCGGTCCCCGGCGGCGTCGTCCGGGCCACCGCCACCCCGGCCGGCCAGGTCGCCGTGGTGATCGGCGGCGGCTCGGGCCACTACCCCGCGTTCTCCGGACTGGTCGGCCGCGGTCTGGCGCACGGCGCCGCCGTCGGCAACGTCTTCGCCTCGCCGTCGGCCCGGCAGATCCACTCCGTGGCCACTGCCGCGAACGGGGGCGGGGGAGTCCTGCTGATGTACGGCAACTACGCCGGTGACGTCCTGCACTTCGGACAGGCCGCCGAGCGACTCGCCGCCGACGGTATCGAGACCCGGACGTTCGCCGTCGCGGACGACATCTCCAGCGCGGGTCCCGACGAGTCCGCCAAGCGCCGCGGCATCGCCGGTGACCTGCCCGTCTTCAAAGCGGCGGCCGCCGCGGCCGAGCAGGGCCTGTCCTTGGAGGAAGTGCTGCGCGTCGCCGAACGAGCGGGCGCCCGCACGCGTTCCTTCGGCATCGCCTTCTCCGGTTGCACCCTCCCCGGCGCCGATCACCCCCTGTTCACCGTCCCCGAGGCCCGCATGGCCGTCGGCCTCGGCATCCACGGCGAGCCCGGCATCGGGGAGGAGGCCCTGCCCACCGCCGACGAGGCGGCCCGGTTGCTGGTCGACACCCTGCTGAAGGAACTCCCCCCGGACGTCTTCGCCCCGGCGGGCCGGTGCGCCGCGGTCATCCTCAACGGGCTCGGCTCGGTCAAGTACGAGGAACTGTTCGTCGTCTACCGCAAGGTCGCGGCCCTGCTCGGCGCAGCCGGTGTGGAGATCGTCGATCCCGAGGTGGGCGAACTGGTCACCAGCTTCGACATGGCCGGTGTCTCGCTGACCCTGACCTGGCTGGACGACGGGCTGGAGGAGCTGTGGCGGGCCCCGGCCGACACGCCCGCCTACCGCAAGGGCGCCCTCGACGCACCGGAGCCGGACCAGGACCCGGCGCCCGTGACCGCCGTCGCCCAGGACACCGCCGTACCCGTGGCCTCCGACGACTCCCGCCGGGCCGCAGCCACCGTGCTGGCCGCGCTGGAGGCGGTGGCCCGCATCGTCGACGCCCACGCCGACGAACTCGGCCGCATCGACGCCGTGGCCGGCGACGGCGACCACGGCATCGGCATGCGGCGCGGCTCCACCGCTGCCCACCGTGCCGCCGCCGACGCCCACGGGCTCGGCGCGGGCGCCGGTACCGTCCTCACCCGCGCTGCCGACGCCTGGGCCGACAAGGCGGGCGGTACCTCCGGTGCCCTGTGGGGGAGCATCCTGCGCTCGCTGGGCACGGCCCTTGGCGACCGGGACGCCCCGGACGCCGCCCGGGTCGCCGAAGGGGTCGAGGCGGCCTCGACCGCCGTGCGCGGGCTGGGCGGGGCCGAGGTCGGCGACAAGACCATGGTCGACGTCCTCGTCCCCTTCGCCGACGCGCTGACCGCCGGCACGGCCGAGGGGCTGAGCCTCACCGAAGCCTGGGACCGGGCCGCCGCCGGCGCCGCCGCGGCCGCCGCCGCGACCGCGGACCTGCTGCCCCGCAGGGGGCGGGCCCGCCCGCACGCCGAGAAATCCCTCGGGACCCCCGACGCGGGGGCCCACTCACTCGCCCTGATCACCCGCGCCGTCCACGGCGCACTGCTCGACCACTGAGGAAAGCCGCCATGACCGACAAGCTCCGTATCGTCGTCGGCTCCGACGACGCCGGCCACCAGTACAAGGAAGCCCTCAAGCAGGACCTGCGCGGCAGTGCCCTGGTCGCCGAGGTCACCGACGTCGGCGTCGACGCCGACGGCCACACCGCCTACCCGAAGGTGGCCATCGCCGCCGCCGAGATGGTCGCCCGCGGCGAGGCCGACCGTGCCCTGCTGGTGTGCGGCACCGGCCTCGGCGTCGCCATCGCCGCCAACAAGGTCAAGGGCATCCGCGCCGTCACCGCCCACGACTCCTTCTCCGTCGAGCGGGCGATCCTCTCCAACAACGCCCAGGTGCTCACCTTCGGCCAGCGCGTCGTCGGCCTCGAACTCGCCCGCCGCCTGGCCGCCGAGTGGCTCACCTACCGCTTCGACGAAGGCTCGGCGTCGGCCGCCAAGGTCCAGCTGATGAGCGACTACGAGAGCGCCGTCGACGCGAGCCCGGCCGACGACGGGGCGGCCGCCTGATGCCCGCCCCCGCACCGGCACCCGTGCTGCTGGGGGTGAGCCTCAAGATGTACTTCGGCCACCACCAGACGCTCAACTGGTCCCGCCGGATCGCCGCCCTCGCCGAACGCCACCCCGCCGTCACCTCCGGCGCCACCCGCGTCTTCGTCCTGCCCGCCTTCCCGGCCTTGGTCCCCGCCACCGGCATCCTCGCCCCCTACGGCATCGCCCTCGGCGCCCAGGACATAGCCACC
Source organism: Streptomyces sp. NPDC034099 (assembly GCF_055575415.1). Classification (NCBI taxonomy): domain Bacteria; kingdom Bacillati; phylum Actinomycetota; class Actinomycetes; order Kitasatosporales; family Streptomycetaceae; genus Streptomyces; species Streptomyces sp. NPDC034099. The sequence goes on along the minus strand of NZ_JBVISR010000008.1, from coordinate 240,080 downwards.
GAGGACAGCGGCCCCTACACCGGCGAGGTCGGCGGCCCCGTCCTCAAGGAGATCGGCTGCCGCTACGCCGAGGTCGGCCACGCCGAGCGCCGCCGCCTGTACGGCGAGGGCGACACCGTCGTCGCCGCCAAGACCGCCGCCGCCCTGCGCAACGGCCTCACCCCAGTCCTGTGCGTCGGCGAACGCGACGAGGCCGATCCGGCCGACGCCGCCTCCCGCACGGTCGCCGAGGTCGAGCGCCTGCTCAGCGGGCTGCGGGGCGCGGTCGTCCTCGCCTACGAGCCGCAGTGGGCCATCGGAGCCCCCGAGCCCGCCTGCGCCGACCACATTGCGGCTGTGTGCACCGCCCTGCGCGGCTGGCTCGACGCCCATCCCCGGCACGCCGGTTCCACCGTCATCTACGGCGGCAGCGCGGGCCCCGGCCTGCTGACCCGCCTGGCCGGCACCGCCGAGGGCCTGTTCCTCGGCCGCTTCGCCCACGACCCGGCCAACGTCGAGGCCGTCCTCGACGAGATCCGCTCCCCGTCCCCGGCGGGGGTGGCGTGATGGCCTACGGCATCAGCACCTACGCCTACTTCTGGCGCCTGTCGACCCGTGCCCCCGAGCCCATGAGCCTGCCGGAGATGCTCCGGGACACGGCCGGACTCGGCGGCCAGGTCTTCCAGATCTGCGACTACGCGCCCATCGAGTCCTACGACCGCGCGCGACTCGCCGACCTCCGCGCCACTGCCGAAGACCTCGGCCTGACCCTGGAACTCGGCACTCGGGGCATCCGCCCCCAGCACCTGCTGAAGTACCTCGACATGGCGGGCGACCTGGGCGTGCCCCTGGTCCGCTCCATGCTCAACACGGCTGACCACCGCCCGGACACCACCGAGGCGGTGACCCTCCTGAAGGAGGCCGTGCCGCGCTACGCCGACGCGGGCGTCACCCTCGGCCTGGAGACCTACGAGCAGGTCGCCACCGACGACCTGGTGAACGTCGTACGCGCGGTCGACGACCCGCACCTCGGCATCGTTCTCGACCCGGGCAACAGCGTCGCCCGGCTGGAACGCCCCGCCGACGTCGTGGCAGCCGCCGCGCCGTACACGGTCAACATCCACGTCAAGGACTTCGCCTTCTCCCGCCGCGACGGCTGGGTCGGCTTCACCTACGCGGGCTGCCCGCTCGGCGAGGGCCTCCTCGACTACGACGGCATGATCGCCGCCGCACGTCCCGAGGAGCGCGGCATCAACCAGATCGTGGAGCACTGGCTCCCGTGGCAGGAGGAGGGCTACGACGCCACCGCCCGGCTCGAACACCAGTGGACGCAGCACAGCATCAACACCCTCCTGAGGAGCAAGTAATGGCCACCGAGATCCAGACCCGCGCCGCCGTGCAGACCGTCGCCGTCATCGGGGCCGCCGGCAAGATGGGCCAGCGTGTCTCCAACAACCTGGTCGAGAGCGACTTCCGGGTGCTCTTCAGCGAGGCCTCGCCCAAGGGGCAGGAGCTGATCCGCGCCCTCGGCCGTGAACTGACCGAGTCGGCCGCCGCCGCGGCCGAGGCGGACGTCGTCGTCCTCGCCGTGCCCGACGTGGTGCTCGGCAAGGTCTCCGAGGAACTCGTGCCGCTCATGAAGCCGGGTACCGTCGTCCTGACCCTCGACCCGGCCGCCGCCTACGCCGGACTGCTCTTCACCCGCGAGGACATCCACTACGCCTGCGCCCACCCCTGCCACCCCTCGGTGTTCCTGGAGCGCACCACCAAGGAGGAGTGGCAGGACACCTTCGGCGGAATCGCCGCCCCGCAGGAGGTCGTCGCCGCCTACGAGGGCGGGGACGCGGCGAAGCAGGAGCTGGCCGACTCCGTCATCCGCGTCATGTACGCCCCGGTCGTCGACGTCCACTGGGTCACCGTCAAGCAGCTCGCCGTCCTTGAGCCGACCCTCGTGGAGACCATCGCCTGCATGGTCGGCGCCCTGCTCACCGAGGCCCTGCACGAGACGGTCCACACCGTCGGCGTCCCCGAGAAGGCGGCCCGCGCGATGCTGCTCGGCCACACCCAGGTCGCCCTCGCCAACACCCTGAAGGGCTCCAACCCCTTCTCGGACGCCTGCCTGATCGCCATGGACTACGGCCGTGAGTCCATCGTGCGCGAGGACTGGAAGAAGGTCTTCGACGACGAGGAGCTGGACAAGGTCATCACGCGCATGCTCAAGATCAAGGAGATCAGGCGCTGACCCACCCGCCCATGCGACGCCGGAGATCCGCACGGACCTCCGGCGCCGTCGTACTCAGGCGCGGGTGTCGAACTCCGCCCGCACGCGCAGGAGTTCGGACAGGTCCGAACCCACCGCCAGCTCGCGCGGCGCCGTGCCCCGCCGGAACAGCCGGGCGTCGCGCTCGCCGCCGAGCACGGCCCTGACGCCCTCGACCCGCAGCCAGGACCCCTCCCGCAGGCCCAGCACGGGCACGTCGTTCTCCTCCAGGAACTCCGTGAGCCGCTGCTCGCGGGTCTCGCCCTTGTGCGTCGAGCCGGGGTCCGGGTCGAGGTAGTGCGGATTGATCTGGAACGGGACGAGACCGAGCGTCTGGAAGGACGGCGGCTCGACGATCGGCATGTCGTTGGTGGTGCGCAGCGAGGGCGCCGCCATGTTGGTCCCGGCGCTGGCCCCCATGTACGGCAGCCCGCCGCTCACCGCCTCGACCAGCGCCTCCCGCAGCCCCGTGCGGTACAGCGCGGTGAGCAGCCGGAAGGAGTTGCCGCCGCCGACGAACACGGCGTCCGCCTCACCGAGCCGCGCGAGCGGGTCGCCGCCCTCGTGCACGCCCCGCACCTCGATCCCGGCGCCGGAGAGCGCGCCGCGGACCCGGGCGGTGTAGGCGTCGTGGTCGGCCAGCGCGTACGGGACGAAGGCCAGCCGGGCCCCGGCGGGCAGGAAGCCGGTCACGGTGTCGAGGGCGTGTTCCAGGTAGCCGCGGCCGTGCTGGGTGGAGTTGGACAGGAGCAGCAGATTCACGGGGTCGGTCCTCGCAGACGGGTGGATCGGGTGGATCAGATGGGCCGGTGGGGTCAGGCGGTGGGGGACGTGCGGGGTGGACGCGGACGCCGGTGGTGCTGGGGCGGATGCGTCAGGCGCTGCTCCAGCAGCCGGGCGGCGCGGCGCAGCACCTCGAGCCGGTCCTCGGGCCCCTCGGGGAAGCGCTCCTTGGCGGCGCCGAGACTGAGGCTGCCGTAGGGCTCCGAGCCGAGGAACACCGGCATGGCGACCGTGCCGATGCCCGCGTCGTACTCGCCGACCGTCCACGCGTAGCCCTGCGCGCGCACGGTGCGGAACTCGCGCTCCAGCTGGTCGGGGTCGGTGACCGTGCGCTCGGTGAAGCGCGCCATCGGGCGCCCGCGGAAGAGCCGGTGGCGCTGCTCGTCGGGCAGGAAGGCGTAGAACGACTTGCTGGTGGCCCCCGCGTGCGCCGGGTACAGCTCGCCGACCAGCGGGTAGTAGCGCAGCGGCCCCTCCTCGCCCTCGACGGCCGCGACACAGCGCATGTGGAAGCTGTCGGGCAGGCAGAAGAGCACCGTGTCACCGGTCGCCGCCCGCAGTTCCTGCAGCACCGGTTCCGCGAGCAGTTCCAGGGAGCCCGAGCGCTCCCACAGGCGGCCCAGGCGCAGGGCGGCCGGGCCGATCCGGTAGCGGCGGGTCGCAGGGTCGGAGACCAGGAAACCGCGGCCCGCGAGGGTGGACAGCAGACGCTGGGCGACCGAGGTGTCCCAGCCGAACTCGGCGGCGATCTCGGTGACGCCCCAGTCCGGGCGGGTGCGCTCGAACGCCAGCAGCACCAGCAGGGCGCGGTCGACGGTCTGCAGCGCCCCGGCCGGTGTCCTGCGGTCCACGGGTTCGGCCGGGCGACCGGTCATGACGGGCTCCTCTCCCTCACATCTCACCATCTCACCATTCAGACCCGTATTGCAAATAACGGGAAACAGTTGCGGACAACGCTAGTCGATCCCGAACCTGCTGGGAGCACCGCCCCCGGTGCGGATCAGGAGAACTGCCCATGTTGAAGTACGTCCTGGACCTCGTGGATCTGCTCGACGATCCCGACGTCGACGGCAAGCGCGTCGCCGCCCACCTCGACGCCGTCGCGGGCCCCGAGGGCTCCGGCGCCGAGGTCACCACCGTCACCGGCGAGCGCGGCTCGACGGACTTCGTGCTCGTGCGGATACCGGGCCGGGCGGGCCGTGCCCGGGGCGGTTCCGCGCGGACGCTCGGCGTGGTGGGGCGGCTCGGCGGCGTCGGGGCGCGCCCGGAGGCCGTCGGCCTGGTCTCGGACGCGGACGGCGCGGTCGCGGCGCTCGCCACCGCCGCCAAGCTGCTCGACATGCGGCGCCGGGGCGACGTGCTCGACGGGGACGTGATCGTGGCCACGCACATCTGCCCGAACGCCCCGACCGCGCCGCACGACCCGGTGCCGTTCATGGACTCGCCCGTAGACATCGCGACCATGAACCGGTACGAGGTCACCGGCGAGATGGAGGCCGTGCTCTCCGTCGACACCACCAAGGGCAACCGGATCATCAACCACAAGGGCCTCGCCCTGTCGCCCACCGTCAAGGAGGGCTGGGTGCTCAAGGTGAGCGAGCGGCTCGGCGAGCTGCTGGCCGTGGTGACCGGTGAGCCCTTGGTCACGTACCCGGTGACCACCCAGGACATCACCCCGTACGGTAACGGTGTACACCACATCAATTCGATCCTGCAGCCCGCCACGGCGACGGCCGCACCGGTGGTCGGCCTCGCCATCACCTCCGCGGCGGCGGTGCCCGGCTGCCAGACGGGCGCGAGCCACGAGACCGACATCGCGGCCGCCGCCCGGTTCGCCGTCGAGACCGCCAAGGCCTACGGCGGCGGACAGCTCGACTTCCACGACGACCAGGAGTTCGACGCCCTCGTGTCCCGCTACGGCTCGCTGACCCGGCTGCAGACCCTCGGCCGCGAACCCGGGGGATCGTGATCATGACCACGCACAAGAACTCCGCCACGGAACCGGCGCAGTCGGCCACGGGAGCCGTGGGCAGCGACGACTACGCCCTGTCCCGCGTCCCGCGCGACAAGCGACTCGGCTTCTGGACCATGCTGCTGCAGTGGCTCGCGCAGTCCGGCTCCATCTCGCAGTTCACCCTCGGCGCCACCATCGGCATCGGCATGACCTTCGGCGACGCGTTCCTCGCGTTCACCCTCGGCGCGGTGATCCTCGAAGTCGTGATCTTCGCGATCGGCCTCGCGGGCATGCGCGAGGGCCTGGCCACCCCGCTGCTCACCCGCTGGGCGGGCTTCGGCCGCAACGGCTCCGCGCTGGTCAGCCTGGTCATCTCGGTCAGCCTCGTCGGCTGGTTCGGCGTACAGAACACGATCTTCGGCGACAGCGTGTCCGCGCTCGTCGGCGGGCCCTCCTGGCTGTGGTGCACGGCCGCCGGTGTCGCCATCACCGTGCTGGTGATCTTCGGCTTCCGGTACATGGCCGTCTTCGCGAAGATCGTCACGCCGCTGTTCTTCGCCATGGTCGCCTGGTCGGTCACCGACGCGCTCAGCGACCACTCGTTCTCCGAGCTGATCCACTCCCCGGCGCCGGGCGAGACCATCCCGCTCGCCGTCGCCGCGACCGCCATCGCGGGCGGCTTCATGACCGGCGCGATCGTCTCCCCGGAGATGACCCGCTACAACCGCAAGGGCAGCCACGTCTTCCTGCAGAGCGCCTCGTCGATGATCCTCTCCGAGTACATCGTCGGCCTGACGGGCGTCCTGCTCGGCCACATGGTCGGCAGCGGCCAGGTCTCCCAGATCGTGCTCTCCACCTCCGGTGTCTTCGGCGTCCTCGTCGTCCTGATGTCCACCGCGAAGATCAACGACTGGAACCTGTACGGCTCCTCGCTCGGCGTCGTCAACTTCTTCCAGGTCGTCTTCGGCAAGCGGGTGCACCGCGGCGCGGTCACCATCGTCCTCGGGATCGCGGGCACCCTGCTCTCCGCCGTCGGCATCATGACCCACTTCACCGACTTCCTGTCCGTGCTGGGCGTCGCCATCCCGCCGGTGGGCGGCATCATCGTCGCCGAGTACTGGGTGGTGCGCCGCATGCGGGCCCCCCTGGACGCCACCCGCGAGACGGGCACCCTGCCCGCCACCTCGCCGACCTGGGTGCCGATGTCCCTGGTCATCTGGGCCGCCGCCTTCTGCGTCGGCAAGTTCTACGACGGCGGCATCCCCGCCCTGAACTCCCTGCTGACCGCCTTCGTCCTGTACTGCGTCCTCGGCCTCGCCGGCTGGATCAGGACGTACGGCACCACGGCCCTGGACGACACCGCCGAACCCACCCCGGCCGCCTCCGGCACGGCCACCGTAGGAGCACCGTGAGCACCACCGTCCCCGGCCCCGTCCCGGCCTCCGAGGAGGCCCAGCGGGAGGTCGTCGACCTCTGCGCCGAGCTGATCCGCTTCGACACCTCCAACCCGACCAGCGACGAGCGGGCCTGCGCCGACTGGGTCGTGGCCAGGCTCGCCGAGGCCGGCATCGCCTCCGAGCTGGTGGAGAGCGCCCCGGGCCGCGCCAACGTCGTGGCCCGCATCCCGGGCACCGACCCGGCCCGCGGCGCCCTGCTGGTCCACGGCCACCTGGACGTCGTACCGGCGGACGCGGCCGAGTGGCGGGTGCCGCCGTTCTCCGGCGAGATCCGGGACGGCTACCTGTGGGGCCGCGGTGCCATCGACATGAAGGACACGGTGGCCGTCATGCTCGCCACCGCGCGGCACTTCGCCCGCACCGGCACCCGGCCCGCCCGCGAGATCGTCCTCGCCTTCCTCGCCGACGAGGAGGCCGGCGGCGCGTACGGCGCCCACTGGCTGGTCGGGCACCGGCCTGATCTGTTCGCGGGCGTCACCGAGGCGATCGGCGAGGGCGGCGGCTTCAGCTACGCCCTGGACGACACCCGGCGCCTGTACCCGATCGAGAACGCCCAGCGCGGCATGGCGTGGATGGAGCTGACGGCGTCGGGCCGCGCCGGGCACGGCTCGTCCCCGAACGACGAGAACGCCGTCACCGACCTCGCCGAGTCCCTCACCCGCATCGGCCGGCACACCTTCCCCGTCCGGCTGATCGAGCCGGTGCGCGCCCTGCTCGCCGAGGCCGCGCGGCTCCAGGGGATCGACCTCGACCTCGACGCCGAGGACCTGGACGCCGAACTGACCAAGCTCGGGCACGTGGCCGACTTCATGCAGGTCGTGCTGCGCAACTCGGCCAACCCCACCATGCTCACCGCCGGCTACCAGACCAACGTCATCCCCGGCCGGGCCACGGCCCGCGTGGACGGCCGCTTCCTGCCGGGCCACGAGCAGGAGCTGATCGACACCATCGACGCCCTGCTCCTGCCCTCGGTCACCCGCGAGTGGGTCAACCATGACATCGCCATGGAGACCGGCTTCGACGGAACGCTCGTCGACGCCATGTGCGCCGCCGTGCGCGCCGAGGACCCCGACGGCCACCCCGTGCCGTACTGCAACCCGGGCGGCACCGACGCCAAGGCCTTCACCAAGCTGGACATCCGCTGCTTCGGCTTCAAGGGGCTCAAGCTGCCCCACGACCTCGACTACGGCCGGCTCTTCCACGGCGTCGACGAGCGGGTGCCGCTGGAGGGCCTGCGCTTCGGCGTACGGGTGATGACCCGGCTGTGGCAGGAGTGCTGACGCGCGCGACCGGTGGGGAATGCATCGGCGGCCGACCGCGTTGTGCAGCATGACTGACATGCGCGGGACAGAACGGCAGCCCGCGCCGCGGTCGGAAGGAGCACCATGGCACGCAGTACCGTACGCCCCGTCGTCAGGCTGAAGTCGACCGCGGGCACCGGTGTCACCTACGTCACCCGCAAGAACCGCCTCAACGACCCCGACCGGCTCGTCCTGCGCAAGTACGACCCGGTGGCGGGGGAGCACGTGCCGTTCCGCGAGGAACGCTGAACGGCGCCGAGGAGAGCGAGGAGGCAGTCATGAAGGTCCGCAACTCCCTGCGCGCCCTCAAGGCCAAGCCCGGCGCGCAGGTGGTGCGCCGCCGGGGCGTGACCTACGTGATCAACAAGAAGGACCCGCGTTCCAAGGCCCGCCAGGGCTGAGCGGACGACACTTTCCGGCCCGGCCCCCGCTTGTCGACAGGGGGCCGGGCCGGGGTGTGTGCGTGACCCGCGCCGCGCGCTCCCGGCCCGTCCTGACACACTGCTGAGCGCGCCATCCGCCCGTTCACAGGAGGACTTCGTCATGACCGAGCAGCCGCCGGCCCGCCTCGCGGGGTACGAGCGCCGGTTCAACACGCTGTTCGCGGAGTACTTCGACACGCTCGGCGCGACGCTGGACGCCCCGTCCTTCAGCCGCTTCACCCCGGACTGCGTCGAGTTGCTGCGCGACCTGTCGCTGCGCGGCGGCAAGCGGATGCGGGTCGTGCTGCTGCACGAGGCTGCGCGGCTGGTGACCGCCGAGCCGGTGGAAGGGCTGGACGCCGCCGCGTTGAGCGTCGAACTCCTCCAGACCCACGGCCTGGTGCACGACGACCTCATCGACGACAGCGCCACCCGCAGGGGCGGCCCCACCACGTACTACGCCTTCCGGGAGAAGTTCCCCCGGCATCCCCGTGCGGCTCTCGCCCTCACCGTGCTCGCGGGCGACCTCGCGCTGGCGCTCTCCCTGCGCGTGCTCCTCGAAGCCCGGTTGCCGGTCGAGCTGCGCCAGGCCATGGTCGAGGTCCAGACCCGGGCGGCGGCCGACACCTTCGTGGGCCAGATCGTCGACCTGGAACGCGACTTCATCGCCACCACCCCGGACGACGACCTCCTGCACACCGTCGCCGACCACAAGTCGGCCCGGTACTCGGTCCTCGCCCCCCTGCGCCTCGGCCTCCTGGCCGCGGGAGGCCAACCGGAAGCGTACGAAACGGAGTTGCACCACTACGCCCGCCTGATCGGCATCTGCGGACAGATGCGCGACGACTACCTGGACCTGTTCGGTGACGCGGCGGCGATGGGGAAGCCGACCGGCACCGACATCCGCGAGGGCAGGCGCACGTACACCGTCGTCCGCCTGCTGTCCGCCGTGAGCGGACCGGAGCGGGCCTTCGTGGAGAAGGCCCTGGGCGATCCCGCCTGCACACCGGAGACCGTCGCGGAGATCCGCGCGATCGCCGAACGCGCCGGCGTCGCCGACCGGATGCGCGCGGACATGCGCCAGTACGCCGATCAGGCCCGCGTGGTGGCGGCGGGCTGGCGTCCCCGGTGGCGCGAGGACGCCGTCGCCTTCTTCGAACGGCTGCCGCGGTGGAGCGTCGAGCGGACCGCCTGACACCTGTTCCCCATGTCGCTCGAAGGGGTATTCGGGATCTTTCGCCCCGTGTGCCGGGTCATGCTCTGACCGGGGGTGCCGTCGACCAGGCGCTTCCGTGACCACGTGACCCTTTGGGGGAGAAGCATGGCGCACTCGACACGACAGGGGCCGGGCGGGGACGACCGGACCGTGCTGCTGGCCGCCGGACTGGCCGACCTGGCGCTGAGCACGATCGGCTCGGCGGTGGGCGGGCTGCGCGGGCTCCTCGGCCGCTCGGACACCGCCGACCTGGTGCGCGAGGCCGAACAGGACCTCCAGGCCCGGGGCAGGCTGGCCCTGGACCGCTGCGCCCACGTGCCCCCCGCTCACCTGGAGGTTCTCGCCCAGCACGTGAAGGCGCGCCGGGCCGCCGACGACGGCGATGTCTGACCACTGGGACCCGGCCGACTTCAGAGCCCGCGTCGACGGCGTCCTGCGGGACTTCCTGGCCGAGGAGAGCGGTCACCTCGTGGCGCTCGACGAGGATCTCGCGCCCGTGGCCGAGCAGTTGCGGAACTCGGCCGGACACGGCAAACGGCTGCGCGCGGCGTTCTGCTACTGGGGCTGGCGGGCGGCCGGACAGCCCGAGAGCGACGCGCTGGTGCGGGCGGCGGCCTCCATGGAACTGGTGCACGCCGCCGCGATCGTCCACGACGACCTCATCGACGACAGCGCCCTGCGTCACGGCCTGCCCACCGCCCAGGTGGCCCTGGAAGCCGTCCTCGCCCGGGACGGCCGCCCCGGAGCCCGGACGGCGGCGAGATCCCTGGCCATGCTGGTGGGAGACCACCTGATGGTCCTCGCGGGCCGCCTGTTCACCACCAGCGGCCTGCCGGCCGCCTATCTCGCCCGCGCCCGGGACCTGTGGACCGCGCTCGCCCGTGAACTCATCGCCGGCGAGTGCCTGGAGATCCTGCACACCGGCGGTTCGCCGGACACCGACACCTCCCTGAAGGTCGTCCGCTACAAGACCGCCAAGTACACCGTCGAGCACCCCCTGCTCATCGGCGGCCTGCTCGCCGGCGCCGCACCCGCGCTGCGGGACACCTACCGGGCCTACGGACTGCCGCTCGGCGAGGCATTCCAGCTGCGCGACGACCTGCTCGGCCTCTTCGGGGACCAGGAACGCACCGGGAAGGCGGCCCTGGACGACCTGCGCGCCCACCGGCCCACCGCGCTGCTGGCCGAGACCTGGAAGGCCGCCGACGCCTCCCAACGCGCGTGGCTGCGGCGCCTGCTGGGCCGCGCCGACCTGGACGCCACCCATCTGCGCGACGTGCGCCGCCTCATGCTGGAGCTGAAGGCGCCGCAACGGATCGAGCAGATGATCGCGGCCCGCGTCGAGCGCGCCACCCGCGCCCTGGACACCGCCGGGACCCCACCGCACGCGCGCCGGGCGCTCGGCGAACTCGCCCGGCAGGCCACCGACCGCACGCACTGACGAGGAGACCGCGATGCCCCACACCGAGAAGTCGATGGACGCCCTGCGCCGCAGCGGAGACGAACTGGCCGACGCGGTCGTCGCCACCCTGTTCGAGCGCGGCGAGGTCGGCACGTTCAACTCCCTGATGCGCTACGTCTCCACCACCGGCCAGGAACTCCCCGACGGCCTCCCCGGCGTCGCCCGGGAGTACCTGCGGGTGACCGCCACCCCGCCGGACTGGGTGGACTGGGCCGAGATGGAGAAGGCCCGCCTGTTCTTCATCGACAACAACGTGCACATCTCCACCGCGCTGTCGTTCGCGTCCATGCCCGCCTGCTACCTGGTCCCGCACGTAGCCCAACTGCTGTCGGCCACTCACGGCCTGAACTACCCCTCCAAACGGATGGCGGAGACCGGCCAGTTCACCGTCTACCTCATGCGGCCCGACGCGTTCGAGGCCGGCGGACGCTTCCTCCCGGCCGCCCAGAAGGTACGCCTCCTGCACGCCGCCATCCGCCACCACCTCAAGCGGGAGAACCGCTGGGACACCGACACCCTCGGCGTACCGATCTGCCAGGAGGACATGATCGGCGGGCAGATGTTCTTCTCCCTGCTCGTCCTGGACAGCCTGCACCGGCTCGGCATCCACATGTCCGCCGAGGGAGCGGACGCCTACTACTACGCCTGGCGCGTCGTCGGAGCCATCCTCGGCGTCGACCAGGCGGCCGTCCCCACCACGCTCGACGAGGCACGCCGTTTCCTCGACTCATACATGCTCCGCCACATGGGCCCCTCCGAAGAGGGCGCCCACCTCACGCGGCAACTGATCGACCTGTACGAGGAAGTCGTCCCCGGCACCCTCTTCGACCCGGTCGTCTCCGCGCTGATCCGCTACCTCGTCGGCGACACGTGCGCCGACTGGCTGGACGTGCCCCGCACCGCCTGGGACACCTTGGTCAAGGCCGCCCCGCACCTCCTCGGCGTCCTGGAGACGATCGAGGACCGCTCACCGCTGGGCGCGTGGGCGCTGGACCGGCTCGGCCACCTCACCACGGCCCTCGAACTCTCCTCCCTCACCCGCGGACGCGTGATGCACTACGCCATCCCCGAGCAACTGAGGAAGGAGTACGGCCTCTCCGGCCCCGCGGCCCGCACCCGTCGCTGGACCCCGCCGCCCGCGACCGTCTCCTGAGCCACCGCTCCCGCCGCTCCCGCCGGTCCGCGGTCACGGCCCACTGTCAGTGGGACCTCCTACGGTGTGATCAGTGGAACCCGCGGAACACGCCGCGGGCCCGAGCGGGGAGGGGTCTGCCATGTCGACGACGTACCTGGAGCTGTCGCAGGACGACGGGAGCGCGCACAAGTTCTACGAAGTCACCGTCCAGGGGCAGGTCGTGACGGTGCGCTACGGCAGGATCGGCGCGGCGGGACAGACCCAGACGTCGACCTTCCCCACCGCCCGGAAGGCCGAGGCCGCGGCCGCCAAGAAGATAGGCGAGAAGGTGCGCAAGGGCTACGAGGCCGCCGTGCGCGGACAGCGCGCGCCCCGCGCGGTCACCCGCCGGCAGGTGGCCTCCGCGCCGTCCACGGCCCGCGCGGTCGCACCGGTCCTGTGGCGGTTCCGCACCGGCTCCGCGGCCTTCGGCATCCACATCGACGAGGACCGGTGCTGGGTGGGCAACCAGGCGGGCGACGTCTACACCCTCGCCCACGGCGGCGAGGTCCTCGCCCGCTACCAACTGCCCGACGGCGTCAAGTGCCTGGTCGCGGACGACTTCTGGATCTACGCGGGCTGTGACGACGGCCGGGTCTACGACCTGTCGTCCAAACTGCCCTTCGCCGCCTACGACATCGCCGCCGACGTGGACATCTTCTGGCTCGACATCCACGAGGGCGTGCTGAACGTCGCGGACCGCGCCGGACGGCTCACCGTGATCGACCACGAGGACGAACACCAGTGGTCGCGCGGCGGACGCGGTGAGCACGCCTGGATGGTGCGCGCCGACGACCGCGCCGTCTACCACGGGCACACCCGCGGCGTGACCGCCCACTCCCCGGACGGCGGCGCCGAGTTGTGGCACACCCCCACCCAGGGGGCCGTGCTCTTCGGCTGGCAGGAGGACGACGCGGTCTACGCCGGCACCGCGCGGCACACGGTCCAGCGGCTCTCCAAGACCACCGGTGCGGTCGAGGCGACGTACCACTGCGACAGCCCGGTGTACTCGTGCGCCACCTCTCCCGGCGGCCGGTTCGTCTTCGCCGGCGACTCCGCGTCCTCGGTGTACTGCTTCGACCGCGACGGCACCCGGCTGTGGAAGCTGGGCACGGGCGGCGGCTCCGCCCTGTCCATGCAGTACCGCGACGAGCGGCTGTTCCTCGTCACCACCGACGGCTCGCTGGTGTGCGTGGACGCGAGCGAGGCGGCGGTCACGGCCGCCCAGCAGGGCTCGGTGCCCGTCGCCCGCGACGTGAAGCTCGCCGCCACCCTGCCGACGTACGCGCCCGCCACCGCGGCCGCCGCCGTGACGACCGTGACCGCGGCGCCCGCGGGCTCCGTCGTCGTCGAATGCGTCCAGGAGAACGGCCGCACCCGCATCCACGTGGTGTCGCAGGGGTACGACCGGTCGTGGAACGTCCAGTTCCCGAGGGCGATCCGGGAGCCGGGCGCGCGCTACGTGGTCGACGCCCTGCACGCCGCGTCGGGTGGTTTCTACCGGGTGCGAGGGGACATCAGGCGCCTGCGGTGACGGGGAAGCGACGTCAGGCGATCGAGGCCGCGATGACGGCGGAGACCGCGAGGTTGCAGGACGCCGTCACCCACACGGCCGGGTGCGGCTCCGGCTCGACCAGCGTCGCGCCCAGCCGCCCCGGGGTGATCAGGTCGACCACCAGGAACGCCACCGCCATCATCACCAGACCCAGCAGCCCGAACACCGCCGTGGAGACCAGGCCCTTGCCGAAGTCCTCGTACGTCGTCCATATGGAGGTGAAGACGATGCCGCCGATGCCGAGCAGCGCGGAGCTGAGCACCAGGGCGGCGTTGCGGTTGCGCTGCTCCCAGATCTGCCGGCCGAGCTTTCCGGGTGTCAGCACGTCCACGAGGACGATGCCGAGGACCAGGAGGACCAGACCCAGGCCGCCGTAGGCGGCGGCCCGGCCGAGTCCGTTGACGATGTCGCTCATGGCGTTGCCGGCTCCGTAGCGTGAGGGATCGCGAGTGATCCGTGGTCAAGGCGATGCAAAATGTAGCGCACCGGCCGGACCGCTCAAGAGGCGGTACGCAGCGCGCGGTTGCGGCGCACGGAGGACCAGAAGGACGCACCGATCAGGACGACGCCGACGAGGCCGGTGATGATCTCGTTGATCTCGTACTGGATGGTGACCAGCAGGATCAGCGACAGGGCGCCGATGGCGTAGTGGGCGCCGTGCTCCAGGTAGACGTAGTCGTCGAGGGTGCCCTGGCGGACCAGGTAGACGGTCAGGGACCGCACGTACATGGCGCCGATGCCGAGGCCGAGGGCCATCAGGACGATGTCGTTGGTGATGGCGAAGGCGCCGATGACACCGTCGAAGGAGAAGGACGCGTCCAGGACCTCCAGGTAGAGGAACATGAAGAACGCCGCCTTGCCCGCCAGCTTGACGGGGGACCCGGAGGACCTTCCCGCCCGTTCCGCGTCCTCCTCCGCCTCCTGTTCGCGCTCCTCCTCGTCCTCGAGCCGCTGCTCGAAGAAACCGGACAGGCCGCCCACGACCATGTAGGTGATCAGACCGGCGACGCCCGCCAGCAGGACCGTCTCCGCCTTGTCGGCATGCGTGCCGCCGTGCTGGTGGGCATGGGCGCCGAAGGTGGTCGCGGCGATCAGCAGCACGATCAGGGCGATGCAGACCGACAGCATGTCCACCCTGCCCAGCTTGGCGAGTGGACGCTCCAGCCACCCCAGCCACTTGATCTCCCGGTCCTCGAACACGAAGTCCAGGAAGATCATCATCAGGAACATGCCGCCGAAGGCGGCGATCGACGGATGGGCGTCCGTCACCAGTTCCTGGTAGCGGTCCTTGTCGGTGAGCGCGAGGTGCACCGCGTTCCAGGGACTCAGCCGGGCACTGATCGCCACGATCACCACCGGGAAGACCAGCCGCATTCCGAACACCGCGATCACGATGCCGACGGTGAGGAAGATCCTCTGCCAGAAGGCGTTCATCTTCTTCAGGATCCCGGCGTTGATCACCGCGTTGTCGAAGGACAGCGAGATCTCCAGGACGGACAGGATCGCCACGATGCCGAGGGCGGTCCAGCCGTCGTAGAGCACGCCCGCCGCCAGGCCGAGGGCCGTGACGGCGAAGGCCCAGCGGAACGTCTTCAGAAGCACCGGCCACTCATTCCTGTCGTCGCGTCGTACGGGGCGGCATCCCATGCCAGTGCCCACCACGCACGTTGTTTACCACGCTGGAGTTGTTCGTTTCCTTGAGTGGTTCGTGTTTCGGGGAGTAGGTTCGCCGCCATGACGGCATCCCGGAACTCCCGGAATCCGGCCACCGCCGAGGAGCTGCGCGGGGCGGGGCTGCGGGTGACCGCCGCCCGTGTCGCGCTGCTCGAGACCGTACGGGCGGGGGACCACCTCGACGCCGAGGCGCTCGCCTCCGGCGTACGCCTGCGCGTGGGGCACGTCTCCCTCCAGGCCGTGTACGACGCCCTGCACGCCCTCACCGCGGCACGGCTCGTACGCCGTATCGAACCGCCCGGCGGCCCGGCGCGGTTCGAGGGACGGGTCGGTGACAACCACCACCACGTCCTGTG
Organism: Streptomyces sp. NPDC034099; assembly: GCF_055575415.1. NCBI lineage: Bacteria > Bacillati > Actinomycetota > Actinomycetes > Kitasatosporales > Streptomycetaceae > Streptomyces > Streptomyces sp. NPDC034099. The sequence goes on along the minus strand of NZ_JBVISR010000008.1, from coordinate 224,487 downwards.
CCGGTCCTGCGGTGCCCTCGCCGACGTCGACTGCGCCGTCGGCGACGCGCCGTGCCTGACCGCCTCCGACGACCGCGGCTTCGTGATAGACGAGGCCGAGGTCATCTACCGGGGCCTGTGCCCCGGCTGCTCCACCCCCGGCAGTTCCCCAGCACCCTGATCCGCCCCGTCCGGAAGGATTCCCATGTCCGAGAACCACGACGCCATCGTGACCGACGCGAAGGCCGAGGAGACGGGTGGCTGCCCGGTCGCCCACGGACGCGCCCCGCACCCCACGCAGGGTGGCGGCAACCGCCAGTGGTGGCCGGAGCGGCTCAACCTGAAGATCCTCGCCAAGAACCCGGCCGTCGCCAACCCGCTGGGTGAGGAGTTCGACTACGCCGAGGCCTTCAACGCCCTCGACCTGGCGGCCGTGAAGCAGGACATCGCCGAGGTGCTGACCACCTCGCAGGACTGGTGGCCCGCCGACTTCGGCAACTACGGCCCACTGATGATCCGGATGGCCTGGCACAGCGCGGGCACCTACCGCATCAGCGACGGCCGCGGCGGCGCGGGCGCCGGCCAGCAGCGCTTCGCCCCGCTCAACAGCTGGCCGGACAACGGCAACCTCGACAAGGCCCGCCGCCTGCTGTGGCCGGTCAAGAAGAAGTACGGCCAGAACCTCTCCTGGGCCGACCTGCTGGTCCTCACCGGCAACGTCGCCCTGGAGACGATGGGCTTCGAGACCTTCGGCTTCGCCGGTGGCCGCGCCGACGTCTGGGAGGCCGAGGAGGACGTCTACTGGGGCCCCGAGACCACCTGGCTCGACGACCGGCGCTACACCGGCGACCGCGAGCTGGAGAACCCGCTCGGCGCCGTCCAGATGGGCCTGATCTACGTCAACCCGGAGGGCCCCAACGGCAATCCGGACCCGATCGCCGCCGCCCGCGACATCCGTGAGACGTTCCGCCGCATGGCGATGAACGACGAGGAGACCGTCGCGCTGATCGCCGGTGGACACACCTTCGGCAAGACCCACGGCGCCGGTCCCGCCGACGCCGTCGGCGACGACCCCGAGGCCGCCGCCATGGAGCAGCAGGGTCTCGGCTGGAAGAGCACCCACGGCACGGGCAAGGGCGGCGACGCCATCACTTCCGGCCTGGAAGTGACCTGGACCAGCACACCCACCCAGTGGGGCAACGGCTTCTTCAAGAACCTCTTCGAGTTCGAGTACGAGCTGGAACAGAGCCCGGCCGGCGCCAACCAGTGGGTGGCCAAGGACGCCCCGGAGATCATCCCCGACGCGCACGACCCGTCGAAGAAGCACCGCCCCCGGATGCTCACCACCGACCTGTCGCTGCGCCTCGACCCGATCTACGGGCCGATCTCCCGCCGGTTCTACGAGAACCCGGAGGAGTTCGCGGACGCCTTCGCCCGCGCCTGGTTCAAGCTGACCCACCGTGACATGGGACCGAAGCCCCTGTATCTCGGCCCGGAGGTCCCCGAGGAGACGCTGATCTGGCAGGACCCGCTGCCCGAGCCCGAGGGCGAGCCCATCGACGCCGAGGACGTCGCGACCCTCAAGACCAAGCTCCTCGAGTCCGGCCTGTCCGTCTCGCAGCTGGTGACCACCGCCTGGGCCTCGGCGTCCACCTTCCGCGGCAGCGACAAGCGCGGCGGAGCCAACGGCGCCCGCATCCGCCTCGAGCCGCAGCGCGGCTGGGAGGTCAACGAGCCCGACGAGCTGGCGCAGGTGCTGCGCGTCCTGGAAGGCGTCCAGCAGGAGTTCAACTCCGGGTCCGGCGCGAAGAAGGTCTCCCTGGCCGACCTGATCGTCCTCGGCGGCTCGGCCGCCGTCGAGAAGGCCGCCAAGGAAGCCGGTTTCCAGGTGGAGGTCCCGTTCGCCGCGGGCCGCGTGGACGCGACGGAGGAACACACCGACGCCGAGTCGTTCGAGGCGCTCGAACCGACCGCCGACGGCTTCCGCAACTATCTCGGCAAGGGCAACCGGCTGCCGGCGGAGTACCTGCTCCTCGACCGGGCGAACCTGCTCACCCTGAGCGCACCCGAGATGACCGTGCTGGTCGGCGGCCTGCGCGTGCTGGGCGCGGGCCATCAGCAGTCCCAGCTCGGCGTGTTCACCCGAACGCCCGGCTCGCTGACCAACGACTTCTTCGTCAACCTGCTCGACCTGGGCACCACGTGGAAGTCGACGTCCGAGGACCAGACGACCTTCGAGGGACGCGACGCCGCCACCGGCGAGGTCAAGTGGGCCGGCAGCCGCGCCGACCTGGTGTTCGGCTCGAACTCCGAGCTGCGGGCCCTCGCGGAGGTCTACGCGAGCGACGACGCCAAGGAGAAGTTCGTGCACGACTTCGTCGCCGCCTGGGTCAAGGTCATGAACCTCGACCGCTTCGACCTGGCCTGATCCACCTCACCCGCCCCCGGCGGCCCGTCCCAGGGCCCCCGGGGGCGGGCGAAATCCGGTGGCCGCCCGCGGCACACGGTGCTGGGATGGCGTGATGCTCAGTGACGCGCCGATGACCGTCGACCGGGGGCGGTACCAGGACACCGTCACCCCCTGGGAGGAACCGGCCTGGCGCACCGAGGCCCTCGGCTGGATCGAAGCCCGGCTGGCCGCCCGCGGCCTGCGGCCGACGGGACGGTGGCGGGTGCGGCTGCGGCCGTGGTCCGTCCTGCTGCGGCTGTGCGTCGAGGGAGGCGACTCCGTCTGGTTCAAGGCGAACCCGCCGGCCAGTGCCTTCGAGGGCGCACTGACCGCGGCGCTGGCCCGCTGGGTCCCCGGGCACGTACTGGAGCCGCTGGCGGTGGACACCGGCCGGGGCTGGTCGCTGCTGCCCGACGGGGGACCCCTCTTCCGGGACGTCCTGGCACGGGAGACGGTCGCTCCCGGCGCGTGGGAGGAACTCCTGCGCCAGTACGCGGCCCTGCAGCACGCCCTGACCCCGCGCACGAGCGAGATCGAACGCCTGGGTGTGCCCGCCGTGCCCGCCGACGCGCTGCCCGGCGTCCTCGACCGGCTCGACGAGACCCCGCTGCCGTCCCGGGACCGGGCCGCGCTCCGGGAACTGCGCCCCCGCCTGCCGGACTGGTGCGCGGAACTCGCGGACCTGGGCGTCCCCGACTCCCTCGACCACGCGGACCTGCACGACGGCCAGCTCTTCCACCCCGCGCCCGGCCGGTTCACCTTCTTCGACTGGGGCGACGCCGTCGTCGCCCACCCCTTCTCCAGCCTCGTCGTCCCCGCCCGCCGGGCTGCCGAGCGCTACGGGACGGGGGTACTGCCGCGCCTGCGCGACGCCTACCTCGAACCCTGGACGGGCGCCGGACGTACGCCCGCACAGCTGCGGCGTGCGGTGAGCCTCGCCTGGCGGCTCAGCGCCCTGAACCGCGCCGCCGCCTACGGCAGGCTCTTCCCCACCGCGTCCGGCGGCGCCGGTGCCTCGACGGCCGTGGCGGGCGCACGCTGCCTCCTCGAACTGCTGGACGAACCCCTTCTGTAGCGGCGGCCGGTCCCGGCGCGCGGGCCGTTGTCAGTGGCGGATGCGAGGCTTCACCTCATGGATGAGGTGGAGTTCATGCGGGGCAGGGTCTACGGCGCCGACCACGACAGCCCCGGGCCGCGCGCCGGACGCGTCTACGCCCACCTGGTGGGCGGCCCCCTGGACGGCCTGCTGCTGGACGTCACGGACCTCACGGAGCAGGAGCGCGACCGTGCGGTGGCACTGCCGACGGAGATAGGCCGCTACGGCCCGGGCGGCCGCTCCGCCTACGCCCCGAGGCCGGGTGACGCCCGCCGCTTCGACTGGCGGGGCGACGTGCCCTGATCCGGCACCGCCCCCGTCTGAGCGGTCAGCGCCGCCAGCAGCCAGTCGTGCGCGGTCCCGGGGGTCGGCTCCGGCCGCCCGCCCGGCGCGGTGTTCACCTCGGCCACCAGCTCCCAGTAGCGGTCCAGCCGGGGATCGGCCGCGAGCTGCCCGGCCAGCCGGTGGCGGAAGCCGGGAGTGTCCCGCACCCCGTATGCACTCGTGTACGCGGCGACGAACCCGTCCAGTGCCTCACCCGGGTGCGGCCCCCGGCCCCGCCGCAGCTGCGCCCCGGCCAGCTCGTACGCCTCCGCGAGCCCCGCGTACAGCACGGCGGCCCCCCGCGCCCCGGCGGCCCGGTGTGCCTCGGGCTGGGGCCGGACGGTGCCCGGGCACGGGGCGAGGGTGAGGGCGTTGAGCCGGGCGAAGGCCAGGACCTGGGCCGGAGCGGGGTCGTCGGGCGGCTGCGGCACCGCCACGTCCAGGAACGCGCCGGCCGACCGGGCCGGCATCCGCGCCGGCAGCCAGCCGCGCCAGAACCGCACCAGCGGCGCCGTGCTGGGCGGGACGGACACGGCACCGATCAACCGCAGCCGGTCGGCCTGCTCACCGGGCGGGGACTCCTGCACCAGCCGCAGCGCGGCCTCCCGCCAGCGCAACGCCCTCAGCTCCGAGCCGACCTCACGCAGCCGGCCCGCCACCGCGGCCTCCAGCGCCCCGCCCGCCCCGCTCCCGCCGCCCGCCACACCTTCCGCGTGCCGCTCGTCGAGAATCCGCCGCACCTCGGGAACGGCCAGTCCCAGGGCACGCAGCGAACGGATCAGCCGCAGCCGGTCGAGTGCCTCCGGACCGTACCGCCGGTGTCCGCCGGCGCTGCGGGACGCCTCCGGCAGCAGACCCCGGTCCGAGTAGAAGCGGACCGTCTTGACCGTGACACCCGCACCCTCGGCCAGTTCGCCGATGCCGCACAGACCGTCGTCCGACGTGGACACTTGAACCTCCCTCAGGGGGAGTTCCTACGGTACCGGCGACAGCGGCCCGGCGATCCGGCCGGGCCGCGCCGTGGACGGAGGAGAGAGCAGACCATGACCACGTTCATCCTGGTTCCGGGCATGTTCACCGGCACGCACATCTGGCAGGACACCGCCGCGCGCCTGACCGCGGCCGGCGCGGAGGTGCACACGGTCGCCCTCACCGGCCTCGACGGACCGCGCGCCGCCACCGAGTCCACCGTGGACCTGGAGACGCACATCGCGGACGTGCTCGCGGCGGTCGACTCGGTGGGCGCGGCCGCGGACCGGCGGATCGTACTGGTCGGCCACGACTACGGCATCCACCCGGCGGTCGGTGCCGCCGACCGGCGTGCGGAGCGCGTCGGGCGGATCGTCCACCTGGACTCGGGCCTGCCCAGGGACGGCATCCCGGCCCTGGCCGCCGTGCCCGACCAGTCCCTGCGCGAGCGCCTCGCCGGAACCGTAGGGACCGGAGGCGCGGACCCGGCCCAGCAGGTGCTGCCACCCCCGGCGCTCGGCGAATGGCCGCGCTGGGGCAGCACCATGGGCGTCCCCGACGCCGCACTGGACCGGCTCACCGCCCTCGCCGCGCCGCAGCCCCTCGGCACCCTGCTCCAGCCGCTGCGGCTGACCGGCGCGGTCGGCCAGGTGCCCACCACCGGCGTGCTGTGCACCGGCAACGGCACAAGCATCGAGCTGGTCCAGATGCTGGTGCGCCTCGGCGACCCCGCGCTGCGCCCCCTGACCGATCCCCGGGTGACCTTCTTCGAACTCCCCACCGGCCACTGGCCGATGCTGTCCTGCCCCGGAGAGCTGACGGACGTACTGCTGCGGGCCGCGGCGGGCGAGGGGCACCGGCTGGAACCGGTCGACGACGCGGCGGGGCCGGCTCACCTGAAGCCGTTCCTGCTGGAGGTCCCCGACGTCCCGAGGGAGCGGCACGGGAACGTCGACCTGTACCTGCCGGACGCCGAGGAGCCGCGGCCCGCGGTGGTGTTCGTGCACGGCGGTCCGGTCCCCGCCGACGCCCGGCCCACCCCGCGGGACTGGCCCGGCCTGACGGGGTACGCACGGTGCGTGGCCGGGGGCGGAGCCGTGGGCGTCCTCCTCGACCACCGCCTGCACGACCTCGGCGACTACGAGCGGGCCGCCGCGGACGTGGCCGCCGCCGTGGAGCTGGCGCGGGCCGATCCGCGGGTGGACGGGGACCGGATCGCGCTGTGGTTCTTCTCCGGCGGCGGCCTGATCGCCGCCGACTGGCTGGACGCGCCCCCGGCGTGGCTGCGCTGCCTGGCGGCCACCTACCCCGTCCTGGCGCCCCTGCCGAACTGGGGACTGTCCGAGACCCGCCTGCTGCCGGCGCGCGCCGTGGCCAACGCGGGTGACCTGCCCGTCGTACTCACCCGGGTGGGACGGGAGATGCCGGAACTCGCCGCCACCGTCGAGGAGTTCCTGGCCTCGGCCAAGGACTGCGGGGCCGACGTGGAGGTGATCGACGTGCCGCACGGCCACCACGGCTTCGAGACCGTCGACGTGACCGACGAGTCGCGCACGGCGGTGCGCCACGCGCTGCGCACGGTGCTGGACCACGCCTTCGGAACGGGGGCGCGGTGACGGCGGGCGGTGCGCCACCAATCCGCCCGCCGTCCGACGTCCGCCGCCGTCCGTCGAACGTGACTGGGCCCGTGAGGCACCCGTCAAGAGCCAGCCCTGGCCGCCGGGGGCTCGCGTGACGGGAAGGGCGCACCCGCACCGTGCCCGACGGCGCGAGCGGTTGGCGCGGTCGTGGTGACGGTGGAGTGACGACCGGACCGGCACGGTACCGGCGCTGTCCCGCCCCGCTCCGGGCGGGGCAAGCGTTTTCTGTCCGCAGTCTTGACGTGTACGCGGCGTAGTGAGTTTCATGGTGGGTCGTGGGAGCGCTCCCACGGCCCCGCAGCATGGGAGCCGCTCACCCCACCGTCACCCGCCCCCCCCGTGTCCGCACTACTCAGTCCTGGAGTCGCCGTGCGCACAGCAAGACGCGATACCTCCGCACCGAAGACCCTCGCGGCCCGCCTGGTGGCCGGTCTCGCCGCGCTGATCGGGCTGGTCGTCGTCGGTGCCCTCTGTCCGGGCGCCGCCATGGCCCAGTCGCCCGCGGACCGGGCCGTGGGCGACCGGTCGGCCGCGGCGCAGGCGGCCGGCCTGCACATCGGCGAAGGCCGGCTGGTGGAGGGCAACGGCAACGACTTCGTCATGCGCGGGGTCAACCACGCCCACACCTGGTACCCCGGCGAGACCCAGTCGCTCGCGGACGTCAAGGCGCTGGGCGCCAACAGCGTCCGGGTCGTCCTCTCCGACGGGTACCGCTGGAGCGAGAACAGCCCCGAGGACGTCGCCGCCGTCATCGGGCAGTGCAAGGCCAACCGGCTGATCTGCGTGCTGGAGGTGCACGACACCACCGGTTACGGCGAGGACGCCGCGGCCGGCACCCTCGACCACGCCGCCGACTACTGGATCGGCCTCAAGGACGTGCTGGCAGGCCAGGAGGACTACGTCGTCGTCAACATCGGCAACGAGCCCTGGGGCAACACCGACCCCGCCGGCTGGACCGAGCCGACCGTGGCGGCCGTCAAGAAGCTGCGCGCCGCCGGGCTCCAGCACACGATCATGGTGGACGCCCCCAACTGGGGCCAGGACTGGCAGGGCGTCATGCGCGCCAACGCGCGGTCCGTATACGACGCCGATCCCACCGGCAACCTGATCTTCTCCATCCACATGTACAGCGTCTTCGACACCGCCCAGGAGATCACCGACTACCTGAACGCGTTCGTCGACGCGGAACTGCCCATACTCATCGGCGAGTTCGGTGGTCCGGCCGACCAGTACGGCGACCCGGACGAGGACACCATGATGGCCACCGCCGAGCGACTGGGCCTCGGCTACCTGGCCTGGTCGTGGAGCGGCAACACCGACCCGGTCCTCGACCTGGCGCTCGACTTCGACCCGAGCAGGCTGAGCGGCTGGGGCGAACGCGTCTTCCACGGTGCCAACGGCATCGCCCAGACCTCGAAGGAGGCCACCGTCTACGGCGGCGGCGCCCCGGACACCCAGGCCCCGACCGCTCCCGGCACCCCCACCGCCACCGCGGTCACGGACACCTCCGTCACCCTCGGCTGGACCGCGGCCACCGACGACACCGCGGTCACCGGCTACGACGTCGTCCGCGTCGGCGACGGCACCGAGACCACCGTCGCCTCCTCGGCCACCCCCACCGCCACCGTGACCGGACTCACCGCCGCCACCACGTACACCTTCGCCGTCCGCGCCCGCGACGCGGCGGGCAACCGCTCCGCCGCCTCCCCGCCCGTGGAGGTCACCACCGACGAGGACGGCGGCACCCCGGGCGGCGCCTGCTCCGTCGGCTACCGCGTCGTGGGCGAGTGGCCGGGCGGCTTCCAGGGCGAGATCGCCGTCCGCAACACCGGGAGCGCCGCCGTCGGCCCCTGGACGCTCGCCTTCGCCTTCGCCGACGGCCAGACCGTCACCCACATGTGGGGAGGCACCGCCACCCAGAACGCGGGCGCGGTCAGCGTCGCCCCGGCCTCCTACACCGCCACCATCCCGGCCGGCGGCACGGTCACCCTCGGCTTCACCGCCCACAAGGGCGGCACCAACAGCGCCCCGACCGCGTTCACCCTGAACGGGGCCTCCTGCGCCACGACGTGACCGTCACCACGACACCTCCCGGACGTCGGCCCGGCTCTGCGGCTGCGTCGTCGCGGTGATCTCCGAGCGGTGACGGCTCGCCGTGAACGTCACCTTCAGCGTCTGAGGCGCGCCCTGCTCCGTACGCACCGTGAAGCCCTGGTTCGGCACCGCCGAGATCAGGCACACCCCGCCACCACCGAACCGCACGGTTGCCTTGCCGCCCTCGGAGGGCACCGTGTACACGCCCGCCCCGCCCTCCTCGCAGCCCGGGTCGCCCCCGCCCGCGGGGGGTCGCGGGGCCGTGGTGCGAGGGCTCGGCGTCGGCGTGGGGGTCGCGGTCGGCTCCGGCGGCCGCACGCTGGTGCGGGACGGCTCAGGGCTGGGCTTCCGGCTCGTCGGCGATGGGCTGGGAGTGGCGGTCACGGTCTTGGAGACGGTCGGGCGGGGCGGTGCCGGGAACTCCTCGGGCGCCGTCTGGGCGACCGGCGCCGTCGGCCGGGTCGACCCCACCACGAAGTGGATGGTGATGATGACGGCCGTCACACTGGCCGCCGTGCAGGACAGCCAGATGATCAGACAGCGCAGGAGGCGGGACACGACACCATAGTGACGGACCGGCTAACGTGCCTGCCCATGGCCTCCGTACTTGTCGTCGAGGACGACCCTGTGATCCGGGCCGCGCTGATCGAGGTCCTCACCGGACACGGCTACGCGGTGAAGACCGCACACCAGGGTTTCGAGGCGCTGCGCGACATCACCCAGAGCCCGCCGGACATCGTCGTGCTCGACCTCGGCCTGCCCGACCTGGACGGACTCGACGTGCTGCGGATGATCCGGGGCATATCCCGCGTCCCGGTGCTGGTCGCCACCGCCCGGGACGACGAGACCGAGATCATCCGGCTGCTCAACGCCGGGGCCGACGACTACATGGTCAAGCCCTTCTCCGGGGGCCAGCTCGCGGCCCGGCTCGCCGCCGTGCTGCGCCGCTCCGCGCCCGCCGACCTCCGGGCCGCACGGTTGCCCGTCCTCCAGGTCGCCGACCTCCGCATCGACCCCACTGCCCGCACCGCCCACCTCGCCGGACGGGAACTGCCCCTCACTCGCCGCGAGTTCGACCTGCTCGCCTACCTGGCCGCCAACGCCGACCAGGTCATCTCGCGACAGCGGATCCTCGCCGAGGTGTGGCAGCAGCCGTACGTGGAGGACCAGACGGTGGACGTCCACCTCTCCGCTCTGCGTCGCAAAATGGGGGAGAAGGCCCGAAAACCCCGCTATCTCCACACCGTGCGCGGCATCGGCATCAAGCTGGTCAGCGCGCCATGAGACGCGCCCTCGCCGGGATCGCCCTGGCCGTCACCTCCATGGTGGCCCTGTCCTTCCTCATCCCGCTCGCCCTCCTCGTGCGCGAACAGGCCCGGGACCGGGTCACCACCGCCGCCGAGCAGCGTGCCGCGGCCCTCTCGCCGGTGCTCGCCCTCACCACCCGGCGTGCCGACGTCCAGCAGGCCGTCGCGGAACTCGGCTCCGCCGACCAGCTGGTCGTACGGCTGCCCGACGGCGGCTTCGTCGGCACCCCGCACGCGCCCGAGGAGGCGCTCGACCGGGCCGTACGGGGGCGCGAGACGCTCGCCGTGGACACCTCGGACGGCTGGGCCTACCTCCAGCCCGTCGTGCTGCGGGACGAGCGGGTCGCGGTCGTCGAGGCCTACGTTCCCGCCGCCGACCTCACCCGGGGAGTGACGGCCTCCTGGGGTGTGATGGCCCTGCTCGCCGTGGGCCTGGTGGGCGGCTCGGTACTGGTCGCCGACCGGCTCGGCGCCCGCGTGGTCCGCTCCTCCCGGGGCCTCAAGCGCGCCTCCCTCGCCCTCGGCTCCGGCGACCTCGGAGTACGGGTGGAACCGGACGGCCCGCCCGAGCTCCAGGAGGCGGGAGTGGCGTTCAACACCATGGCGGACCGGGTCGTCGACCTGCTCGCCGTCGAACGCGAGCTGGTCGCCGACCTCTCGCACCGGCTGCGCACCCCGCTGACCGCCCTCTACCTGGAGGCCGACCGGATGGGCGCGACACCCGGCGCGCAGCGGGTCACGGAGGCGGCGGGGCAGCTGGAACGCGAGCTGGACTCGATCATCGCGGCGGCGCGCACCCCCCTGGCGGCCGCACAGCTCGCCGGGACCGGGGCGGGTACGGCGAAACCGTGCGACGTCGCCGAGGTGGTCGCCATGCGCCTGGACTTCTGGTCGGTCCTCGCCACCCAGCAGGAGCGGCCGTTCGAGCGCTCCCTCACTCCGCGTCCGACCCCCGTGGCCTTCCCCGAGGACGACCTCGCCGCCGTCGTCGACGCCCTGATCGGCAACGTCTTCCGGCACACCCCGCAGGGCACCCGCTTCGTCGTGCGCGTGGAACGCCGGGACCGGCACGTGCACCTCACGGTCGACGACGCCGGACCGGGCGTCGCGGACCCCGAGGCGGCCCTCACCCGGGGCATCAGCGTCGGCGGTTCCACCGGGCTCGGCCTGGACATCGTGGCCAGGGCGGCCCGTACGGCGGACGGCGAACTGACGATCACCCGCGCGCCGCTCGGGGGCGCACGGGTGACGGTGTCGTTCGCGCTGGCGGACGCGCGTGCGGCCGGCGGCGGTGAACGGTGAAGGCCGGCGGGTGCGGCCGGGCGGCGGTGACCGGCGTCAGCGGCCGGTGCCGAAGTCCTGGGTCCACCAGGGGCCGCCGTCGCCGAAGTGGACGCCGACGCCCAGCTCCTTGAAGGAGCAGTTGAGTATGTTCGCCCGGTGGCCGGGGCTGTTCATCCAGGAGTCCATCACCGAGGCGGCGTCCGCCTGGCCCCGGGCTATGTTCTCCCCGAGGGTCGACCACTGGTAGCCGGCGGCCTCGACCCGGCTCGCCATGGTGGAGCCGTCGGGACCCGTGTGGGACATCACCCCGCTGCTCGCCATCACGTCGCTGTAGTCGTCGGCGGCCCGCGTCAGCTTGTCGTTCGCGGTGACCGGCGAGCAGCCCGCCGCCGCCCGCTCCTCGTTCACCAGCGAGAGGACCTGCGCCTCGGCACCGCTCGTCGCGCCGGAGCCCGAGCCGGAACCGGAGCCCGACCCACTGCCCGATCCGGAGCCGCTGCCCGTACCGGACCCGTCGCCGCCCGACCCGCCGCCGCTCTTCGCGGTGGCCTTGACGTGAGTCTTCGAGGAGGGCGCCGGAGCCTTCGCGGTGCTGGTCGTCGGGCTCGCCGTCTTCTTCGGCTTCTTCTTCGGCTCGGCGCTCGGGCTCGGCGAGCCGCTCGCCGTGGCGCTCGGGCTCGCCGACGTGGACGCGAGCGGTGCCGCACCGCCCGCCGCGTCCTCGGCGTTCGGCGCCAGGTCGGCGGCGTTCGCGGCGACCCGGTCCGAGGCTCCGCCGTCGTCGCCGTCGGTGACGGCCAGCGTGATCCCGACGCCCGCCGTCAAGGTGACGGCGCCGAGCGCCAGCGCGGTACCGCGGGTCCTGAGCCCACCGCGGGGACGGGCGTGGGAGCGGGACGGGCGAGCGGCTCGGCGGGAACCCATACGCAGGACACCTCGGCTTGTCGGTCGGCTGACGGAGCCCCGTACCCGGTGGACGCGCCCGCGCCCACCGGGACCGTGGGGGGTGTTCGAGAGCCTAGGACCCGACCGGCGTGGAAACGCCCGTTCGAAGGTCATCTTCAGAAAGCCTTAAAAGAGCCGCCAAAGTCCGTTGAGGAAGTATGGCACCACCCCCAGTCCCGCCTGCCCCCTTACGCACGCGCCGCCCGCCACCCTCGGTCCGTCCCGGGGCGCTTCAAGGTGAAGGGCGGACACGGGTGCTCACAGGAGCCCGTCCCGTGCCCCTGACGCTCCGCCGTCACCCCGTACCCGGCGATTGCCCTGCCGGACGGCCGGACAGCCTGTCGGCGTGGACCGGCAGGTCGCCGGACACCGCACGGCGCGCCCGAGGGGACCGGGTCCTCCCGCCCACCGCCTCCGGGCGCGCCGTGCACCGACCAAGGAGGTACCGGACATGCCGTCCACCGCCGACGAAGGACAGCTGCTCGACGAACTGCGGGACCTGCTGGCCGCCACGGTCGAGGACCTGACCGCGGAGGAGATCGAGCCCGACTCCTCCCTCCAGGACGACCTGGGGGTCGACTCGCTGGCCCGGCTGGAACTGGTCGCCGCGATCGAGGACCGCTGGCAGATCGAGGTGCCCCAGGAGCAGGCGGACCGGCTCACGACGGTGCGGCAGATCGCCGCCCACCTCGCCACGGCCGTCACCGCCCCCGCGGGCGGCACCGCGTGAGCCCACGGCACGCGGCCGACCCCGCCCCCGAGGACCGGTTCGCCGTCGTCACGGGGCTGGGACTGACCACCGCGCTGGGCGGCGACGTACCCGCCACCTGGCGGGCCCTGCTGGACGGCGTGTGCGGCGTCGAACGCGTCGACTTCGGAGCACCGGACGGGCCCCCGCAGGTCTACCTCGCGGCCCCGGCGGCGGTCGATCCCGGGACGGTCCTGTCGGCCGCCAAGGCGGCGCACTGCGACCGCGCGGCGCAGTTCGCCCTCGTCGCCGCCCGCGAGGCCGTGCGCGACGCGGGGTTCCCCGACGTGTCGGAGCCCGCCGGGAGCGGCTCGCGGGTCGCCGTGGTGGTCGGGGTCGGCCTGGGCGGCGTCACCAGCATCCTGGAGCAGAACCGGCGCCTCGAGACGCGGGGCGCGGGGCGGGTGAGCCCGCGCACCATCCCGGTGATACTGCCGAACCACCCGGCCGCCGAAGTGGGGCTGATGGTGGGCGCCAAGGCCGGCGTGCACGCCCCCGTCAGCGCCTGCGCCTCCGGGGCCGAGGCCCTCGCCCAGGCCCTCGGCATGATCCGGGACGGCCGCGCGGACCTCGTGGTCGCGGGCGGCGCCGAGGCCGCGCTGCACCCGCTGACCCTCGCCGGGTTCGCGCGGCTGCGGGCCCTCTCCCGGCGCCACGACGACCCCAAGGGCGCGTCCAGGCCCTTCGACGCCGACCGGGACGGCTTCGTGATGGGAGAGGGTGCCGGCATGCTCGTCGTCGAGAGCGCCGCGCACGCCGCCGCCCGCGGCGCCCGCGTCCACGGCCGGCTGACCGGGGCGGGCATCACCAACGACAGCCACCACGTGGCCCAGCCCGCGCCCGGCGGTACGGGCTGTGCGGCGGCCGTCGGCGCCGCGCTGTGCGACGCGGGGCTCGTGCCCGAGGAGGTCCAGCACATCAACGCCCACGCGACCTCCACACCGCTCGGCGACCTCGGTGAGGCGCAGGCGCTGCACAGCGTCTTCGCCAAGGGAGTCGACGACGTGGCGGTCAGTGCCACCAAGGGCGCCTTCGGGCACACCCTCGGCGCCGCCGGAGCCATCGAGGCCGTCCTCACCGTCCTCGCCCTGAGGGACAGGACGGCACCGCCCGCGTGCAGCCTCGAACGGATCGATCCCGAGATCGGTCTGAACGTCGTCGGCCGGGACCCGGCGGCACTGCCCTCCGGGCCCCTCGCGGCCGTCACCACGAGCATGGGTTTCGGCGGGCACAACGTCGCGCTCGCCTTCGCCGACGCCTCATGAGGAACGACCACCCGGCCCCCGCCGGCGGCACACCGCGCACCGTGCTGATGTGCCCCGGCCAGGGGGCTTACGTCCCCGGCGCCCTGCGCCACCTGAGCGAGGTCCCGTCCGTCTCGCGGGTGCTGCGGACGGTGGACGCCCACGCCATCGCGCTCGGCGGCACTCGGACACCCGTCGGCCACCTCCTCACCGATGCCGCGGCACCTGACCCCGACCGCCTCGTGCGCACCGACCCCCTCGCCTTCGACCTGGCCACCTACGCCGCCGTGGTCGCCTCCGCCACCCTTCTGCTGGACCTCGCGGCGCCGCCCGTCCACGCGGTGCTCGGGCACAGCGTGGGCGACCTCTCGGCGCTCACCGTGGCCGGAGCCATCACCCTCGAACAGGGCGTCCGGCTGCTCCACGTCCGCGACCGGCTGCTGCGCGACGCGGCGCTCCCGGCGGCGGGCCTGCTGGCCACCGACCTGACCGCCGAGCGGGCGACCGACCTGCTGCGCGCCGAGGACCTGCCGCAGGTACGCATCGCCGCCCACAACGCCCCCGGCCAGACGGTCCTGGCCGGGCCCGACGACCAGTTGGCCGCCCTCCGGCGCACCGCCAAGGCGCTCGGCCGCCGCGCCACCGTGCTGACCAGCCGCACCGCCTACCACCACCCCCTGCTCACCGAGGTCCACCGGACCTTCCGGCGCCTCCTGCGCGCCCAGCCCGTCGCCCCGCCCGCGCTCCCCGTGTACGCGGCCACCACGGCGGGGCCCGCCCGCACCCCGGCCCAGCTGCGCACCGTGGCCGCCGCCCACCTCTGCGAGCCGCTCGCCTTCCACCGGACCCTGCGCGCGCTGCGCCTGGCCGGTTACACCACCTACCTCGACAGCGGACCCCGGGCGCTGCTGTCCACCCTGGCCAGGGCCGGTCTGCCCGGCTGCACCACCGCCGCACCCTCCCGCACCCCGGTCGGCGTCGATCGCATCCGCCACCGCCTCACCGCCGCCCTGCGGTGACGAGGGCCCTTGACCCGACAGCGACGGCGCGCCTTCATGAGGGGGCCGGGAGTGGCCCGGCTCACATGGCGTACCGAGGGCGGCGCCGACACCATGGTCTCGTCACCCGGCAGGCTGAAGGGATCAAGAATGTTCCGCAAGGTGCTGGTCGCCAACCGCGGTGAGATCGCGATCCGTGCGTTCCGTGCGGGCTACGAGCTCGGCGCGCGCACCGTCGCCGTCTTCCCGCACGAGGACCGCAACTCGCTGCACCGGCTCAAGGCCGACGAGGCCTACGAGATCGGGGAGCCGGGACACCCGGTGCGCGCGTACCTCTCCGTGGAGGAGATCGTCCGCGCCGCCCGCCGTGCGGGGGCCGACGCCGTCTACCCCGGGTACGGGTTCCTGTCCGAGAACCCGGAACTGGCCCGCGCCTGCGAGGAGGCCGGGATCACCTTCGTCGGACCCAGCGCGCACATCCTCGAACTGACCGGCAACAAGGCCCGTGCCGTGGCCGCCGCCCGCGAAGCGGGGGTACCGGTGCTCGGCTCCTCCGCGCCCTCCACCGACGTGGACGAACTCGTGCGCGCCGCCGACGACGTGGGCTTCCCCGTGTTCGTCAAGGCCGTCGCGGGCGGCGGCGGGCGCGGCATGCGCCGCGTCGAGGAGCCCGCCCAGCTGCGCGAGGCCATCGAGGCGGCGTCCCGCGAGGCCGCCTCCGCCTTCGGCGACTCCACCGTCTTCCTGGAGAAGGCGGTCGTCGAACCCCGCCACATCGAGGCCCAGATCCTCGCCGACGGCGAGGGCGGCGTCATCCACCTCTTCGAGCGGGACTGCTCGGTGCAGCGCCGGCACCAGAAGGTGATCGAACTCGCCCCCGCGCCCAACCTCGACCCGGACCTGCGGGCGCGGATCTGCGCCGACGCCGTGAACTTCGCCCGGCAGATCGGCTACCGCAACGCCGGCACCGTGGAGTTCCTCGTCGACCGGGACGGCAACCACGTCTTCATCGAGATGAACCCCCGCATCCAGGTCGAGCACACGGTCACCGAGGAGGTCACCGACGTCGACCTCGTCCAGTCCCAGCTGCGCATCGCCGCCGGTGAGACGCTCGCCGACCTCGGCCTCGCCCAGGAGAACATCACCCTGCGCGGTGCCGCCCTCCAGTGCCGCATCACCACCGAGGACCCGGCCAACGGCTTCCGTCCCGACACCGGGCAGATCAGCGCCTACCGCTCGCCCGGCGGCTCCGGCATCCGCCTCGACGGCGGCACCACCCACGCCGGTACGGAGATCAGCGCCCACTTCGACTCGATGCTGGTCAAGCTCTCCTGCCGGGGACGGGACTTCACCACCGCCGTGAACCGCGCCCGGCGCGCGGTCGCCGAGTTCCGCATCCGCGGCGTCGCCACCAACATCCCCTTCCTCCAGGCGGTCCTGGACGACCCCGACTTCCAGGCCGGCCGGGTCACCACCTCGTTCATCGAGCAGCGCCCGCACCTGCTCACCGCCCGCCACTCCGCCGACCGCGGCACCAAGCTGCTGACCTACCTCGCCGACGTCACCGTGAACAAGCCGCACGGCGAGCGCCCCGAGCTGATCGACCCGCTGACCAAGTTGCCGGCCGTGCCGGCCGGTGAACCCCCGTCCGGCTCACGGCAGTCGCTCGC
Source organism: Streptomyces sp. NPDC034099 (assembly GCF_055575415.1). Taxonomy (NCBI): domain Bacteria; kingdom Bacillati; phylum Actinomycetota; class Actinomycetes; order Kitasatosporales; family Streptomycetaceae; genus Streptomyces; species Streptomyces sp. NPDC034099. The sequence goes on along the minus strand of NZ_JBVISR010000008.1, from coordinate 207,740 downwards.
CGAACTGGGCCCCGAGGGCTTCGCCCGCAGGCTGCGCGCGTCGTCCACCATCGGCGTCACCGACACCACCTTCCGCGACGCCCACCAGTCGCTGCTCGCCACCCGGGTGCGCACCAAGGACATGCTCGCCGTGGCGCCCGTCGTCGCCCGCACCCTGCCCCGGCTGCTGTCCCTGGAGTGCTGGGGCGGCGCCACCTACGACGTGGCCCTGCGCTTCCTCGCCGAAGACCCCTGGGAGCGGCTGGCCGCGCTGCGCGAGGCGGTGCCCAACATCTGCCTCCAGATGCTGCTGCGCGGCCGCAACACGGTGGGCTACACCCCGTACCCGACCGAGGTGACCGACGCCTTCGTGCAGGAGGCCGCCGCCACCGGCATCGACATCTTCCGCATCTTCGACGCCCTCAACGACGTCGAGCAGATGCGGCCCGCCATCGACGCCGTACGGCAGACCGGCACGGCCGTCGCCGAGGTCGCGCTGTGCTACACCGCCGACCTGTCCGACCCCTCCGAGCGGCTCTACACCCTCGACTACTACCTGCGGCTCGCCGAGCAGATCGTGAACGCCGGCGCGCACGTGCTGGCGATCAAGGACATGGCCGGCCTGCTGCGCGCCCCGGCCGCCGCGACGCTGGTCTCCGCGCTGCGCCGGGAGTTCGACCTGCCGGTGCACCTGCACACCCACGACACCACCGGCGGCCAGCTCGCCACCTACCTGGCCGCGATCCAGGCCGGCGCGGACGCCGTCGACGGAGCGGTGGCGTCCATGGCCGGGACCACCTCGCAGCCGTCCCTGTCGGCGATCGTGGCCGCCACCGACCACACCGAGCGGCCCACCGGCCTCGACCTCCAGGCCGTCGGCGACCTGGAGCCGTACTGGGAGAGCGTCCGCAAGGTCTACGCCCCCTTCGAGGCCGGCCTCGCCTCCCCGACCGGCCGGGTCTACCACCACGAGATCCCCGGCGGTCAGCTCTCCAACCTGCGCACCCAGGCCGTCGCGCTCGGCCTCGGCGACCGCTTCGAGGACATCGAGGCGATGTACGCCGCCGCCGACCGGATGCTGGGCCGCCTGGTGAAGGTCACCCCGTCCTCCAAGGTGGTCGGCGACCTGGCCCTGCACCTGGTGGGTGCGGGCGTGTCCCCGGCGGACTTCGAGGCCGAACCGGACCGGTTCGACATCCCCGACTCCGTGGTCGGCTTCCTGCGCGGCGAGCTGGGCACCCCGCCCGGCGGCTGGCCCGAGCCGTTCCGCAGCAAGGCGCTGCGGGGCCGCGCCGAGGCCAAGCCGCTCGCCGAGCTGTCCGAGGACGACCGCAGCGGCCTGGACAAGGACCGCCGGGCGACGCTCAACCGGCTGCTGTTCCCGGGACCGGCCCGCGAGTTCGACACGCATCGCGCCTCGTTCGGCGACACCAGCGTCCTCGACAGCAAGGACTTCTTCTACGGGCTGCGCCCGGGCAAGGAGTACACGGTCGACCTCGACCCCGGCGTCCGGCTGCTCATCGAGCTGCAGGCGGTGGGCGACGCCGACGAGCGGGGCATGCGCACCGTGATGTCCTCCCTGAACGGCCAGCTCCGCCCGATCCAGGTCCGCGACCGCTCGGCGGCCTCCGACGTCCCGGTGACGGAGAAGGCCGACCGGGCGAACCCCGGCCATGTCGCCGCCCCGTTCGCCGGCGTGGTGACCCTCGCCGTCGACGAGGGCGACGAGGTGGAGGCCGGGGCCACCGTCGCCACCATCGAGGCGATGAAGATGGAGGCGTCCATCACCGCGCCGAAGTCCGGCACGGTGACCAGGCTCGCCATCAACCGCATCCAGCAGGTCGAGGGCGGCGACCTCCTCGTCCAACTCGCCTGAGGGACCGGGCTTCCCGCCCGGTGGGTGACGCGCCCCGCACCGCCGCGGGGCGCGTCGTCGTGCCTCAGGGGAACTGGACGACCTTGGACGGCACGGTGTCCGTCCCCGACGTGGCCGCGCCGGTGTCGTTGACGACATGGCGGTACTGGCCCATGCCGCCCAGTGAGATCACCTGGAGGTTGCGCATCCTCACACCCGGCTTGACCGGTACCTGGAACCCGTGGTGCTGGACGATCGTCGGGTCGGACGTGTAGTTGCAGTAGCTGCCGAGCGCCACCGCGTCGTGCACGTTCACCGAGTCGGCGACCTTGTAGGCCGCGTAGCCGACGATGCCGTCGTGGGTGATGGCGGCCTCGTTCGGGGCGTCGTACGCCTTCTCGTTCTGGAAGAAGACGGTCCGGCCGCGCTCCCCGCTCCAGTAGACGTCGTACTTGTTGAAGTGCTCGACGAACAGCCCGGTCGCGAGGACGTCGTCGCCGTTGACCCGCAGGCCGTAGTCGGCGCGGTTGGTCTCCCAGCCGACGCCCTCGCCGTGGTCGGCCCGCCAGATCCAGGTGTGGTCGATGATCACGTCGTCGCTCTCGACCACGACGGAGTCGGTGGCCTTGCCGGGTCCCGCGCCGCCGACGCGGATGAACACGTCCTGCATGGTGGTGGGGTTGGCGGAGTGGTCGGCGTTCCCGCCCGGCGTCCCGATGCGCAGCAGCGTGTCGGAGTTCACCGGACCCGCGTCGATGAGGAAGCCCGCGAGCCGCACGCCGTCGACGTCGGCCACGTGCACGGCGTCGACGCCGCCGTCCGGGATGATCGTGGCCAGCCCGAGGCCCAGCACGACGGTGTTCGCACGGTCGACCTCGATGGTCCGGTCGATGTGGTAGACACCCGGCGTGAACAGCAGGTTGAGGCCCTGATCGAGCGCGGCGTTGATGGTGGCCGCCGTCGCGCCGGGCTTGACCACGTAGAACTGGCTGAGCGGCAGGGAGGTGCCCCCGGCGTTGGCGGGCCACGAGACGCCGCGCGCGTTGGTGCGCTTGGCGGGCACGCGCACCTTGTATTCGTTGCCGTCCAGGTACAGGAAGGGCTTCTCGCGGGAGATCGGCGTGGTGTCGAGCGTGGTGTACGGGCCGGTCTCGAAGTTGCCGGCCGGCGCGCCCTCGACGCCCGTGAACGTCATGTTCCAGACGCCGTTGGTCCAGCCGCCGACCGAGCTGTCCCGGGTGTACCACTGCTGCTGGGAGTAGGGGCCGACGGTGCCGTCGATCTTCGAGTCGGCGATGTAGCCGCCGGAGGCCCAGCCGTAGCCGTTGGGGGCGAGGTTGAGGCCGCCCTTGACGTGGATGCGCCGGAACGGGGCGGCCTGGGCGACGGCCCAGCGGTCGGTGCCGCTGGACGGGGTGATGGCGAGGTTCTCGGCCGAACGCCAGAAGTTCTGCGTGGCGTTGCCGTTGAACCAGCCCGCGTCCACGGTGATGTCACCGTTGATCTGCGTGTCGTCCGGGTTGAGGCCCAGACCGGAGATCGAGGTGTAGAAGCCCAGTTGGGCGTTGATCCCGTTGTAGGTGCCCGGCTTCAGCAGGAACTGGTAGCGCCCGCCGCCGAACTGGCTGGACTCCTGCTGGGCGAAGACCTGGTCGAACTTCTGCTGGAGGTTCGGCGTGGCGGGGTCCACGACGATGACGTTCGGCCCCAGGTCGCCGCCGCCCTCGACCGGGGGAGTGCCGGTGGTGCCGGTGTGCACGGCGACCTCCCACAGCGAGTAGCCGTAGCCGGTGGCGCGGGCCGTACCGTACACGCGGACGTAGCGGCCGGAGCCGCTGACGTCGTAGGAGACCTTGCCGCCGGTGGCACCGGTGACGCTCTTCAGCGTCTGCCAGTTCTGCCCGTCCGAGGAGGCCTCGATCCGGAAGTCCTTGGCGTGGGCGGCCTCCCAGTTCAGGTCCACCTTGCACAGGTCCCGTACGGCGCCGAGGTCGACCCGCACCCACTGCGGGTCGGAGGCCTGGCTGGACCAGCGGGTGCCGGCGTCGCCGTCGAAGGCCGCGGCGGCCGGTGTCCCGGCGTTCTCCACGGAGGAGGCGGAGGCGGGCCTGCCCTGCGCGGCGTTGGCGGTGCCGCACGAGCCGCCCGGCGTGGTGCCGCCGGTGGTGCCGAAGACCTGGAACTCCCACAGGGAGTAGCCCCACGGGGTGGCCCGGTGGACGCCCTGCATGCGGACGTAGCGGCCCTGGCCCGACACGTCGAGCGTGTCGGTGCCGCCGTCGCCGCCGGTGACCGACTTCGCGTCGCTCCAGGTGCTCCCGTCCTGGGAGAGCTGGATCTTGTAGTCCTTGCCGTAGGCCGCCTCCCAGTCGAGCACCACCCGGGTGACGGAGGCGGTGGTGCCGAGGTCGACCTGGAGCCACTGGTCGTCGCTCGCGGCCGAGGACCAGCGGGTGGTCCTGTCGCCGTCGACGGCGTTGCCGGACGGCGTTCCGGCGTTCTCGGCCGACGACGACGTGGCCGTCCGGCCCTGGGAGAGGGGAGTGTCGGCCGCGGTGGCCGTCATCGGGGCGGGGAGGGTGACGAGCGCCGCCGTGGCGACGAGCGCGACACCCAAGGATCTCAGTCTCATGCGGGCGCTTTCTGGGGATGCGGACAGGACCGGTCAACCGCGTGACGCAGCGGCTTAGTTCAAGGTGTGATTTAAGTGGTGAGGCTTTGATCCGGCAAGACTCCGGACAGGAGTTGTCAGTGCCGTGCTGAAGAATGCGGTCCATCGAGATCAACTCCGGCAGGACCGGGTAGGCGTTCTCGAGTCACTGACCTGGAAAGGCCACCGCCGATGCCGCTCACCGCCGCCGCCCGTCCGCAGACCGCCGACTTCCGTGGTGCCAGGCGCCCCGCCCGGATCGGTGCCGCCGAGACCGAGATCCTGCGCATCGTCACCGACGCGCGCACACCCGTCTTCGTCACGGTGCGGGCGGACGGGCGGCGCCGATACAGCTACTGGCGCCCCCTGGACTCCGCCACCGGCCGGGGCGGTTGCTACGCCGCGCTGCCGACCGCCGAGTGCGACGCGCTGCACGCCGCGGGCCGGATCACCCTCGGCGAACCGCTCGCCGACCCGGACCGGATCACCTACCGGGTCAGCGCCACCCGCACCCCGGCGGCGCCGCTGCGCGCGCTGCCGGAGCGGGCGCGCGCCGCGTGAGAGCGGCCCGTGCCGTAGGGCGCACGAAGCGGCCGGCCCGCCGAGACGGCACCGCCGTTCAGTGTTCGAGCGGTGCGCGCAGCGCGGGGTCCGACGCCGCCTGCCACACTCCGGGCAGCTCCTGCCGCCGGGCCTCGGCCCCCGCCCGTTCGAGGCCGTGCAGCAGCCCCCAGGTGAACGCCGACTCACCCGCCCCGTGGGCGGCCACCGCCAACTCCCGCAATGCGTCCTGGGCGACCACGGCGTCCTGGTGGTCACCGAGCAGTCGCTGCACCGCCCTGGCACGCCTGCCGAGCCGGGCCACCGGCTTGCCCAGCGCGGGCCGCGCGACCTCGGCCGCGTAGCGGAGCTTCTTGGCAGCCTTGCGCGCCTCGTGCAGCTCCGCCTCCCGCGACCGGCCGGCCGGCCGCGCCATGGCGCGTTCCATCCGTCCGGAGAGACGGCCGTACTCCTTGAGCACCGCCCGGGCCATCGTACGAGCGGGCTTCCCCGCGGCCTTGGCGCGCAGCGGCGGTCGCCGGACCAGGGTGTCCAGCGCGTCCAGCAGACGCAGATAGCGGGGCGTGGCCAGAGCCTCCCGGGTACGGGACCGCCCCTCGCCGCCCTGGGACACCTCCCAGACGCGCAGCCGGGCGGCCACGGGACCCAGGACGAGTGTGTCCGGCAGCTCCGCCACCGCGGCGCCGATCCGTTCGCCCAGCACCTCCTGGTCCCGCGCCGCTCCCAACTCGCCGGCCAGCCAGCGCAGTTCCGCACGCAGGGGATCGGTGACCCGCCGGTCGAGCACCGACCGGTACGAGCGCAGGCAACCGCGCAGCCGTCGGCACGTGACCCGCATCTGGTGCACCGCGTCGGGCAGGTCACCGCGGACCGCCGGATCCAGCGACACCAGCTTGCCCACCTGCTCGCTCACATACGCGAGCACGTACGCGCCCGCAGACCCGGGCACCGCCGCCGAGCGAGGCTCCCGTTCCACCTCCGCCCCCGTCTCCCGCAGCGCCCGGGCGAGCTTGGACGGGGAGTCGGCGCGGACGATCCCCTTCTTGCGGAGCCTCTTCTCGACGACGTCCAGCAGCCCGGCGGGCACACCGTCCGCGAGTTCGACCTCCAGCTCGCCCCACTCGGCGCGGCCGCCCCCGGACGCCGACGCGTCCGCGCGCACCTCGTCGAGGCTCAGCTCGGCGAGCACCCTGCCGTCCGCGTCCCGCAGCCGGCGCACGGTCCGGGTGGACCGGATGCGTACGACCGGCCGCAGCTCGGCACCCCGCGTGCGGGACAGGGCCAGCTCGCGCAGCGACTCGGGCACGTCGTCCGACAGCGCGGCCCACACCTCCTCCCGGGTGTCCCCGGCCAGCGGCAGCTTCAGATGCCAGCCCGCGTCCGGACCGCCCGTCCGGCGGCGCAACGTGACCGAGGAGCGGGCGAGCCGCAGATCCTCGGTGTCGTGGTACACCGCGTCGAGTTCCTCGGGCCCGGCCGTGGTGACCGAGGCGACGGGCCCGGCACCGGTGAGGTCGGGCAGTCCGGCGACGCCGCCGGAGGGGGGTTCGTACTTCCGCTCTGTCTCGCGCTTCGACTGGGTCATGCTGAGGTCTTCGACACGATCCGCCGGATCAAACCCCCTACGTGGCCAGCCAGGGGCGCGGATCGGTGTAGTACCCGTCGAGGATGACCTCGAAGTGCAGGTGGGGGCCGGTGGACAGACCGGTGGAACCGACCCGTCCGATCGGGGTCCCGGCCTCCACGGTCTGTCCCACGGCCACGCCCAGCAAGGAGAGGTGACTGTACGTCGTCTCCACCCGCTTGCCCTGGATGGTCCCGTGGTCAATCACGATGCGGTTGCCGTAGGCGCTGGTGAGCGCGGCGAACACGACGCGGCCCCGCCGTGCCGCCACGACCTGCGCGCCCTGCGGGGCGGCGAAGTCCACGCCGGTGTGCAGCTTGGTCACCCCGGTCAGCGGGTGCTCCCGCGACCCGAAGGGCGAGGTGATGGTGAGGGGGCTCACCGGCGCGGTCAGCAGGGCACCCGCGGGGCCGCCCGCGCCGCCGCCGGAGTCCTCCCGGTCGAGTGCCTCGTAACGCGGCAGCAGGGCCTGGACCTCGTCGAGGTACGTCTTCGCCCCCGCGGGTACGCGTCCCGCCTCGGTCACGGCGTCCGGTCCGGCGGCGTACGCGGCCAGGGTCAGCTCCACGAGGTCGCCGCTGACCCGGCCCTCGGTGCGCAGTTCGGTGACCTTCTTCGCCAGCGAGCAGTCCCGCCGGCCCAGCGCCATGATGGCGTCCGCCGGATCGCGGGGCGAGGACTTCCCGTTCCCGTCGTCGTCCTTGCCCCAGGTCCGCCACTCGCTGTCGGTGAAGGCGGCGATGCCCTTCTGGCCCGAGAGTTCGTCAGAGTCGTCGACCCAGCCCGAGAGCTGGTCGATCTGCGCGGCGAGCACGGACGGCTCAAGGACGGTGCAGGCCGAGGCGGCCTTGCGCAGCCACGGGACGTAGGAGGGATCGATGTCGGCCCCGGCGGACGTGCCGGTGTCGGAGTCGTCGGGCCACGGGTCGGGCAGTCCGCCCAGCGCGAGGAAGGCGGCCACACCGGTGACGGTCAGGAGTCCGGGCAGCAGCAACAGGGTGAAGGGCCCCGGTCCGCGGCGCTTTCGCCTGCGGGGCTGCTCCGGCTGCTCCGGCCGGTCCGACTGGTCCGGCGGTCCTGGTGGTTCCGGCCGGTTCCCGGCCGGCCGGGGGCCGTCCGTGCCGTCGGGCGTCTGCGCCACGGTCAGCCGCTCGTCGTTCATCTGGCCGCTCGCCGGGACGTGATACTCACGAGGGGACGCTATCGCCTCTTCTGTGCCGGCGTCAGGAGCCGTCGAGGCAGCGGGAGATGCCCGAACGGGCACGGCACCCGGCGCCCGTCCGCCCCACCGGGGCACGCGGATCACGACCCGTCCCGGCCGTCACCCCTCGGGCGGCCGGGGCCGCACGGTCGAGGGCGGCGAGGGCCGGACGGCGAGGATCGCGATGTCGTCCGCGCTGTCCGCCCCCAGACCGATCAACAGCTCGTCGCAGAACGTGTCGAGGGGCTCGCGGGCCAGGTCGGCGGCGTGCCGGCGCAGCCGGTCCAGGGCCTCGTCGAGGGGCTCGTCGCGGCGCTCGACGAGGCCGTCGGTGTACAGCAGGAGCGTCGAGTGGGCCGGCAACGCGTCACGGGCCGTGCTGCGGGCCGCGTGGGGGTCCATGCCGAGCAGCAGGCCGGCACCGCCGTCGAGGTAGCGGGTCCGGCCGTCCCGGGTGGTGAGCAGCGGCGGCGGATGGCCGGCGGAGGAGTGCGTCAGCTCCCAGGGGCCCTCGGGAGGCCCCTTGATCAGGCCGTAGACACAGGTGCCGGTCGCCTCCCGGTGGAGACTGTGGTTCGCCAGGTCCAGCCGGCGCAGCACCTCCGCGGGCGGCTCCTCGCGGTCCACCGCGATGCCTCGCAGCATGCTGCGCAACTGGCTCATCGCGATGGCCGCGTCGAGGTCGTGCCCCGTGACGTCGCCGATGACCAGCGCGGTGTTCCCGCCGGGCAGGACGAAGCTGTCGTACCAGTCCCCGCCGACCTGCGCGGTGGTCGAGGAGGCGGCGTAGCGGGCGGCCAGCCGCAGACCCTCGACCTCCGGCAGCACCGGGAGCAGCGAACGCTGGAGTCGTTCGGCGATGGAGCGGGTGTCCTGGTACAGACGGGCGTTGTCCACCCCCAGCGCCAGACCGTGCACCAGGTCGTCGACCAGCGTGAGGTCCTCCTCCGTGAACGGCGGGCCGCCGGACGCGCGGGCCAGGGTCAGGGCGCCGAAGATCTTGCGGCGGGCCCGCAGCGGAGCGACGACGGCGCTGCCCGCCCCCAGCTCCCGGAACAGGTCGACATACGCCCGGTCCAGCGCGCTCTCGGTCTGGCCCGGCCGCGGTGCGTCGGTCAGCAGGAGCGGCCCGGCGCCGCGCAGCACCCGGGCCAGCGGACCCCGCGACTCCTCGGCGACCTCCGAGAGCGTCCCCTCGTACGCCCCCGGACGCAGGGCCCGGGGGTCCCGGTGGACGACACAGACCCGGTCCACCCGGGCGTCGGCGGTGAACAGGTCCACCACGCACCAGTCGGCCAGCCGCCGCGTCAGCAGCCGGCCGGCGCGCTGCAGCCCCTCGTCCAGGTCGAGCGTGTTGTTGAGCTGCGCCGCGAGTTCGGCCAGAAGGGTGAGCCGGTCCAGCGCCGTCAGGCCGCCCCGGGCACCGGCCGTCCTGGCACCGTCCGTCCCGGCACCGGCGTCCGGACCGGCCGGTGCCCGGCCTCCGTCGGGCTCCCCGACGGCCGCCTCCCGGACCCTGCCGGGAGTCCGGGGACCGCCCAGGAACGTGGCCGCCCGCGGGACGAGCTGGGCGACGAAGACGGTGCGGCCGTCGGCCGTCTCCTGGGTCTGGATGTACAGCCGCACCGGAACCAGCCGGCCGTCGCGGTGCAGCGCCGGAAGCGGCACCGAGCGGCCCACGATGCGGGTGCGGCCGGTGAGCAGCATCGAGGTGAACGCCGCCGAGTGCCGCTCGCGCAGATGCTCGGGGACGAGGGTGGTGAGACGGCGCCCGACCAGGTCGTCCGGGTCCCAGCCCAGCAGGTCCGCCGCGGCCCCGTTGGTCGCCACGATCCGGTTGCCCTCGTCGGCGGCGACGGTCGGCATCCTGCTGGCCCGCACCTGGCCGACGTCCCACGGGACGAGCTCGGCGGAGCTGACCTCCGGCGCGCGGGGGACCACGGTCCACGCGGTGGGCGGGCCCCCGGTCAGCTGCCCGGCGATCTCGTCGAAGAGCCAGTCCTGGAAGGCGCGGCCGCGGGGCAGGGCCGGGAGCGTGAGCAGCCGTTCCTCCCGCGCCCGCGCCTCGGCCAGGCCGAGCACGCGGCGCAGCGCCCGCACCGCCGGCAGGGCGGCGGCCGACAGGGGGAGGGCCAGGGTGCGCAGACCGGGCTCGGGGGCCGGTCCCGCCGACGCGGCCGCCATCCCGGCGCTGATCACGTTGTTGACGTCGTTGGCCGCCACGAGGTCCTCGGGCGGCACCCCGAGGGGGTCACCCGCGGACGCGGCGAGGGTCAGCTCGCGCAGCACCGCGTGCCGGTGCTGCCGGCACGCGGACTCCAGGGCGGTCGGCATGTCGACGAGCGACACCGTCCGTTCGGCGGGCCGCGGCGGCACGGTGGTCTCCCACCCGGCCGACGGCGGCGGGGGGCCCTCGTGCCACAGCTCGAACCACACCGTCTTGCCCGCGTCGTCGCCGTCCGCCCCGAACCGGGAGGCCAGCTGCTCCACCAGCGCCAGCCCCTGCCCCGTACCGGAGTACGGCGAGCAGCGCTGCGGCACGAGTGCACGGCTCGGCCGCCGGTCACCGACCCGTACACGCACCCGGCCGTCCAGGCGTGCCACGCTCACCTCGACCTCGGTGCGCGCGTGCAGCACCGCGTTGGTGACCAGCTCGCTGACCAGGAGCTGGGCCGTTTCCACCAGGTCCGAGGGGGCACCGTCCAGCGCGGCGCGCACGAACCGACGGGCCGCCGCGACGCTCACCGGCCCGTCGGCCAAACGCCGTGACACCGCCGCCGGCGGCGGATCGGGGTAACCCATGACCTCAGTGTGGGCCCCGCACGGCCCGCCCCGCAGCGCGCGCCGTTGCGGCGCGCCCCGCTCCCGGCGCCGCTCCTGTCCGCCGGTCGGGTGAAGCCACCTGGTGAAGGCCCGGGGACGACGGGCGCCGGCGGCGGACAGGTGTGGCAGGTTCGTGCCGGTGGAGGGCGCCGGGTCTGGCAGGCGGCAGATTACTCCGATAGCTTGCAGACGCGGCCCCGCGTTCTCCCCCGTACGCGGGGCCGCACCAGTGCCGCCGCGAGGCGGTCGGCTCAGAGGGCGAGTACGCCCCGCAGTCCCGGTTGCAGCCGGTCCCCGTGCGCACGGACCATGTCGTCGCACAGCCGCCAGATCTCCTCGACCCTGAGCGTCGCCGCCGTCGCCGGGTCGGCCATCGCGGCATGCCTGATGTGCCGCGGGTCGTCCTCGGTCGCCGCCCGCACCACCAGGTCGGTGGTGCTGAGGTAGGCCCGGTTGAGGGCCGCCAGCTGCGGGGGCAGCGCGCCGACGCGGGTGGGCTGGAGGCCCGCGGAGTCGACCAGGCAGGGCACCTCGACGGTGCCCCGGGCCGGCAGGTTCTCGATCAGCCCGTGGTTCGGCACGTTGCCGTAGACCGTGCGCGGCGTGCCGGTCACCATGCTGTGGATGATCTGCGGCGCGTACTCCATGGTGCCCTCGACCGTGAGCGGCGCCCCGCACGCCAGCGCGTCGCGGGTGCGCTCGTACTCGGCCACGTTCTCGTCGACGATGCCCAGATAGGCGCCGACGGGCAGCCGCAGCCGGTCGATCTCGCTGTCGTGGTGCAGATACCAGGGGACGTACTCGGAGGAGTGCTCGCTGGTCTCCGTCGGGTAGTGGCCGAGGCGCCGGTACATGTCCATGCGGACCCGGCGGCGCAGCTGCGGGTCCTCGGCGATCAGGGCGTCGAGGCGCGGGTGGAGGTCCTCGCCCCCGTGCTCCAGACGCAGCACCCACGCCTGGTGGTTGACGCCCGCGGCCCGGTAGGTGACCTCCTCGTAGGGGACCTTCAGCAGCTCGCACAGGCCCTGGACGGTCCAGTACACGGAGTGGCACAGCCCCACCACCCGCGTCAGACCGGTCGCCTCGGCCAGGTACTGGACGTTCATCGCCATCGGGTTGGTGTAGTTGAGCAGCCAGGCGTCCGGGCAGACCTCGGCGATGTCCTGCCCGAGCGCCTTGAGCAGCGGGAAGGTGCGCAGGGCGCGGAAGATGCCGCCCACGCCGAGGGTGTCGCCGATGGTCTGGCGCAGCCCGTACCGGGCCGGGACCTCGAAGTCGGTACGGGTCGCCTCGCCCATGCCGACCTGCACGATGTTGATGACGAAGTCGGCACCGACCAGCGCCTCGCGGCGGTCGGCGTGCGCGGTGACCCGCGGGCGGGCACCGCGCTCGGCGGCGATGTACTCGGCGGCGGCCCGCGCGGTGGCCAGGCGCTCCGCGTCGATGTCGTGCAGCGCGATGTGCGCGGACTTCAGCGCGTCGAACGCGAAGAGGTCGGCGAGCAGACCCTGGGTGAAGACGACGCTGCCGGCTCCGACGAAGGTGATCTTGGGTGCGGTCGGGTGGGCGGTGCTCATGCGGGTTCTTTCCGTTGCGGGTGGCGGCGGACGGAGGGCGGGTGGTCAGCCCTTGAGTCCGCTGGAGGTGATCGACTGGATGAAGGTCTTCTGCGCCCCGAGGAAGGCGAGCAGGACCGGCAGCACGGTGATGACGTTGCCCGCCATCACGGCCGCCCACTGGGTGTGGTGCTGGCCCTGGAACGTGGTCAGGCCCAGTTGCAGCGTGTACTGCGTGTCGTGGTTGATGGCGATCAGCGGCCAGGTCAGGTCGTTCCACGTGGTCAGGAAGGTGAGCACGGCCACCGTGGCCAGCGCCGGACGGGACAGCGGCAGCACGATCCGCCACAGCACCCGCAGCCGGGAACAGCCGTCGATCCAGGCGGCCTCCTCCAGCTCCCTGGGCAGCGAGAGGAAGAACTGCCGCAGCAGGAACACCGCGAACGGCGTGACCAGCGACGGCACGATCAGCGCGCCCAGGGTGTCGATGAGGCCGAGCTTCTTCATCACCAGGAACGTCGGGATCATGGTCAGCTGGAACGGCACCGCCATGGTGGCCAGCATCAGCCCCATCAGCACCCGGGAGCCCGCGAACCGCATCCGGGCGAAGGCGTACCCGGCGAGCGAGCCGAAGACGAGGTTCGCGGCGACCGTGACGGCGGAGACGATCAGCGAGTTGACGAACCAGCGGGGGAACATCGCGTTGCCCAGCACATAGCGGTAGCCGCCGAGGTCGATGCCGGAGGGCCACAGCGCAGGCGGGAACCGGTTGATCTCCGCGTTGCTCATCACCGAGCTGAGCACCAGCCAGACCAGCGGCACGGCGAAGACCAGGGCGAGCGGCGCCAGTAGCAGGTGCCAGGGGCTGAACGGGAGCCGCGGGCGGCGCCGTTCGCCGGCGGGCGCCTTCACGATGTCGTGGGCGGCGCTGCCGGGCCGGGCGGAGGTCGCCGTCATGATCGGGCCCCTTCCAGACGGTGGCGTCCCCGGCGCCGGACGATGCGGACGGCCCCGGCGACCAGACCGAGGGCGACGGCCAGGACGTAGGCGGCCGAGGCCCCGTATCCGGCGGTGGCGTTCTTGAAGGCCTGCTCCCAGATGAAGTAGACGATCACCGTCGTGGAGCCGAGCGGCCCGCCCTTGGTGGTGACGTACACGAGGTCGAAGACCTGGAGGGACTGGATGGCCTGCCACAGTACGAGGAAGACGGTGACGGGGGTGAGCGTGGGCAGCGTGACGTGGCGCAGCAGCTGGCGGCGCCCGGCGCCGTCGAGGCGGGCCGCCTCGATCAGGGACTGCGGGACGTCCTGGAGGGCGGCGAGGTAGACCACGACGCAGAACCCGGTGCCGCTCCACAGCGTGATCGCCACCAGCACCAGCAGTGCCTGGGAGGGGTCGGACAGGAAGCCCTGCGACGAGACGCCGAGGCGGTGCAGCACCGAGTTGGCGGCGCCGAACTCCGGGTCCAGGATGAACGAGAACAGCACGCCCTGCGCGGTCGCCGACAGCACGAACGGCACGAAGATCAGGGTGCGGTAGAGGCCGACGAAGCGGATGCGCCGGTTCAGGACCAGGGCGAGGGCCAGGCCGAACAGCAGGCTCAGCGGCACGTACAGCACCGTGTAGAGCAGGGTGTTGCGGACCGCCTGGCTGAAGTTCGGGTCCTGGGCGAGGGCGCGGTAGTTGTCCAGGCCGACCCAGCGGCTGGGGGTGACCAGGTCGCTGGCCTGGAAGGACAGCAGCAGCGACCAGACGACCGGGACGATGCTCAGGCCGAGGACGATCAGGACCGCCGGTGAGACGAACGCCCAGGCGGTGCCGGTTTCGCGGCGGCGCTTGCGGCGCAGTGGCCGTGGGTCCGGCGGCGGGCCCTCGACGGTGATGGGGCGGGGGAGGCGCGGCATGGCGGTGTGGCTCCTCAACGCGGAATGAGCAGGGCGGCGTTGGCTTCGTCGGCGCAGGCGCGCAGCGCCTTCTCGGGGGTACTGCGCCCCAGGAGCACGGCGACGATCGCCTGTCCCAGCGCCTGCGAGACCTCCGGGTACGCCGGGTGGACGGGGCGCACCCGCGCCGTCTCCAACGCCGTGGTGAACACGTTCAGGCCCTCGGTGCGGGCGACCTTGTCCCGCCAGGCGGGCAGGGCCTCGGTGCGGCGGCTGAGTGGGAGGCTGCCGGCCTCGATGTCCCAGCGCACGTCCTGCTCGGGCCGGGCGAGCCAGGTCAGGAAGGTCCGGGCCGCCTTCGACCGGGCCTCTCCGTTGTCGAACACCGTCCAGGTGTCCGGACCCGAGATGGTCACCGGGCGTCCGCTGAAGGAGGGCAGGGGAGCGACGTGGTAGTCGACCCCGGCGGTCTCGATGTCGGGCAGCTGCCACGGCCCGGTGACCACCATGCCCATGCGGCCGGACTGGAACACCTGGTACATCTGCTCGCTGCCGGGCTTGGGATCGACGTACACGCTCTTGTCCCGGGCCAGGTCGGCCACCACCTGAAGCGCCCGGGCGCCGGTGTCGGCGAAGCCGATGCCCTTGCCGCCGTCGTCGACGACGTCGCCGCCCAGGTCCCAGATCAGCGGCCACAGACGCCACACGGTGTCCTCGTCGCCCGTGCCCGGCCAGCCGGTGCCGAAGCGGCCCCGGCCCGACTGGGTGAGCGTGCGGGCCGAGGAGACGAGGTCCTGCCAGGTCCAGCCGGGCTTCGGCAGCGGCAGGCCGGCCTCGCGGAACAGCTTCTTGTTGCAGACCACGGCGAGCGAGTCGAGTACCGCGGGGGCGGCCCTGACCCTGCCGTTGAGCGTGACGGCGTCCCTGGAGGCCGCCCAGTAGTTCTTCCACGGCACGGGCCCCGACCCGACCGTGTCGGTGAGGTCCACGACCTGCGGGCTGCGGGCCACCCGGGCCAGGTCCGACCCGAAGATGTAGGCGATGTCGGGGTAGGAACCGGCGGCGAGGGCGGCCGTCACCTTCTGCAGCATGACGTCCGACAGCACGCCGCCGCCCAGCTTCACCCTGATCTTCGGGTGGGCCCGTTCGAAGTCGGCGACGAGCCCTTCCAGGACCTTCTTCGCCGTGTCCGCCTGGCCGTGCCACATCTCCACGGTGACCGTGCCGTCGGCCGCGACGCCGTCGTCCGTACCGGCCCCGCAGCCGGTCACCGCGGTGCCCGCGACCGCCGCGAGCGCGGCACCCCCGCCGGCCCGCAGCACACCCCTGCGCGAGGGGCGCGCGGCACGTCGGACCGCATCCATCTGTACCTCCAAGGACTTCACTGGCCGTCGTGCGGTGTCAGCAGGTCTGACGGACGTAGCCGCTGCTGCCCTTCGGCGACACGTCCAGGTCGCGCCGGACGATGCTCAGCTCGTCGCCGAAACCCGCGCACGCCTTCGACAGGCCCTTGGCGGTGTACTCGATGACGATCACCCGGTCGCCGAACTCGGCCGTGTAGTCGCCGCACTCGTCCCACTCGCCGCATTCCTCGGCGACCGCGAAGTCCAGCCCGTTCTGTTCGCGGTTCGGGGCCAGTTCGACCGTGTTCTTCTGCCCGATGGCCAGCCCGTCGGAGTGCGCGCGCTCCGCCAGCAGCTTGATCAGGCCCTGCGCGTCGGCGGCGTCCAGCAGGTCGCCCGCGCGGGTGTAGCTGTCGTAGTTGTCCGGTTCGACGGCCTGGAAGCCCTTGTCGGCGCAGCCGTCGATCCAGGTGCCGACCTTCTCGGCGATGCGCTCGCGCTTGTCGGCGGTGCGGATGTCGAGGAAGGCCTCGCCCCAGTCGGTGTCGTAGACGACGTCGCCGTTCGCGTCGCGCAGCAGCAGGTCGTCGTCCCAGTCCTGCTCGGCGCCGGGCTGGGCCTGGAAGGCGTTGACGTAGCAGATGTTGTACAGGCCCGGCGCGGGGGAGGCCGTGTGGTCGCGGCTGACCACCTCGACACCGGCAGGCGGGGTATAGGCGCCGCCGATCTGGTAGTCGAAGCCCGCGTGGGCGGGCGGCGGGGTGTAGGTCGCCGCCTGGGCCGGGGTGCTGCCCGGGACGAGTGCGGCGGCGGTGACGAGGACGGCGGTGGCACCTATGCCGGCCAGTACCGGCTTCCTGGGGGTGTGCACCTGTGTACGGCTCATGGTTCGAGCTCCGGAGGTTGGTGGGCACGTCCCCGCCTCGGAGGCGCGTGGCCGTCCTGGCGACTCAGTCCGGGCTCCTGGCGCGAAGCCAGCTACCGGCTGGGCGTACCTCTGCCGCCGATCACACGACATCGGCGTTGATCGGGAGTAAATCGACCGGATCCAGGCCCTGTCAAGGGTTCGAATGCAGAGAGACGATGCATGAAGATGATCGAAATCAGCTCGTACGGCGCAGAAACAATCATCATGCGTCGGTTCCCGGATGTCCGGGAACGATGGAAGAGGGTCGGGCGGGAGCCGTGATCACAAGCTCCCGCGGGGGCTGGTAGCGTCGCGTGGTCGCGGCGGGCGGCGCGAGAGAGGTGTCGGTGCGTGGGAGAGCGGCAGGACCGTGACTGGGTGGCGATGACGCCGGGCGACTTCGACCGGGACGCCCCGCTGGTCCTCAACGTGGGCACCGGCCCCGCCACCGTCCCGGCCGAGCCCGACGAGTACGGCACCGCCCCCCTGTTCGGCGAGACGGCACCCGAACCCGGCACCCGACCGCGCAACCGGCGGGGACGGCCCGCGCCCGGTCAGGAGCGGCTGTTCTGACCGTCCCCGCCACGGGTCACGGGGCGGGCACCTCGTCCACGAAGGCGGTACCGGCGGCGCGGTACCCGGCGACCTTCGCGGCCACCTCGGCCGGGGTGAGCACCTGGTCCTTGACGTGCAGCACGTAGTCGACCTGCTGGTCGTAGGCGCGCGGCGCCGTCGAGGTCTGGCCGTTCAGGTCGATCAGCCACTGGTTGAAGTTGATCGACATCGGCCGCTCCGGCAGGTACTGCGCTCCGTGCGTGCCGAACGGCTGCCCGTCCACGTAGTAGGTGATGGCGCTGCCGTCGATCGTCACCACCAGGTCGTGCCAGCCGGCGTAGCCGGTGCGCTGCTCGGAGTGCTGGTTGACGGCCTGCCAGGGATCAGGGTTGTAGGTCTCCCAGGAGGTCGTGTACAGGATGTTCGAGGGTTCGCCCCACCCGCCGTTCGGCAGGTACTCGAAGTCGTACTCGGCGTAGTCGTCGGCCATCGGCGCCTTGAGGTCGTTGATGGTGAAGAAGGTCTGCACCAGGTGGTCCCCGTCGGGCCCGGACTTGGGCGCGTCGGCGAACTTGACCCGCGCGGCGTACGTGCCGTCCTTGAACTTCATCGACTTGGTCAGGACCTCGGTCTGCGTGGTGGACGCGCCGGTGCCGGCCGTGGAGGTCTCCAGGTTCATCACCGAGTTGCCGCCCGCGGAGACGAAGGTGACCTTCGACGGGTCCCAGGTGGCGCCTGGCACGCCGGGCCCGCCGGAGTTGGAGCGCACGCTCCAGCCGTGCGCCGAGATCGCGGGATCCGTGTGCGAGCTGTAGTCGAAGTCGTCGAAGAGCGTCTGACCGCCGCCGGGAGGATCGGTGGGGTCCGTCGGGTCGGTCGGGTCGGTGGGGTCGTTGCCCTCGGGAGCCGCACCCCAGACGGTGGCCCCGGTCAGCTGGGCGGTGACCTTGTCCCAGTTCGCGTACGAGGTCTGGGCGCCGTTGAAGGAGTAGTCGTCGCTCTGCCGCAGCGTCTGCCAGTTGCTCTGGTAGAAGCGCAGTTGCAGGTCACCGGTGTCCGCGCCGGGGGCCAGAGAGCCGGCCGCCGCCGTGAAGCCGACCTCCAGGTAGCGGTCGGCCGTCGCGGTCGGGTGGCTCAGGGCGCCGAACGTGCCGGTGACGGCGGCGCAGCCGCGCACCGCCCAGGAGCAGGCGAAGCGGTAGGAGGCGTTCGGGGAGTCCGCCTTGAAGTAGTAGCGGATCTTCACCTGGCTGAGCTGCACGGTGGACGAGCCGGTGTTGCGGACCTTGAACCAGGGTTCCGTCTGGTCCGCGGTGGCTCCGCCCGCGCTGGTGCGGTACTGGACGCTGAGACCGTCGGCGGCGGGAGCGGCCTGGGCGGGGAGGGCGGTCAGCGCACCACCGCCCAGGAGGACGGAGAGGGCGAGCGCCAGGCGGGCGCGGCCGACGGTGGGTCGGTTTCTCATGCGGGATCCTTTCGGCACGGCTCCCGCCTGCGCGGGAGCGTCGATGGGTGGTGCGTGGTGCGGGGGGACGACGAGGGGACGAGTCCGGCCGGCGGGGCGGCGTGCGGGACGTCCAGGGCGTCCAGGCGGGCGCGGTGCCCGGCCAGCCGGGTCGTGAAGTCCCGCCAGCCCGACGTGCCGTCCCAGACCCGGTCGGCGAGCGCGCACAGCCGGGGGAAGGTGAGGTACTCGATGTGCTCCGGCGTGCGCACGAACTCCGTCCACAACTGGCCCTGGGCGCCCAGCACCCGGGACGCCGCCTCCCGGGTCGGCGGTGCGAGGTCCACGTCGTGGACGGCGCGTAGGTCGACGACGCCTCCCGGCTGGGCGGGCGGCTCCCCGGGACCCGCGGTGCGCGCGTAGTCGAAGTAGGTCGCGCGGTG
The DNA here is from genome assembly GCF_055575415.1 of Streptomyces sp. NPDC034099. Taxonomy (NCBI): domain Bacteria; kingdom Bacillati; phylum Actinomycetota; class Actinomycetes; order Kitasatosporales; family Streptomycetaceae; genus Streptomyces; species Streptomyces sp. NPDC034099. Next base: position 188,916 of record NZ_JBVISR010000008.1, on the reverse strand, counting down.
GTCGGCGTGCACGACATGGTGGCCGCGCAGTGCCGCCGCCCGGGCGTGCGCCGGTTCGCGCCAGCTCATCACCGTGCAGTCCAGCGGGAGGGCGACGCCGCTCTCGGCCCAGACCACCGGCCTGCGTCCCGCGCGGACCAGGTGCTCGGACAGCCGCGCGATGAACCAGGGATGCAGCGCACGGGGCCCCGCCAGCCCCTCCCGAGCGACACGGGCCCGCGCCGCCGGGCTCCGCTCCCACTCCGTGGTGGGGACCTCGTCCCCGCCGAGGTGCACGTACGGCGAGGGGAAGACGTCCATCACCTCGTCCAGGACGGTGCGGAAGAAGTCCAGGACGTTCTCGCCGGTGCCCAGGACGTTCTCGCACACGCCCCAGTGCGTCCACACGTCCAGTCGGCGGGCGGGGTCGGTGCCCAGCTCGGGGTAGGCGGCCAGGGCGGCGCGGACGTGCCCCGGCACGCCGGTCTCCGGCAGTACGCTCACCCCGCGCTCCGCCGCGTACGCGACCAGCTCCCGCAGCTCGGCACGGGTGTAGGAGCCGCCGTGCGGCACCCCGTCGAACCGGTCGCCGCCCGCCGGGCCCACCATCGACTCCGCGCGCCGGCCGCCGACCTCGGTGAGCCGGGGGTGGGCGGCCACCGGCATCCGCCAGCCCTGGTCGTCGGTGAGGTGGAGGTGGAGGACGTTCAGCTTGTGCAGCGCCAGCAGGTCCACGTAGCGCCGCAGATAGGACACCGGCTGGAAGTGCCGGGCCACGTCGAGCATGGAGCCGCGCCAGGGGTGGCGGGGTACGTCGGTGATCTCCACGGCCGGCAGCTCCCACGGCACTCCGCGCACCGGCCGCCCGGACAGGGCGTCGTAGGGCAGGAGTTGCCGCACCGTCTGCACTCCGCGCAGCAGCCCGGCCGGGCGGGCGGCCCGGAGCAGGGCGCCCTGGGGGCTCACGGTCAGGCCGTACCCCTCCTCGCCGAGGCCGGTCAGCGCCGAGTCGAGGGCGAGCACGAAGGCCCCGTCGGCCGCGGAGTCCAGGCGCAGTCCGGTGGCCGGGGCGAGCAGGGTGCGCAGCAGGGTCGCGGCCGCACCGGCGCCCGGGGTGACCCGCAGCCGGGTCGTGCCGTCGAGGCGGAAGCGGCCGGAGCGGGTGGAGAGGCGGCGCGGGCGGGGAACGAGGGCCAGTTCGGGGCGTGGCAGGTCCACGGGGCGGCTCCGGTGGTCGGCGGTGTGCGACGGCGAAGGGGACGGAAGGAGCGAAGGAGGAACGGTGGGCCCGGTCAGCCCTTGACGCCTCCCGAGGCCAGACCGGCCGTCACGTGCCGCTGCAGGGCGAGGAAGATGATCAGTGCGGGGAGTGCGAAGAGCGTGGAGGCGGCCATGGTGGCCCCCCAGTCGGTGCCGAAGGTCGACTGGAACGAGGAGAGCCAGACCGGGAGCGTGCGGCTGTCCTGCTGCTTGATGATGAGGAAGTTGGCATAGGTGAACTCGTTCCAGGCGGTGATGAAGCCGAACAGCGAGGTGGCCATGAGCCCGGGGGCCAGCAGCGGGAACGCCACCTTGCGGAACGCCATGGCCCGGGTGCAGCCGTCGACCTGTGCCGCCTCCTCCAGCTCCGGCGGGATGCCCGCGATGAAGCCGCGCAGCACGACCACCGTGAACGGCAGCGTGATCATGAAGTAGATCAGGGTCAGTGTCGGCAGCCGGTCGAGCATCCCGGTGTCGCGGGAGATGATGTAGACCGGGATGATCAGTGACTCCCAGGGCGCCATCTGCGCGACGAACACCGCCAGCATGAACTGCCGGCGCCCGCGCCAGCGCATGCGGGCGACGGCGTAGGCGGCGCCCAGGGCGACCAGCAGGGCGAGCAGGACGGCACTCAGGGTGACCAGGAGGCTGTTGCGCCAGAACAGCGCGAAGCCGTCGGCGCCGACCGCCTTCCGGAAGTGCTCGAACGTCCAGGCGCCCGGCACCAGCCGGGGATCGTAGGACTGGATGTCCGTCGACGGTTTGAACGCGGTCGTGACCATCCAGTACACGGGTAACAGGCAGACCACCACGGTCAGCGCGGCGGCGGCGTTCAGCGGGAGGCGGCGCAGCGCGCGGCGCACCGGGGGACGGGGACGCGGGGTGCTCACGGCTGCTCGCCCTCCTGACGGAACAGTTGGCGGAAGTAGAGGACCAGCACGCTGCTCATCAGCAGGACCGTGAGTATCGAGGCGGCGGAGCCCAGGTCGTAGCGCTGGTGGGCCAGCGCGGTCTGCACGGCGTACACCGGCAGGATGGTGGTGGCCTCGCCCGGCCCGCCGCGGGTCATCACCCAGATCTGCACGAACGCCTTGAACGTCCAGATCACTTCGAGGGACAGGACCAGCATGAAGATCGGCCGGACCAGCGGGAAGGTGACGGAACGGAAGACGCGGGTGGACCCCGCGCCGTCCATGCGGGCGGACTCGTACAGTTCGGCCGGCACCGTGACCAGCGCCGAGTAGAGCGTGATCGCGGCGAACGGCACGGACTGCCAGACGATCAGCACCACCACGATGCCGAACGCGGCCCCGCCGTGGGCGAACCAGGGATAGCCCTCGAACGACTCGAACCCGAGGCCGGTGAGGGCCTCGTTGACGATGCCGAACTCGGAGTGGAACAGCCACTGGAAGACGGTGGTGGCCGCGACCACCGGTACCGCCCAGACCAGGACCAGGGAGCTGAGGACCACGGTCCTGGCCACCCGCCCGAGCCGCTCGGCCATCAGCGCGACCAAGGTGGACAGCACCATGATCGCGACGACGTTGACCGCCATGAACACGAAGGTCCGGCGCACCACCTCCCAGAACTCCGGGTCGCCGAGCAGCGTGCGGTAGTTGCGCAGCCCGACGAAGTCGGCGTCCCCCAGGATGAGTTGGCGCAGCCGGAAGTCCTGGAAGGAGATGAGCACGGCCCGGACCAGCGGATAGAGCAGCAGGTACAGCATGCCCAGTACGGCGGGGGCGACCAGCAGGTACGGCCAGAGCGCCCCCCGCCCCGCGGCGCCGGGCGGCACGCTCCGCTCACGGACGGTCGACACGTCGCCTCCTGATCTCGTGGTGTCGGGGACGACGGCGGTCAGGAGTCGCTGCCCAGCGTCTCGGTGATGTGCCGGGACGCCTCCGCCGCCGCGGACTTCGCGTCCTCGCCGGTGAGCACGGCCGTCATGTACTCCTTGATCGGGTTCTTGGCCTCGACCGCCGCCCACTGGGGCGTGTTGGGCGTGGCGTGTCCGTTGGCGGCGGCGGCCGCCATGGCCGCGGTGCCCGGGTCGTCGGCGACGGCGCCCGCCAGGGTGGTCTTGTTCGGCACGTAGCTCATGGCGACGGCGAGCTTCTTCTGCCAGGCGTCACCGGTCAGTTCGCGGATGAGGGTGAAGGCCTCCTCCTGGTGGGCGGCGACGGCCGGGACGACCAGGTCGGAACCGCCGGTGAAGACGGCGCCCGGACGGTCGGCGGTCTTGCCGGGGATCGGGAAGAAGCCGAGCTTCCCCTTGAGTTCCGGGTTCTTCTCCTCGATGACCTTGGCCCCGCCCGGCACGGCGATGATCTGGGCGACCTGCCCCTTCGCCATCACCTCGGCCTGCGGCGGCTGGGCCTCGTCCGAGTCCTCGGGCCCCTTGCCGAGGGCCTGGAGACGCCGGTAGAAGTCCATGGCCCGCAGCGCCCCGGGGCTGTCGAGGCCGCCCTTCCACCCGCCGCCGGACTTCACGGCCAGGTCGCCGCCCTCGTCCCAGACGAAGCCGGACAGCACGTACCAGTTCTGCCCCGGCAGGTAGATGCCCTGGGTCCCGCCCGTGTCCAGCTTGCGGGTGGCGGCGATCCACTGGTCCCGGGTCCTGATCCGCGCGGGGTCGATCCCGGCCTTCTCGAACAGGTCGGTGCGGTGGATGACGACCCGGTTGGCCGCGTAGTACGGGATGCCGTACTGCTTGCCCTCGTACGACCCGGGCTCCGCGAGCCCCTCCAGCCAGTCGCCGCCCCCCAGTTCCCCGACGCGGTCCGTGAAGTCGGTGAGGCCGCCGCTCTGGGCGTACTGGGCGACCTGGGTGTTGCCGACCTCGATGACGTCCGGGGCGTCGTTGCTGGCCAGGGCCGCGGTCACCTTCTCGCCTATGCCCTCCCACTCCTGGATCTGGATCTTCACGTCGATGTCCGGGTGGGCCTTCTCGAAGCCCGTCTCGAAGTCCTTCTGGAACTGGGCCGAGACACTGTCGCGCATGAGCCAGACGTCGAGGGCGGTCCCGCCGTCCCCGGCGGCGTCGGAGGTGCCGCCGGACGAGGAGCAGGCGGCGAGCCCGGCACTGAGCACCAGCGTGGAGAGCAGGGCGAGCGAACGGTACTTCACGGTTCACCTCTGGGAGAGCTGGAAGGGACGACACACCCGCAGTTGACCAGTAAGGGGCGCTGGGCTTACCAGTCGGCGTTGGTCGAAGGTGGCATGGACCAATGAGGGCGTCAACCCCTCACGTAAGTACGGGTTTTCGGCCGATCGAACCGGGGGAGTGGCTGGTTCACGCCCGAGGTGGACAGGTAAGCTCGGCTGACCAGCAGACCAGTTACGGGAGTACTGCATGGAGATCGACGCCGCCGCCTCCGGTGCGGTGCTCAAGCGGGAGCGTGTCCGCGACGCCGTCCTGGAACTCATCGAGGACCGGCGCCCGGGGGACGCGATTCCCTCGGAGCGCACCCTGTGCGCCGAACTCGGCGTGTCCCGGCCCACGTTGCGTGCCGCGGTCGACGAACTGGTGGTCGCCGGACTGCTGGTGCGCGAGCACGGCCGGGGCATGTTCGTCGCCGCCGAGAAGATCACCCAGGAACTGGTCTCCGACCGCCGGGCCTTCAGCCTCCCGCAGGCCGCCGGCGCCTGGACCAGCAGGCTCCTGGAGGTCCGCACCCTGCCCGCGGGCGCCCGGGTGGGCCGCAAGCTGCGCATGTCGCCCGCGGCGCAGATCCACTACGTGGCCCGCCTGCGCCTGGTCGACGGCTCGCCCATGGCCATCGAGTACCTGCACGTGCCCGCCGACCTCGTCTCGGACCTGACCAGTGAGGAACTGGAGCAGGGCGACCTCTACGAGCACCTCGGCGAGCGGCACGGCGTCCGGGTCAGCGAGGCCGTGCAGTCCATCGAACCCACCGTGGTCACGCGCGCCGAGGCCGACCTGCTCGACGTGCCCGAACTGTCCCCGGCCCTCCTCTTCGAGCGGCTGACCACCGACACCCGGGGCCGGCCCGTCGAGTACGTGCACTCCCTCTACCGGGGCGACCGCTACCGGATCGTCTCCCGGCTCACCCTGGGCCCGCGCGACCAGACGCCGCCTTCGGACGAGGGCCACCATCCGGGCATCCCGCCGGGGGACTTCACCACCAAGGACCCCGTCACGCTCTCCACGCGCGGGGTGGTGCAGGACGGGATGTAGCGGTGCCACAGGTGCGCGGAAATGCTCGGAACGGCTTTGTATCGAGCACGTATTGACATGTCTCGGCTGACGCCGCAGAGTCATGCCCCGAACGTGTCCGACAGCTCGACAGCCCGACGTTGCCCGACCGCGCCCCGACCGTGATGCGAACCGCCACGAGGAGTGTTGCCGTCATGTCCGAAACGCCCGCTGTCTCACGCCGACTGCTCCTGGGCTCCGCCGCCGCCACCGGCGCCCTCGCGGCCGGAATCGGAGCCGCCGCCCCGTCCGCGTCGGCGGCGGCCGAGCAGGCGCCCCGCCGCAGGCCCGGCCAGAAGTCGATGATCGGCGTGCCCTTCGCCGCCCACCGGACCGTCCGCGTCGCGGTCATCGGCCTCGGCAACCGGGGCGGCGGCATGATCACCGGCTGGGCGGCCGTGCCCGGCTGCACCGTGACCGCCGTCTGCGACATCCGCGCCGACCGGGCCAAGCGCGCCGCCGACCGCCTGGAGAGCAAGGGCAACCCGCGCCCCGCCGAGTACGGCGGCTCCGCCGACTCCTACGCCCGGATGCTCCGCCGCGACGACATCGACCTCGTGTACGTCGCCACGCCGTGGGAGTTCCACTACGAGCACGGCCGGGCCGCGCTCCTCAGCGGCAGGCACGCCGTCGTGGAACTCCCCATCGCGACGGAACTGCGCCAGCTGTGGGACCTCGTCGACACCTCCGAGCGCACCCGCAGACACCTGCTCCTGTCCGAGAACTGCAACTACGGCCGCAACGAACTGGCCATGCTGAAGGCGGCGCACGACGGCCTGTTCGGAGACCTCACCAACGGCCACGGCGGCTACCTGCACGACCTGCGCGAACTCCTCTTCTCGGACACCTACTACACCGACTCCTGGCGGCGGCTGTGGCACACCCGCAGCACCGCCTCCTTCTACCCCATGCACGGGCTGGCCCCGATCGCGGCGGCCATGGACGTCAACCGCGGCGACCGCATGACGACCCTGCGCGCCACCGCGACGGCCCCGAAGGGACTGGCCGACTACCGGGCCCGCTTCGTCTCCCGGGACCACCCGTCCTGGAAGGAGACCTACATCAACGGTGACCTGGTCACCTGCATGATCGAAACGGCGAGGGGCAGGACGATCCGGGCGGAGCACGACGTGAGTTCGCCCCGGCCCTACAGCCGGATCAACACCCTCGCGGGCAGCCGCGGCATCGTCGAGGACTACGCGGGACCCGCCCCGACCGGCGCCCGCATCTACGTCGAGCCGGACCACGGCGGCCACACCTGGCGCGACTTCGAGGGCTACCGCAAGGAGTACGACCACTGGCTGTGGCAGAAGGTCGGCGACGACGCCGCGAACAACGGCGGCCACGGCGGCATGGACTACGTCCTGCAGTGGCGCACCGTCCAGCTGATGCGCGCGGGGCTGGTACCGGACATCGACGTCTACGACTCGGCCGCCTGGTGCTCGCCCGTCCCGCTCAGCGTCACCTCGCTGGCCGGGGGCGGCCGCCCCGTCGAGATCCCGGACTTCACCCGGGGCGCCTGGCGGCAGCGCAGGCCCGGCCTGGACTCGGCGCCCACCGACATGCCGCCCGTCGGCTGAGCACGGCACGCGGGCGGCCCCTGGTGCGGCAGCCGTCCCCGGGGCGCCCTACCGCGCCAGGACCTTTTCCGGGCCCATGACGACGACCGGCTCCTTGTCGGGGTCCAGGGCGGTCAGCAGCGCGCGCATGTGCTCCTCGCTCAGGGACACACAGGCGTTGGTCGGCCCGTCGTGGTCCACGTGGATCCAGACCCCGCCGCCCTTGTCCTCGCCCATGGGGCGGGTCTTGTCCAGCGGGGTGGTGCCGGCCACCCGGTTGTAGTCGATGGCGACCACGTAGTCGAACGACCCCTCCAGGGGCTCGCCCAGGTACCCGGTGCCCGACACGGAGAACTCCGGGTCCTCGTCGTAGGGGAGCCGGGTGCCCGGGTCGGGCAGCCGGCCCCCGGCGTCGCTGAGTCCGAAGACGCCGATGGGCGAGTGCAGGTCGCCCGCCTCGTGGTCGTCTGTCCAGCCGCGCAGGCCGTTGTGCGCGGGCCAGGGACCGGCGACCGCGCGCCAGCCCTCGGCCGGGTACTGCTCGTAGAGCACCACCTGGGACCGCGACGAGGCCTCGTCCTCGCCGGTGACCACCAGGGCCTGCCGGGTGCCGTCCGGGAACCGCTCCCGCATGACCGGGCCGACCCCGGGGAGGGGGCGGGGGAAGGAGCGCGGGGGAGCGGGGCGCGGGGCCGTGGAACTCGCGGGTGCGTGCGCGTCCTGCGAGGGGGCGCCCGCGGGCCCCCGGGTGCAGCCGGTGGCCAGCACGCCGGTGCACATGACAGCGCCGATCACCAGGGCCAGCGCTTTCCTGACGGTCATATCGATCTCCGACTCCGTGTGTGGACTCTTCATAGCTAGACCACTTCCGGAACCGCGTCGTGCGGCCGCCTCGCCGTCTCCCCCGGATGGCGCAGTGGGGACCCGCGCGGCGGCGGTCGAGGCCTCAGGTCGGCAACAAGGTTCCCGCTCACCCCCCTTACTCACTGGTGAGGCTCGGACATGCCGTGTAGCGTCAGCAGCAGATGTCGTGGTTCGCCCAGACCGCCCGCGCCGGAGTGCGGGCGGTTTGCTGTGCAATGCCGGAGGACCAGGACGACCACCTCCGGGTTCGCGCGGTGCGGATCCGATAACGGCTGAAAGGCAAAAGGCATGGCCAGCGGAACTGTCAAGTGGTTCAACTCTGAAAAGGGCTTCGGCTTCATCGCGCAGGACGGCGGCGGTCCCGACGTCTTCGCGCACTACTCCAACATCAACGCTCAGGGCTACCGCGAGCTGCAGGAAGGCCAGGCCGTGACCTTCGACATCACCCAGGGCCAGAAGGGCCCGCAGGCGGAGAACATCACCCCCGCCTGATCGGGAGATCGCCGAGCAGGGCGGGGCCCCGGGGGAGCGCTCGTTTCCCCGGGGTCCCGCCCTGTGGCATGTCGTCCCGCGGGCGGGCGCCCGTCAGCGCACGCCGCGGAAGAAGCCGAGCAGGGCGGCCGTCAGCTCGGCGGGCGCGTCCTCCTGGACCAGATGGCCCGCGTGAGCGATCGGCTCCCAGCGGGCACCGGGGACCAGACCGGCCAGTTCGCGTCCCTTGGCCACGGGGATCCAGGCGTCCTCCTCGCCCCAGCAGATCAGCGTCGGCACGTCGATCCCGGCGTACCGGTCCTGCATCTCGTCGGTGTACCGCTGGTCCGCCTGGGCGATCTGCCGATAGAAGGCCGGCTGACCCGTTTCGCCGAGCCAGGGCTCGACCAGCCGGTCCAGGACCGCCAGGTGCAGCCCCGGGCCGCCGGTGGAACCGATGTACTCGCGCACCAGCGCCCGGTGCAGCGCCTCGGGCAGCTGCTCGAAGACCTCGGCGTGGTCGCGGACCAGGCGGAAGAACGGCGACCCCCAGGGCGCCAGCGCGACCGGGTCGACCAGGGCGAGCGCCCCGTACCGGGCGCCGTGCAGCAGATGGGCCCGCAGGGCGACGGCACCGCCGAAGTCGTGCGCGGCCACGAGGGGTTCCTCCAGTCCCCAGTACTCCAGCAGCTCCGTGAAGAGACGGCCCTGCGCGGCCAGGGACACATCCTGTCCGGCGCCCTTCTCCGACAGTCCGTAGCCGGGCATGTCCCAGACGAACACCTGGTGGTCGCGCCCCAGCGAGCGGGCCACCGCGCGCCAGACGTACGAGGAGAAGGGCGTGCCGTGCAGCAGGACCAGCGGGCGCCCGCCCGGGGCGCCCAGCCGGTTCCAGCGGACGGTGCCCGAACTGCCGGCGAACGACTCGGGCAACGGCCATGCGGGCATGGTGCGGGTTCCTCTCGGTCCGGCGCGGGTCAGGGCGTCACGGCTTGCGGGCCAGCCCGCCGTGCTCGCCGATGAGCTTCGGGGCGTCGGCGTCCGCGTCCGGACGCCACTGGGTCACCGGGACCACGCCGGGCTCCACCAGCTCGAGACCGTCGAAGAACGCCGTGATCCGGTCGACGCTGCGCAGGATGTACGGCGCGGCACCGCTCGCGTTGTAGGCGTCCTGGGCCCGGTCGAACTCCGGGTCGATGCCGCGCGAGCCGTCGTTGATCGAGAGGTAGCTGCCGGACGGCAGGGCGTCGACGAGCCGGGCGGCGACGGAACGCGCCTGGTCGTAGTCGGGGATGTGGCCCAGGATGTTGCTGAGGATCAGCGCGATGGGCTTGTCGAAGTCCAGCGTCTCGGCGGCCGCCGCGAGGACGGTGTCGGGGTCGAGCACGTCGGAGTCGATGTACGCGGTCGCGCCCTCGGGCGTGGAGTACAGCAGCGCACGGGCGTGGGCGAGGACCATCGGGTCGTTGTCGACGTAGACGATCCGGCTCTCGGGCGCGATGCGCTGGGCGACCTCGTGGGTGTTGTCGGCGGTCGGCAGCCCGGTGCCGACGTCCAGGAACTGCCGGATGCCCGCCTCGGCGACCAGGTGGGTGATGTTGCGGCGCAGGAACGCGCGGCTGCTGCGGGCGATGGTGACGATGCCGGGGAAGACGGCGGTGTACGCGTCCCCGGCCTGCTCGTCGACCGGGTAGTTGTCCTTCCCGCCCAGCCAGTAGTTCCAGATCCGGGCCGAGTGCGGCACGGACGTGTCGATCTTCTGCTGCGCGGCGTGGCCGGGGGTCGTCGAGGGGTCGCTCATGGGTGCGGTCCGTCTTTCAGCCGAGGCGTGGGTGCTTGACCACAACCTACGTCGCAACGGCCCCCTTCCGTACACCGGTTGGCCGACGGGCCCGGACCGGACCGGGCGGCCGTTGGTCCTGGGGCACCGTCGTGCAGTGCGGCGGTCCGCGGAGACGTTCTCCGAACGGCCGTTCAACGGCCGGACGCCGGCCGAAGACCTGCCGGGTGGCCGCCCGGCCGCCTACTGGGCGCTGGCGGCCGGGCGCACCACGATCTCGTTCACGTCCACCTCGGCGGGCCGGGAGACGGCGAACGCGATGGCGTCGGCGATCGCTGAGGCCGGCACGGCCACCGAGCGGTAGGTCTTCATGTCCTCGCGCGCCCGCGGGTCCGAGATGGAGTCGGCCAGCTCGGACTCGGTGACGCCCGGGGAGACCACACTGACCCGGATGTCCCCGGCCGACTCCTGGCGCAAGCCCTCGGACAGGGCGCGCACGGCGAACTTCGTCGCGCAGTAGACGGCGGCGGTCGGCACCACCTCGTACGCGCCGACCGAAGCGATGTTCACGACGTGCCCGCCGCCCTGTTCCCGCATGACCGGCAGGGCCGCCGCGATGCCGTGCAGCACCCCGCGGACGTTGACGTCGATCATCCGGTCCCACTCGTCCACCTTCAGTTCCGACAGGGGCGAGAGCGGCATCACGCCGGCGTTGTTGACCATCACGTCCACGCGCCCCCAGCGTTCGGCGGCGGCCGACACGAAGGCCCGCACGTCGGCGGCGTCGGTCACGTCGAGCCGCCGGTAGCCGGCGGTGCCCCCGTCCGCGGTGATCCGCCCGGCCAGCTTCTCCAGGCGTTCGGTGCGGCGTGCCCCCAGGAACACCCGGTGGCCGTCGGCGGCCAGGCGCAGGGCCGTCGCCTCACCGATCCCGCTGCTCGCGCCGGTCACCAGAACGACCTTGGTGGTCTGCGTCATGACGATGTCCTCCCGATGGATGGTCCCGCAGCTGTCTGCGCCACCGAGTCTGCGCGGTACGGCGGGGGCGGACCAGGACGGTTGGTGCCTGGGTGCGGCACACCCAGGCAACGCGCCGGGCAGCCGCCGCGGCCACCTTCGGGAGGGCGGCCCGAGCACTCGGGCCCCCGACCCGGCCGCGTGGCTAGCCGGCGTTCGCCGTGCCCCGTGCGGATGCCGTGCGGAGGATGTCGAAGCACTCGGCGAGCAGCGGCCGCAGCGGTGGCTCCTGCCCCTCGTCGATCCAGCGCCGGAAGGCGACCTTGAGCACGGCGATCGCCGCCTCGGCGGCCAGCCGCGCCGTCAGTTCGTCCACGCCGCGCTCACGCAGCGCGTCGGCGAGGGAGCCGGACAGGGACGCGAGCTTGGTCAGTTCCCGCTCCCGCAGCTCGGCGTTGGCGTCGATGACGCCCTGCCGCAGGCGGACCAGATCGCCGCGCTCCTCGAAGACATCCGCCGCGGCGTCCAGGGCGGCGGCCACCGCCTCCATCGGCGTCGCCGTCGAGGGCGCCGCCGCGACGGCGCCCACGCACAGCTCCTCCAGCCCGCCGGAACCGCCGAAGAGGACCTCCCGCTTGTCGGCGAAGTGCCGGAAGAACGTCCGCTCCGTCAGCCCCGCACGCCTGGTGATCTCGGCCACCGGGGTCTGCTCGTAGCCGCGCTCCACGTACAGCTCCAGCGCCGCCCGCTCCAGGCGGCCGCGCGCGTTCGGCTCCCATCGACCCATGCCGCGGAGTCTACGCGAGGGCAGGCACTGTCATGCCCGGCTCCGCCCGCCCTCCGGGGACCGGCCCCGGTGGCTCACGCGTCGCCCGGCCCCTCGTCGCCAGGACCGCTGCGGCCAGGGGGCGCTCGCCCACAGGGAGCCGTGTCACCCGGCCGGTGTCGATGTCGACGCGACTCAGGCCGTTCCAGTAGCCGTCGCGGGTGAAGCCGCCCGAGACGTAGGCGGTGCCACCGTCGGCCGAGAGGGCGACGGTCTCGTGCGGGCCGTCCAGGGGGACGACCCGTTCGTCGCCGTCGGGCGTGCGGACGGTCAGGGACGGGCCGTCGTCCTCGGACGGGTCGATCGGGCCGGTGCCCACCACGTAGAGCGTGCCGTCGGCGCCCGCCGTGACGCCGTGCTGGTGGGTGTTGGCGGTCATGGCCTCGATCCGGACCCGCCCGGTGCCGGGGTCGACCACCGCCTGACGCTCACCCTCGAACGGCAGCAGCAGGGCTTCGTCGGAGGGGCGTACGGCGGTGTAGTTCGACGCTCCGGCTCCCTCGCCGCTGCCGGACGGACGACGGCCCTGTCGTCCGATCGGACGACCCGCTGAACGACGCGGTGGGCGTCCCGCTGGGTGTCCTGCTGGACGGCTCACCGGCCGCCCCGTCGGCCGCCGGGGCCCCGCGGGGACCGGATGCGCCGGTCAGCCGACCGGGAAGGGGAGCCGGCCCGCCAATCCGCCCAGCGCGGCCGTCTCCGCCGCGGTCGGTGCCCGCCGTCCGGTGCCGATCAGCAGCGCGTCCCGGTCGGTGAACGACGCGGGGAACGCCGCTCCGACGACCCCTTCCAGCAGTTCCCGCGAGCGCCTGAGCCCCTCCGCGGGCGGTGCGGCCGCCTCCGGGAGGTGCGCGACCAGGTCGAGATGGTGCAGGGACCATTCCAGGACGTACGCCGAGAGGTAGTCGCCCGCGGTGAGCACCTGGTCCTGGGTACTGACCCGGCCGGTGGGATCCGCGAGCACCGCGGCGCGGCCCGCTGCGGAACCGACGTCGTCGAGATGGAACTTGAGCAGCCACGGCTGCTCGTAGGCGGCGGCCAGGCGGACGATCAGTGCGTCGAGCGGGTCGTCCCCGGTCGGGGGCTCGACGACCTGCCAGTAGGTCACCGCGTCCCGGGTCGGTTCCTCGACGGTCGGGGTGGCCAGGGTGATCAGGACGTCCTGGGCGTCGATGACCAGGTGGCAGACCAGGTCCCGGACGAGCCAGCCGGTGCAGCCGGACGGCCGGGCGAAGTCCTCGTCGGACAGGTCGGCGACCGCGGCGAGCAGGGCCGACCAGGAGCGGCTGAAGGGATCCACGCCCGACAGCCAACACCACCGCCCGCCCGGCCGCGACCCAATTCGCGCGAGGGGCCCGTCCTTCACGTGCGGCGCCCGTGCGCCGGCTCAGCCGTCGGCGGTAGCGGCCTCCTCGGGCGGCTCGGCCAACTGCTCGCGCACGTAGTTCCACACCACCGCGATCAGGGCGGCGAAGGGGACGGCGAGCAGGCTGCCCACGATCCCGGACAGGCTGCCGCCCAGCGTCACCGCCAGCAGGACCACCGCCGCGTGCAGACCGAGGCCACGGCTCTGGATGATGGGCTGGAAGACGTTGCCCTCCAGCTGCTGCACCACCACGATGATCGCGAGCACGATGAGCGCGTCCGTCAGCCCGTTCGACACCAGGGCGATCAGCACGGCCACGAAGCCCGCGAACAGGGCACCCACGATGGGCACGAACGCGGACACGAACGTCAGGACCGCCAGGGGCAGTACCAGCGGCACGCCCAGGATCCACAGGCCGAGGCCGATGAACACGGCGTCGAGCAGCCCCACCAGGGCCTGCGACCGGACGAAGGAGCCCAGGGTCTCCCAGCCGCGCAGGGCGACGACCGGGACGTCGGTGGCCAGCCGACCGGGCAACTGGCGGGCCAGCCAGGGCAGGAACCGCGGCCCGTCCTTGAGGAAGAAGAACATCAGGAAGACGCCCAGGACAGCGGTGATCAGGCCGTTGACGACCGCGCTCACCCCCGTCGCCACCGCGGTGGTGATGCTGCCGACGCTGTCCTGGATGCGCGCCACCGCCGAATCGACCGCACCGGTGATCTCGTCGTCACCGATGTTCAACGGAGGTCCCGCGGCCCACTCGCGCAGACGCTGGATGCCCTCGACCACGCCGTCGGACAACTCATCGGTCTGGGAGGACATCGGCACCGCGATCAGCGCCACGATACCCAGGACGACCAGCAGGAAGGCCACCGTCACCACCGCGGCGGCCAGTGCCGGACGCCAGCCGTGCCGCCGCAGGAAGCGGGCCGAGGGCCACGTCAACGTGGTCAGGAGCAGACCGACGAGCAGCGGCCACACCACCGACCACATACGGCCCAGGAGCCACAGGGTCACGGCGAGCATGACAAGTATCAGCAGCAACTCGCCCGAGACACGGGCGCTGGTGCGCAGCGCGGCCCGGGTCCTCGCGGCGCTCAATCCGGCAGACATGGGATCACCCTAAGGGGACGCCAGTACGACGGACCCACCAGCCCAACAAGAGCCAGCTGTTCACTACTTCCCCCGGGCAAGGACGAACTGCTCGTCAAGCCCGGCAGGAATGGCGGGACGTGGTGATCGAGCGCTACGAGTGGTCCGCCCCCGGGTCAGCTCTCGGGGACCTTGACCCAGTCGAGCGTGCGCTCCACCGCCATCTTCCAGCCCGCGTACCCCTCCGCGCGCTTCTCCTCGGACCACTGGGGCTCCCAGCGCCTGGACTCGCTCCAGTGGGTGCGCAGTTCGTCGGTGTCCCGCCAGAAGCCCGTGGCCAGCCCCGCCGCGTAGGCCGCGCCGAGGGCGGTGGTCTCCGCGACCACGGGGCGGCTGACGGGAACGCCGAGCACGTCCGCCTGGATCTGCATGCACAGGTCGTTGGCGGTCACACCGCCGTCGACCCTGAGCACGTCCAGGTGGACCGAGGAGTCCTGTTCCATGGCCTCGACGACGTCGCGGCTCTGGTAGCAGATCGCCTCCAGCGTCGCCCGTGCCAGGTGCGCGTTGTCGTTGTACCTGGCCAGGCCGACGATCGCGCCCCGCGCGTCGGAGCGCCAGTACGGGGCGAACAGGCCGGAGAACGCGGGGACGAAGTACATGCCGCCGTTGTCCTCGACCGTGCGGGCGAGTTCCTCGCTCTCGGCCGCCGTCTTGATGATCTTCATCTGGTCGCGCAGCCACTGCACGGCGGACCCCGTCACCGCGATGGAGCCCTCCAGCGCGTAGACCGGCGGGCTGTCGCCGAACTGGTAGGCCACGGTGGTCAGCAGGCCGTGCTGGGAGCGGACCAGTTCGGTGCCGGTGTTGAGCACCAGGAAGTTGCCGGTGCCGTAGGTGTTCTTGGCCTCGCCGGGCGAGAAGCAGACCTGGCCGACGGTCGCCGCGTGCTGGTCGCCCAGCACCCCCGTGATGGGCACGGCGGCGCGCAGGGGCCGGGAGGTCCGGGTCGTGCCGTACGCCTCCCGGTGCGAGGAGGGGTTGATGGTGGGCAGCATGCTGCGGGGGATGCCGAAGAAGCCCAGCAGTTCGTCGTCCCAGTCGAGCGTCTCCAGGTCCATCAGCATGGTGCGGCTCGCGTTGGTCACGTCGGTGGCGTGGATGCCGCCGTCGGGACCGCCGGTCAGGTTCCACAGGACCCAGCAGTCCGTGTTGCCGAAGACCGCGTGCCCCTGCTCCGCCGCCTCGCGGACGCCGTCGACGTTCTCCAGGATCCACTGGATCTTCCCGCCGGAGAAGTACGTCGCGGGCGGCAGCCCGGCCTTGCGGCGGATGACGTCGCCCCGGCCGGAGCGCTCCAGGTGGGCCGCGATGGCGTCGGTGCGGGTGTCCTGCCACACGATGGCGTTGTAGTAGGGACGGCCGGTGCGCGGGTCCCAGACGACCGTGGTCTCCCGCTGGTTGGTGATGCCGATGGCCGCCAGGTCGGTGCCCGACAGTCCGCCGTTGCGCAGGGCGTTCTGCATCACCGAGTTGGTGCGCTCCCAGATCTCCACCGGGTCGTGTTCCACCCACCCGGAGCGCGGCAGGATCTGCTCGTGCTCCAGCTGGTGCTTCGCGACCTCGTTGCCGCCGTGATCGAAGATCATGAACCGGGTGCTCGTGGTCCCCTGGTCCACCGCGCCGATGAAGTCCGCCATGTTCGCTCCGTCTCTCCGGCCGGTGTCGGTCCTGGTCCGGGTACCTCCTCGGCCAGACTAAGGCGACTTCTGGCAAACCGCACATAAAGGACGATGATCGGTGTGCGGCGGCCCCGGTGGAGGCCGCCGCACGGCACCGGCCGAGGGTCAGGGAGCGATCGGCAGCCGGCGCTTGTGGTCGGTCTGCCGGTAGCGGGTGAGGATCTTCTCGAAGGTCCGCTCCTTCACCGGCTTGCCCTCCAGGAAATCGTCGATCTCCTCGTAGGTGACTCCGAGGGCGTCCTCGTCGGCCTTGCCCGGGTCGAGGGTCTCCAGGTCGGCCGTCGGAACCTTCCGGACCAGCTCGGCGGGCGCGCCCAGCGCGTCCGCGACGGCGCGCACCCGGCGCTTGGTGAGGCCCGTCAGCGGTACGAGGTCGGCGGCGCCGTCGCCGAACTTGGTGAAGAAGCCGGAGACCGCCTCGGCCGCGTGGTCGGTGCCGACGACCAGGCCGCCGTGCGCACCGGCCACCGCGTACTGCGCGATCATGCGCTGTCGGGCCTTGATGTTGCCGTGCACGAAGTCCTGGTGGCCGGCGTCGCGGAAGGCCACGTCGGCGGCGAGCAGGGCGTCGAGCGCCGCGTCGCTCGCGGGCTTGATGTCCACGGTCAGTACGTGGTCGGCCCGGATGAACGAGAGGGCGAGCTGGGCGTCGTGCTCGTCGGCCTGGACCCCGTGCGGCAGCCGCATCGCGTAGAAACGGGCCTCGTGTCCCGCGGCGCGGGCCCGCTCCACGGCGAGCTGGCACAGTCGGCCCGCGGTGGTCGAGTCGACCCCGCCGCTGATCCCGAGCACGAGCGCGCGCAGACCGGTGGAGGTCAGCCGCTCGGCGAGGAAGGCCACCCGGCGCTCGATCTCCCGTTCGGCGTCGAAGGTCTCCGCGACCTCCAGTTCCCGGGCGATCTCCTTCTGCAGGGCGATGGACGCCGGCTCGCTCAATTCCGCTCCTTGTTCGACGGGCAGGGCAGTTCTTGTTTCACCCTACCCAGAGGCGCCCGGGGAACTCGGACCCGCCGTCTGGCGGAGCGGGAGGTGCGGGGCGGCCGACAGGATCCGCCCCGCACGGCTACGGGTCAGTCCAGCGGTTCGATGCGGAGGTCGCGGAACCGGACCTTGTTCCCGTGGTCCTGCAGCCGGATCGCCCCGGCCGCGGGCGTCTCGGCCCGGCCGGCCGCGGTGGGCCCGTCGAGCACGATGTCGTCGTGGACCGTCCTGCCGTTCCACACCACCGTCACGCGCGCGTCGGCGGTCTTGGCTCCGTTCTCGTCGAAGCGGGCGGCACGGAAGACGATGTCGTACGTCTGCCAGGTCTCCGGGGCCGTCGCCGCGTTGGTGTCGGGTGCCTTCTTCAGGTAGATCGCCCCGGCCTCGTTGGTGTCCGGGGTGGTGTCGCCGTAGGAGTCGAGGATCTGCAGCTCGTAGCGGTCCTGGAGGTAGATGCCGCTGTTGCCGCGGTCCTGGCCGGTCACGTCGTCCGGCAGCAGGGGCACGCGGAACTCCACGTGCAGCTTGAAGTCCTGGTAGGCGTCCTTGGTGCGGATGTCGCCGCAGCACACCTCCATCGACCGCTCCTCTGCCAGCGGCCAGGCGACCTTCCTTCCGTCCGTGTGCTGCCACTGTTCCTGCGAGGCGGCGGTGCCGTCGAACAGGCCGACCCGGGCGCCGTGCGGGCGCACGGTGATCAGGTCGAGGTTGACGTGGCCGGTGTCGCCGGGGTCGTAGCGGTAGGAGAGCGTGTTGTGTCCGGCGCGCAGCCGCAGCGGCTCGGTCCGGGTGGACCAGGTGTCCCAGTCCCCGGTGGACGGGAGCTGTGTCTGGCGGACCTTCTTCCCGTTGGCGTACAGGGACAGCGATTTGGTGCCCTCGAAGGGGTTCGGGCCGTTGGAGTAGCGCAGGCCCACGTCGTAGGTGCCCGGCTTCGGGACGGTCACGTCGAACGTCGTGGTGACCTTGCCCTCGGTGGCGTAGCGGTCGACGAAGCCGCTGCCGGAGTAGCCGGCGTGGTCGGTGTTGATGCCCGCCTTCCCCGTCAGAAGCGCCTCCTCGGCCTCGTACAGGGTGGCAGCCGGCGGCTGCTTGCCGGGCATCTCGTTGAGGGTGTACCAGGCCTCGGTGCTCCACAGCGTCTCACCGGAGCCCGAGGTGAACGGGCGCGGGGAGCGCACGTGCACGACGCGGTCCGGCTTCAGGCCGTCCAGCCGCAGCCGCACGGTGCGGCCGTCGTCCGAGAGGGTCGCGGAGCGCACGGCCAGCTCCTCCTCGGCGATCTTCGGGCCGCCGTAGTCGCCGGTCGGCGTGTAGCGCCACTGCTCGGCCTCGTAGCGGGAGGCCAGCTCCGCGGCCGTCTCCTCGGACACCGGCTGGGTGTACGTGAGGTCGAAGCCGCCCGGCACGGCCCGCATCTTCTGGACGTCGAAGGTGTTGCCGCCGTTGGGCGTCAGCTTCTGCAGGCCGAACTTGAGCTTGCCCTCCTGCCCCCAGTTGCCGTCGGCGCCCAGGCCGCCGGTGTAGATCGCGCCGTCGGGGCCCATGGAGACCCGGTTGACGCCCGCCTCCAGGCCCTGCGTGTAGCGGAAGACGGCGCCCTGGTACTGGCCCTTCACCTTTTCCAGGTAGGCGCGCTGGAGGCCGCCGTAGGTGACGTCGCCGATCAGCATCTGGCCCGCGAACCTGCCCTTGGTGAGGTACAGCGGGGTGGAGGGCGAGTTGCCGATCTCGTTCTGCGGCAGCCACAGCACCGGCTCGGTGACGGGGGAGCCCTCGAAGGGTCCCGCGGGCTCGGTGTAGTGGTTGAAGAAGCGGTCCTGCTTGATCTGGACGAGCTTCGAGGCGGGCAGCCAGCCGCCCTGGTTGTCGGTGGCGAACAGGTCGCCGCCGGGCCCCCAGCCGATGCCGTTGGGCGTGCGCAGTCCGCCCGCGATCGGGCTGATCTTGCCCGTCTTCTTGCTGATCCTGTACGTCGTCCCGCGGTTGGGCGCGGGCTGCGGGGTGGTGGTCGCGCCGCCGAGGTCGATGGCGACGGAGAGGTTCACGTAGAAGTAGCCGTCGCGGTAGAGCAGGCCGAACGCGAACTCGTGGAAGTTGCCGCCGTAGGGCCAGGTGGCGACCGTGCGGTACTCGTCGGTCACGTCGTCGCCGTCGCCGTCGCGGTCGACGAGCCGGGTCAGCTCGTGCTTCTGCGAGACGTAGAGCGAACCGTCCACGTACTTGATGCCCATGGGCTCGCGCAGCCCGCTCGCCACCTTCTCGACGGTCACCTTGTCGCGGCTGGTCTCACCGGTGACGTTGCCCAGGAGGTACACCTCTCCGGCAACGTTGTCGGTGCCGCCCCAGGTGCTGATCGCCAGGCGTCCGTCGGGCAGCCAGTCCATGCCGGTGACCTGCGGTTCGAAGCCGTCGGGGCGCAGGTCGGTGAGGTCGAGGTCGGGACGTACGGAGGTGAGCGGCAGACCGTCGCCCGGGGTGTCGCGCCCGGCCTCGCACTCCTTTCGGCCCGGCGCCGTCACCCGGACGACCCCGGCGTCGGTGCTCAGCGCCTCGTTGGGTACGACGGTGAACTCGCTCTCGCCCGGCGGCATCCAGGACAGCTGCAGTTGCTGGCCGCCGCCGCGGTCGAAGTGGTCGATGCGCAGCGGGTGCGCTCCCGCGGTGAGGTCGACCGTGCCGTCCTTGGGCTCCGCGCCGTGCAGTCCGTCGTGGTCGATCACCGTGGCGTCGTCGAGGGTCAGCCGGGAGCCGTCGTCGCTGACGAGCCGGAACACATAGGTGCCGTCACGAGGGGCGACCAGATAACCGGAGGCCTGGGAGACGAAGTTGTCGGCGATGCCGCCGAAGTCGGCGGTGCTCGACCAGTCGACCGTCGGCATCAGCTTGTCGTGGTTGGGGGTCTGGCCCGGCTTGAGGGTGCACAGCTCGTTGAGGGGTGTCTGGACGTCGAACACGCGCAGGGTGACGCCGGGTTCCTGCGGCGGGATGTCGGCGGGCGCCGCCGAGGACGCCGGGGCGGCCCAGGCACCGCCGAGCGCGACGGCCGACGTCAGCAGGAGGATGAGGTGTCTTCGGGCACGCGAGAACAGCCGTGGGTGCATTGGTCCTCCGGGAGATGGGGACCGGACCGTGCCGGATATCGCTCCGGTCTTGTGCGGTAGGACGGACGTTCCGCCGCCAAGGTAGGAGACTTCCGCTTGACATGTCCATACTTTGTCATCGGTGTGTTCAAAGTTCTCGGCGCCGGCCCGGCCTCAAGTCCCGTTCCCCGGCGCTGTGATCGGCCCGCACGGCCGACGGTCAGCGGCCCCTGCGCACCCGGGCGGCCGCGCGCGCCTCCGCGGCCTTGCGCGCCTCGACGGCCTTGCGGGATCCCTTGGCGGCGCGGCCCGGCCGGGTGCCCATCCCGCGGAAGGGGGCGTTGCCGCCCTCCTGCGCCGGACCGGTCGGCGGGCGCTTCGCGCCGGTGAGGGCCGTCAGCTTCTGCTCGCCCGAGCGCACCGGGGTCACCGTCGGCCGGATCCCGGCCTCGGACATCATCCGGTTCACCTCGCGCCGCTGGTCGGGGGTGACGAGCGTGACCACGCTCCCCGCCCGTCCGGCCCGCGCCGTACGCCCGCCGCGGTGCAGGTAGTCCTTGGCGTCGGCCGGCGGATCGACGTTGACGACGAGGTCGAGCGCGTCGACGTGGATGCCCCGCGCCGCGACGTTGGTGGCCACCAGCACGGTGACCTCGCCCTCCACGAACCTGGCGAGGGTGTGCGTGCGCTGCGGCTGCGACTTCCCGCTGTGCAGGGCGGCGGCGGGCACACCGGCGGCCCGCAGGTGCCGGGTGAACCGGTCGACCCCGGCCTTGGTGTCCAGGAACATCAGCACCCGGCCGTCGCGGGCCGCGATCTCGGTGGCGGTCGCGTACTTGTCGGCGGGGTGGATGGTCAGCACGTGGTGCTCCATCGTGCTCACCGAGGCCGACGCCGGGTCCACCGAGACGGGAACGGGGTCGTGGAGGTGGTCCCGCACCAGCTGGTCGACGTCGCCGTCGAGGGTGGCCGAGAACAGCAGCCGCTGCCCGTCGGAGGGCACCTGCTCCAGGATGCCGGAGACCTGCGGCAGGAACCCCATGTCGCACATCTGGTCCGCCTCGTCCAGCACCGTGGTCCGCACCTGGTTCAGATGGCAGTCCCGGCGGGAGACCAGGTCGGCCAGGCGGCCCGGCGTGGCGACGACCACTTCGGCGCCGTCGCGCAGCGCCTGGGTCTGCCGGTTGATCGACAGTCCGCCGACGACCGTGGTCAGGCGGACGTCCAGCGCCCGTGCGTACGGCGCCAGCGCTTCGCTCACCTGCTGGGCCAGTTCCCGGGTCGACACCAGGACGAGGGCCAGCGGGCGCTTCGACTCCGCGCGGCGGCCCGCGGTCCTGGCGAGCAGGGCCAGCCCGAAGGCCAGCGTCTTGCCGGAGCCGGTCCGCGCCCGGCCCAGGACGTCGCGTCCGGCCAGCGCGTCGGGCAGGGTCGCCGCCTGGATCGGGAACGGCTCGGTCACCCCGAGGGCGGACATCGTCTCCACCAGCACCGGCGGCAGTCCGAGGCCGTCGAAGGATGCGGTCGGCTTCGCGTTCATGGGGGACCTCTCTGATCAGGCGCCCGGAACGCGACCGGGCCCGTACCCCTCGGTACGGACCCGGGCGCCTCAAAGCGTGCCGCCATTTTACCAGCGGGCCCGCCCGCGCCCCGCGGCCGACCGTGCGGGCCTACTTGGACTCGACCCGCCCGAGCGGGTCCGGCCCGGCCGCCAGCCCGTCCCGGGCCTGCTGCCAGGCGGTGTCCCCCGGATACAGCTCGGAGCGCAGATAGGCCCAGGTGAGCCGCTGCACGGCGGCCACCCGCGCGGGGTCCTCGTCGGTGGTCTCCGCGACGTCGTATCCGGCCACCCCGCCGAGCCCGTGCTCCGCGCCGAACAGGGTCAGCAGGGACTTGGGGCCCGGGGAGAGGGCGTACGGGTCGGCATGCCACTCGGGTCCGGACACCGTCAGGTGGGCGGAGTCGTCCTTGTCGCCGGCGACGACGAGCGCGGGTGTGGTCATGCGGGAGAAGTCCGTGGTCAGGAAGAAGGGCATGCTCTCGGCGGCGGACTCGCTGAGGGCGTCGCCGCCCCGGCCGGGGGCCGCCAGCAGCACGCCCGCCCTGACGCGGGGCTCGGCCAGGTCCACCTCCGTGCCGTCGTCCGGATCGGTGAGCCGGGCGCCGAGCAGCAGGCTCGCGGTGTGTCCGCCCATCGAGTGCCCGGCGACCGCGACCCTGCTCCGGTCCAGACGGCCGGAGAGCCGCGGGACGGCCTCCTCCAGGACGTCGAGCCCGTCGAGGACGCGCGTCATGTCCTCGGCGCGCGACCGCCAGAACAGGGGCGCCCCGGGGGTCCCGGGGTCCAGCGCCAGTGTCCGCGAGCTGAGATGGGTCGGCTGGATCACGACGAAGCCGTGTGCGGCCCAGTAGTGGGCGAGCGGGGCGTAGCCGTTCAGGGAGGAGAGGTGGTGCGAGTAGCCCTGGCCGTGCGAGAGCAGGAGGACCGGCAGGCCGGTCCCGGTCACCGGCGCGGAGACCCGCACCTGGAGGTCCACCGGCCGCCCCGGGGCAGGCAGCACCACCGGGGCGACGGAGAGGACGGGAGCGGGCGGGGGGACGAAGTCGGTCGGGTGGGTCTGTGCGCTCATGATGCGTGGGTCCGTTCGATGAATCGACGGCGGGGACGGCGAGGCCGTCCAGGAGTGGACGCGTCGGCGCGACAAAAGCGGGACGCTGTCCCGGTTAAATATACGGAACGCCGTCCCGTTTGGTCAACGCGCGTGTTCCTGGGCCGTTGGTGATCCGCGACGCGCCGCCCGGACACGGCGGTGGCTCCACCCGAGCAGGGCGAACAGCACGAAGCCGGAGACGATCAGGCTCGCCCCGGTGGCCCATCCCGAGTACGGCAGCTCGGGCACGAGGCCCCAGACCACGCCGGCGGCGAGGAGGAACAGCCCCACGAGCACGGACCCGGCGATGCGCCATCGGGAGGAGACGCTCTCCTCGGCAGCACGCATCGCCCGGGTGCGGACCGGGGCGACGAACCGGTCCAGCGCCGGAACGGCGCGCGCCAGCAGCACCACCCCGGCGAAGACGAGCAGCAGGCCGGGGCCGGGCAGCACCAGCAGCGCGACACCGACCAGCAGCAGGACGGCGCCGAGGGCACCCACGGCCGTCCGCCGGATCGATTCGACACCCCGCGCCATGGCGCCCCACTCTCCTGCGGTCGGCAAGGAATCCGGTTCCGTCGGCGTGCCCCACCCTAGGCGCGGACCGCGGCGCGGGCGATTCCGGCGGGCTCGGCCGACGTGCTCGGGGGCGGCCGGCCCCGGAGGCACCGGGACCGGGCGGCCGCGGGCGAAGGGCACGCACCGGGGGCGAGGCCCGACATGGACCCATGTGCCCGGCAGGCCCGGCCGGAGACGGGTGCTGACGGATCACGTCCGCCAACGCCCGATGTGACAGGGGAAGTTGCGATTCGGACCCATCGACGTGCGGGGGACTTCGCTGCTAGACCTGCACCACCCGTACCACCTGCACCCGCCTTCCAAGGAGGAGCATGTGAGACCACGTCGCGCGGTCGTCCGGACCGCATCGGCACTCGTCGCCGCCCTCGCCCTGACCGTCGGCCTGGGCGGCACCGCCGTCGCGGCGCACGAGGCGGAGACCGGTCCGGCCGCCGCCGGGACCGCCCCCGTCACGCACGAGGAGAACGACCGGGTCCCGGAGGGCTCGGTCTGGACCCAGCACTACTTCCCGTCCTCCGACCGCTCGGGCACCCGGCTTCACGCCGACGTCCTGCTGCCCGAAGGGCTGAAGCGGAAGGAGAAGGTGCCGGTCATCGTGTCGATCGGCCCGTACTTCGCCCACGCGGGCCAGACCGGCCCCGAGGGCTGGTCCCACACCGGCCCCTCCGCCCGCTTCCAGGACTTCATCGAGGGCACCGACCTGTTCGACCAGGGGTACGCCTTCGTCATGGTGGACCTGCGCGGCTTCGGCGGTTCCACCGGGTGTCTGGACTGGGGCGGACCCGGCGAACAGGCCGACGTCAGAGCCGCGATCGACTGGGCCGCGAACCAGCCGTGGTCCACCGGCGCGGTCGGCATGTACGGCAAGTCGTACGACGCCGTCACGGGTCTCATCGGCAACAACCTGGACCAGCGCGCGCTCAAGGCCGTCGTCGCCCAGGAACCCGTGTGGGACATGTACCAGTACATCTACTCCAACGGCGTGCCGCGCCCGAACGTGACGGGCACCGCCGACGCGTACAACTCCATCGCCTCGATGCCCCCGATGGCGGACGACGACCCCCGCTACCAGGCCGCCGCCCGGTACGAGGAGGGCCACCCGGAGTGCCTGACGGAGAACTCGGCCGGCTACCGGATATCCGACCAGCGGGACGAGCACTGGACCTCCCGTGACCTGGCGAGGATGGCCAGGGGCAGCGACACCCCGCTGTTCGTCACGCAGGGCTTCGTCGAGAACAACACCAAGCCCGAGGAGATGGAGGAGTACCTCGACAACCACCGCGGCCCCGAGCGCGGCTGGCTCGGTCAGTGGGACCACGTGCGCGGCGGCGACCGCGTCGAGGACGGACGCCTGGCCATGGGCCGCGAGGGCTGGTACGACGAGACCCTTGCCTTCTACGACCAGTACCTGAAGGGCACCAGGCCGACGGTGCGTTACCCGGCCTACGCCGTCGAGGACTCCACCGGTGCCTGGCGGGCCCAGCGCACCTGGCCCGTCACCGAGCGGTCGGTGACCCTTCCGCTCGGCGGCGGCTCCTACGTGGACGACGGCGGCGCGTCCGGCCGCGCGGCCCTGACCGCGTCCGGCGGCCCGGCACCGAAGGCACCGCCGCAGCCGACCGGCAAGTGGGACATGGAGAACGCGCCCGCGACCGAGCGGCCGGCCCCGGCCGGGCTGGCCGCGGAACTGGCGAAGCGTCAGCGCGCCGGTGAGGCCGCCTCCAGCTTCTTCGTCTGGTCGAAGCCGCTGCGGAAGGCCACGCGCGTCACCGGCACCCCGCAGGTGTCCCTGACGGCCCGCGGCGAGGGCAACGTCATGCTCAAGCTGTACGACGTCGCCCCCGACGGCACCGCCGTCATGTTCGACGAGCAGGTCTCCCTGGTGAAGTCGGGCCGCCTGAGCGTCGACCTGAAGGCGACCGACTGGACGCTCGCCGCCGGGCACGTCCTGGCCGTGGAGATCGGCTCCATCCAGACCGGCTCCTGGCGCGACACCCCCTCCGGCGAGACCATCGAGGTCAGGGGAGCGAAACTGCGGCTCGCACTGGACGGCCCGGCCGACGACATCGCCACCGCGGGCGACCGGTCGCCGTACCTGGACACGTACCTGCGCCAGTACACGGTGACCCTGCCGGCGGGCCCGGGCACCTACTCGGTGGTTCCGGGCGGCCGGTCGTGACAAGCTGTGCTCCTGTTGTCCGAGCCCAGGAGGTCGTCATGACTGAAGAGTCTTCATCGCAAGCAGGTTCGGAACCGGCGGAGGACGAGCGCCCCGCCCTGACACCCGACGCCGACGGTCAGTACGACCTGAAGGACAAGTTCCGCCAGGCGCTGGAGCGCAAGCGCGGCAAACAGGCGGAGGCCGCGGCCCAGGCCGCGGGCGCCGACGTGGCGAAGATCCGGGGCACCCACGGCCCCGCCGCCAGCCAGCGTTCGTTCCGGCGCAAGAGCGGCTGAGGCCGCGCGCGACCGTCCAGGGCAGGGCCCGACCGTGACAGCACGGTCGGGCCCTGCCCGTCGTGGACGGCCGGTCGGGGTGCTCAGGGGCGGGTGGTCAGATAGCCGCCCATGGAGGTGAAGTACTCCGTCGCGGCCAACTCCCTTCCGTCCTCGGTCCGTACTCGCGTCACGGCGAGACCGCGGTTGCGGCCCCGGCGCGCGTCCGCCCCGGCGACGATGACCACACCCTCGCCCTCGCGGTAGAAGATCCGGCCGGGCGTACCGCCGTAGCGGCCCTCGGAGACCACCGCGGCGAGGATCTCGAGCCGCCTGCCCCGGTGGAAGGTGAAGGCGCTGGGGTACGGCTCGGACTGGGCCCGGACCAGACGCTCCAGGTCCTCGGCCGGCCAGCTCCAGTCGATGCGGATGTCCTCGGCGGACCGCTTGTGGAAGAAGCTCGCCCGGGACCGGTCCTGCTTCGTGAACTCCGTCTGCCCGGCAGCGATGAGTCCGAGGGCGCCGACGGTGACCGGGGCGATGAGGTCGACGGTCTTGTGGAACAGGTCGGTGGCGGTGTCCGTCGGTCCGACGGGTACCGCCTCCTGCCGGACGATGTCACCGGCGTCCAGCTCGTCGTTCATCATGTGCGCGGTGACGCCCACTTCGGTCTCGCCGTTGATCAGCGCCCAAATCAGCGGGGAGAACCCGGCGTACTCGGGCAGCAGTGAGTCGTGCACGTTGAGCGTGCCGTGGCGCGGCAGGCCGAAGATGCGCGGGGGGATCCAGGTCCGCCAGTTGTTGGCGACGATGATGTCCGGGTCGGCGTCCTTGAGGCGCTCGAACAGTTCGTCGTCGTCCGGGCGGTTGCGGATCAGCACCGGGACGCCGTGCTCCTCGGCGAGGTCGGCGACGGAGTCGCTCCAGATCTTCTCGTACGCGTGCTCGCTCTTGGGATGGGTCACCACCAGGACCACGTCGTGCTCGGAGTCCAGCAGGGCTCGCAGGGTGCGGTGCCCCCAGGTCTGGTAGCCGAACATGACGACCCGCATGGGTGTTCCTCCTCAGAGCAGGGGCTGACCCGGGCAGTTAAGCAAGCCTTACCTTAGTGCGCAACACCGCCGCCATATCCGCCAGTTGGCTCGAAATGACCTCCGTCGCGCCCTATCGACACCCGTATCTCATTAGCTTAGGCTCACCTAAGTTTCCGGCGCACGAGGGGAGTGACATGTCACAGGTTCTTCCTGCTGACTCAACACTGGTCCACGACCTCATTGGTATCGGCTTCGGGCCGTCCAATGTCGCCATGGCGATCGCGATCCGCGAACACAACGCACGGGCCGGCGGGCAGGAGGCGCTCGACGCCCGCTTCTTCGAGCAGCAGCCGCGCTTCGGCTGGCACCGCGGCATGCTGATCGACGACGCGACCATGCAGGTGTCCTTCCTCAAGGACCTGGTGACCCTGCGCAACCCGGCCAGCGAGTACAGCTTCCTCTGCTACCTGCAGAGCAAGGGGCGGCTGATCGACTTCATCAACCACAAGAACCTCTTCCCCCTGCGGGTCGAGTTCCACGACTACTTCGAGTGGGCCGCGGGCAAGGTCGACGACATGGTCTCCTACGGCCACGAGGTCGTCGGCGTCGCGCCTGTCGTGCGGGACGGAGTCGTGGACCACCTGGAGGTGACGGTCCGTTCGGGGGAGGGTCTCGAGGTCCACCGGGCGCGCAACCTCGTCGTCGGCACCGGGCTGCGCCCCCTCGTGCCGGAGGGCGTGGAGCGCGGCGACCGCGTCTGGCACAACTCGGAACTGCTGGCCAGGGTCGACGCGTTGGAGGGCACCTCGCCCTCCCGGTTCATCGTCGTCGGCGCCGGGCAGAGCGCCGCGGAGAACGTCGCCTACCTGCACCGCCGCTTCCCCTCGGCCGAGGTCTGCGCGGTCTTCGCGCGCTACGGCTACAGCCCCGCCGACGACAGCGCGTTCGCCAACCGGATCTTCGACCCGGCCGCGGTCGACGACTACTTCACCGCGCCCGGCGGCGTCAAACGACGGCTGATGGACTACCACGGCAACACCAACTACTCCGTGGTGGACATCGACCTGATCGACGACCTGTACCGGCAGATGTACCGGGAGAAGGTCCTCGGCACCGAGCGGCTGCGCTTCCTCAACGTGTCCCGGCTCTCCGACGTCAAGGAGACGCCGGACCGGGTACGCGCCACCGTGACCTCCCTGGTCACCGGCGAGGAGAGCCTCCTGGACGCCGCGTCGTGGTCTTCGCCACCGGCTACGGCCCGGCCGACCCCCTGGGCCTGCTCGGCGAGGTCGCGGACTGCTGCCTGCGGGACGACGAGGGCCGGGTGCGCGTCGAGCGCGACTACCGCGTCGCCACCGACCCCGCCCTGCGCTGCGGCATCTATCTGCAGGGCGGCACCGAGCACACGCACGGCATCACGTCGTCGCTGCTGTCCAACACCGCCGTCCGGGTCGGCGAGATCCTCGAGTCACTCCTCGGCCGGGGTCTCAAGTCGGCCTCCGACGAGTCCCGTACGGTCGCCGACGGAACCGGCACCGGCGCGCGTTAATGTACGTCGCCATGACCACGACTGCGGCCCAGCGCCCCGCGTCCACGCCCAGGGGCCCGACGGAGGCCCGCCGGCGTCGGCTCGCCGGCCTGGGTGTGCTGGCGGTGCTCCTCGTGGTCGCGGCGGCGGCGTCGCTGGCCGTCGGCGCGCGGGCGCTCAGTCCCGCCGATGTCTGGCACGGGCTGTTCGCGGCGCCCGAGGCCGACCAGCGGCTCACCGAGATCAGGCTCATCGTGCGGACCGTACGGGTGCCCCGCACGGTGCTCGCCGTCGTGGCCGGCGTCGCGCTGGGGGTCGGCGGGGCACTGATCCAGGGGTACACGCGCAACCCCATCGCCGACACGGGACTGCTGGGGGTGAACTCCGGCGCCTCGTTCGCCGTGGTGTCGGGGATCGCCGCCTTCGGGTTCACCAGCCCCTTCCAGTACGTGTGGTTCGGCTTCCTGGGCGCGGCGGTCGCCGGTGTCGTCGTGTTCGGGCTGTCGAGCATCGGCCGGGGGGCGGGCAACCCGCTGACGCTCGCGCTGGCCGGGCAGGGGGTCACGGTGTTCCTCGCGGCGATGACCACGGCGGTCGCGCTGACGGACAAGGCCTCGCTGAACGCCCTGCGGTTCTGGAACGCGGGCTCGCTAACCGGGGTCGGCTTCGACGTGATCTGGCCCGTGTCCGCCTTCATCGCGACCGGGCTGCTGCTGGCGCTGACCACACTGCCCTCCGTCAACCTGCTCAACCTGGGGGACGACGTGGCACGGGGACTCGGCGTGAACATCGCGCTGACCCGCACCGTCGGTATCGTCGCCATCACCCTGCTGGCCGGGGCGGCGACGGCGGCCTGCGGCCCCATCGCGTTCCTCGGGCTCATGGTGGCCCACGTGGCCCGGTACCTGACCGGCCCGGACTACCGCTGGCTGGTGCCGTACGCCGGTCTGCTCGGGGCCGTCGTGCTGCTGGTCAGCGACATCGTGGGGCGCCTGGTCGTACGGCCGGGGGAGCTGGACGCCGGGGTCGTCGTCTCGCTCCTCGGCGCACCGTTCTTCGCCGTCCTGGTGTGGCGCGGGAAGTTCAAGAACGCGTGAACGGGGCGGACATGAAGACGAACGGGGCGGACCCGGCGGTGGACGCGGCAGGGGACGCGAAGGCGGACGTGCGGGCCCCGGTGGCGCCCGGTGTCCGGTTCGGCGGCGTGTCGTTCGTGTGGCGGCCCTGGGTCGCGGCTGTCACCCTGCTCCTGGCGGTGGCGGCCTTCCTGGTGTTCTGCCTGTCCATCGGGGTCGGGGACTTCCCCATCGGCCTGTCCAGGGTGCTCGCCACGATCCTCGGCCGGGGCGAGCAGGTCGACGAGTTCGTGATCATGGACCTGCGGATGCCCCGGGCCCTCGCCGGACTCGTCGTGGGCGTCGCGCTCGGGGTCTCCGGGGCCCTCACCCAGTCGATCGCCCGCAATCCGCTGGCCAGCCCGGACGTCCTCGGCATCACCAGCGGCGCCGGCGCGGTCGCGGTGTTCCTGGTGACGGTTTCGGGCGGCGCCGCGACGGCCGTGGCCGACTCCGTGGGCCTGTCGGCGGCGGCGCTCGCGGGGGGCCTCGGCACCGGGCTGCTGGTGTACTTCATGGCGTGGCGCCGCGGGATCGACGGCTTCCGGCTCATCCTCATCGGCATCTCGGTGAACGCCGTGATGCAGGCGGTCACGACGTGGCTGCTGGTCGGCGCCGACATCAGGGACGTGGCCCGGGCCCAGGCGTGGCTGGTCGGCTCGCTGGACAACCGGTCCTGGGACGAGGTCCACGTCGCGCTGTGGGGCACGCTCGTCCTGCTGGTCGTCGTGGCCTGTGTCGCCTTCCAGTTCAAACCGCTGCACTTCGGCGACGAGGTCGCCGCCGGGCTCGGCGTCCGGTACGGCGCGGTGCGCGCCGTCCTGCTGCTGTGCGCGGTGCTGCTGGCCGGCGTGGCGGTGAGCGCGGCGGGACCCGTGCCGTTCGTGGCGCTGGTGGCACCGCAGGTGGCGATGCGGCTGGCCAGGTGCCCGACCCCGCCGCTGGTGGCCTCCGGCCTGGCGGGAGCGCTGCTGCTGACCGGTTCCGACCTGGTCGCGCGCACCGCGCTGCCCGTCTCGCTGCCGGTCGGTGTGGTCACCGCCGCCATCGGCGGGCCCTTCCTCGTCTATCTGCTGGTGCGGGCGAACCGCAGATAGCTGGTACAAAGTAAGGTGAGCCTAATCGAGGGGGCCTTGTGGTCGTTCAGTCCATTACCGGGACCGGAACGGGAGTTGACGGCGCCTCACGGCTGGTGGCCCGGGGCGTCACCGTCGGGTACGGGGCCCGGTCCGTCATCGACGGTCTCGACGTGGCGATTCCGCCCGGAGTGATCACCACCGTCATCGGACCCAACGGCTGCGGCAAGTCGACCCTGTTGCGCACCCTGTCCCGGCTGCTCAGGCCGACCGGCGGAACGGTCGTGCTGGACGGCGAGGACATCGCCACGCTCAGAACCCGCGACGTGGCGAAGAAGCTCGGCCTGCTGCCCCAGGCGCCGGTGGCCCCGGAGGGACTGACGGTGTCCGACCTGGTCGCCCGGGGCCGTCACCCGCACCAGAGCTGGCTGCGGCAGTGGTCCTCGGACGACGCCGACGTCGTACGGCAGGCGCTGGCCATGACCGGCGTGTCCGACCTCGCGGACCGTCCCGTGGACTCGCTCTCCGGCGGACAGCGCCAGCGCGTGTGGATCTCGATGACCCTGGCCCAGGGCACCGACCTGCTGCTGCTGGACGAGCCCACCACCTATCTGGACCTCGCGCACGCGGTCGACGTGCTCGACCTGGTCGACGACCTGCACGAGTCCGGGCGCACCGTGGTCATGGTGCTGCACGACCTCAATCTGGCCACGCGCTACAGCGACAACCTCGTCGTCATGCGGGAGGGCGCGATCCTGGCGCAGGGGCATCCGCGCGACGTGATCACCGCCGACCTGCTGCACAAGGCGTTCGGACTGCGCGCCAAGGTGATCGACGACCCGGTCGGGGACCGTCCCCTCGTCGTGCCGATCGGACGTACCCACGTCGAACTCGACCGGTCGGCCCCGAAGTTGTCACGGTGAGGGTAGGCTAACCTCACTCGGGCGCGACAAGGTCTGCTGCCCTCAGGCGGGCGCAGTGGACGGCGCGACAGCAAAGGGATCTGCGGATGCTCCTCAGAACGACGCGTACGAAGCCCTGGCGACGACTCACGGCGGCCCTGTCCGCCGCCGCGCTCGGCGTCGGACTCCTCGCGGGATGCGGTTCCGACTCGGACGACTCGGCGGACCGGGCCGGTGGCGACACCCCGGCCGCCGCCGGAGCCTTCCCGGTCACCGTGGAGCACGCGTTCGGAACGACGAAGATCGAGAAGTCCCCGGAGCGGGTCGTCTCCGTCGGCTACACCGACGACCAGACCGTCCTGGCCTTCGGCATCAAGCCCGTCGGCATGGTCGACCAGTACCCGAACCCGGCCGGGCAGAGCCCCGACATCAACACCCAGTGGCCCTGGGTGAAGGGCAAGTGGGGCGACACCAAGCCCGAGGTCATCATGAAGAACGGGGACACGGGTCCCAACTACGAGAAGATCGCCGCCCTGCGCCCCGACCTGATCGTCGCGGTCTACTCCGAGATCGACCGGGCCGCCTACGACAAGCTCTCCAGGATCGCGCCCACGGTGGGCCGCACCAAGGGCGAGAAGGAGCCGTTCAGCGCTCCCTGGCAGGACAACGCGCTGCACATCGCCAAGGCGCTCGGCAAGGCCGAGGAGGGCGAGAGGATGGTCGCCGGCATCCAGGGCAAGCTGGACGCGGCCAAGCGGGACCACCCCCGGTTCGCGGACCAGACCGCGGTGGTGCTCTCCTGGTACAAGGACTCGGTGGCTCCGTTCACCTCCACCGACGTGCGCGGGCGGCTGGCGACCGGCATCGGCTTCACGTACCAGACCGAGATCGACAAGATCGCCGGCGGCGACTTCTACACCACGCTCTCGCCCGAGCGCGTCGACCTGGTCGACGTGGACCGCGTCTTCGTCATCAACGACAAGGCGGACCAGGACGCGTTGAAGAAGTTCGAGCTGTTCGGCAACCTGGACGCCGTCAAGAACGGCAAGGTGTCCTACCTGCTGGACAGCGAGGGCCCGGCGGTCGGCGCGGCCATCTCCCAGGGCACCCTGCTGTCGATGCCGTACGCCGTCGACGAACTCGTCAAGGCGGCCGGGTAGGGGTGAGCGTCACCGACGTCCCTCCCGCCCCGGCCGTCCTGCGTACGGCGACCGGACGCGAGGCAGCCCGATGGGTCGCGGCCCACTGCCGCGAGGTGCCGTGGCTGACGGCCGCCACGGTGCTCACCACGGTGGCAGGGGCGGCGCTCCAGGTGCTCCCGGTGCTGCTGCTGGGCCGCGTGGTCGACGCCGTGGCCGGGGGCGAGTCGCAGTCCGTCCTGGTCACGATCGGCGCCCTGATGGTCGCCGCGGCGCTGCTCGGCGCGGCGGCGACCGCGGTGTCGACCTACCTGATCGGGCGGCTGGGCGCCGACCTGCTCGCCCGGCTCCGGGAGGGCGCCGTCCGCGCGGTCCTGGCCATGCCCAGCGCCCGCGTCGAACAGGTGGGCCGCGGCGATGTGCTGTCCCGGGTCGGCGACGACGTCGCCGTGATCTCCAACGGCATCCGCAGCGCCGTACCCACGGTGTTCTCCGCGGGCGTCCTCGTCACCATCGCCACGGCCGGCATGTTCGGCCTCGACTGGCGGCTCGGCCTTGCGGGAGCCGGGGCGCTGCCCGCCTACGCGCTGGCCCTGCGCTGGTACCTGCCGAGGTCCGCGCCGCTCTACCGCAAGCAGCGGGTGGCCCAGGCCGACCGGGCGCAGGCCCTGATCAGCGGTCTGAACGGCATCGACACCGTCCGGGCGTACCGGCTCGAGGACGCCTTCCGCGAGCGGGTCACCCGCGAGTCGTGGCGGGTGCGCGACCTCGGCATCGAGGTGTTCCGGTTCTTCGGCCGGTTCGTCGGCCGGGAGAACCGCGCCGAGTTCATCGGGCTGACCCTCATCATCGTGGTGGGCTACGCGCTGCTGGAGGCGGACGCGGCCACGCTGGGCGAGGTGTCGGCGGCCCCGCTGCTCTTCCACCGGCTGTTCACCCCGCTGGGCGCCATCATGTTCACCTTCGACGAGGCGCAGAAGTCGGGCGCGAGTCTGACCCGCCTGGTCGGCGTGCTGGGGGAGGACGCGGCGGACCGGCTGGTGGGCGACGAGTCCGTCGGCGCGGCGGCCGGACCGTACCCGGTCACGGTGCGGGGGCTGACGTTCACCTACCCGGGTGCCGAGGAGCCGGTCCTCAGCGACGTCGACCTGACGATCCCGGCGGGTGGTTCGCTCGCCCTGGTGGGGGCGACCGGCGCGGGCAAGACGACCCTGGCCGCGCTGGTCGCCGGCATCGGCACCCCGCAGGAGGGTTCGGTGCGCGTCGGGCAGACCGACCTGGCGGGAGTCGACGAGGCCGGGGCGCGGGCCTTGGTGAGCATCCTGACCCAGGAGACCCACGTGTTCTCCGGGCCGCTCGCCGACGACCTGCGGCTGGCCGCCCCGCGGGCGACCGACGCCGAACTCCTGGGCGCCCTGCGCACCGTGGGCGCCGGTCAGTGGGTCGACGCGCTGCCCGACGGGCTGAACACGCTGGTGGGTGAGGGCGGCGAGCGCCTGGACGTGACCAAGGTCGCCCAGATCGCGCTGGCCCGGCTGGCGCTCGGGCGGGCGCCGGTGGTGGTCCTCGACGAGTCGACAGCGGAGGCGGGCAGCGAGGGTGCCGCCGAGCTGGAGCGGGCGGTGCTGGCCGCGTGCGCGGGCCGCACCACGCTGTTCGTGGCGCACCGCCTGACCCAGGCGATGGCGGCGGACCGGATCGCCGTGCTGGACGCCGGACGGGTCGTCGAGGAGGGCACACACGCGGAGTTGGTCGCCCTGGGCGGCCGCTACGCACGGCTGTGGCGGGCCTGGCGAGAGGGCAGCCAGGCGGGGTGTTAGGTATGCCTAAGTTAGGTTAGCCTGCCTTCATTCCTTGGAAGGGGCGTTGAGTCTTCGATGATGGAACCGACCGCTTCTCTCGTACGGCTTTCTCCCGCGCAGCTGACCGACATGCGCCGGCGCACCGGCGACTTCCCCGACCAGGTCATCGCCGAGGCGTGCGCCGTCGGACTGGCGTACTGGGCCTCGGGCCGCGGCCCCGCCGGACTCGACCTCACCGCGGGCACCCTGTTCACCGATGTGCTCGGCTGGACCGACAACGGCGGTACGGCGCCCGACGGTTGGACCGTCGGCACCGACGGCCGGACGATCACCCTCCCGGACGACGTCGTACCGGACGACGCCCAGCTCGCGCTCGACGACCTCGCCGACTTCCCGGACCGCCCGCTCGGCACCATCGGACCCTCCGGCCCGGCGGAGCGGCTCGCGGACCTCGCCCGGTGGAACGACACCGACGCCGACCGGGTCCGCCCCACCCTGGTGGAGATGTTCCGCGAACAGGCGCGCGCCAGGCCGGACGCCGTGGCCGTCGTCGACGAGCACCGCGCACTGACCTACCGTCAGACGGCGGAGTTGACGGCCCAGTTGGCCCACCATCTCGTCGCTCGCGGGCTCACCGGCGAAGACGTCGTCGGCATCTCCCTGGAACGCTCCGCCGAGATGGTGATCGGGCTGCTCGGAGTGCTCCAGGCGGGCTGTGCGTTCGTCCCGCTCGATCCGCACTGGCCCGCCGAACGCCGGGCCGTCGTCATCGAGGACGCGGGCGTCGTCGTACAGCTGAACTCCTCGGGCGAGCACGCCCGGACGGAACCGGAAGCCGTGGCCGTGGACCTCGGCGACTGGCGGTTCGGAGCCCATCCCACCGAGGGGACCGGGATCACCATCCCCGGCGACGCCCTCGCCTACGTGATCTTCACCTCGGGTTCGACCGGGCGGCCCAAGGGCGCCATGATCCGGCACGAGGCGATCAGCGAGCGCCTGTTGTGGCAGATCCACGAGATCCTGGGCTTCGGGCCCGGCGACGCGTCACTGTTCAAGGCGCCGCTGTCCTTCGACATCTCCATCAACGAGATCTTCCTGCCCCTCGTCAGCGGCGGCCGCCTCGTCATCCTGCGCCCCGGCGGCGAACGAGACCCGCAGCACCTGCTGAGCGTGATCGACGAACAGCGCGTCACCTTCACCTACCTGGTCTCGTCCATGCTGGACGTGCTCCTGGAGATGGCGGGCGACTCGGGGCGCCTCGACAGCCTCCGGCACGTCTGGTGCGGCGGCGAGGTGCTCACGCCCGAACTGTACGAGCGCTTCCGCACCCGGCTCGACATCCCCCTGTACCACGGCTACGGCCCCGCCGAGACGACCATCGGCGTCTCGCACGTCGTCTACCGGGGAGCGGCCGAGCGCCTGTCGACGTCGATCGGCCGGGCCAACCCCAACACCCGGCTGTACGTCCTGGACGACGAACTGCGCCCGGTGCCGGTCGGCGTCGGCGGCGAACTGTACGCGGGAGGACTGCTGCTGGGGCGCGGCTATGTGAACGCGCCCGGCCTGACGGCCTCCCGGTTCGTGGCGAACCCCTTCGCGAACGACGGCTCCCGGCTGTACCGGACCGGCGACCTCGCGCGCTTCGCCCCCGACGGCTCGCTCGACTTCCTCGGCCGCGCGGACAACCAGATCAAGATCCGCGGCATGCGCCTGGAGATCGAGGACGTCGAGGTCGGCCTCGCCGAGCACCCCCACGTGCGCCACACCTGCGTCGTCGCGAAGAAGAACACGGCGGGCGGCACCTACCTGGTCGGATACGTCGTCCCGGCCGCCGGACACGAGGACCTGCGCGGGGACGACGTCAAGGCGTGGGCCGGCGCGCACATGGTGGAGTACATGGTGCCCACCCACGTCGTCGTGCTGACCGAGTTCCCGCTCACCGCGAACGGCAAGCTCGACCGGCACGCGCTGCCCGAACCCGTGCTCGCCCCAGTCTCCGTCGTCCCGCCCGCCACCGACGAGGAACGGACGGTGTGCGCCGCGGTCGCGTCACTGCTCCAGCTGGACCGGGTGGGGATCGACCAGGACTTCTTCCAGCTGGGCGGGGACAGCATCCTGGCGATCTCCCTGCTGAGCGCGCTGCGCGACGCCGGACTCCACGTCACGGCCGGGCAGATCTTCAGCCACAGCACGGTCGGAGCGCTGGCGGCGGTGGCGAGCCGCGAGGACACCACGGCCGTGGACCACCGCGACGTGGCGACCGGAACCGTCGTCGGATCACCGGTCGTGCAGTGGCTCGGCGAGACCACGGACGCGATCGACGGCTTCGTCCAGTCGGTCGTGCTCAACACGCCGGCGGACCTCACCGCGGACGCCCTCGACACGCTCCTCACCACCCTCGTCCGCCGCCACCCCATGCTGCGGGCCAGGCTGGTGCGCGGTGACCGCTGGAGCTTCGACATCCCGGAGGCGGACGTCGACCCCGCCGGGTCCCTCTGGCAGGCGAGCGACGAGCCCCTGGACGCGTGCGTCGCCCTCGCCACCGGGGAGCTCGACCCGACGGGCGGCACGATGCTGCGCGCCGTCTGGCGCCGCGAGGCACGGCAGCTGGCCGTCGTCGTCCACCACGTGGTGATCGACGGCGTGTCCTGGCGGGTGCTGATGGACGACCTGGCCACCGCCTGGCGGCAGCTCGCCTCGG
Source organism: Streptomyces sp. NPDC034099 (assembly GCF_055575415.1). Taxonomy (NCBI): domain Bacteria; kingdom Bacillati; phylum Actinomycetota; class Actinomycetes; order Kitasatosporales; family Streptomycetaceae; genus Streptomyces; species Streptomyces sp. NPDC034099. Next base: position 151,777 of record NZ_JBVISR010000008.1, on the reverse strand, counting down.
GCACGGAGATCGCACTTCCCCCGGTCGGGACGTCGTTCCGCCGCTGGACCCAACTGCTGGAGCGAGCGGCGTTCGACGCGGACAGCACCTACTTCCGGCGCCCCCTGCCCGGCCCCGACGAACCGCTGGGCAGACGCGGCCTCACCGGGGACGACACCGTGGCACGCGAGCGGACCCGGACCGTCACGGTCGGCGCCCGGACCACGGCGGCGCTGCTCGGGGAGACCCCCGCGAAGTTCCACGCGGGCGTCAACGACGTCCTGGTCACCGCGCTCGCCGTCGCCCTCGCCCGGCGGCGCCGGGACCTCGGCCAGAGCCAGACCTTCGCGCACCTCGAACTGGAGGGCCACGGCCGCGAGGCCGCGTTCGTCGCCCCGTCCGCCGGTTTCGAGCCGGAACTCTCCCGGACCGTGGGCTGGTTCACCACCCTCTTCCCGGTGACCGTCGACCCGGGCACGGCCCCCGACCCCACCGCACCCGAGTACCTGACCGCCGCCCTCAAGGCCGTCAAGGAGGACCTCGCGCGCGTACCCGACCACGGCGTCTCCTACGGAGCCCTGCGCCACCTGGCCCAGGCCACCTTCGACGCGCCCGCACCCCAGGTGCTCTTCAACTACCTGGGCCGCTTCGACGCGGGCTCGTCCGGCGACTGGCAACTCGCCCGCACCACCGGACAGCTGGGCGAGAAGCGCGACCCGCGGATGCGGCTGCCCCGCGCCCTGGAGTTCAACGCGATCGCCGAACCCGGCCCCACCGGCGCGTACCAGCTGGTCACCGCCATCTCCTGGCCCGAGGGCGTGTTCACCGACGCGGACGTCAACACCCTCGGCGCCTACTACGAGCAGGCGCTCGCGGGCCTTGCCGCGCTGGACGGCGGCCACTCGCCCAGCGACTTCCGACCGCTTCCGCTCACCCAGGCCGACGTCGACGCGCTGGACGGCCCGGCGCTGCGCGACATCCTCCCGCTGACCCCGTTGCAGGAGGGCCTGTACTTCCACTCGGTCTACGACGACGACGCCACCGGCAGCTACGTCGAGCAGCAACTGCTGACCCTGGAGGGCGAGGTGGACCCCGGCCGGCTGGCGACGGCGGCCACCCGCCTGCTCACCCTCCACCCGAACCTCGCCGCGCGTTTCGTGGCCCTCGCCGACGGCCGGGTGGTCTCCGTGCTGGAGAACGGTGTCGAGGCGCCCTTCGCCACGCTGGACCGCCCCGGCATCACCGACGACGAGATCCGCGCCCTCGCCGAGCGGGACCGCCGCGCCGGGTTCGACCTGGCCACCGGTCCGCTGATGCGGTACACCCTCGTCCGCGCGGGAGCCAGCAGGCACGTCCTGGTGCAGACGGTGCACCACATCGTCGCCGACGGCTGGTCGGTGCCGCCCATGCTGCGCACCCTGCTGGCCGAATACCACGCGCCCGGTTCCGGACACGCGCTCGGCGGCTTCCCCGACCACGTACGCCGTCTCGCCGCACGCGACGACGAGGCGAGCGACCGGGTGTGGGACGAGCAACTGGCCGGGCTCCCCGGCCCGTCGCTGATCGCCGAGGGACACGCACCCTCCGCGCACTTCGCCGACACCGCCGTGACGGCGGACACCGACGTCGACGCGGCCGCCCGGTCGGCCGGTGTGCCGCTGAGCGTCGCCGTGCACAGCGCCTGGGCCCTCACCCTGGGCGGCCTCCTGCACAGCGACGACGTGGTGTTCGGCTCCACGGTCTCCGGGCGGGACGCGGACCTGCCCGGCATCGAGGACATGGTGGGCCTGCTCATCAACACGGTCCCCCTGCGCGCCCGCTGGTCCGGCACCACCACCGCGCGCGAACTGCTCGCCTCCGTCCGGGCGCACCAGAGCGCGGTACTGCCGCACCAGCACGTCTCGCTGGCCCGGATCGCCCGCAGGGTCGGTACCGGAGCGCTCTTCGACACCCTGGTGGTGTTCGACGTGGCGACCGACGTGGCCGGACTGCGGCGCCCCGGCGACACCCTCGCCGTCACCGCCGTCGTCAACGAGGGCGCCCCGCACTACCCGCTGACGCTGGTGGTGGAACGCACACCCGACGGCCGCCCGCGCTTCAACCTGATCCACGACGCCGAGCTGCTGGGACAGACCGGCGTCCGCGAGATCCTGCGCACCTTCACCCGGAACCTCATCGCTCTGCTCACCCGGCCGGACGCCCCGGTCGCCGACCTGACGGCCGAGCGCCCCGGGCACGTCGAGCCGGTCACCCCGACCACCCTGGGCGACCTGTTCGACGCCGCGGCCCGCCGCGACCCCGCCGCCACCGCCGTCACCCAGTGCGCCCTCGACGGCACCACCCGGAGCCTGACATACGGCGAACTCGGCGCCACCAAGGACGAGTTGGCCGCCACCCTGCGCACGGCCGGGGTCGGTCCCGGCAAGCGGGTCGCCGTCGCCGTGCCGCGCTCCGTCGAGCAGGTCGTCGCCCTGATCGCCGTCGTCGCCGCGGGCGGGGCCTACGTACCGCTGGACCCGGCGTACCCGGACGAGCGCCTGGAGTACGTCCTCGCCGACTCCGCCCCGCAGGTCGTCCTCGTGGACCCGGAGCAGCGCGACCGGTTCACGGGGCTGCTGGACCGCGCGGGCGTGCCGGCCCGCGTGCTCGTAGCGGGGGAGGAGCACCCGCCCACCACCACGGAGCCCGGACCCGGGGCCGGCCGGCACGACCCCGCGTATGTGATCTACACGTCCGGTTCGACCGGGCGGCCCAAGGGCGTCGTCGTCCCGCACTCCAGTGTCGTGACGCTGCTCGCCCGCACCCGGCCCGCGATGGCCTTCGGCCCGGACGACGTGTGGGTCCAGTTCCACTCCTTCTCCTTCGACTTCGCCGTCTGGGAGCTGTGGGGAGCGCTCGCGCACGGCGGTGAGCTGCTGGTGCCGGAGTACGCGCTGACCCGCTCCCCGGTCGACTTCCACCGCCTGGTCCGCGAGCGCGGGGTGACCGTGCTCAACCAGACCCCGTCGGCGTTCTACCAGTTCGCCGAGGCCGACCGGCACGCGGGCGAGCCGCTGCCCGCGCTGCGCCGGATCGTCTTCGGGGGCGAGGCGCTGGACCTCGGGCGGCTGCGCGGCTGGGTCGAGCGGCACGGCACCGACTCGCCCGAGCTGGTCAACATGTACGGCATCACCGAGACCACCGTCCACGTCACCCACCGGGTGCTGACCGCCGCCGACTTCGCTCCCGGCGCGGCCACCACCAGCCCGATCGGCGGTCCGGTCCCCGGCCTGGTCACCCACCTCCTCGACGACCGGCTCCGCCCGGTGCCACCGGGCCGGGTGGGTGCCATCCACGTCGCCGGTGACCAGGTGTCGCTCGGCTACCTGGGCAGGCCGGGACTCACCGCCGCCCGTTTCGTGGCCGATCCGTTCAAGGCGGACGGCTCCCGCATGTACCACACGGGCGACCTCGCCCGCCGCACGCTCGACGGCGAGCTGGAGTTCGTGGGCCGCGCCGACGACCAGGTGCAGCTGAAGGGGTTCCGCATCGAGCTGGGCGAGGTGGAGTCCGCGATCCGGGGCATCGACGGCGTGGTCGACGCCGCCGTCACCGTCGCCGACAGCGCGGACCACCTGGTCGCGCACGTCGTGGGCCGGGTGCCCGCGGACCTCACCGCGCTGCTGTCGGCGAAACTGCCCGCGCACATGGTGCCCGGCCGCGTGCTGCCCGTGGACGCCCTGCCGCTGACGGTCAACGGCAAGCTCGACCGCGGGGCGCTGAGCGAGCGCGCGGCACTGACGCCACCCGAGAGCGGCGTTGAGCGGGAGAGCGGCACGTGGGGCGGCGACGCCTCGGAAGGCGATGCGGGCGCCGCGGACGGCGGGAACGACTCCGTGCTCGCGTCACTCGTCGGCATCTTCGCGGCGACGCTGCCCGGCTCCGACCCGGACGCCGACACCGACTTCTTCACCGCCGGAGGCGACAGCATCGTCGCCATCACGGTGATCAACCGGGCCAGGGCGCTCGGCCTGCCGATCGCTCCGCGCGACGTGTTCCTGCTCCGGACCCCCCGCGCGCTCGCCGAACACCTGGGCACCCGCACCCCGCGGCCCACGGCGTCCGCACCCGCCCGCCAGGAGGACGGCCCGCTGCCGCCCACGCCGATCATCCTGCGCCAACGGGAACTGGGCGGCTCGCTCGCCCGGTTCGCCCAGGCCAGGACGCTGACCGCCCCCGAAGGCGCCGGTTTCGCCGACGCGGAACGCGCCGCGCGCGCCGTCGTCGCCACGCACCCGGCGCTGCGGCTGCGGCTGCGCGTCGGCCACGGGGCGTGGACCCTGCGCACCGAACCCGTCCGCGAGGTCACCGTGGTCCGGGCCGCCGGGACCGACGCGGCGGACGCGGCCGACCAGGCGGCCGGCCGCCTCGATCCCGAACACGGCGACGTCATCGCGTTCACCTGGCTGGAGGCGACCCGGACGCTGGTGGTCGCCGTGCACCACCTCGCCGTCGACGCCGTGTCCTGGCTGATCCTGCTGGACGACCTGGCCGACGCGATGCGCGGCACCGGCCCGGCACCGCAGACCACCCCCTACGCCGAGTACGCCCGGGCACTGACGCACCGGTCCAGTGAGGGGACCGACGGCCTGGCCCACTGGATCACCACGCTCCAGGCCCCCGCCCCGCTGCCCGCCGCCGTTAACCCGCGCGAGAGGACGGTCGTCCTCGCCCCCGACCTGAGCGACCGCGTCACCCGTACCGCGCCCACCGCACTGGGCATCGGTCTCACCGAGCTGCTGTGCGGGGCGCTGCGCACCGCGTTGACCCGCGTCCAGCCGACGCCCACCGACCTGGCGGTCGACCTGGAGCGGCACGGCAGGGTCCCGGCCCGCGACGACCACGACTACACCCGCACCGTCGGCTGGTTCACCGCCATCGCACCCGTACGGCTCACCGCGCACACCGACCCCGTCGCCGCGGCGCGCGAGGTCGCCGAACGCCGGCCGGACGAGCGCGCACACGTCGCCTACGGCGGCCTCAGGTACCTCAACCCGCAGACCGCCCCGCTGCTCACCGCCCGGCCGCAGGTCCTGTTCAACTACCTGGGCCGGGGCGCCGAGTCCGAGGCACCCCGGCTCACGGGCTACGGCCAGGACACCCCGTACGCGGTCGAGGTGAACGCGTGGACCGACGCGGCCACCGGCAGCCTGCACGCGGCCTTCACCCTGGCCGAGGGCGTCCCCGACGGGATCACCGAGCACTGGCACCGCGCGCTGGAACGGATCGCGGAGGCCGCCGCGACGGCCGAGCGCACGGCACCGGTCGGCCCCCTCCAGCGGGGCCTGTACTTCCAGGCCCAGCTGACGGGTCCGGCCGGGCACTACGTCGCCCAGAGCTACTTCACCTTCGAACGACGCCTGGACACCGACGCGTTGTCCCGGGCGATGGGACACGTGCTCGCCCGGCACCCGGCCGTGGGCGCGGGCTTCACCACGGACGAGGACGGGAACCCGGTGCAGGTCCTCGCCGCGGTCCGCCGGGTCGACGTCCACACCGTCGAGGCGGCCACGGACGCGAAGGCCGACGCCCTGCGGCTGGAGGACCGGGAGCGGGGATTCGACCCCGGCGAGCCGCCGCTGATCCGGCTGACCGTGGTGCGGCTGCCCGACGACCGCGACGGCCTGCTGCTCAGCTACCACCTGCTGCTGTGGGACGGCTGGTCGCGGGAGATCGTCCTGCGCGACCTGTTCGACGCCTACGAGGCCGCCGTCGAGGGCGCCCCCCTCGACGCCGTGCCCGCCACCCCCGCCTTCGAGGACCACACCCGGGCCCTCGCCGCCAAGGACCCGGCCGCGTCGGAACGCTTCTGGGCGCGGCACCTGGCCGGACTGACCGGCCCGACCCTGCTCGCCGGACCGGCGCCCGCCCTCCCCGACGACCTGCCGCGCGCACTCGTGCACACCCTGACCGCCGAACGGTCGGACGCCCTGAGGTCGGCGGCCAGGGCGTACGGCGTCACGCTGAACTCGGTGCTGACCGGCGCCCTCGGCCTCCTCCTCGGCGCCCGCACCGGCCGCGCCGACGCCGTGTTCGGCGTGACCGTCTCCGGCCGGGAGGGCGAAGGGCTGGCCGACGTCGTCGGCGTGCTGCTCAACACCGTGCCCCAATGGACGCGGGCCCGGCCGCACGACACGGTCCGCGCCTATCTGACGGCGGTGCAGGCGGCCCGGGTCGACGCCATGGAGCACGAGCACCTCGGGCTCGGTGAGATCCAGCGGGCCGGCGGCCACGACACGCTGTTCGACAACCTGTTCGTCCTCCAGAACTTCCTGGACCTGGACGCCTTCGCCGAGATGAACGCCCGGCACGGCGTCACCTCGGTGCGGGCCGACGACTCCACCCACTATCCGTTCACGTGGGTGGTCACCCCGGGCGACCGGCTCACCGTCAAACTGGAGTACCGCGACCACGACACCCAGAGCGCCCGGTGCCTCCTCGACGACTACCTGCGCGTGCTCGACGACCTCGCCGCGCGCACCGGGTCCGAGGAGCCGGTCGGGTCCCTCCCCGGACCGGCCCCCGCACCCGGGCCCGCGGCACGCACCGACATCGGCACGGACACCGTCGTGGACCGCTTCGACCGGGCGGCCGACCGCGACCCGCGACGGACGGCGCTGGTCGCCCACGGCGCCACCATGACCTTCGCGCAACTGCGGGACCGCAGCCGGGCGGTGGCCGGTGTGCTGGCCCGGCGCGGCGTCGGACCCGAGGCGACCGTGGGTCTCGCCCTCCCGCGCTCCCTCGACTCGATCGTGGCCCTCTTCGCCGTCCTGCGCACCGGCGCCGCCTACGTACCGCTGGAGCTGGACCACCCGGACGAGCGGATCGCCGCGATCGTCGCGGACGCCCGCCCGGACGCCGTCCTCACCACCAGCGCCGTCTCGCACCGGCTCACCGGCGGCCTCGACCTGATCGAGCTGGACCGCCCGCTGCCCGAGGCCGAGCCGTTCGTGACCTTCGCGCCGGACGACCCGGACCGGCTGCGGCACCCCGCGTACACCATCTACACCTCCGGCTCGACCGGCCGGCCCAAGGGGGTGGTGACCGAGTACGCCGGACTCACCAACATGCTGGTCAACCACCAGCGCCGGATCTTCGAACCGGTCCTGGCCCGGCACGGCCACCGGACCTTCCGCGTCGCCCACACCGTGTCGTTCGCGTTCGACATGTCGTGGGAGGAGCTGCTGTGGCTCGCCGACGGCCACGAAGTCCACATCTGCGACGAGGAGTTGCGCCGCGACGCGCCCCGACTGGTCGCGTACTGCCTGGAGCACGGGATCGACGTCGTCAACGTCACCCCGACCTACGCCCAGCAACTGGTCGCCGAGGGCCTGCTCGACGACCCGGAGCGCCGGCCCGCGCTGGTGCTGCTCGGCGGCGAGGCCGTCACCCCGGCGCTGTGGCGGCGGCTGGCCGAGACCGAGGGCACCGTCGGCTACAACCTGTACGGGCCCACCGAGTACACCATCAACACTCTCGGCGTCGGCACCTTCGAGTGCCCGGACCCGGTGGTGGGCGTCGCGATCGACAACACGGACGTGTACGTGCTCGACCCGTGGCTGCGGCCGCTGCCCGACGGCGTCCCCGGCGAGCTGTACGTCGCGGGCACCGGTATCGCGCGCGGCTACCTCGGACAGCCCGCCCAGACCGCGCACCGCTTCGTCGCCTGCCCGTTCGGTGTCCCCGGCGAGCGCATGTACCGCACCGGCGACCTGGTGGTGCGGCGGCCCGACGGGAACCTGATGTACCTCGGCCGCACCGACCAGCAGGTCAAGATCCGCGGTCACCGGGTCGAACTCGGCGAGGTCGAGGCCGCGTTCGCCGCCCACCCGGCGGTGCGGTTCGTCGCCGCCGTCGCCCAGCCCGACCCGCAGGTCGACGGCGCCCACCGGCTGGCCGCCTACCTCGTGCTGGACGGCGCCGGCCTGGCCGAGGTCGCCGCCGAAGCGGGCGCCGGACTGCCGGACTTCCTGCGCCCCACGCACTACGCCCAGGTCGACGCCATCCCGCTGACGGTGAACGGCAAGGCCGACACCAAGGCGCTCCCGGAGGCCAAGCCCCTGGGCGCGCTGACCACGGCGGGGGAGCGCGCACCGGAGACGGAGACCGAGACGACGGTGTGCGAACTCTTCGCCGAGGCCCTGGACCTGGACGACGACGAGGTGAGCGCCGTGAGCGACTTCGTGGCCCTCGGCGGCCACTCCATGCTGGCGGTGCGGCTGACCGGGCTGCTCCGCCGGGAGTACGGTCCAGTGATCACGATCCGCGATCTGTTCAGCCTGCGAACCCCGGAAGCGATTGCCCGCCACCTCGATGACCACTCCTGACGCACAGCGGCCCCGCGCGGGGTCCGACATCCTCCGTACCGCCCTGCGGCGCAACCTCGGCGCGATGGTCCGGGGCACCGTCCTCATGGGCCTCTACCAGGCCGGTGAGACGGCCTTCCCCATCGCCCTCGGCCTGATCGTCGAACACACCATGCGGGACCGGAGCCTCGACGCGCTCGGCGTCTCCGTCGGCGCGCTGGCCGTCATCATCACGACCGTGTCCCTGTCCTGGCGGTTCGGGATGCGGATCCTCCAGAAGGCCAACACGACCGAGGCGCACCGCTGGCGGGTCCGCGTCGCGGGCTGCGGACTCCAGCCGGTGGCCAGGGACGTCGACCTCAAGTCCGGCGAGGTGCTCACCATCGCCACCGAGGACGCCGACCAGACCGCCGACATCATCGAGGTGGTGCCGCTGCTGATCAGCTCGCTGGTGGCGGTGCTGATCGCGGCGGTCGCGCTGGGCCTGGCCGACATCCGGCTCGGGCTGCTGGTCATCGTCGGAACCGTCGCGATCCTGTCCGTCCTGAGCGTGATGTCCAAGCGCATCGGCTCCAGCACCCGTGAGCAGCAGGCCCGGGTGGCGCGGGCGGGCGCCAAGGTCGCCGACCTGATCACCGGACTGCGTCCGCTGCACGGCTTCGGCGGCAACCACGCGGCGTTCCGCTCCTACCGCGCAGTCAGCACGGAGGCGAAGCGCCAGTCGGTCACCGTCGCCCGGGTGAGCGGCGTCTACGCGGGCACCGCGCTGGCCCTCAACGCGGTGCTCGCCGCCGCCGTGACCCTCACGGCGGGCTGGCTGGCCTTCCGGGGCCGGATCACCATCGGCGAACTGGTCATGGCCGTGGGCCTCGCGCAGTTCATCATGGAACCGCTGAAGCTGTTCTCGGAGATGCCGAAGTACGTGATGATCGCGCGGGCCTCGGCCGAGCGGATGGCCCTCGTCCTCACCGCACCGCCGGTGACGGCATCGGGGACGGAGCGACCGGCCCCGGGCGGGGACCTGGAGGTCGACTGCGTGCGGCACGGCGCGCTGCGCAAGGTGCGGTTCCGGGTCCGGGCCGGCGAGTTCGTGGCCGTCGCGGCGTACCAGCCCCGGGCGGCGGCCGACCTCGCGGCGGTCCTCGCGCTGCACGTGGCGCCCGACGCGTACGAGGGGACGGTGCGGATCGGCGGACGGGACCTCGCGGACCTGGCGGTCGAAGGCGTCCGCGAGCACCTGCTGGTCAACCCGTACGACGGCGAGATCTTCGCGGGCACCCTGCGTTCCAACATCGACCCCTCGGGCACCAGCCGGACGGTTCCCGAAGCCGTGGAGGCGTCGATGCTGACCGACGTCGTCGCGCTGCACCGCGAAGGGCTCGACCACCCCGTCCGCGACCGGGGCGCCAACCTCTCCGGCGGGCAGCGCCAACGGCTGTCGCTGGCCCGCGCGCTGGCCGCCGACACCGACGTCCTGGTGCTGCGCGACCCGACGACGGCCGTGGACGCGGTGACCGAACAACTCGTCGCGCGGGGCGTCGCCAAGCTGCGGCGGGACCGCACCACCCTCGTGATCACCAGCAGCCCCGCCCTCCTGGACGCCGCCGACCGCGTCCTCGTCCTGGACGACGGCGTCATCACCGCCGAGGACACGCACCGCAACCTCCTCGCCACCGACGAGGCGTACTGCCTGGCGGTGACGCGGTGACTGGTGGCCCGGTGGGCCGGCCGCGGCGTCCCCTACCCGAGGGCCCAGGCCACGTCCCGGAGCAGCGCGTGCCGCCAGCCCGCGCGGTCGTGGCCGGAGGCCGACCTGGAGACCCGCACGGTCGCACCGGCCTGCTCGGTGAGGGTCTCCACCAGGGCGCAGTGGGGGAGCATCCGCGTCTCGTGCTCGCCCACGTCGAACGCGATCCGCAGTCCGGACAGGTCGGGACGCGCGCGCAGCCGTGCCGCGAGGGTGCCGCCGACCGGGCCGCCCAACGGGTCCGCCAGATCCGCGGCGCCGGGCGTCCACCACAGCGACGCCGACTGACAGGCGACACGCGACACCAGGTCCGGGAACTCCAGCGCCGCGTACAGCGCGCTCAGCCCGCCGAAGCTCTGCCCCGCGACCACCGTCCGGCCGGGATCGGCAGGCACCCCGCTCCCGGTCACCAGGGGCAGCAACTCGTCCCGCACCGCCTCCCACAGCGCGGGCCGGCACCCGAACTCGGCCCCGCGGTCCTTGGCCGGGAGGAACACCAGGGTGACCGGAGGCATCTCACCACTCGCGACGGCCGAGTCGAAGGCGGCCGCCGCCGGGTGCAGATACAGCCAGTCGTCCCCGTCCAGCAGCAGCACCAACGGCCCGCCCCCGCCCACCGGATGGACCCGCACGGTGCGCCGCCCGCCGAGCCGCTCGCTGGTCCAGCGCAGCCGGGTGCGGGGCAGCGGCAGGACGTCGGAGGCGCCGAGCAGGGGCCAGTGCGGCTGGGGCGGGGCGTCCGGGGTGGCGGCGATGGACCGGTCACCGCCCGCACCCGCGGGGTTGCACGGGTCGCCGTACGCCGCGTCGCCCACCAGGAACTGGTAGGTCACCCGCAGCCGCGCCGGCATCCGCACCTCGGCGTACCAGCAGTCCGTGTCGCCCCACCGGCGCAGAGGCACCGGAGCCGACCAGCTCTCGAAGACGACGCTCGCCGCCCGCGACCCGCGCCGCAGGAACAGGGTCGTCCACCCGTCACCGTCGGGTACCGCCAGGGGCGTCTTCACGGCGGCCCAGAAGGCGTCGGTGCCGGGCACCCCGGACAGCCCGAACGCGGCGAAGGCGTCCGGCCCCGGCGGCGTCATGAACGTCTCCTTGTGGAGCGGAAATCCAGAAGGCTGCGCTCAAGGCGCATTAGGCGAGCCTAACCTAATTTAATGGGAGGTACGCGGATGAGCACCAATCCCTTCGACGACCCCGACGGCCGATTCCTCGTCCTGGTGAACGACGAGGGCCAGCACTCGCTCTGGCCGTCCTTCGCGGCGGTGCCCGGCGGATGGACGACCGTCTTCGAGGAGAACACCAGGGACGCCTGCCTGGCCTACGTCGAGGCCAACTGGACCGACCTGCGCCCGCGTTCCCTGACGAGGTCCGCGGACGCCTGAGGCGGGGCCGCGTCCCGTGCCGCTCCAGGGTGGTTGCCGTCCCGCCGTGCGCCGGGAAATCGGTCGCGTGCGCGGGGCGCGAGTCGTTAGCCTCGGCCTCCGCCGGAGCGCCGGATGGCGCGGGGCACCGTGGAAACCGTGGAAGGGGCCGGGCATGGCGATCGAGGGCGCGCGGACGGATCGACTGGGCGTGCTGCTCGACCAGTTCGACCAGGCCAGGGAGATGGCCCAGGTGCGGCTGGCGGGGCTCGGCGACGAGGAGTACCTGTGGGAGCCCGTGGCCGGTTGCTGGTCGATCCGGCGTCGGGGCGAGGCGGTGACGCCGAGGGCGTACGGGCCGGGCGAGTGGGTGCTCGACAAGGGCGCCCCCGACATCCCGGCGAGCGAGTACGCGGAGGTGGCCCGGCAGGCCGCGAGCGGCATGCCGGTCACCAAGATCGCCGACGACTGGAGCGTGAGCGTCGAGCGCGTCGAGCAGGTCCTCGCCCACGAAGGCACGCCGGAACCCGACGCGACGCCGGTCACCACCATCGCCTGGCGGCTCGCACACCTGCACTCCTGCTTTGCGGGCCAGTGGGAGTGGACCTTCGGTGAACGACGCCGGGACCCGCGGCTGCTGGTCGACTTCACCCCCTCCGCCGCCCTCGGACTCGAACGGTTCTGGGCGGTGATCGACCGCTGGCGCCAGGACGTCGCCCACGTCACCGACGAACAGCTCGACACCGTCGGCTTCTCCCAGTACCCGTACGGCTCCGATCCCGAAGACCCCTACATCGGCGTCGTGGCCGGGGACAGCCTCGAGTTCATCCACCACATGGCCGAGATCGCGCTCCTGCGCGACCTGTGGCGGGCCCGCTCCGCCGCCGGGTAGGTCCGCTCACTCCTCGGCGTCGAACCGGGCCAGACGCGCCGTCACGTCGTCGGCGAGGCGGTTGAGGAGGCGGGTGAGATCCTCGCGGTCCTGTCGGGGCCAGTCGGCGAGCGCCTCGGCGAACCAGCCGAGGAGGGACGTCACATACCGGTTGGCGGCCTCCATGCCCGCCGCGGTCGGTTCGATGAGACTCGCGCGGCGGTCGTGGGGATCGGCGACCCGGCGGACCAGACCGCGCTTCTCCAGCGCCTGCACCTGTCGGGTGACGTGCGGGCCCACGACCTGCATCCGGTCCGCGATCTCGCCGATCCGCAGCGGCTGGTCGGCCGTACGAAGGGTCACCAGCACGCCCATGGCGGGACGGTCGAGGGCGAGCCCGGCCGCCTCGGCGGCGCGTTCCGTGAGCCGGCCCTTGTTGAAGGCCGCGCTGAGCTGGGTGAGCCGCGGCAGCACGGCGAGCAGGTCGGAGTGCGGGTCGTCCGGCTCGGACGGCCCGGCGGATTCGGACGACCCGGCGGGTTCGTCGGGTTCGTCGGGTTCGGCGGGTTCGGCGGGTTCGGCGGGTTCGAGGGTCATGGGGTCTCCATTTGCATACCTGAGTTAGGTATCTATATCGTGGGGAGCGGCCGGTGCCTGGGAGGGTGCCGTATGGCCTCCATAAAGATACCTAAGGTACGTATGTTTGCCGTCCGTGCGGCACGTGCCTCCGTCTTCCCGGGGTCCGCCCCGGCGAAAGGGTGAGAAGCCATGATCCACACGTCCCGTCCCGCTCGTCGCGTACTGATCTCCGGAGCAAGTATCGCGGGCCCCGCGCTCGCGTACTGGCTCGACCGGTACGGCTTCCAGGTGACCGTCGTCGAGAAGGCCGCCGCCGTCCGCGGGGGCGGCTACGCGATCGACGTGCGCGGCACGGCCCGCGAGGCCGTGGACCGCATGGGCCTGCTGCCGGCGCTGAGCAGGGCGCACGTCGACAGTCAGCGGATCACCTTCGTGGACGCCGCGGGGGAGACGGTCGGCTCGCTGCAGCCCGAGCAGCTGACCGGGGGAGAGGCGGGGGTCGACCTCGAGATCCGGCGTGGTGACCTGGCCGACGTGCTCTACACCCCGCTGCGGGACCGGGTCGAGTTCCTCTTCAACGACTCGATCGCGACGCTCGACGACGCCGGGGACGCCGTGCACGTCGTCTTCGACAGCGGTGTGCGCCGCACCTTCGACCTGGTGGTCGGCGCGGACGGACTGCACTCGAACACGCGCAGGCTGGTCTTCGGCCCGGAGGAGCCGTTCCACCGCTACCTCGGCCACGTCTTCGCGGGCTTCACGCTGCCCAACGAGTTCGGGCTCGCGCACGAGGCCGTCATCTGGAACGAGCCGGGACGCAGCGCCGTCCTCTACGCCCACGAGCCCTCCGACCGGCTGCACGGCTTCCTCACCTTCACCCGCGACACCCCGCCCTTCGACGCCTTCCGCGACCCCCGGGCCCAGCGGGACCTGGTGGCGGCGCGCTTCCCCGAACGGGTCTGGCACCTGCCGCGCCTGGTCGAGGGAATGCGGGAGGCCGACGACCTCTTCTTCGACATCGTGAGCCAGATCCACATGCGTACGTGGTCCCACGGGCGTGTCGTCCTGGCGGGCGACGCGGCGCACGCCACGTCGTTCATCTCCGGCCAGGGGTCGAGCGTCGCGCTCGTCGGCGCGTACGTCCTGGCCGGTGAACTGGCGACGCACGCGGACCACGCCGACGCGTTCGCGGCCTACGAGCGCCGGATCCGGCCCTTCGCGGAGCGCAACCAGGCGCTGGCCACCAGCGGAGGCTCGGCGGTGACCCCCGCGACGCGGCAGGAGATCGAGGCCCGCAACGCCCTGCTGCGCGACCCGGAGGCGGCGGCGAGGGCGATGGTGACCGCGAGCGCGCAGGAGGGCCGCGCGGCCCACTCGGCCCTGGAACTGCCCGACTACCCGCGGGCCGCCTGAGCGGACGCCGGGCCGGCCTGCGAGCGCCAGCCGTGCAGGAGCAGGTCGAACACCGTCTCCACGGTCGCCCGGGGATCGTGCCGTCCCGTGGTCAGGGCGGGGACCTCCAGGACGAAGCGGGCCAGCGCCGCGCACGCCGGATCGTCCGGCTCCCGGCCGAGTTCCTCCGCGATCACGCCGCTCAGCGTGTCGGCGTGTCGCATCCACATGCGCTCGCCGTACTCGCGGAGCGCGGGCGTGTCGCTGACCAGAGCGGTGAAGCTCGCCCGGCGCGGATCGGTCACGATCGGCACCCAGGTCTCCAGGGCGTGCGCGCGGAGCGCCTCGACCACTCCCTGCCCCCGGGGCCGCTCACGGACGGCGGCGGCCAGTGCGGCGTCGACGTCCTGCTCGCGGTCGAAGACCAGGGCCTCCTTGCTCGGGAAGTGCGCGAAGAGGGTCGTGGTCGAGACATCGGCCCGCTCGGCGACGTCGCGGACGCTGACCCGGTCGAACCCGTGCTCCAGGAAGAGTTCGAGCGCGGCGTCGGCGATGGCCTGCCTGGTCGCGGCCTTCTTGCGCTCGCGACGGCCGGGAGTCGGGGAGTCGGGCATGGCGCCACTCTAACGCACCACTGGAACGACGCAGAAATCGATTCGATTCAGAAATCTGACTGACTAAGAAACTGGAACAGTTGCAGTTTCTCACTCGTTTCTGCTTTGGTGGTTCCACGGGGGACGCCACCAACGGAAGGAAACCGTCATGCACTCTCCGACTCCCGCGACCGCGCGGATCAGCATCATCGGCGCGGGCCCGGGCGGGCTCACCTGCGCCCGCGTCCTGCGGCAGCACGGCATCGCGGCGACGGTGTACGACCGCGACCCGGACGCCGCCTCCCGGGACCAGGGAGGCTCGCTCGACCTGCACGAGGAGGACGGTCAGCTCGCGCTCCGCGAAGCGGGGTTGCTGGAGGAGTTCTTCGCGCTCGCCAGGTGCGAGAGCCAGGAGGAGCGCCGTTTCGACAGCGCGGGGCGCCTCCTCGCCCACCGGCTGCCGGACGAGGGGGAGACGGCCCGCCCGGAGATCGACCGCGGTCAGCTCCGGGACCTCCTGCTGCGCTCGCTCGACGCCGGGACGGTGCGGTGGGGGCGCACGCTGGAATCGGTGGGCGGGCCGGCCGAGGGGCCGCGGACCCTGACGTTCACCGACGGGAGCACCGTGGAGACGGACCTCGTGGTCGGAGCGGACGGCGCCTTCTCCCGCGTCCGGGCGGCGGTGTCCGACGCCGTACCGCGCTACACCGGCGTCGGCTTCCTCGAAGCATGGTTCGACGCGATGGAATCCGCGCATCCGGAGCTGTCCGAACTGGTCGGCCGGGGCAGCGCCCACGTGGCCGACGGCGAGCGCGGCCTCTTCGCACAGCGCAACAGCGGTGGACACATGCGCGTCTACATCATGCGCAGGGTCGCCCTGGACTGGATGGCGGCGGGCGGTCTGCGTCCGCGGGACACCGACGGCATCCGCGCACGGCTCCTCGCCGAGTACGCGGGCTGGTCACCGCGGATACTCCGCCTGATCACCGAGAACGACGGCGCCTACGTCGACCGCCCCCTCTTCGCCCTGCCGGTGCCGCACACCTGGCGGCCCACGCCCGGCGTGACCCTCCTGGGAGACGCCGCGCACCTGATGCCCCCGCTCGGCGTCGGCGTCAACCTCGCCATGCTCGACGGCGCCGAACTCGCGCTCGCCCTCGCCGGTTCCGCCACCGTCGACGATGCCGTGCGCACCTACGAGAAGACGATGCTCCCGCGCTCGGCCGAGATCGCCGGGATGCTCGAGGGCGGTGCGGGGTTCCTGCTGGAGGAGCCGGACGCCGAGGACCTCGCACGGCTCGGTGCGGGCCGCGGGCCGGGGGAGTGACGAGTGCCCGGCCGGTAGGCTCGCACCCATGGATGCGCTCCTGCCGTACGTGCTCCTCGCCGGTGGCCTCGCCGCGGTCCTCGGCTTCTTCACCTGGCTGGCGTCGCGCGTACGCCGCCGGGGCACGGCGGGCGGGGCGATGGGCGCGGCCCTGGCCTCCTACGAGGAGGCGTTCCGCGCCACGGCGTACGCGTCCCACGTCGAGATCCGGGCCGAGGCGGAACGCAGGTCCCCGCTCCTGTCGCCCGACGGCGACTGGCGGCGCGGCCGGGCCGGGGCGGACGGGGCCGGTGCGGAGGGCGGCGGGCCGGCTCGCCGCCCTCCGCACCGGCCGCGACGCCGTCCGGGCCGCTGGTTCGGCCGCCGAGGTGGCCCCCTCGCGACCGGGCGGCCCGGTGGGCACGAGGGGGCGGACGGGTCGGGCTCGGCCCGCTAGCAGCTCAGGTTGCCGCCGGGCTCGACACCGAGGAGCTGGGTGAATCGCTCGTAGTTGTCGATCCGGCTCTGGACCTGCGCGGGATTGCGCCCGTCGCACTCCAGGCTGCCGTTGATCGACCGGATGGTCTCCCCGAACCCGGCGCCGTTGACCATGGCGTCGTGCGGGGTCATGGTGCCGGGCCCGGACTGGGTGTTCCAGTACCACAGGCCCGTCTTCCAGGCCACGGCCGAGTCGTTCTGGACCAGGTCGGGGTTGTTGAGCAGGTCGATGCCGAGGGCGTCCCCGGCGGCCTTGTAGTTGAAGTTCCAACTCAGCTGGACGGGGCCGCGTCCGTAGTACTTGTCGGTGCCGGCCGGGCAGCCGTACGGCTGGGAGGCGTCGCAGTAGTGCGGGTAGTTGGCGGTGTTCTGCTCCACGACGTACGCCAGTCCGCCGGTTTCGTGGCTGACGTTGGCGAGGAAGGCGGCTGCCTCCTGCTTCTTGACCGTGTCGCTGCCGGTGTTCGAGAACCCCGGGTAGGCGCTGAGCGCGGCGGTGAGTCCGCTGTAGGTGTAGAAGGAGTTCCGGTTCGGGAACATCTGGTTGAACTGGGCTTCACTGACCACGAATTCGGCGGCGGCTTGGGCGCCGGGCTTCTCGGTCTTCTGGGCGACCGCCGACGGCGCCATGGTCAGGGTGCACAGGGCGGCGGCCGCACCGGAGGCGGCCAGCAGTGCGAGCTTGCGGTGCTGCACGGTAAGACTCCTGCTCGATGGGGGGAGGGAGGGCGACGCGGGGAGGGCGGAGGGGGGAGCGGCCGTGCGCCCCGGGAAGGGGCACGGTCGCTCCCGGACCGCTCCACCGGGCCCGTCAGCCGCCGACGTTGACGTCGATGCAGGCGTAGAACGCGTTGGACGTGTCGGCGACGTTCCAGACGGCCAGGACCTTCTGCTGTCCGGTGAGCCCGCCGAAGTCCACCTGGTGGTTCACCACCGCGCCCGGCTTCGCGCCGCCGTCGTCGAACAGCGCGATCCGCTGACCGCCGGCGTAGTACTCCCAGGTGCTGGTGGCGTGCTGGGCGGTGAGCCGCCACGAGAACGTCGTGGTCTTCGACACCGGGGTGACCTTCCAGCCCTTGCTGTCGTCGTCCAGCTCCGCGAACCGGCTGTTGCCGCCGCTGCAACTGGTCAGGCCCTTGGGGCCCTCGACGCTCTGCGGCTCGTACGTGATGTCACCGCAGGACACCGTGCCCGCGGCGCACTGGGCCTGACGGCTGGGCGGGTCGGAGATGTAGCCGTGCGCACTCGCCGAGGAGGCGGGCAGGCTCACGGCCACGACAGGGGCGAGGGCCGCGCCGATCAGGGCAGCGGTCTTCCGACGTGCGTGCATGGGAACTCCTTCACATCCGGCCGCCCCAGGGCATGCGCGGCCGTGTGTGGGGGGACCGCGCGCACGCCGGGTACGGCCTCTCGTGGGTGGGGCCAGGAGGCGCGAAGGTGACGCGCACTCACCGTCCCCGCAGGGGCGTGGGACCCCGGCAGGGCTCAACTCCGTAAACGGAGTGGCGAGTTCTGTTGGACTAGACCATACAAGCGGCCGACATGACCGTGTCAAGAGCGTGACGACGGTGAACCTGGCTCCGGGGAGCGCGCGTTGATCGGTCCCGGCGACGGCGGGAGGACCGGGCGATCAGTCGGACGCCCTCTTGGATTCGAGCCGTCCCAGGGGATGGGTGTCACCGGACAGGTCCCGCCGGGCCGTTGTCCAGGCGGTGCTGTCGATGTCGAGGGCGTGGCGGAGGTAGGCCAGGGTGACGCGCTGGACCAGGGCGACGTGGGCGGGGTTCTCGTCGGTGGTCTCCGCTGCCCCGTAGCCGGAGATGCCGCCGAGGAAGTGTTCCGCCCCGAAGAGCGTCAGGAGGCTCTTCTCGCCGGGGCTCAGCATGTACGGATCGGCCGTCCAGTCCGCGCCGCGGACGGTGAGCGGGAGGTCGTCCTTGTCGCCCGCGACCACGAGGGCGGGGGCGGTCATGTGCGTGAAGTCGGGGTGCCGCAGCCAGGGGAGGTTCTCGGCGGCGAAGGGCGTCAGGGCGTCGCCGCCGGCGCCGGCCGTCGCGAGCAGCACGCCTGCCCCGACCCGGGAGTCGGAGAGGTCCGCCGCCTCTCCGGTGGCGGGGTCGCGGACGCGCAGGCCCAGCAGGATGCCCGCCGTCTGGCCGCCGAAGGAGTGGCCGGCCGCCGCGACACGGGACCGGTCCAGCCGCCCGGCGAGGCCGGGGACGGCCGCCTCCACCACGTCCAGGCCGTCGAGGACCCGCTTCATGTCCTCGACGCGCGAGCGCCACAGGCCCGGCCTGCGCGGGTCGTCCCCGGGCAGGTCCAGTGTCCTGGAGTCGAGATGGGTGGGCTGGACCACCACGAAGCCGTGCGCGGCCCAGTGGTCGGCGAGCGGGCCGTAGCCGTCGAGCGACGAGCCGAAGCCGTGCGCGAGGAGGACGAGGGGCAGGTCGTGCCCGGTCACCGGCGCCGACACGCGCAGGCGCAGGTCCTCGCCCCGCCCGGGCGCGTGCAGGACGACGGGTTTGACCGAGACGACCGGTGTGGTGGTGGCGACGACGCCGGCCGTCGCGCTGACGGGTGCGCTCATGAAGGTGCCCTTCTTTCCGCTGGCCGCAGGGGTGGGGGTGAAGGGCCCGGGACTGGGCGGGGCCCTCGGGAGTTACGCTAAAACCTGACGTTGACGTGAGGGGCAAGTCGCACGGCCCGGACCGGGAGAGGAGGCGCGGGATGCGTATCGGGGAGCTCGCCGCCAGGACGGGCGTCAGCGTGCGGGCGCTGCGCTACTACGAGGAACAGGAACTGCTCGTCGCGGAGCGCAGCCACAGCGGCCAGCGGCAGTACCCCGAGAGCGCGGTCGACCACGTCCGGCTGATCCAGCAGCTCTACGCCGCGGGCCTGTCGAGCAGGACCATCGTCGAACTCATGCCCTACGCGGTCGACGGCAGGGCCACGCCGGAACTGCTCGACCGCCTGTCGACGGAGCGGGAGCGCGTCGAGGGCCGGATCACCGAACTGGTCGGCACCCGGGACCGGCTCGACTCCGTCATCACCGGCGCCACGAGCAACCTCAACACCGGTCGGCCCTGCCGCGCCGGGGCCTCCTGAGCCGCTGACCCCTGAGCCTCACACCGTCCAGCCGGCTCGCGCCCTCGCGGGTAGGGCCGACCGGGTAGAGGATGACCCGTTCGGTGCCGCCCGCCCGGGAAACTGCCTCGGCGCTGCTAGTTTCGCCAGCCGTCGGAGGAATCCGGACGTCCCGGTCGGAGACGGGCGTCGGCTTGGAGAGGGAGTACGGGTGACTGGTGTGCGCGAGGAACCGTCGGGGACGGGCGGTCCGTTCGGGCGAAGGACCTTCATGGCGTCGGCCGTCCTGACGGCGGCCGCCCCCGTCTCGGCCACCGCCCCCGCCCGGGCGGCCGGGCGGCCGGAGGGCACCGTGTCCGGCTGCCGGTCCGTGGCACGGCTGCTCGCCGTCCCGGAAGAGGGCCGCGGCGTCGACTGGCTGCGCGAGGCCCTCCAGGTCGCCGTCGCACTCGAACTCGCCACGATCCCGCCCTACCTGTGCGGATGGTGGTCCGTGGGTGACCGCACCAGCCACGTCGCACGGCTGATCCGGCGCATCATCGGCGACGAGATGTACCACATGGGCGTCGTCTGCAACCTGCTGGTGGCCGTGGGCGGCCGGCCGCGGATCACGGACGCGGCCCTCGCCTACCCCGGCCCCCTCCC
This sequence comes from Streptomyces sp. NPDC034099, assembly GCF_055575415.1. Taxonomy (NCBI): domain Bacteria; kingdom Bacillati; phylum Actinomycetota; class Actinomycetes; order Kitasatosporales; family Streptomycetaceae; genus Streptomyces; species Streptomyces sp. NPDC034099. The sequence goes on along the minus strand of NZ_JBVISR010000008.1, from coordinate 131,371 downwards.
CGGCGGAGTGCGCGAGGAGGTGAACGTCTACCTCTCCGGCCTCACCAGGCCCTTCGTGCACGACGTGATGATGGCGATCGAGGCCCCTGAGGAGCCCCTCGCCCGCGGCCTGAACACCTCGCCCAGCATCGGCCACTTCTACGACGACCTGCTGCGCGCCTTCCGGTCCACGGCGCCCGCGCTGTCGTCCCGTGGGCAGTTGTCCCAGCGCATCGGCTCAGACGTCCTGGAACCCGTCACCGACCTCGACGGCGTCGAGCGGGCGATCGAGATCATCAAGGAGCAGGGCGAGGGCACCACCAGTTCCCCCGAGGACGCCTTCGGCGACGACTACCCGGCCCACTACTACGCCTTCGGCGAGATCTACCACGGACGGCAACTGCGCCAGGAGGACGACGGCTGGCGGTTCACCGGCGCCCCCGTGCCCTTCCCCGACGCACGCCCCATGGCCCGGGTCCCGGCCGGTGGCTGGCCCGATCCGCCGCAGCGGGTGGCGGACCTCCTCGACCGGTTCGACACCGCCTACGCCAAGGTGCTGAGCACCCTGGAGGCGGCCTGGGCCCACGGCGACGCGCGCACCCTGAGCTCGGCCGTGCGGACGATGCGCGGACTGGAGGGCCCCGCCCTGGAGCTGATGGAAACCGGCATCCCGGGCGCCCGGGGCGCCTACGGACCCCAGTTCCGCCCGCCCCGCGGGTGACGTCCGCGGGACGGTCACGCAGTCCCGGCCGCGTCCGGACGCGTGCCCTCCTGGAGGCGGCCGGCCGCCTGGACGAACGCTACTGGACCTGCATGATCTGGATCAGGTTGCCGCAGGTGTCGTCGAGGACCGCCGTGGTGACCGCGCCCGTCTCCAGCGGCTCCTGGGTGAAGTGCACCCCGAGACCGCGCAGCCTGTCGTACTCGGCCCGTACGTCGTCCACGGCGAAGGACGCGGCCGGGATGCCGTCCTCGGCCAGCGCCGTCCGGTACGGCCGCACCGCGGGATGGGCGGAGGGCTCGAGCAGCAGCTCGGTCCCGTCGGGGGCCTCGGGCGAGACCAAAGTCAGCCACCGGTCCCCGCCCGCCCCCACCGGCACGTCGTGCTTCTTCAGGAAGCCCAGCGCCTCGGTGTAGAAGCGCAGGGCATGCGCCTGGTCGTCGACGAAGACGCTGGTGAGGTGGATCTTCATGGGGTCATCTCCGGTGCGTGGGTTCCGGGCCGTCGGGTCACGAGGTGCTCGGGCGGGCCGAAACCCTCCGGGACACCACCTGACTATCAAGGGCCCGTGGGTCCGGCAACGGCCCAGACCTCCGCCAGGGCCGAGGTGGTGAGTACCCGGCCGGGGTGGCCGTGTCCCGCCAGCCCGCCCCCGCGCAGCAGGAGGCAGGCCTCGGCGGAGCGTGCGGCCGCCAGGTCGTGCGTGGCGTGGACGACCGTCACGCCGTCGGACACCAGCTCCGCCAGGAGCGCGGTGATGCGCTCCCGGGCCTCCGGGTCCAGGCCGGTGGTCGGTTCGTCCAGGAGGAGCAGGTCGGACTGCTGGGCGAGCCCCTGGGCGATGAGCGCGCGCTGTCGCTGACCGCCCGACAGCTCCCCGAGCTGACGCGGGGCGAGGTCGGCGACGCCGAGCCGGTCGAGCGCCGAGTCCACGACCAGGTGGTCCCGGCGTTTCAGCCGGCGCCACGGCCCGCGCTCACCCCACCGCCCCATCTCCACGGCCTGCCGGACGGTCAGGGGGAGGGCGTCCGCGACGGCGCCACGCTGCGGCACGTAGGCAGGCGGCCGCTCGCCGTACCGGTGAAGGTCTCCCGATGTCGGACGGATCACACCGGCCAGCACGCCGAGGAGCGTCGACTTGCCGCTGCCGTTCGGGCCGACGAGCGCCGTGACGGCCAACGCCGGTATCTCGCAGGTGAGTTGCCGCAGTACGGGGCGCCCCGGATAGCCGGCGCAGAGCCCGGTCAGACGGGCGTGCGACGTCCGCCCCGGAGTGGCGGAGGGCGAAGGACGGGATTTGTTGAACATGATTTTCATTGTAGTGTCCTCCGCATGGACTGGTTGACGGCCCCGTTCGAAGTGACCTTTGTGCAACGAGCCTTGTGGGGCGGCATCCTGGTGTCCGCCATCTGCGCGCTGGCCGGCACCTGGGTCGTGCTCAGGGGGATGGCCTTCCTCGGTGACGCCATGTCCCACGGGCTGTTGCCCGGGGTCGCGCTCGCGGCGCTGTTCGGCGGCAACCTGCTGCTGGGGGCGGTCGCGAGCGCGGCCGTCATGGCGGCCGGCGTCACCGTGCTCGGACGCACCCCGCGGCTCTCCCAGGACACCGGCATAGGGCTGCTCTTCGTCGGCATGCTCTCGCTCGGCGTGATCATCGTGTCGCGGTCGCAGTCCTTCGCGGTGGACCTGACCGGCTTCCTCTTCGGTGACGTCCTCGCCGTCCGCGAACAGGACCTGCTCCTGCTGGGCGCCGCACTGCTGGTGGCCCTGCTCGTCGCCGTGCTCGGTCACCGGGCCTTCCTCGCCCTCGCGTTCGACCCGCGCAAGGCCCACACCCTGGGCCTGCGTCCCCGGCTCGCCCACGCGGTGCTCCTGGTCCTGCTGGGCCTCGCGATCGTGGCCTCGTTCCACATCGTCGGCACCCTGCTCGTCCTCGGCCTGCTCATCGCACCGCCGGCCGCGGCCCTGCCCTGGGCGCGCGGAGTGCGCGGCGTCATGGTCCTCGCGGCACTCCTCGGCGTCACCGCCACGTTCGCCGGGCTGCTCCTGTCCTGGCATCTGAGCACCGCCGCCGGTGCGACCGTCTCGGCCGTGGCGGTGGCCCTGTTCTTCCTCTCCCACGCGGCGTCCGGCCTGCGGCACCTGCGTGCCCGCCCCGCCGCCCCCGTCCCGACAGTCGACTGAAGGAAATCCGAGGCGATGGACCCCACCGTCCGCAGAAACACCACGCGTCGGCTCCCGACCGCGCTCGTCCTCACCACCGCGCTGCTCGCCACGGGCTGTTCGGGGCGGGCGGACGACGGGCCGGAGCCGGCGGCGACCGAGTCGTCCGCCACCCCGCACGGCTACGTCGAAGGAGCGCGGGAAGCGGCCGAGGAACAGTCCCGGCTGCTCCTCGGCGACCCCGGCACCGGCGCGAGCCGGGTGCTCGACCTCGTCACCGGCAAGGTGCACGAGACGGCGCCAGTGACCGGTGCCGCCGGGTTGAGCACCGACGGCCGCTTCGGCTTCTTCCACACCGACCGCGGTGCGCACGTCGTCGACGGCGGTGCCTGGATGGTGGACCACGGCGACCACGTGCACTACTACCGGGCGGCGATACGTGACGTCGGCGACCTCCCGGCCGGCCGCGACGCCGAGATCCGCAGCGACGTCACGGTGACCGCGGTGACCGACCGGGACGGCCGGACGACGCTGTACGACCGGACGGCACTGGAGGAGGGCGAGGTCGGGCCCGCCCGGACGCTCGCCGGGGTGCACGCCGGCGCCGTCGTCCCGTACGGGGAACACCTGGTCGCGCTCAGTGGCGACGACGACTCCGCCGAGGTCACGGTGTACGACCGCGAGGGCAGCCCCGTCGCCTCGCCGGACGCGACGTGCGAGCGGCCCCGGGGCGACGCCGTCACCCGCCGCGGCGTCGTCCTGGGGTGCGCCGACGGGGCCCTGCTCGTGAGCGCCGAGGACGGGGTGTTCACGGCCGAGAGGATCCCGTACGGACAGGACGTGCCCGAGAAGGAACGGGCGACGGCCTTCCGCCACCGGGCCGGCAGCGACACCCTGACGGCGCCCGCCGGCCGGCGGGCCGTGTGGGTGCTGGACGTGACCGACCGTGCCTGGACCCGAGTGAGGACCGGGCCGGTCCTGGCGGCCAACACCGCCGGGGAGGGCTCCCCGCTGCTCGTCCTGGAGACCGACGGCGCCCTGCACGGCTACGACATCGCCACCGGCAGGCACACGGCCCGGACCGAGCCCCTCCTGACCGGAGCCGGGAAGGCGGCCACCGGCGCGGGCGCACCCGTCGTCGAGGTCGACCGCAGTCGCGCCTACGTCAACGACCGCACCGGCAGACGCGTGTACGAGATCGACTACAACGACGACCTGCGCGTCGCGCGTTCCTTCGGCCTCGACATCGCACCCGGCCTGATGGCGGAGACCGGCCGATGAGGGGGACGACGCGCGCACGGATCCGGGCCGCACGGCTGCGCCGCCTCCTGATGGGCCTGCTCGCCCTCGTCGCGGCCGCCACCGCCACGGCCTGCACCGGCACGGGGGAACAGCCCCGCATCGTCGTGACCACCAACATCCTGGGCGACATCACCCGCCAGGTCGTCGGTGACCAGGCCGAGGTCACGGTCCTCATGAAGCCCGACGCGGACCCGCACTCCTTCGGACTGTCGGCCGCGCAGGCCGCCCAGTTGGAGCGCGCGGACCTCGTGGTCTTCAACGGTCTCGGCCTGGAGGAGAACGTCCTGCGGCACGTGGACGCCGCCCGCGAGGCGGGAGTGGCGACCTTCGAGGCCGGCAGGGCCGTCGACCCCCTCACCTTCCACACCGGAGCGGACGGCGGACCCGAGGGGGAAGCGGGGCAGCCCGACCCGCACTTCTGGACCGATCCCGACCGCGTGCGCACCGCCGCACGCCTCATCGCCGACCGAGTGAGCGAGCACGTGAAGGGCGTGGACGACGAGGCGGTCCAGGCCAACGCCGCCCGCTACGACGCGCAACTGGAGGACCTCACGGCCTTCATGGAGAAGTCCTTCGACCGGGTGCCCGAGCACCGGCGCAACCTGGTGACCAACCACCACGTCTTCGGCTACCTCGCCGACCGCTTCGGCTTCCGCGTCATCGGCGCCGTGATCCCCAGCGGCACGACGCTGGCCTCCCCCAGCTCCTCCGACCTGCGCTCGCTGACCCGGGCCATGGAGAAGGCCGGGGTCCGGACGGTGTTCGCCGACTCCTCGCAGCCCAAGCGGCTCGCCGAGGTCCTGCGCACCGAACTCGGCGACGGGGTGCGGGTCGTGGAGCTGTACTCCGAGTCCCTGACCGCCGAGAACGGGGGCGCCGCCACGTATCTGCGGATGATGCGCGCCAACACCACCGCCATGACCGACGGACTGACCGTCGGCAGCCCGAAAGGAACGCACAGTTGAACACGTCCATACGCACCAGGGCCCTCACCGGGACGGCACTCGCCCTGGCGGTGTCCACGGTCCTGACCGCGTGCGGAGGAGACGACACCTCCTCGTCCGGCGCCAAGTCCCAGGGCGCCGGGGCCGCCACGCCCACGGCCTCGGTGCGGGACCCGCTGGTCGCCACCTTCGACGGCGGCCTGTACGTCCTCGACGGCAAGACCCTCGAACTCACCAGGACCATCGACCTGCCCGGCTTCAACCGCGTCAACCCGGCAGGGGACGACGACCACGTGGTCGTCTCCACCGACAGCGGCTTCCGCCTCCTGAACGCCACCGAACAGACCCTCACCGGCATCGAGTACAAGGGCGCGAAGCCCGGCCATGTCGTCCGCCACGCCGGGAAGACGGTGCTCTTCACCGACGGCACCGGCGAGGTCAACGTCTTCGAACCGGGCGAACTGGGCGCCGGCGAGAAGCCGCGCGGACGCACCTACAGGTCCGCGCGGGCCCACCACGGCGTCGCCATCGAACTCAGCGACGGGCGACTCCTCACCACCCTCGGGGACGAGGAGAAACGGACCGGTGCCCTGGTCCTGGACAAGGACAACAAGGAGATCGCCCGCGACGAGAACTGCCCGGGCGTGCACGGGGAGGCAGCCGCCCGGGGCGAGGCGGTCGCCCTGGGCTGCGAGGACGGCGTCCTGATCCACAAGGACGGCCGCTTCACCAAGGTCGACGCCCCCGACGACTACGGCCGGATCGGCAACCAGGCGGGCAGCGACGCGTCCCCCGTACTCCTCGGTGACTACAAGACCGACCCGGACGCCGAGCTGGAACGGCCGACCCGCGTGTCCCTGATCGACACCGAGACGGCGAAGCTGCGCCTGGTGGAGCTGGGCACCAGCTACTCGTTCCGCTCCCTCGCCCGTGGACCGCACGGCGAGGCACTGGTCCTCGGGACCGACGGCGCCCTCCACGTCATCGACCCGGACAAGGGCACGGTGCGGAAGAGGATCCCGGCCGTGGGGGAGTGGCAGGAACCCCTGGACTGGCAGCAGGCGCGGCCCACCCTGTTCGTCCGCGACCACACCGCGTACGTGTCCGAACCGGGGAAGAAGGCCGTGCACGCCATCGATCTCGACACCGGCGAGAAGCGCACCTCGGTCACCCTGCCGAAGGGGACCAACGAGCTGTCGGGAACGGTCGCGGGCCACTGACGGCCGCGTCCCCCCGGCGCGCGGGCCGGGGGGACGTACCGGACGGGTGCCCTAGGACTGGGGCCGCCGTCCGTGGTTGGCGGGGTGGTTGCGGCGTGCCTTCTTCTTCCGGCGTCGCTTCGAGGACATGCGTGCCTCCTTCGGAAGCCGTCTGCTCCGTGCGCGTCCGTGTCAGCGGGCATCCGTGAATGCCGTCCGTCCACGATTCCACGCCCGGCCGGGAGGTGCCATTCGACGCGGTACGGCCCCCGCGGATCCCACCGGTCGCGCCGGTGACGAGACCGGCCACGCGACGTCGTCGATCGCGAGCCACGGTGCGCCGGCCACGGCCGTGGGGGTCAGCCCGGTGAACGCCCTGACCTCCCGGTGCAGGTGGGACTGGTCGACGTAGCCGCTCTCGAAGGCGACGGAGGCCGGGGCCATGCCGCCCGCGAGCAGGTGGGCGGCATGGTCGAACCGGACCAGCCGGGCGGCCCGCTTGGGTGTGATGCCGAGCTGGGCGTGGAACCGGGCCGACAGCCGCTTGCGGCTCCAGCCGACCTCCTCGGCCAGAGCGTCGACCCGTACGCGCCCCCGGCCCGCGAGCGTCGTCCGCCAGGTGTGCGCGACCTCAGGATCGACCGGCGCCCGGTCCGCCATGCGTCGGCGGAGGAGGCCCGCCGCGAGCGCGAACCGCTCGTCCCACGATCCGGCGGCGCGCAACTCGTCCTTGACCCGCTCCGCCTCGCGGCCCCAGACGTCCTCGAACGACTCCACCCTCCCGCCGAGCGCCGCCGACGGGCCGAGCACCGCGGCGGCCACCGCCGGTTCCAGCCGGATCTGCAGGCACGCGCCCACCCGGCCCGCCACCCTGAGGCCGCCAGGGGCGAGCCCGACGACGAAGCTGCCGTGCCCGTGCCGGCCCCGGGCGCCGTACAGGATGCCCTCCCCGTCGCTCAGGTCGATGAGCAGGGTGACGGACGGATGCGCGACCATGGCCATGTCCACGAAAGCGGACACGTGCTGGCTGAACCCGGCCATGCTGATTCCCGCGAGCCGGGCCGAGGGGTGCGGGACCGCGACGTCCACGATCGACCAGTCGGGCGGTGCCCCGGTCGGTGTCTCGGTGGACAACACGCGACCAGTCTAGGTCTCGGGGCCGAGGGTCGGGAGGTCCGCGCCCCGGGCGGTGAAACCGAGCAGCAACTCGCCGGTCGGCCCGGGTGCTTCCAGGGGCGGCAGGTGTCCGACGCCCGGCAGCAGCTCGAGCCGCGCGTTCGGCACGGCTTCGTACCGGTGCGCCGACGACGGATCCCAGCGCGGGTCGGCGGCACCGAAGAGCACCAGCACCGGGACGGTGAGGGCGGCGAGGCGCTCGGGCACGCCGCGCTCGGCGAGGTAGGCGGTGTTCCCGCGCGCCACCGTTCTGAAGGAGCGGTACGAGATGTCCCGCACGTCGTCGATCATCCCCTGCGGGACGTCCACGGGACCGGCGGCCGTCGCGGCGATCGCCTTGTGGAGCATCGCGTCCGTGCGCCGCGGCCACAGCAGCGGGCCGAAGGGCGGGGCCAGCAGCAGCCGGAGGATCACCGGCTGGGGGAGGAGCGCGTCCAGACTCGGACCCGTACTGACCAGGGCGATCGCCCCGACCAGGTCGGGGCGCCGCTCGGCGAGCGCCGTGGCGACGTAGCCGCCGCTGGAGTGGCCGGCCACCGTCACGGCCCCCAGCCCCAGGTCGTCCAGGAGCGCCGCCACCCGGCCCGCCTGCCGAGGCACGTCGTAGGAGGGGACGGGCGGGGACTTGCCGCAGCCCGGGAGGTCCACGCGCAGGACGTGACGGTGCTCGGCGAGCGCCGGGACCACCGGGCCCCACGAGGCGCCCGAGGCACCGGAACCGTGGATGAGCAGGACGGGCGGCGCCTGCGGCGGGCCGTCGTGCACCACGTGCATGCCGTGCGAGAGATCGGCGTCGTACTGACTCATGCCGGAATGGTGCGCCCGGTGCCGGTCACGGGTCTTGTACGAATGTCGCCGGAGCGGTCGCACGGGGCGGAGGCGCCGGCGGTCGGGCGCACCGAGGGTCAGGCGCGCGAGGCGCCGCGCACCGGGTGCTTGCTCAGGACGGAGAGCCGGTTGAAGGCGTTGATACTGATCGCCACCCAGATCACGGCGGAGATCTGGTCGTCCGACAGGACACTCCGCGCCTGCGCGTACGCGGCGCTCTGCGCGCCTGCGTCGGCGGGATGCGTGGTGGCCTCGGCGAGGGCGAGCGCGGCGCGTTCCGCGGGCGAGAACAGCTCGGTGTCGCGCCAGGCCGGCAGCACCCCGAGCCGCTGGGTCGTCTCGCCGCCCCGCAGCGCGGCCCTGGTGTGCGCGTTGAGGCAGTAGGCGCAGGCGTTGAGCTGCGAGACGCGGATGTTGACCAGTTCCACGAGGACCCGGTCGAGCCCGGCCGCGTCGGCGACCCCCCGGACCGCCTCCGCCGTGGCGCGCAGTGCGGTGTAGGCCTCGGGGCTCTGCTTGTCGATGAACACGCGCCGCTCGTCAGCGCCTCCGGGCATCTCTGCCTCGGTGCGTACAGGCGTCTGCGTCATGTGGGGTGCCTCCGTTGCGCGCCGGCGTTTGTCACGGCCTATCATCGAACCATAGAAGTTGAAAGTGAAACTTTCAGGGTCGAGTGGGAGGACGGAGCGGTGAGCAACACGGAAGCGCATCCCGCCGAAGTCAGGTGCGGAGCACCGGAGGGCGGAGCGCCCGCCGCCGGCGTGGAGATCCTGACCGCACGGGACGTCCCGCTCGGCGGTCCGCGCGCCATGAAGGTGCGCCGCACCCTGCCCCAACGGGCCCGGACACTGATCGGAGCCTGGTGCTTCGCCGACCACTACGGTCCCGACGCGGTTCCGGAGTCGGGCGGCATGAACGTCGCGCCCCACCCGCACATCGGCCTCCAGACGGTCAGCTGGCTGTTCAGCGGGGTGATCGAGCACCGGGACAGCCTGGGCAGCCACGCGTTCGTCAGGCCCGGTGAGGTGAACCTCATGACGGGCGGCCACGGCATCAGCCACTCCGAGGTGTCCACGCCGGACACCGCGGTCCTGCACGGCGTCCAGCTCTGGGTGGCGCTGCCCTCGGAGCACCGCGACACCGCCCCGGACTTCCAGCACCACGTGCCCGCCCCGGTCGCCCTGGACGGCGGCGAGGCGCGGGTCTTCCTCGGCTCGCTCGCCGGGACCACCTCGCCGGTCGACACCTTCACACCCCTGCTCGGCGCCGAGGTGACCCTGGACCCGGGCGCCACCGTGGTCCTCGACGTCGACCCCGGCTTCGAGCACGGCGTCCTCGTCGACAGCGGCGACGTGCGCCTCGACGGCGCGGTCGTGGGCCCCGCCGAACTGGCGTACACCGCACCGGGACGACGGGCCCTCACCCTGACGAACGAGGCACCCGCGGCCGCCCGGCTGCTGGTGCTGGGCGGTCCTCCCTTCCCCGAGGAGATCGTCATGTGGTGGAACTTCGTCGGACGGTCGCACGACGAGATCGCGCGGGCCCGCGCGGACTGGGAGAACGACTCCGGACGCTTCGGCCGGGTCGACGGCTACCCCGGTGACCGCCTCCCGGCGCCCGTGCTCCCCAACGCCACCCTCTCCCCGCGCAGGAACCCCAGGCCTTAGGAGTCCCGGGGAGGGGTCACTCCGGCCAGGCGGAGTTCTCGATCACCTCGACGAAGTCCGTGCGCCGGAAGCCCGGCACGAAGTGCTCCAGGACGTCCGCGTTCACCGTGCCGAAGGTGGTGTCCGGGCGGTGCCGGAACCCGTCCGTGAACGCCTGGAGGATCTGCTTCTTGAAGTCCGGGCGGGGGTGGGCGGCGGTGACCGCGTCGATCTCCGCCCGGGTGATGCGGGCCAGGTGCAGACCGAGCACGTCCGTCTCGACGCCCGCGGTGGTCGCCGCGATCTCCGGCGCCAGCTTGTAGGGGACCTCCGGGGTGGTGTGCAGCGCGACGGCCGTCCACACGGTGCCCGCGTCGGCCTCGGGTACGCCGTGGGCCAGCAGGAACGCCCGCGCCTGGTCCGCGCCGTCCATCTCGAAGCGCTGGTCGTCGCCGCGGTAGGGCGGCACCAGACCGGTGTCGTGGAAGAGCGCGGCGACGTACAGCAGTTCCGGGTCCGGCCGCAGGCCGAGGGCGGCGGCCTGGAGACTGCCGAACAGGTAGACGCGGCGCGAGTGGTGGAAGATCAGCGGCGGTGTGGTGTCGCGGACGAGTTCGGTTGCCTCCCGCGCCAGCGTGCTGTCGGGGATGTCGATTCCGGCGATGGTCTCCGTCATGGTGGTCCTCCCGGGACGGTGCCTGTCGTGTCGTTCCCACTTTGCGCCGGACGGCCGGGCCGCGTCCGCTGCCCGATGGCCATGAACCCCTCGGAACCGGTCATGACTCCCGCGTGGTGGTGCCGAAGCGCTGCTGGTACCGGATGGGGGACAGCCCGAGGTGCCGGGAGAAGGCCCGGCGCAGACTCTCGTAGCTCGGGAACCCCGATCGGGTGGCGGCCTCCGTGGCGTTGTGCCCGGCGTCGAGCAGGGCCTTGGCCATGTCGAAGCGGATCAGCTCCACGTACTTCATCGGCGTCGTGTCCTGCTCGGCCCGGAACATGCGCGTCAGATGCCGCGGACTGACCCGCACACGGGCGGCGAGCGCCTCCAGGCCGTGGTCCGCCGCAGGGTCGCCCTGCACCGCCTCCTGGACCAGCCGCAGCACCGGCGTGCGGGGAGCCGGGCCCTGGAGCGAGGCGGAGAACTGCGACTGGCCGCCGGCCCGCTGCATGTACACCACCAGCGAGCGGGCGACCTCACGGGCCAGGGCGGGGCCGTGGTCGTCCTCCACCAGGGCGAGGGCGAGGTCGATGCCCGCGGTCACACCGGCGGACGTGTAGGTGCTGCCGTCCCGCACGAAGAGCGCGTCGGCCTCGACCCGCGTGGCCGGACAGCGGCGGGCCAGCGTCGCGGTGTGCTGCCAGTGCGTCGTCGCGCGCCTGCCCTCCAGCAGCCCGGCCGCGCCCAGGACGAAGGCGCCGGTGCACACCGAGGCGACGCGCCCCGCCCGGCCCGCCAGTGCCCTCGCGGCCGCGCGGAGAGCGGGGTCGACGGGGGCGCCGGGCAACGCGTCGCCGCCGACCACGACCAGCGTGTCGTAGGCGGCGGCCTGCGCGTCCGTGTCCGCGGTGACCCGCATGCCGATGGACGAGGACACCGGCGACCCGTCGGCGGAGACGATGCCCAGCCGGTAGTCGGCGCCGAACCGGTTGGCCTCGCCGAAGACCTCCGCCGGCCCCGACAGGTCGAGCAGCTTCATGCCGTCGAACACGAGGAAGCCCACCCTGTGCGGCCCCGCTGCCATGGCTTCCTCCGTCATCCGGTCCCTCGCGATCTGATCAGTATGGGTGAAAAATGAGGTATGCCGGTTATCGGCGTAACGTGGCTGGCGCGGATCAGTCGTACACGCCCTACACGCGGAAGGATGAGCCATGGGCACGGTCACCACCTCCGACGGCACGAACATCTTCTACAAGGACTGGGGCCCGCGCGACGGCCTGCCGGTCGTCTTCCACCACGGTTGGCCACTGAGTGCCGACGACTGGGACAACCAGATGCTGTTCTTCCTCTCCCACGGCTGTCGCGTGATCGCCCACGACCGCCGTGGCCACGGACGCTCCGACCAGCCGTCCACCGGCCACGACATGGACACCTACGCCGCCGACGTCGCGGCGCTGACCGAGGCCCTGGACCTGCGGGACGCCGTGCACATCGGGCACTCCACCGGCGGCGGCGAGGTCGCGCGGTACGTGGCGCGCGCCGAGCCGGGCCGGGTGGCGAAGGCCGTGCTCGTCAGTGCCGTCCCCCCGGTGATGGTGAAGTCCGAGGCCAACCCCGAGGGTCTGCCGATCGAGGTCTTCGACGAGTTCCGCGCGGCCCTCGCCGCCAATCGCGCGCAGTTCTACATCGACGTGCCGTCCGGTCCCTTCTACGGCTTCAACCGGGAGGGCGCGACGGTCTCCCAGGGACTGATCGACCGCTGGTGGCTGCAGGGGATGATGGGCGCGGCCAACGCCCACTACGAGTGCATCGCGGCGTTCTCGGAGACCGACTTCACCGAGGACCTCAAGCGGATCGACGTCCCGGTCCTCGTCGCGCACGGAACGGACGACCAGGTCGTGCCCTACGCGGACGCGGCACCGAAGTCGGTCGAACTCCTGGCGAACGGCACCCTGAAGTCGTACGAAGGGCTTCCGCACGGCATGCTCTCGACCCATCCCGAGGTCGTCAACCCCGACCTTTTGGCCTTCGTGAAGGCGTAGCCCCGGTGCGGCGGCGCGGCGCCCTCAGGGCGCCGATGCCCGCAGGCGGTGGCCGGCCGCCTTGGCCCGGTTGCCGCAGCGGCGCATGGAGCACCACTTCCGAGGCCGTCCGGCACCGGAGTCGAGGCAGAGCATCCGGCACGTCTCGGAGGCGCAGGCGGTCAGCCGGGACCGGCGTGCACCGTCGGTCATGAGATCGATCAGGTCCCGCGCGACCAGCGACAGCAGGGCCTCCTTGGTCAGCGTCCGGCTTTCCTTCGGGACCCACGCGCCGTCGGCCGTCAACTCCAGTCGGGGTGCCGGGGGTTCGGTCCTGGCCAGGAGGTTCACCAGGTCGACCGACTGCTGGCGCGGCCGGTGCGCGTCGACGGCGCCGGAGGCGATGTCGTGGGCGGCCGCGCGCAGCGCGTGGAGCGAGCGCAGGACGTCCTCGGGGTCGTACCCGTCCTCCAGCGCCACCCCGACGCCCCGGCACCAGGCTTCGAGGCGCGAGGCGTCGCCCATCCGCTCGACGGGGGCCTCGGGCCTGCGGCCCACGGTGGCCACCAGGTCCAGGCACAGGGTTCCGGCGTCGAAACGAAGCTCCCGCGCCTGCGCGGTGACTCTTCTGCGGGGCTCGTGCCGTACGACATCCATGGTTTGATGGTAACCGTTCGAACGGTTACCAAGAGGGGGCGGAGCCATGCGTGTCGCGGTGATCGGAGCGGGCGGCGTCGGAGGCTATTTCGGGGCCCGGTTGGCCGCCGCGGGGAACGAGGTCACCTTCGTGGCCCGCGGCGCGCACCTGGAGGCCATGCGCCGGACCGGCCTGGTCGTCCACAGCCCCCTGGGCGAGTTGCGCACCTCGCCCGACTCCGTGGTGGGGAGCATCTCGGAGCTGGGCCCCACCGATCTGGTCCTCGTCGCCGTCAAACTGTGGGACACCGAGGCCGTGGCCGACCAGCTGCGGTCCTCGGCGGCGCACGGGGCTGCGGTGCTGTCACTGCAGAACGGGGTGCACAAGGACGCCGTCCTGCGCGGCCGGCTGACGGACGAGCAGGTCCTGGGCGGGGTCTGCTTCATCTCCGCCTTCATCGAGGAACCCGGGGTGGTCAGGCACAACAGCACCCTGCAGAAAGTCGTCCTCGGCCCCTACCGGTCCGGCCGGTCGGCGACCAGCCGGACCGTGCTCGCCGCGTTCCGGGACGCCGGGGTCGACGTCGAGGAGAGCGACGACATCGAGAGGGCGATCTGGGAGAAGTTCGTGTTCCTCGTGGGTCTGTCGGCGACCACGACGGCCGTCCGCCGGCCGATCGGCGTCGTCCGCGCCAACGAGCGGAGCCGACGGCTCCTGTACGACGTCATGGCCGAGACGGTGGCCGTGGCGCGGGCTTCGGGGGTGCGGCTGGACGGCGGCTTCGCCGAGGACCGGCTCGACTTCTGCGACACGCTCCCCGCGGACATGACCTCCTCCATGCACAACGACCTGGAGAAGGGCAACCGCCTCGAACTGCCCTGGCTCAGCGGGGGAGTCGTGGACCTCGCCGACCGGCTGGGCGTCCCCGTCCCGCGCAACCGGACGGTGGCCGACATCCTCGCGCCGCACGTCCTGGGCCGGCCGGCCGGATCCTGACCGCCGGGGCGCCCTACTTCCCGGCCCGGGCGAGGAAGTCCCGCATGTGCCCGGCGATCTCCTCCAGGTGGGTCTCCAGGGCGAAGTGCCCGGTGTCCAGGAGGTGGATCTCGGCGTCCGGCAGGTCGCGCCGGAACGCGTGGGCGCCCTCGGGGCCGAAGATCTCGTCGTTCGCGCCCCACACGGCCAGCAGCGGCACCCGGGTGTCGCGGAAGTACTGCTGGAGCCGGGGGTAGAGGGCGACGTTGGACGGGTAGTCGCGGAACAGCGTGAGCTGGACGGCGTCGTTGCCGGGCCGGTCGAGCAGGGCCTGGTCGAGGTTCCAGGTGTCGGGGCTGACGAGGCTCTGGTCGGGGACCCCGTTCAGGTACTGCCGGCGGATCGCCTCGGGGGACATCGCGGCCCGGGCGGGAGCCTCCGTCTCGGGGGTCGGGTCGTCGGTGTAGGCGAACAGCCCGTCCCAGAACTCCTTGACGAGGCCTTCGGTGTAACCGTTGCCGTTCTGCGTGACGATCGCGGTGATGCGGTGCGGGGTCCGGAGGGCGATGCGCCACGCCACCGGTGCCCCGTAGTCCTGCACGTACACCGCGAAGCGCTCCACGCCGAGCAGGTCCAGGAGGCGGACGGTCACGTCCGTGAGGGAGTCGAAGCCGTAGTCGAACGCGTCCGCCGCGGGCATGGACGAGTATCCGAAGCCGATCATGTCGGGTGCGATCACGTGGTAGGAGTCGGCGAGCTTCGGGATCAGGTCGCGGAACATGTGGCTGCTCGTCGGGAAACCGTGCAGCAGCACGACGGTGGGCGCCTGCGGGTCACCGGCCTCCCGGTAGAAGACGTCCAGGCCGTCGACGGCAGTGGTCCTGTGGTGCACGGCGACACTCATGGAAACCCCTAAAGTTGTTTTTGGCGGTTAGCTAGAGTCCAGCACTCCTGAGCTAACCTGTCAAGCGAGCTTAAGTGGTTAGGTGAGCGTGTTGTAACCTGCCAATGTCCACGAAACGGTTAGGGGTGAAGGCGGTGACCGGCACGGCCGCGGAGGACGTCCTCCTGGAACTGCTCAACACGACTCCCGTCGTGCGGGGCTCGGTGAGTGACGCCCTGGGCACGCCCGCGGAGGGTCGCGCGTGGGCGCGGGCCCACGGCGGGACCGGGTCGGACGAGGAGGCCGCCTTCCTGGTCGCCGCGCGGGACGTCCTCCAGGACGTCGTCCGGGGGCGGCGGGACCCCGAGTGCCTGAGCGAGTTCCTCGACGGTGTCAGCAGGGTGCCGGCCTTCGAGGGCGGCACCCTGGAATGGACCCTCCGGGTCCCCGACGCCCACCGGCTGGCCGTGGAGCTGCTGCTGACCTGGGCGCACGTCGAGGCGACCCGGCCGGGACGGCTCAAGCCGTGCGGCAACCCGGACTGCCGGCGCTTCCTGCTCGACCGGAGCAAGCCCAACAGCGCCCGCTGGTGCTCCATGGCCGAGTGCGGGAACCGGATGAAGGCCCGACGGCACTACCAGCGCGTCAAGGGCGCCCAGGCGTAGCGAGTACGGCCGGGGTCAGGCCGCCGCCATCGCCTCGTGCTTCCAGAACCCCGAGAAGGTGATGCGCTCCTTCGGCAGTCCCAGGCGGTGCAGGTGCCTGCGGCCCTCGGTGGCCAGGGTCGACTCGCCGACGACGAAGGCGTATCCCGCCGCGTCGGCGCGGGTCAGCCGGTGCAGCTCGCGCAGCGCGGCGGCGCCGGGGACCGAGGCGCTGTCCCGCCGCACGACCCAGGAGACGGCCACGCCGGCCGGGGCGTCCAGCTCGCGGCGGTCGGCGTCGGTGGGGATCTCCTGGATGAGGCGTCCCACGGTGCCTTGGGGGAGCGAGCGCATGATGCTCGCCGTGGCGGGCAGTCCGGTCTCGTCGGCCACCACGGTGACCTCGGAGGCGTCCCGCGGGCAGTCGAACAGGATGCCCTGGTCGAGCAGGGCGAGCGCGTCCCCGGGCCGGGCACCGCAGGCCCAGAGCGCGGCCCTGCCCTCGATCTCGCCGGTGGGGCCCCGGTGCACGACGAAGTCGATGTCCAGTTCGGCCGTCGTCCGGCGGTAGTCGGCCACGGAGTAGTTGGCGCAGTGCGGTCGCTCGTCCTCCGGGATGGCGAGGTACGGCCGCCACCACTGTGAGCCGGTGAACTCCGGCAGTCGCAGCCCCCGTTGGTGGGGAAGCGGGAGGAACAGACGGAACCAGTGGTCGTACCCCAGCCACGGAAAGCCGCCGAGCCCCGGTCCGGTGACCGTGACGCGCCGCATGGACGGGGAGACCCGCTCGGTCCGCACCACGCGGGCGCGGAACATCTCCGGGTGCTGGGGGGTGAGCCGCCGAACCTTCGCCATGAAGGTAAGGCTAGCCTAAGTTGCCTTCGATTCCGAGCCGGTGATCTCGAGGCGGGCGCCCGTCGTCCGGTCGGAGGACGGGCCCGTCTCCAGCTCGACCACCCCCGGCTCCACGGCGAGCCGGAGGTCGCGCCCCACCGAGGCCAGCGTGTCCGGGCCCACCTCGAAGACCGCCTCGGCCTCGTCGCCGGGCGCGATGCCCAGGCGGACGAAGCCCCGCAGCTCGCGCACCCGCGGCCAGGACGTGCCCCCGGACAGCCGGCGCACGTACAGCTGCACCGTCTCCTCGGCCGGCCGGGCCCCGGTGTTGCGGACCGTGACCCGGCAGGTCAGACGCGGTGCGTCCGCACCGACCCGGGAGCGCGACAGCCTCGGCACCCCGTACGCGACGCTCGTGTACGACAGGCCGTGCCCGAAGGCATGACGCGGACCGGCGCTCTGGTCGACGTAACCGCGGTAGCGGTGGTCCTTGCCGTTGTAGTGGACGGGCAGTTGGGCGGCCGACCGGGGCACGGAGACCGGCAGTCTGCCGCGGGGCTCGGCGTCGCCGAACAGCACCTCGGCCACGGCACGCCCGCCCCGCGGCCCCGGGTACCAGACGCTCAGCACCGCCGCCGCGGGCGCGTCCACCTCGGGCAGGGCGTGCGGGCGGCCCTGGACCAGCACCACCACGACCGGGGTCCCGGTCGCCGACACCGCGGCCAGCAGGGCCCGTTGCGCGGGCGGCAGCGCAAGGTCCGCCAGGTCGACCCCCTCGCCGCAGGTCATGCCGGACGGCGTTCCGGCACCCGTGACGGCGGCCCCGTTCGCGTCGAAGACCGTGTCCGCGGAGCGGGCACTGGAGCCGCCCAGTACCAGTACGGCCACGTCGGAGCCGGCCGCCAGACCGACGGCCGCCGGCACGTCCGACACCTCGTCACCCACCAGGCCGCACCCCCGCCCGTGCACCACCTCGGTACCGGGCGCGACCGCCGCACGGATGCCCTCCAGGACGGTGATCCCCACGCCGGGCCGCTGCGGCGCCGTGTAGTCGCCGATCTGCTGGGACAGCGAGTCGGCGTTCGGGCCGAGAACCGCGATCCGCCGCGCCGCACGGGACAGCGGGAGCACGCCGCCCTCGTGGGCGAGCAGGGTCACCGACGCACGGGCGAGGCGCTCGCCCAGCTCGGCCGGGTCCGGCAGACCCGCGGCCTCGGACCGGGCCGGCGGCAGGGGCTGTTCGAACAGGCCCAGGCGGAACTTCAGCGCGAGGACCCGTGCCACCGAGGCGTCCAGCGCCGACTCGGACACCAGCCCGCGTTCCACCGCCTCGCCCAGCCGGGTGAAGGAGTCGTCCCACAGACTCAGATCGCATCCCGCGTTCAGGGCCAGCGCGCCCGCCGACACCGGATCGCCGGTCAGCCGCACCAGCCGGTCCACCGCGGTGCCGTCCGCCATGACGACGCCCTCGAACCCCCACTCCGTGCGGAGCAGGTCGGTCAGCAGGTACCGGTTCGCGGCGCAGGGCAGCCCGTCGAACTCGTTGTAGGCGGCCATCACCCCGGCCGCTCCCGCCGCCACCCCGGCCCGGGCCGCCGCCAGATGCACCTCGTGCAGTTCCCGCGGTCCCAGCTCCGTCGCCGCGCTGTTGCGGCCGCCGACCGTGGCACCCTGCCCGGCGAAGTGCTTGAGGACCACGGCCACCCCCGCCCGCCGCGCGCCCTCGACGAGCGCCCCGGTCATCCGCGCGGCGAGGTACGGGTCCTCGGCGAAGCACTCCTCGCTGCGCCCCCAGCGCGGATCACGCACCAGGTCGAGTGCCGACACCAGCGCGATGTGCGCGCCCCGCGCGCGGAGTTCGGCGGCCGCACCGGCCACCGCGTCCGCGTACAGCTCCGGGTCCCAGGTGGCGCCGACCGCGAGGTTGACCGGGAGGACCGTGCCGTCCAGCGCCTGGTGGCCGTGCGGCATCTCCTCCACCAGCAGGACGGGGATGCCCAGCCGGCTGTGGTCCATGACGTACCGCTGCACCGCCGCCGCCGTGCGCGCCCCGTCCCGGGCGTCGAGGCCGTCGGCGAAGCCGACGCCGGACCAGGCGTCGGCCCGCTGGAGCCCGTACAGCGCGCCCATGCCGTCGAAGGCGGCCACCTCCGCGCGGAAGGCGTCGGTGAGGCGGTGCCCCTCCCCGGCGCGTTCGTAGGCGTCCCAGCCGTACATGCGCTGGTTGAGCTGGCCGACCTTCTCCGCGAGGGTCATGCGGCCCAGCAGGTCGCGGACGCGGTCCGGCACCGGCGCGGCGGGATCACGGTAACGGGGCGGGGTCATCGCAGCTCCAGCACCACTACGCCGTACGCCTCCAGCGCCACGTCCTCCACCGGGGTGCCGTCGGCCAGGTCGTGCAGCGTCCCCTCGGCGGCCGGACGGACCACGAGCCGCTGCGGACTCTGGCTGACCAGCCACACGAAGCGGCGGCCGTCGGCGTGGACGAGGACGTCCGCCGACACATGCGGATCGGCGACCGTGACGGGCCGCCGCACGCCCGCCACCTGCGCCAGGGCGGCGTAGAGACGCTGCGTGACATCGGGGTTGACGCGTGCCGTGCGGGCCGCCATGTGCTCCAGCGGATAGGTGGCCAGCACCGTCCGGCCCACCCCCGTCTCATGGACGATCAGGGCCGGCCGCCCGTGGGCGTCCACCGCGACGACCCGGCCCGCACGCGGTACGACGGGCAGATAGGCGCGGCTGTCCTCGTTCCCCGCGACCGGGAAACGCAGCACCTCGCCGGGCCGCAGGTCGCCGAAGTCCTCGGTGAACGTCATCTCCAGCACGTCGTCCTCGATCGGCTCGGCGACGCCGTACGACAGTTGCAGCTCCACGCCGAAGAGGCCGTCGAGGTCGTCGAACCAGGGGCCGCGGGTGGCCGGGTGTTCGCCGGAGCAGAAGGACAGGTACACGGTGGCGCCCTCGGCGGCCCGGCGGGCCAGCTCCCTGCGGGTGCGGGTGGTGAGCTGCCGGGTGGCGGGGAGCAGGTAGAGCGACGCCTCGCCCGGCAGTCCGTCGGCCTCACGGGTCAGGGCCACCGGCAGGTCGGCGGCGCGCGCGGTGACGTAACCCTGGTGCAGGGACGTGAAGATGAGCGGCCGGTCGGCCGGGCGGCTGTAGGGATAACCCCGTTCGAGGAAGGCGGGCACCACCAGGGCGGCGTCCGCGTCCGTGCGGGAGCAGCGCCAGAAGTCCACCGCCTTCAGCACCTCCGCGAAGGCGGCCAGTTCCCGCAGCGGCTCCTTGGGCGCTCCGGCGGAGTCGGTGATGCCGAAGTGCATCTCGAAGGGGTGGTGGTCGTAGGGGGACCGGTCCCACAGGTCGTCGTAGTCGGTGTTGTTCCAGGCGAGCCAGCCGGTCGCCCCGCCCAGCAGCGAGTTGTGCAGGGTCTGCCGGTAGAAGATCCCCGCGTTGGCGGCCGAGACCGTGTCGGTGGACAGCCCGAACTCCTCCAGCACGACGGGCTGTCCGGTCACCGCGGCCAGCTCGCACTCGAAGGCGGCACGGTAGTGCTGCCGCGGCCGGTCGGTGTCCGAGCGGTACACGTGCGGGCCCACGAAGTCGACGTACTCGGCCGTCTCCCGCAGCGAGAAGCCGTTGTCGCGGCCGGTGACCTCGATGCCCCACGCCCCGTCGCCCAGCGACACCGGCTGCGTCGCCCCCGTCGCCCGCACCGCGTTGCACATCGCCTGCGCCCACGCGGTCACCACGTCCGAGGACGGCGGGTCGACCTGGTAGATCCGCCCGTACCCGGGCATCTCGTTGGTGATCAGCCAGCCCGTGACCGCCGGGTGGTCCTTGAAACGCCGCGCCATGCGGGAGACGAACCACGCCTGGCGTCCGACCATCCACACGTCCTCGTACAGGTCACGGTTGCCGCGCCAGGCGGGGTCCCAGTTCTCGCCGGACATGTGGCCGACGATGAAGGTGGGTATCGTCCCCATGCCCGTCTCCGTGTGCGCGTCGAGGAAGTCCTCGAAGCGCGCGCACAGTTCGTCGTCGACGCGGTCGGGCTCCGGGTGGAAGTCCGGCCAGTAGAAGAAGGACCGGGTGGTGTTGAGGCCGTGGTCGGCGAGCACGCGGAGTTCCTCGCGGACGGTCTTCGGGTCGTAGTTCCGCCACATCAGCGGGCCGCCGGTGCGGGACCAGAAGTTGGCGCCGAGCCAGGGCAGTACGTCGGTCTGGTGGGTGAGCTGGGCGCTGTGGCGTCGCATGGTCCTTCTCGGGTGGTGGGGGTGCGGTGGGTGCGTGGCCGCGGTGTGCCGCGGCCCGGGGTGGTGGTCAGGTGAGGGCGGGCCCCGTGGACTCGCGTACGACCAGGCGGGGCCGTTCGGCGAGGGCGGTGTCCTCGACCTCCTCGCCGCACAGGGCGAGGAGCATGCGCGCGGCGGCCGCGCCCACCCGCTGCACCTGCTGGTCGACCGTGGTCAGCCGCGGGTGGAGCCAGGAACCGAGCGGCAGGTTGTCGTAGCCGACGACGGACACGTCCCGGGGCACGACCAGCCCGGCGCGCTGCGCGGTGCCGATGCCGCAGACCGCCATCGAGTCGTTGGCGTACACGATCGCCGTGGGGCGGTCGGCGGAGTCGAGGAGCGCCTCGGTGGCGCCGACGGCGCGCCGTTCGCTGAAGTCGGTGGGCAGCACCGCGAACGGGCGCAGCCCCGCCTCGCGCAGGGCGCCCTCGAAGGCCGCCCGGCGCACGCGGGTGTGCTGGAGTTCGGGCGGCCCGCTGACGTAGGCGACGCGCCGGTGGCCGAGGCCCAGCAGGTGCGTGACGGCCTCGGCGATCCCCGCGCCCTGGTCGCGCAGTCCGACGCGTGGGACGACGGCCGTGTCGTCGGGCGAACCGAGCAGTACGGCGGGCAGTCCGAGGCGGGCGAGCAGCGCGGGCCGGGCGTCGTCGTCGCGGGCGTCGGTGAGCACGGCGCCGTCCACCCGGCCCTCGGCCGCGAGCCGCTCGTACAGCGCGTTCTCCTCGCGGTGACCGCTGACCAGGTGCAGCAGCAGACCGTAGCCGCGCGGCGCCAGCTCGCCCTCTATGCCGGTGATCAGCTCACTGAAGTGCGGGTCGGAGCCCAGCACGTCCGTGGGGCGCCGCACCACCAGGGCGAGACTGCGGGTGCGTGCGTTGCGCAGCGCCGCGGCGGAGGCACTGGGCGACCAGCCCAGCTCCAGCGCGGTGTCGAGGATGCGGCGGCGGGTCGCCTCGGAGAGCCGGCCCTTGTTGTTGAAGGCCTGGGACACGGCGGCCGTCGACACCCCGGCCGCCGCCGCGACCGCCTTGATGGTGGGCCGGCGTCCCGACCGCTCGGCGGAGACGCTCACATCTTCACCGCCCCGCTGACCAGGGCCTGCTGCATGCGCCTCTGGAGCAGGGTGTAGACGAGCCACACCGGCACCAGGGTGAGCACCGTACCCGCCGTGAGCACGCCGTAGTCCGTGCCGGTGATCGACTTCAGCGTGGGCAGGGCCACCTGGACCGTGCGCTGCGCCGGGTCGGGGCCGATGATGACCAGCGAGTACAGGTACTCGTTCCAGAAGGTCAGGAAGTTCAGCAGCAGCACGGTGGCGATGCCCGGCAGGCACATCGGCGTGTACACGTGCCGCAGCACCGCGAAGGTGGACGCCCCGTCCAGCCGGGCGGCCTCCTCCATCTCCGGCGGGATGGTGCGCATGAACTGCACCAGGATCACCACCGACAGCGGCAGCGCCGTCGCGGGCAGGAACAGCACCATGAAGATCCGGGTGTGGAACAGCCCGGTGGCCGCCGCCAGGAGGAAGGTGGGGAAGAGCGCCGCGAACGTCGGGATCAGGAAGCCCAGCGAGAAGACCTTCTCGACCACGCCCGCCAGCCGCCCCGTCGAACGCGCCAGCGCGAACGAGGCCGGGATCGCCAGCAGCAGCGTGAGCGCCAGCGAGAACACCGTCACCAGCGCCGAGTTGACGACCGCCAGCCCGAGGTCCGCGCTCTCGAACGCGGTGCGGAAGTTGCCGAGCCCCAGGGAGGACGGCGGGGCGAAGGGGTGCGCGAAGATCTCGTCGTTCGACTTGAACGCCGAGGCGAGGAAGTAGTACAGCGGGACGACGAGCAGCACCGCGTACGTCCACACCAGGATGTGGGCCGGGAGCCAGCGCTTGCCGAGCTTCATCAGTGCTGCTCCGATCAGTAGTTCTGGCGGAAGACACGGCGGATCGTCAGCAGCCCGACGAGTCCGACGAGGAAGAGGAGGACGCCGACGGTCTGGCTGTAGCCGAGGTCGGCGGCGATGAACGCCTTCTGGTAGACGAGGAACGACAGCGTGGTGGACGACGTGCCGGGACCGCCCTGGGTGAGCAGCAGCACGTGCTGCGCGGAGCCGAACAGCGTCCACAGGAACTGCAGCATCGTCACCACGCCGACGTAGTCACGGATGACGGGGAAGTGGACCGACCACATCGTCCGCCAGTGCCCCGCCCCGTCCAGCTGCGCGGCCTCCCCCAGCTCGTCCGGCACACTGCCCAGCCGCGCGGCGAACAGTACGGCGGTGAAGCCGATGCCGGCCCAGATGTCCAGGGCGATCAGACACGCCAGGGCCGTGGACGGCGACGCCAGCCAGGCGTCGGCGAGGGAGCCGAGGCCGACGCTCTCCAGCCCGCCGTTGAGCAGGCCGTCCGGTGACAGGGCCGCGTAGAAGACCATCGCCTTCGCGGGGGTCGAGATCAGCCCCGGGATGAAGAGCAGGTACCGGATGACCCGGTGACCGGGCGGCCGCTGGGCCACGTAGTACCCCAGCATGTACGCGCAGACGATCATCACCGGGACGGCGACGGCCAGTTGCACGGCGGTGTTGCGGACCGCGTCCCAGAACACCGGGTCGTCCAGCACCACCCGGGCGTTGTCGAGACCGGCGAAGGAGACCGGCTGGAGCATGCCCGGCCAGCGCAGGGCCGCGATCACGAAGATGGCGAGCAGCGGCCCGACCATGAACACCAGGTACCACACCAGCGCGGGCACCGCGAGGACGGTGCCGCCCTGCCGGGGCCGGCGCGCGGCCGGGGCGGGGGAGGCGGGCGGGGCGGACCGCGGGGCCGCGCTCCCGTCCGGCGTCGTGGTGAGCGTCGTCATGCGGTGACTCCCGGAGAACGGGTGGAACGGGGGAGGGGGACGAGGGGGAACCGGACGGTGCAGCCGGGGGTGTCCGGGCGGCTCATGCGGACCGGTACGCGGACTCGAGGGCGGCGCGCACCCGGGCCGGGCTGGTGCCCCGGGTGAACGACGTGCTGGTCGCGGTGATCAGCGGCTGCGCGGCGGCGGGCGGCACGTACACGTCGGGCAGCAGGACCTGGCTCACCTCGGAGCCGAGCCGCTGGGCCGCCCCGACCAGCGGGAAGCCGGTGGAGACGGCGTCCGTGCGCAGGGCCATGTCCCGGCCGCTCTCCGTCACGAACCGCGCCACGATGTCCGGGCGGTACATGAACCGCAGGAACTTCTCGACGTGCTCGATCTTGCGGACGCCGTTGGGGCTGATCCAGAAGCCGATGAGGGTGTAGGCGCGGATGACGGTGGGACCGTCGTGCGCCGCCCCGTCGGCCAGCGGCCAGCCCCCGACCTCCGTGTGCCGGGCCACCTTCTCGGGCACCTTGGCCAGGGCGGAGGACATCGCCGACTGCACGGCCGCCTCCTCGGTGTTGAACTGCGTGGTCATCGAGTCGGAGGTGAGGCCCTGGGCCTTGTCCGCGAACACACCGGCGTCCCGCAGGTGCGTGAAGTACTCGATGCCCAGGCGCGCGCCGCGCCCGCCGAAGTCGCCGGTGGTGTAGACGTGCCGGGCCTCGTCCTGGGAGAGGAAGGTCTGGATGATCTGCGCCAGCAGCTTCTGGCCGGTCCAGTCGTTGCCGCCCACCGTCACCGGGGCGAGCCCCTTGGCGCGCAGCTTGCGGGCGGCGGCGATCAGCTGGTCCCCGGTGGTGGGGATCGCGTCGACGCCGGCCCGGTCGAGCAGGGCGCGGTTGTAGGCCACGGGCCAGTTCGTGGCGAAGTAGGGGAAGGCCCTGACCCGGCCCTCGTCGTCGGTCCAGTCGGCCAGCGCGGCGGGCAGGACGCGCCCGCGCAGCCCCCAGTCGTCGAGGTAGGGCTTGACGTCGACGGTCGCGCCGACGTCCGTCCAGGCCAGCGTCTTGTCGTAGAGGTTGACCATCACGACGTCGGCCTCCTTGCGGGCCAGTCGTGAGGTCTCGTAGACCTGGGCGAGGTCGTCGCCGTTGACGAGGTTCTTGACCTTCACCCCCGGGTTCTCCTCGCGGAAGCGGTCCACGGCCGCGAGGTACGTGGGGGAGCCCGGTGCGGTGGTGCCGAGCTGCGTGTGGACGACGAGGGTGTCCGGGTCGGAGTCCGCCGACGCCAACGACGAGCAGCCGGACAGAGCGGGCAGGGCAGCGGCCGCGGCCAGACCGGAACCGGCGGCGAGCAGTTCGCGCCGCGTCAGCGATGAGCGCACAGGGGTGGTCTCCAACCAAGCGGTTAACGATTGGTTAATCGATGTACCTCGTGAGGTGCGAGGACTTTATGGAGTGCGGGGACCACGGTCAAGGGGGTGGCGCGGGGAGATTCCGCTCCCCGGCGGGACGCGGGTTGCCTGGTCAGGCCGTCGCCGCGGCCTCTACGGAGACGCCGAGCCGGTCGGCCACGGCCGTCAGGGCCGGTCCCAGCGGGAGCGCGACCCGGGTGACGGCCAGCCGGTCGCCGCGGGTGGCGTCGCGGTTGACGATCAGGACCGGCTTGCCCGCGTCGGCTGCCTGGCGGACGAAGCGGAGCCCGGACATCACCGTCAGCGAGGAGCCGAGGACCAGCAGCGAGGAGGCCGCGCGCACCAGCTCGCGGCAGTGCTCGACGCGCTCGGGCGGCACGTTCTCGCCGAAGAACACCACGTCCGGTTTGAGGATGCCGCCGCAGACCGTGCAGGGCACCACCCGGAAGTCCCCGACCTGCTCGTCGGTGAGGTCGGCGTCGCCGTCCGGGTTGATGCCGGCGGCCACCGGCGCGAAGCCCGCGTTGGCCTCCTCCAGGCGCCGGGCGAGTTCGCGGCGGGGGCTGAGGTCGCCGCAGGTCAGGCAGAGGACCCGGTCCAGGCTGCCGTGGAGCTCCACGACGCCCTCGCTGCCCGCGGCCTGGTGCAGTCCGTCGACGTTCTGGGTGATCACGCCGGTGAGCAGACCGTGCCGCCCGAACGCCGCCACCGACCGGTGTCCCGCGTTGGGGCGGGCCCGGCCGAAGGTGCGCCAGCCGAGGTGGCTGCGCGCCCAGTACCGGCGGCGGGCCTCGGGCGAGCCGGTGAAGTCCTGGTAGGTCATCGGCGTGTGCCGGCTCAGGCTCCCGCCCTCGCCCCGGTAGTCGGGGATGCCCGACTCCGTCGAGATGCCCGCCCCGCTGAGCACCAGCACACCCCCGGCGCGCAGCGCCTCGGCGACGGGCGCCAGGTCCGTGGTGCCCGGCGGCAGGTCCGCTCCCGGGGTCCAGCTCAAAGTGGGCCGCATGCGCATGCGGCAAGGGTACGGAACCCGCCGCGCTTTCCGGCGGGGCGGGGCGCGCCCGTGGGGCCGTGCTGCCCGGCGGGACGTATCCGTGGCCGCTCGCATCCGGGCCGCCGCGTTCCCCGGCGTGGTGCGCACCACCCGTCACCCGCTGCCACGGCGCCGCGCTTCCCGGCGTGGCGGCAGGGCCCGCCCGCCGGTCATCCGCGCCGTGCCTGTCGCGCAGCCTTCCGTCGCCGCCCCCGAAGGCTCCCGCATGACCTTTTCCGTCCCGGGTGACAGACTTGCACTGTCCAGGGGGCCGAGAGGCTCCTGCCGGGAGGCGGCCTGGCGGGGAGTGGTTCATGTTCCGCAAGCGTCCCGCACCTGACGGTGAAGAGCTGCTCGCCCGGCTGGCCTCGCTGACCACACAGGCGAGGGAGCTCGCCGAGCTGCGGCGGTCGCAGGTGGAGCTGGCGATCGCCCTGCAGCGCGACATGCTCCCCGCGGACCTGCCCGCCGTACCCGGCATCCACCTGGCCGCGTGCTACTCACCCGCGTACGCCGGACTCAATGTGGGCGGCGACTGGTACGACGCCTTCACCCTCCCCGACGGCCGTATCGGCCTCTCCGTCGGAGACGTCCAGGGGCACGCCATCGACGCGGCGGCCTTCATGGGCCAGGTCCGGGTCGGCCTGCGGGCGCTCGCGTCGGTGACCAGCGAACCCGGTGACCTCCTCGCGTGCACGAACGAACTGGTCCTCTCCCTCAACAAGGACCTGTTCGCCACCTGCACGTTCATGCGCTACGACCCGGCGACCGGCCTGCTGGAGAGCGCCCGGGCCGGCCACGTCCCCTGCGTCCGGGCCACGGCGGACGGCAGGGCGGAGGTCTGCCGGGACGAGGGCGGACCTCCGCTGGGCGTCCTGGAGGGCACCGACTACCCGGTGACCCGGTACCGGCTCGGCACCGGCGGGGTGTTCGTCCTGGTCACGGACGGTGTGGTGGAGGGGCCGTCGCTGAGCGTGGACGACGGCCTGGAACGGGTCGTGCGGCTGGCGAGCCTCGCCGCCGCCGTCGGCATGGAGGCGCACGCGCTGGCGGCCGCCGTGCTCAAGAACGCCGAGCTGATCGGACACGAGGACGACGCGGCCGTGCTCGTCGTCGGCCATGACGGGCGGGGCGTTACGCCGGAGGGTGGGACGGTGCGCCTCTCACCTCGCTGACCCGGCCGCACCGGTGTCTGATGGCTGCTGTGGTGGGTATCCGTGCATGGCCGCGACCGGTCGTCCTCGCCTGCGCGACGCTGCTCCTCGCCGGCTGCTACTACGCGGCGGGGCGGCTCGGGCTGTCGCAGCAGCTGACCGCCGACGGTTCGGTCGTCACGCCCATCTGGCCGCCCAGCGGCCTCGCGTTGGCCTGTCTCCTCCTGTTCGGGCCGTGGTGCGTGCCCGGCATCGCCCTGGGCGCGCTGCTGGTCATGCTCTCCCTGGGAACCTTCGGGGCCGAGGGCGTCGGCATCATGGCCGGCAACACCGTCGCCCCCGTCTGCGCCTGGCTGATGCTGCGCGCGGTGGGGTTCCGCGTGAGCCTGAGCCGCCTGCGCGACGGACTGGCCCTCGTCTTCCTGGGGGCGCTGACCGCGATGCTGATCAGCTCGGGAACGGGCGTCGGCATGCTCGTGCTGTCGGACAAGCTCCCCACCGACCACCTCGGGATCGTCTGGCTGGCCTGGTGGGTCGGCGACGCCATGGGTGTCGTCCTCGTCACCCCGCTGCTGCTCCTGCTGTACCGCGCTCGCCTGCCGCCCCCGTCCGTGCGCTGGACCGAGGCCGTCGGGCTCACCGTGGTCGTGTGCGCCGTGGTCCCGCTGATCATGTACAGCTCGGTCAGCCTGCTGTTCCTGGGCTTTCCGATCCTGATCTGGTCGGCCCTGCGCTTCCAGCTGGCGGGCGGCATCCCCTGCGCCCTGTTCATGTCGGTGACGGCCACCGTCGTGGCCCGGCAGGAGGCCGGCTCCTTCGGCAGGCTGACCGACATCGAGACGATGATGAGACTCCAGGCGTTCAACGGGAGCCTGGGGCTGACCGCTCTCCTGCTCTCCGCCGTGATCAGCGAACAGCTCAACACCAGACGATCGGTGGAGCGCGCCTGCCACGAACTGGTCGAGGCGCTGCAGCACCTGAACGCGGGCGGCTCCGGCAACCCGGGGCCCTGAGGACGGGCATCGGAAGGCGGAGTCCTCGATGTTCCCTCGGGGGCGCTCAGACCGATGCCCGCGTGCCCGCCCCCGCCGCTCGGCCGAGTGTGCGGTCGAAGAGCGTGAGCAGCAGGTAGAGCACGCCGGCGCCGAGCATCACCCAGGCCAGCCGGTGCAGACCGCCGGTGTCCGCGTGCTGTCCGAAGGAGGCGGCGGTCGCGGAGGAAGCCACCATCGAGCCGATGTAGGCGAAGGTGCGCAGCAGCCCGGCCGAGGACGCGGTGCGCTCCGGATCGGCCTGGAAGTACACGGAGTTCTGCAGGGCCAGGTTGTTGAGGCCCTGCGGGACGCCGAAGATCAGCGCGACCAGCAGCAGCATCCACAGCGGGCTGTCCGCGCCCAGCGTGAGGATCACCAGGCACGCGGCGATCTGGCCGACCGCGCCGAGCAGCAGCTTCCCCCGGACGCCCGTGCTGCGCCCCGACACGATCGAGACCCCTATAGCCAGCAGGAACATGGGTATCTGGGCCAGGCCGGCGTGGAAGGGAGACAGCCCGAAGCCCTCCTCGGTCCACTGGGTGAAGCCGTAGAGGAAGCAGTACGCGACGACGTAGGCCACGAGGGCCCGGCCGTAGGTGGCCAGCAGGGGAGTGTTGCCGCCGAGCACCCGCAGGTCGATGAAGGGGGTGGCGGTCCGCAGCTCCCGCACCGCGAACGCCGCCCCGGCGGCGGCCGAGAGCGCGAGCAGGTACCAGTCGAGCAGGTGCAGGTTCATCAGGAAGAGCAGCAGTGAGACGAGCATCGCCGCGAACAGTGCCATGCCGGGCAGGTCGAGGCGGGCGGCCAGGTTCCCGCGCCGCGCGGGCCCGTTCGCGGGGTCCGCGGTGGGTTCCTCCGTGGGCTCCGCGGTGGGTTCCTCCGTTGGCTTCGCCTTGGGCAGCCGCAGCAGCCCCAGCAGCACGGCCGCGACGGCCAGGGGCACGTTCAGCGCGAAGGTGGCGCGCCAGCCGCCCACCGCGATCAGCAGGCCGCCCAGGAGCGGGCCGACGACGGCGATGGTCTGGTTGGCCACCGCCAGTGCGGTGAGCACCCCGCCGGGGCTGTCCCGTCCGGTGCGCTCGGCCTCGCTGCGCACCAGGGCCATCGCCGCGGGATAGCCCGCGCAGGTGCCGAACCCGAGCAGGACCCGCGCGCCGATCAGGACGCCCAGGCCGGGCGCGAGGGCGCCCACGACGCCCGCGACACCGACGAGGCCGGTACTGAGGAGGAAGAGCCGGCGCGGCCCGAAGACGTCGATGAGCCGGCCGACGACCGGTTGCCCGAGCGACGTGGCCAGGTAGAGGGCGGAGACGAGCCAGGCGGTCTGCGAGGCCGGTGCGCCCAGGGCCCTGCCGATCGGGACGAGGGCGACCGCGATGATCGTCGAGTTGATCGGGTTGAGCACCGAACCCAGCAGCATCGGCGGCAGCAGTCTGCGGTCGAAGCCGGGCTTCCCGGTGCCGACCCGCGGGCCCGCCTTCGCGTCAGTCACTGCCCTGCCTCCGCGTCAGTCACGGTTCAGCCGCTCCAGCACGGCCATGGCCGCGATCACGGTCCTGCGCTCCTCCTCGGTGCACCGGTCCTGCAACCGTTCGGCGAGCCATTCCGTGCGGGCCTGCCGCCCCTCCTCCACGCGACGGACGCCCTCCGCGGTCAGCGTGATGAGCAGCCGCCGTCCGTCGTCCGGGTCGGGTTGCCGCTCCACCAGTCCCATGGAGGCGAGCGCGGTGACCGTCGCCGTCATCGACTGGTGCCTGACCCCTTCGGTCGCGGCGAGTTCGCTGGCCGTGACGCCCCCCTGGTCGGACAGCCGGGCCAGCACCGAGGCCTGGCCCAGGGTGAGATCCTCGACCTCGGAGGCCTTGAGGATGCGCCGGCGCAGCCGGCTGATGACCGCCCGGACCTCCCGCGAGGCCCGGACTGCCGAGGGGGAGAGGCTCTCGTTCTCGCTCATGCCCCCAGACTAGGCTTCACAGGATGAGCTGTACAGGTTGAACTGTACAGCTGACTCCGTGTCGCCCGGAGTTCCCAGCGTCAGTCCGACTCCGGCAGGTGTGCGCTTGCCCAGGTCCTGAAGGGGGTGAGGGGAATGCCCAGGTCGTGGGCGAACCGCGGGAGGGCGGGCTGGGGGAACTCGTTGAGCGACGCCTGGCCGAACCCCATGTCCGGCATCCCGGCGGCGACCGCCTCGTCCTCGGTCATGTCGGACGGGGTCAGGGTCGTGCGCAGGTGCGCGGAGAGTATCTCGGCGATCTCCCTCATCGTCAGCAGGTCGCTCGCCAGCTCCAGTTCGACCCGGTCGAACCGCTCGGGTTCCGCCACGGCGGCCGCGGCGGTCGCACCGATGTCGTCGACCGCGACCAGGGACAGCCGGGTCGAGGGCTTCAGAAGGCTCACCAGGCCGCCGTGTACTCCCCGGGGGAAGACGATGGCCTCCGAGGGGAGCAGGTTCTCCATGAAATAGCTCGGCTTGACGATCGTCCAGTGCGTGAACCCCGCCTCGCGCACCCGGTCCTGGATTCCGGCCTTCGCCGCATAGTAGGGCCCCATCCATCCCCAGCGGTCCTTCACCCAGCTCGTGTGCTGCCCGGCACCCGAGACGGAGGTGTGCACGAACTGGGGCACCCCGGCCTGCCGCGCGCCCTCGATCAGGTGGACGGCCTGGGCGACCTCCCCCTCGAAGCCGTGGCGCTCGAAGTCGGGCATCTGGACGGAGAAGACGGCGCGGGCCCCTTCGGCGGCCCGGACCACCGAGTCGCGGTCGTCCAGGTCCCCGACGGCCAGCTCGGCGCCGAGGGCCGCGATCGCCGCGGCCCGCTCGGTCGAGGGGTCACGGACCAGGGCCCGGACCGGAACGCCGGACTTCAGCAGGGCGCGGGCGGTCGCGCCACCCTGCTTGCCGGTCGCGCCGGTGACGAGGACGGGTGCGGAGGAGTCGGGCATGGGTGAGCCTCCCGGGTGAGGGGGTTGGAATAAGTGGCGGGGCCCGCCACTTAGCTGCCGGGTACGATACGGAGGGCCCCGCCGTTTAGCAATGCCGAGAGGACGCCATGCCCCACCACCAGCGCGCGGACGCACGGCGCAACTACGCCCGGATCCTGGCCGTCGCCGAGGACGAGGTCGCCGCGCACGGCGCCGAGGCATCCCTGGAGCGGATCGCCCGCGTCGCGGGTGTCGGCTCGGCGACGGTGCGCAGGCACTTCCCCGGACGAAGCGCCTTGCTGGAAGCGGTGTTCCGCGAGCGGATCGAGGCGCTGTGCGCCCGTGCGGCCGCGTCGGCGGACACGGTGGACGCCCGCGCCGCCCTCCTGGACTGGCTGGAGAGGTTCACCGAGTACGCCGCGTCCGCACGGGGCATGGCCGAGGCGCTGGCCCAGGACCGGCTGGTCGGACCGGAGCGGGTGAGTGCCTGCTCGGTCAAGCTCGAAGGGGCTGTCGAGCCGCTGCTGCGGCGCGCGGTCGAGAGCGGGGTGGTGGCGCCGGACGTCACCGCCGCCGACCTTCTCGCGCTGGTCACGGGCATCGCCCTGGCCACGGAGCGCCATGCCGACCCCGCCGCCGAGGGGCGACGCCTGCTGGAGCTGACCGTCCGGGGCATCAGCCCGCCGAGGTGAGCGCGGCGCGCGGGCCTTTCGGCCGATCCCCCCGTGGGCACCGGAGAGCGGGTCGTCCCAACGTGTCCTGCGGACTCCTCCGCCAGACGTGCGCCAACCGCACTGGGCGCCGCGGCCGTCGCGAGGGCGGCCGGGGACGGCCGGCCGGGCAGGGCCGGTGCGGGGCACGGACGTGAGCGTCCGTCAGCGGCCGACGGCCGACTCCGCACGGGTGGCGACTGCGCCCGGACCGACGTTCGTCCGCGTGGCCTGCCGGGTCCACGGCGGCCTCGTCGAGTACGACGGCTACAGCAACGACGCCCGGTCGTACCTGCCCGACCACGGCGGTTACGTCTCCACCAGCAGCTTCGTCGACGTCGACGACGCCTGGCCCCCAGGAGTGCCCCCATGCTGACCCCCTCCCTCCGGCGCCGCGGCTGTGCCCCGCGCCGCAGACCCCCCACCACCCGCGCCCTGAGCGGCCCGGTGTGCCTGCTCGCCCTCGCCGGTACGACCCTCGCCGCCACGCCCGCCCCCGCCGCCGACGCCGCGAGCCCGCCCGCCGAGGTGTCCTGGCGCGCCGACCTGGCCCCGACCGGCGCCGACGACGTCAACGTCCGCTACGACGAGGGCGCCCTGCGGGTACGGGACGGCTCCGTCAGCCCCGCCTCCCTCGGCCGGGACCGCGGCTATGCCTCCGCCGTACTGGAGCCGCACCACGTGGACCGGCCCGTCGACCGGATCGCCGTGGACCTCGACGCGACGGTGCCCGACACGGCGAGCGTCGAGGTCGACGTGCGCGGACGCGCGGCTGACGGAACCTGGACCGAGTGGCGGCGGGCAACGCCCGGCACCCCGGCCGAACTGCCCCGCGACGTCGTCGACGTCCAGGCCCGGCTCACCCTGTGGAACGCCAAGGGCGAACCCACCGCGGCCGTACGGGCGGTGACCCTGACGGCGGACGACGCGGGCCGCGCCCCCGCCGAGCCCGCTCCGGCGACCAGGGCGGCCGCCTTCTCCGCCCGCGTCTACGCCACCCGCGAGGGCCTCGTCGGGCACACCACCGCCAACGGGCACGTCATCCGGACCAACGACCACTTCGTGGCGCTCCCCTCCCGCCGCGCCCTGTCCCCCAACGGCAGCGGCCAGTACTCGGTGCAGGTGTGCGGGCCCGCCCGCTGCGAGACGGCGCCGGTGTGGGACGTCGGCCCGTGGAACACGCACGACGACCACTGGAACCCCTCGTCGGTGCGCGAGCAGTGGAAGGACCTTCCGCAGGGTCTTCCCGAGGCGCAGGCCGCCTACGAGGACGGGTACAACGGCGGACGCGACGAGTTCGGCCGGCAGGTCGCCAACCCGGCGGGCATCGACCTCGCCGACGGCACCTTCTACAACGTGGGTCTCGACGACAACGGCTGGGTGACCGTCACCTACCTGTGGACCGAGGGCGGCGGCGACACCACGTCGTTCCCGACCTGGGGCACGGACGTGAGCGTCCGGCAGCAGGCGACGACCACCTCCACCCGCGTGGCGACCCTGCCCGGGCCCACGACCGTACGCGTGCGGTGCCAGGTCCACGGCCAGCTCGTGACCTACGACGGCTACAGCAACGACGCCTGGTCCTACCTGCCCGACTACGGCGGTTACGTCTCCAACATCTTCATCGACGTGGCCGACGCCTGGCTCCCGGACGTCCCCACCTGCTGACCCTCAGGCGCGTATGCCGGGGCGGTGGGGGACCGGGAGGGACGGCCCGCACAATGAACGCATGGCCTTCACCTCCCCGACCCGCGCCGGTGCGCGGGACCATGCGCTGCGCAGGCGCCTCGGGGCCGCGGTGGCCGCAGCGGTGATCGTCGGCGCCGGACTCGCGCTCAGGGCCGTGGCGGCGGGCGAGGTGGCCAAGTACGGCGGAGACGCGCTGTACACCCTGCTGCTGTTCGCCCTCGTCCTCGTGGCGGCGCCGAGGACGGCACCGGTGAAGGCCGCCGCGGTGGCCCTGGCGGTGAGTTGGGGCGTGGAGTTCCTCCAGCTCACCGACGTGCCCGCGCACCTCGCCCGGCAGAGCACGGCGGCCCGCCTGGTCCTCGGTTCCACCTTCAACGCACCGGACCTGTTCTGGTACGCGGTCGGCGCGGCGACCGGCCCGCCGGCCGTCAGGCGAGCGTGAAGCGCACCGGGGTTCCGGCCGCGGCCTGGGCCGCCGCGGCCAGCGCGGGCTCCGGGACGACCGCGACGACCGGGTAGCCGCCCGTCGTCGGGTGGTCGTGCAGGAAGAGCACCGGCCGGCCGTCCGGCGGGACCTGCACCGCGCCCAGGACCATGCCCTCGCTGGGCAGTTCGCCCGCCGACGCGCGTTCCAGCGGTGGTCCCTCGGTGCGCAGGCCGATGCGGTTGCTGTGCGGGGAGACACGGTAGGTGGCCGAGGTGAACGTGCGCAGCGCGGCCGGGGTGAACCAGTCGGCGCGGGGGCCCGGGCGTACCGGCAGGACCAGTTCGGCGGGCGGTCCGGGCCAGGGAGCGGCGACCGGCGGCGGCACCGGCAGCGGCGGGATGCCCACCGCGACGACCTCCCCGTCCCGCAGGGGCTCCGGGCCCAGGCCCGACAGCAGGTCCGTCGAGCGGCTGCCGAGGACGGGTTCGGCCGCGATGCCGCCCGCGACGGCCACGTACGAGCGGACGCCCGCGGTGGCCGCCCCCACCTCCAGGACCGAGCCCGCGGGCACCCGCACCGGGGCGCCCCAGGCGGCCGGTCTGCCGTCGACCGTCACCGGGCAGGGCGCACCGCCGACGACGGCGGTGACGTCCTGGTCGGGGCGCAGGGCGCAGCCGGTCAGGGTCGTCTCCAGGACGGCGGCGTCGGGTGCGTTGCCGAGGAGGCGGTTGGCCAGCCGCATCGCGGGCGCGTCCAGCGCACCGGAGCGGGGCACGCCCAGGTGGGCGTGGCCGGGCCGGCCCGCGTCCTGCACCGTCGTGAGCGCCCCGGAGCGCACAGTCGTGAGCTTGGTCGTCATGCCCCGGCCTCCCGCCCCGTCCCGACCACCGCGGGGCCGCCCACCGCAGTGCCCGTCGCGGTCGCGTCGCCCGCCGTGACAAACCGCACACGCGTCCCCGGGGAGAGGAGCGCCGCACGCTCCCGCGCCGGGTCCCACAGTGGCCGTGGGTCGGGCATGGTGCCGATCAGCTGCCAGCCGCCCGGGGTGGCGCGGGGGTAGACGGCGCTGTACGGACCGGCGAGGGCCACCGCCCCGGCCGGGACGCGGGTCCTGGGCGTGGACCGGCGGGGGACGTGCAGGTGAGGGGGCAGTCCGGTGAGGTAGCCGAACCCGGGCGCGAAGCCGCAGAACGCGACCCGGTAGGTGTGCGAGCCGTGCAGGGCGCCGACCTCGTCGGGCCCGACCCCCCACCGGGCCGCCACGTCGGCCAGGTCCGGCCCGTCGTAGCGCACGGGGATCTCCACCACGGCACCCGTGTCGTCCGCGACCGGCGGCACCTCCCAGTCGGTGACCCGGCGGGCCAGCGCCTCCGGGTCCGGCACCCCGTCCAGCAGCACGGTCCGCGCTCCCGGCACGATCTCCTCGACCGGCGGCAGCGTCCCGGCCGCGCGCCGGCGCAGCACCTCGGCGTGGAAGGCGGCGGTGCGCTCCGCGTCGGGCAGCTCGACGAGGAGGGCGTGGCGACCGGCGGGATGCGCCGTGAGTGCCCCGGTGTGCGCCGTGCGGCCGTCGTCCGTCATGCGAACGCCCCGATCCCGACCCCGGACGCCTCCAGCGCCTCGCGCACCCGGGCCGCGATCCGGGCGGCGTTCGGGGTGTCGCCGTGCACGCACAGCGAGCGGGCGGCCACCGCGACCGTCGTGCCGTCCACGGCCTCGACGGAGCCCGCCACGGCGAACGCCACGGCACGGCGTACCACCGCGTCCTCGTCCGTCACCACCGAGCCGGCCTCACGGCGGGGGACCAGGGTGCCCCGCGCGGTGTAGGCGCGGTCCGCGAAGGCCTCCGGGACGCCGGTGAGGCCCGCTTCCGCGGCGACCGTGAGCAGCCGCGAGCCGGGGAGCCCGAGCACGGGCAGCGCGCCGCCCGCCAGGCTCACCCCGGCCACGACGGCACGGGCCTGCTCGTCGTCGTGGACGGTGCGGTTGTAGAGCGCGCCGTGCGGCTTCACGTAGGCGACCGTGGCCCCGGCGGCCTCGGCGAAGACCCGGAGGGCGCCGATCTGGTACGCCACCTCGGCGGCCAGCTCGTCGGCGGGCACGTCCATGGCACGCCGTCCGAAGCCCGCCAGGTCGCGGTAGGACACCTGCGCCCCGATCCGCACCCCGCGCTCGGCGGCGAGGTCGCAGACGCGGCGCATCACCGAGGGGTCGCCCGCGTGGAATCCGCAGGCGACGTTGGCGCTGGTGACGACGGAGAGCAGGGCGTCGTCGTCGGTGAGGGTCCAGCGGCCGAAGCCTTCACCGAGATCTGCGTTGAGGTCGATCACACCTTGAAAGTAGACGATCGTTGAACGATCCGACAAGAGACTGCCCTGTGTGACCGCTTCCGGGGACGAGGAAATTCGCCTCTTGTTAGATCGTTCAACGATCGCTAGTGTCCGTGCATCTGCCACACATCTGGAGCTATGGTCCCCGGGACCGATGAGTCACGTTCCGAAGCTCCGGATCCGTGCCCTGCCCCCTCATGCCTGAAGAAGGCCACCGAATGATCGTTCTCCTCGGTGTGGTCGTGGTGATCCTCGGATTCGTCACGCGCCGCAACCCCGTCCTCGTGGTGGGCGTCGCCGGTATCGTCACCGGACTGCTCGGCAAGATGAACCCGCTGGAGGTCCTCGCGGCCTTCGGCCGGTCGTTCGCCGACAGCCGCTCGGTCACCGTCTACGCCATCGTGCTCCCGGTGATCGGGCTGCTCGAGCGCTACGGCCTGCGCGAGCAGGCCCGCAATCTCATCGGCCGCCTGGGCAAGCTCAGCGCCGGCCGGTTCCTCACCGTCTACCTGCTGGTCCGGCAGGTCACCGCGGCCTTCGGCCTGAACAGCATCGGCGGCCCGGCCCAGACCGTGCGGCCCCTGGTGGCACCGATGGCCGAGGCCGCCGCCGAACGCTCCACCGGGGCCAAGCTGTCCGACAAGTGGCGCGAGAAGGTGCGCTCCTACTCGGCCTCGGCCGACACGGTGGGCGTCTTCTTCGGCGAGGACTGCTTCATCGCGATCGGCTCCATCCTGCTGATCACCGGCTTCGTGAACTCCACGTACCACCAGGACATCGAGCCGACCCAGCTCGCCCTGTGGGCGATCCCGCTGGCCGTCTGCGCCTTCGTCATCCACGGCGCCCGGCTGCTGCTCATGGACAGGCAGCTCGAGCGCGAGATGGCCCAGGCCGCCGCCGAGCACGACCTGCCGCTTCCCGAGGGGGCCGACAAGTGATCAAGGTCGAATGGCTGTACTGGCTGATAGGCCTCGTCTTCGTGGTCATGGCCGTGCAGATGGCCGCGGACCGCAGCAACCCCAAGCGGTGGACGTCCGCCGCGTTCTGGGGCCTGCTCGGGCTCACCTTCCCCTATGGCACGGGAGTCGCCAACGCCACCGCGGACAACGGCGGCTGGACCCTGCCCGCCGAACCGCTCGGCGTCGCCGTCCTCGCCCTGATCGTGCTGGCCGGCTTCAACTTCCTCGGCAAGGGCGTCCCGGTCACCACCACCGGCGAGCAGCGCGAGGCCGCCGCCGCCCGGCTCGGCAACAAGATCTTCATCCCGGCGCTGACCATCCCGCTCGTCGCCATCGTCTGCGCCTCCGTCCTCGACGAGTCCGGGCTGTTCGAGACGGGCAAGGCCACCCTCCTCGGGCTCGGCCTCGGCTGCGTCGCCGCGCTCGTCGTCGGCATGCTCGTCACCGGCGAGAAGAAGGTCTCCGTCCCGATCCACTCCGGCCGCTCCATGCTGGAGGCGATGGGCTCCGCCCTGCTGCTGCCCCAGCTGCTGGCCGTGCTCGGCTCGATCTTCGCCGCCGCCGGGGTCGGCGACCAGGTCGGCGACATCATGAACAAGGTCCTCCCCGACGACTCGAAGTACCTCGCCGTACTCGCCTACTGCGTCGGCATGTTCCTGTTCACCGTCATCATGGGCAACGCCTTCGCCGCCTTCCCGGTGATGACGGCGGCGATCGGCTGGCCCGTCCTCATCCAGCAGATGCACGGCAACGAGCCCGCCGTCCTCGCGATCGGCATGCTGGCCGGCTTCGCCGGCACCCTGTGCACGCCGATGGCCGCCAACTTCAACATCGTCCCGGCCACCCTGCTCGAACTGAAGGACCAGTACGGGCCGATCAAGGCACAGCTGCCGACGGGCGTCGCCCTGCTCGGCTGCTGCACCGTGATCATGGCGCTCTTCGCCTTCTGATCCCGCCCCCGATCCCCGCCATCCGACCCGCACGGCAAGGAACGCCCATGACCCGTGTCCTCATCACCGGCTTCGCCCCCTTCGGCGGGGAGCGCGTGAACCCGTCCTGGCAGGCGGCCTCCCTGGTGGCCGCCGAACCGCCCGCCGGGCTCACGGTCACCGCCGCCGAACTGCCCTGCGTCTTCGGCAAGGCACTCGACGCCCTGCGCGACGCCGTCCGGGCGGAGCACCCCGACCTGGTGCTCTGCCTGGGCCAGGCGGGCGGACGCCCCGGCGTCACCGTCGAGCGGGTCGGCATCAACGTCGACGACGCACGCATCCCCGACAACGCCGGCGCCCAGCCCATCGACGAACCGGTGGTCCCGGACGGCCCCGCCGCCTACTTCTCCACCCTCCCCGTCAAGGCGTGCGTCGCCGCGATGCGCGAGGCCGGGGTCCCGGCCGCCGTCTCCAACACGGCCGGCACCTTCGTCTGCAACCACGTGGCCTACGGCCTCGGCCACCTCATCGCCACCGAGTTCCCGCACCTGCGCGGCGGGTTCGCGCACGTGCCCTGGGCGCCGGAACAGGTGCCCGACGGCACCGCGCCCGCCCTGCCGCCCGCCACCGTCGCCCACGGCCTGCGCGCCCTGCTGGCCACCGCCGCCCGCACCCCCGCCGAGCAGGACCTCAAGGTCACCGAAGGAGCCACCCACTGATGCCGCTCAGCGCCCACGCGGCCCCCTTCGCCCAGCTCGCCCTGGCGAACATCACCCGCGAGTACCCCAACTTCCCCGCCCACCTGATCACTTCCGCCGACGAGCACCTCGCACCCCGCTCCCTGCACCCCGCCTTCTACGGCGCCTACGACTGGCACTCCTCGGTGCACATGCACTGGCTGCTCGTCCGCCTGCTCCGCCGCCACGGCGGCACCCCCGCACTGCCGGACACCGCGGCGGCCGTCGCCGTGCTCGACCGGCACCTCACCCCCGACCACCTCGCCACCGAGGCCGCCTACCTGCGCGACCGGCCCTCCTTCGAGCGCCCCTACGGCTGGGCTTGGCTGCTCGCGCTCGCCGCCGAGTGCCGGGCGCACGGGGGTGCGGAGGGCGAGCGCTGGGCCGGGGCGCTGAAGCCGGCCGTGGACGCCGTCGACCGGCTGCTGGCCGACTGGCTGCCGAAGGCCACCTATCCCGTGCGCCACGGGAACCACCCCAACAGTGCCTTCGCGCTGGGCCTCGCCCTCGACTCGGGGGAGCTGTCGGCCGGCACCGACCGGGCCGTACGGGAACGGCTGCTCAGCTGGTTCGCCGACGACCACGACGCGCCCGCGCACTGGGAACCGTCGGGGCAGGACTTCCTGTCCCCGGCGCTCACCGAGGCCGACGCGATGCGCAGGGTCCTCACGCCGGAACGGCTCGCGCGGTGGCTCGACCGCTTCCTGCCCTCACTCGGGGCGGGTGCCTCCTGCGCGCTGCTGGAGGTGCCGGTCGTCTCCGACCACGCCGACCCGCAGATCGGCCATCTGCTCGGCCTGACCCTCAGCAGGGCCGCCGCGTTGCGCTCCCTCGCCGACGCCCTGCCGGACGGGCCGGTCCGCGCCCGCCTGGACGAGGCGGCCGGGGCGCATCTCACGGCGGGCCTGCCGGCGGTGGAGCGCGGTGACTTCACCACCGACCACTGGCTGGCGACCTTCGCAGCCCTGGCGCTCGACCCGGTGACCCCGGTGGCCGCGCGCCCCTGACGCCGAGTCACCCGCTGCGCGCGTGCGCCCGCCTGACCGGCAGCATCGTCTCGACCTCGCCCTGCGTGAGGTGGTCCCGGATCAGCCCGTTGACCAGGGCCGCCTTCTCCAGCGGCACCAGGTGGGAGGCACCGGGCACGACGGCGAGCTGGGCACCGGGAACGGCGCGGTACAGGGCGGTGGTGTGCTCCAGCGTCATCAGGTCGTCGTCACCGGACATCACGAGGGTCGATGCCTGGATGCGGGCCAGGTCGTCCGCGGTGAGCGTCGGCTGGGTGCGCCACATGTCGAGCACCTTGGCCGCCACCACCGGCCAGTGGTCCGCGCCGTCCGGCGAGACGGCCTCGTACAGCGCGCGGAAGAACGCCAGGTCCGGCCCCTCGGGCGTCATCGCGTCGAGCATGCCGGGGTCGGCGAAGCACTCGGTTCCGGGACGGAAGTTGGCTCCGATCACCACGACCCCGCGCACCAGGTCGGGCCGGGCGACGGCGACGAGCAGGGCGACGACCCCTCCGTCGCTCCAGCCGACCAGGTGTGCGGGCCCGCCCACGACGGTCTCGACGAACGCCACCGTGTCCTCGGCCATGTCCCGGTAGGTGAGCGGGCCCGGCACGTCCGGGGTGTGGCCGTGCGCGCGCCGCTCGGGCAGGAAGAGGCGGTACGCGGCGGCGAGATCGGGGCGTTGCGCTCCCCACGTGTCGTTGGTGCACAGACCGCCGTGCAGCAGGACCAGCGGCTCGCCGGTCCCCTCGGTCTCGTACCAGGTCCTGACCCCAGGAAGGTCCGCGTACTCGCCCATCGCCCAGGCCCTCTCGGCCGCCGTCGCTCACGGCCAGTCTCCGCCGGGACCCGCACACCCGCAACGCGGGGGAGGAGAGTCAGCCCTCCGGGCGCAGGAGGCCGCGCCGGTACGCGGGCACCAGGTGCCGCGGGACCCGCAGGGTCACCCCGTCCACCGTCACGGGCACCAGGTCCGGCGCACTCGCCTTCCACCGGGCCCGGCGGTGGCGGGTGTTGCTGCGGGACATCTTGCGCTTGGGAACAGCCACGGTGAGGGTCCTTTCGGCAGACGGCCGCCCGGCTCCGCGCGCGCTCGGGGAGCGGTGGAGCCTGGCATGAGACCCCGAGACTACATGAAAACGATGTTCATTACGAAGTTGCTCCGCTCCGAACGCTGCCGCTCATGACCGCTCCGCGGCACCGAGCCGCCGCAGCGCCCGCACCAGCGCCCCGACGCCCGCCTCCG
Source organism: Streptomyces sp. NPDC034099 (assembly GCF_055575415.1). Lineage (NCBI taxonomy): Bacteria > Bacillati > Actinomycetota > Actinomycetes > Kitasatosporales > Streptomycetaceae > Streptomyces > Streptomyces sp. NPDC034099. The sequence continues at coordinate 90,035 of NZ_JBVISR010000008.1, read as the reverse complement.
CCTTCGACCGCGGACAGCCGACGTTGAGCCGTACCCGTCCCGGAGAGCCGTAGGCGGACCCCGGCATGACCGCCACCTTCTCCACCTCCACCAACTCCCGTTGCAGCGCCTCGTCGTCGACGCCCAGCGGGCGCAGGTCGATCCAGGCCAGGTAACCCGCCTGCGGAGGCTGCCAGTCGAGCCGGGGAAACGCCTCGCGGAGACGATCGGCGACCATCGCGAGGTTGCCCGCGAGATACGCGCGCAACGCGTCCAGCCAGGGCGCCCCCTCGCGGTACGCCGCGATGTGACCGACCAGCGACAGCACCGCGGGGGAGGAGAGCCCGTCCGCGTCCTTGAGCTGCCGCAGGTAGGCGTCGCGCGAGACCGGGTCGCCGATGATCCCGTAACTGCCGGTCAGCGCGGGGATGTTGAAGGACTTGGACGCCGAGGTGACCACGGCCCAGCGGCCGTCGCCGCCGTGCCGCACCCAGGGGCGGTGGACGTGCGGGGCGTGCGCCAGGTCGGAGTGGATCTCGTCGCTGACGACCGCGACGCCGTGCCGTGCGCACAACCGGGCCATCCGGTCCAGTTCACCGGTCGACCACACCCTGCCCGTCGGGTTGTGCGGCGAACACAGCAGCAGCACGGCCGTGTCGGGCAGCGCCAGCAGCCGCTCCAGCTCCGCCCAGTCGTCCAGGGGGCACTCCAGGAGCCGCCGGCCGCTCGCCGACACGGTCTTGGGGAACGCGTCGTACATCGGGGTGTGGGTGACCACTGCGTCGCCGGGCCGCGACCACAGCCGCAGCAGCCGCGAGACCTGGTAGACGACGGAGGGCGCGTAGACGACCGACCCGGGGTCCACGTCCGTGCCGTGCCGCGACGCGTACCAGTGGACGATCGCGGACAGGAAGTCGTCCTGGCGCCAGCGGGAGTAGCCGAGCACCCCGTGGTCCAGACGGGCGCGCAGCGCCGCCAGCACCTCGGGGGCGGTCTCGAAGTCCATGTCGGAGATCGTGAACGGCAGCAGGTCCGGCACGCCGAAACGGTCCTGGACGTAGTCCCACTGCGTGCACCAGGTGCCGTGCCGGTCCACCGTCGTGTCGAAGTCGTACGGCGAGGACGAGGACGAGGACGGAGGCGTGGGCGTCGGAGCGGCCGGGGACGAGTGCGCGGTCACGGTCAGCCCACCGGGATCATCGTCGCGATGGCGTCCTTCACGGACTGGACCTGCGGGCCGATGACGACCTGGACGTTGTGCCCGTCGAGCTTGATGACCCCCACGGCCCCCAGCTTCTTCAGCCGTGCCTCGTCGACCTGTTCGGCGTCCGCCACCGTCATGCGCAGGCGGGTGATGCAGTTGTCCAGGGACCGGATGTTGCCGGCGCCGCCGATCGCGTCGAGCATGGCGACGGCGTCGTACTTCCCCGCGACCAGCTCGCGCGGCCGCTCCGGAGCCTCCCCGCCCTGGTCCTCGTCGTGTCCCTCGTCATGTGCCTCGCCGTGCGCCTCTTCGTGCGCGTCGTCCGCCGGCGGGTCCTCCCGGCCGGGCGTCTTCAGGTCGAAGCGGGTGATGGCCCAGCGGAACAGGAAGTAGTACGCGGCGAACCACACCGCCGCGATCACCGGCACCAGGTACCACTTGGTCGTCGAGCCCTGCAGCACACCGAAGACGAGCCAGTCGATGACGTTGCCGTCGGTGTTGCCGATGAAGACGCCGAGTACGGCCGCCGTGAGGAAGCCCAGCCCCACGAGGACCGCGTGGATGACGTACAGCCACGGGGCGACGAAGAGGAACAGGAACTCCAGCGGCTCCGTGATGCCGCCGACCACGCAGGCCACCACGCCGGACACCAGCAGCGCCTTGATCTCCGGACGCATCCGGCGCCTCGCGCAGTGGTACATCGCGAGCGCGGCGCCGGGCAGGCCGCCGAGGTAGGCCGCCATCTTGCCCTGGGAGAGGAAGTGCGTGGCGTCGGTGACGGCCGAGTTGGGCGCCGCCGAGCAGTCCAGCTGGGCGTAGAACAGGTTGAGGGCGCCGGAGACCTGGTCGCCGCACACGGTCCCCGAACCGCCGACGTCCGTGAAGCGGAACATGGCGACGAGGATGTGGTGCAGGCCGATCGGGCGCAGCAGCACCTCGCCCATGCCGAAGAAGAACGGTCCGAAGACCCCCGTGTGCCCGATGCCCCGGCCGACGGCGTTGATCCAGCCGTTGAAGGTCGGCCACACCAGCGGGATGAGCAGGCCGAGCACGCTCAGGACCAGGGCCGAGACGATCGGTACGAAGCGCAGCCCGCCGAAGAAGGCCAGCGCGTCGGGCATCCGCTGGGTGCGGAAGCGCCGGTGGAGCAGACTGACAACGATGCCAACGGCCACCGCGCCGAGCAGTCCCGTGTCGATGGACTGCACGCCCAGCACGTCGGCTATGCCGTAGTGCTCGATCGCCTTCTCGTCCTCGAAGTCGACGCCCTTGGCGGTGAGATAGAAGTTCACCGCGAGGTTCATGGCGACGAAGCCGACGAAGCCGGAGAACGCGGCCACGCCCTTGTCCTCCCGGGCGAGGCCGAGCGGAATGGCCATCGCGAAGAGCACCGGCAGGAACGTGAAGGCGACCAGACCGGTGTTGGCCATCCAGGTGAAGACGAGGTGGAAGCCCTCGCCCTTCAGGAAGGCAACGTTGTCAGTGACCGCGTCGCTGGACAGCGAGGAGCCGATGCCCAGCATGATGCCGCAGAACGCGAGCAGGGCCACCGGGAGCATGAACGTCTTGCCGAGCCCTTGGAGGAATTCCCAGAGGGCGGCCTTGGTCTTCTGCATGTGTACGGAACTTTCGAGCCTGGGGGGACGGACCCGTCCGCCCGTCGTGACGACATGGGGGGTGGGCCGACGGGCGGTACGAGCGGCTGAAGACATGCCGCCGCAGGGATCACATCACAGCGGGTCGGTGACTGTCCACGGGGTCCCGCCCGCCGGTCACAGCCGTCCTCGCGCGTCGACTGCGTGGTTCCGACGGGACGGTGACCGTGCCTACGATGCGGGCCACCGGAGCGGCGGAGGGTGCGGGCGGAAGGCAGGGGCACGACACGGTCGGCTCCGAAGCGGGCCGCCACCGAGCACAGGACACCATCTCCCCGCCGCGACCGGCGTCCCGTCCAGACATGTCGGAAGGCAGGCACGTATGCGCGGTCCCCTTGCCCGAGTCGCCCGAGTGCTCGACCCCGCACAGGCCCCACGGGCCAGAGGTGCCGCGGCCGCGCTGGCCCTCGCCCTGGCATCGACGGTCCTGGCCGCCTCGGCCGCGTCCGCCCCCGCCGACGCCGCGTCGGGACGGCCCGCGAAGCCCGACGCCTGGTTCACCTCCTGGGCCGCCTCCCAGCAGAACCTCGCCGCCACCCCGTTGCGCGACCAGTCGGTACGCATGATCACCCACCTGAGCCAGGGAGGCGACGCCCTGCGCATCCGCGTCCAGAACACCTTCGGCCGGACTCCGCTCACGGTGGACGCCGCGACGGTGGCCCACAGCAGCGGGGAGGACGCCGCGACCACCGGCCGGCCGCGCCCCGTCACGTTCGACGGCCGGCGCGAGGTCGTCGTCCCGCCGGGCGGCGAGGTGTGGAGCGACCCCGCGGGACTCAGAACCGCAGCCCAGGACGACGTGGCGGTCTCGCTCTCGGTCACCGGTACGGTGCTGCCCGGCCGGCACGAGAGCGCCTTCCGCACCAACTACCTGACCCCGTCCGGCGCCGGTGACCACACCGCCGACCCGGCCGGGACCGCGTTCACCGAGACCACCGGCTCCACCTACCTGGTCAGCGCCGTCGACGTGCGCAACCCGCGACTGCGGGGCAGCCTCGTCGCCTACGGCAGTTCGGTCGTCGACGGCACCGGGTCGACGAACTGCGGACCGGACTGCGACCGCCCGGGCGCCGACCTGAGGTGGACCGACGACCTCGCGCGGCGGATCACCTCGGAGCTGCCCGCCACCCGGCAGTTCGCCCTCGCCAACGCCGGTATCGGCGGCACCACGAGCGCCGCGACCTGCCCGGGCATCGGTGAGTCCGTGCGCGGCCTGGACGCCGCCGCCCGGCTGGAGCGCGACGTGCTGGCCCTGCACGGGGTCACGGGAGTCCTCTACTACTACGGGACCAACGACCTCCCGGCCGGCTGCGACGCCACGCAGATCCAGGCGAGTTACCGCGAGGTGTTCCAGCGCCTGCGGGCCGCGGGCATCAAGGTGTACGTCACGCCCATCACCCCACGCCCCGGCTACACCGACGCGCACAACCGCGACCGGCACGCCGTCGGCACGTTCGTCTCGAAGTGGAACAGTTGCGGCGGCATCTGCGACGGGATCCTCCCCTTCGACCAGGTACTCGAGGACCCCGTGCGGCCGAACAGCATCTACCCGCCGTACGACACCGGTGACGGGGTCCACGCGAACATCGTGGGCCAGCAGGCCCTCGCCGACATCGTCTCGCTCCCGATGCTGGCGGCGTCGGCCCGCCGGTGACCCGGTGATCCACCGGCCCGGGTCATGAACGCCCCGGCGGCCGGAGCGCGTCGACGACGAGATCGAGCAGGCGGCCAGTCCGCTCCGGCTCGTCGTCGGCCGCCGTCGAGAGGAACACCCCGAGGAGCATCGCGGTGACGTCGTCGGGTTCGACGTCCGCGCGCAGCGAGCCGGTCCGCGCTCCTTCCGCGAGCAGGGTGCCGATCGCGGCCGTGATGCGTTCCCGGGTGGCGGGTGTCGCGAGGCGTCCGGAGGCCCAGCTGGTGTGGAGGGTGTTGAGCATGGCGCGTTTCGTCGCGACGAACTCGGCGTAGCGCGCCATCCAGGCGCGCAGCGCCCGCTCGGGCGGCAGTTCGTTCAGCAGGGCCGGGGCGCTGTCGGTGACGGCGTCCAGTTCGGCGGCGTAGACGGCCTCGACCAGTGCCTCCCGGGTGGGGAAGTGGCGGTAGAGCGTGCCGATGCCGACCCCCGCGTCGCGGGCGATGCCTTCGAGCGGAACGGTGTCGTCCGCGGCGGTGAAGGCGGCGCGCGCGGCGGCGACGAGGTTCTCGCGGTTCCGCCGCGCGTGGGCGCGCAGCGGGCGGCCGCCCGGGCTCGTCGGCTGCTGCGGCCGGTCGGCGGCGGGGGGCGTCGGTTCCTGGTCCGGACTCAAAGCGGAGGGTCCTCCGGTAGTGCTACAGTCGGCTTGACGGAGGCTCCTCCGTTTTTGCCATCTTCTCATGAGGGCGGACTTCCCATGACGTCAAACGGCACCTCTGTCCCGGTCACGGCCGAGGGCACCCCCCGTCCCGGTGGCGCGGGGACGCTCGCGGGCCGCACCGTCTCCCGGATCGGGTACGGCGCGATGCAGCTGGAGCGTCTGCACGCCGACCGCGGCGCCGCCGTCGCACTCGTGCGCCGCGCGGTGGAACTCGGCGTCGACCACTTCGACACCGCCCAGTTCTACGGCGACGGCTTCGTCAACGAGGTCCTCCGCGAGGCACTGGGCGCCACGGACGACGCCGTGGTCGTGACCAAGGTCGGCGCCACCCCGGACTCCGGCGGTCCCCTTCCCCTGCGTCTGGCGCAACGGCCGGAGGAACTGCGGGCCGACGTCGAGGCCAATCTCCGGAGCCTGGGCACCGACCGCCTCGCCGTCGTCAACCTGCGCCGCGCCGACACCGGGCCCGGACTCCGTGCCGAGGGTGATCAGCTGGTCGACATCGACGACCAGCTCGCCGTGCTGACGGAGCTGCGGGACGAGGGCAGGATCGGCGCCATCGGGCTCAGCGCCGTCACCCTGGACGGACTGCGCCGCGCGCTGCCGGTGGGCGTCGCCTGCGTACAGAACTCCTACAGCCTGGTGAGCCGTGCGGACGAGGACATGCTCCGGCTGTGTGCCGCCGAAGGCGTCGCCTGGGTGCCCTACTTCCCGCTCGGCGGGGCCTTCCCGGGCATGCCCAAGGTCGCCGACGAGCCCGCCGTCCACACCACCGCACGGGCGCTCGGTGCCACGCCGGCCCAGGTGGGGCTCGCCTGGCTGCTCCACCACGCCGCGAACGTCCTGCTCATCCCCGGTACGGCTGACCCCGGCCACCTGGAGGCGAACATCGCCGTCGGAGGGCTCGCCCTGGACGGAGCGGAGCTCGCCGCGCTCGACGCGGTGCCCAGCCGCTCCGCGGACCACGTGCGGCTCGGCTGAGACAGGGACGCGTCTCCCGGGGGGCCGGACGCGAGCGTGATCTCCGGGTGGCGGGACGGGAGGGTCTCCGGTGCCGACCTCACATGGCGCGCAGGCCCCGGTCGGCGAAGGCGACGAGCCAGTCGAAGCTCTCGTCGATGTCCGTGCTCCACTGGAAGCCGTGTGCCGCCTCCAAGGTGGCGAAGCCGTGGCAGAGGCTGCGCAGCAGGCGCAGGGCGTGGTTCACGTCGGAGGCTTCGATCTCGTAGCCGCGCAGGACGGCGGTGAACGCGATGAGCAGCCGCTCTCCCGCCGCGGCCAGGGGATCGTCCGGGCCGGACGGCTCCTGGCCGATCGTCGCGGCGTACCGGCCGGGGTGCTCCACGACGAAGGCGCGGAAGGCGCGCGCCGCGGCCGCCAGGGCGTCGCTGCCCGCCCGGCCCTGTACCGCGCTGCCGACGGCGTCGGCGGCCTCGTCGAGGGCCAGCGCCGCGATCCGCCGGATCAGGTCGTCCTGGCCCGTCACGTGCTTGTACAGGGACGGGGTGCGCACGCCGAGCCGGTCGGCCAGCAGGCCCATCGTCAGTTTCGTGAGGCCCACTTCGTCGGCGAGGGCCGCGCCCGCGCCGACCACGGCCGCTCGGTCCAGGCCCGCCCTAGGCACGGGCGGCGTCCGAGCGCAGGAAGGCGAGCAGGAGCGTCACCACCCGGTCGGGGAACTGGTGGTGCGGGTAGTGGCCGGCGCCCTCGATCATCTCCAGGCGGCCGAGGCCGGACGGCAGCGCGTCGACGACGGCCGAGCCCTCGGCGTGCGGGTCGGCCCAGTCGGGGTCGAGCGTGCCCATCACCACCAGGACCGGGCAGCGCACGTCGCCGAGCCGGGCGCCGGCGTCGGTCGGAGCGCTGCGGCCCATGGCCTGCATGGCCTTCATCCGGCCCGGCTCGCGCAACCGGGTCTCGATGAGGCCCAGCCGCTCGGTCCAGTCGGCCGGTTTCACCCCGGGGTAGGCGACGTCGAGGTACGAGCGCCAGAGCGGCAGACTGCCGAAGAGCCCCGCGCCGAGCAGCCGCACCATGCCGCGCCGGAACCGCCGCACCCGCAGGTCGCCGAGCCGGATCGACTGCTTGCGGGTGAAGGGCGCCAGTTCGACCACGGAGGTGACGAGCGAGGGCTCCCGCGCCGCCGCGATGGTCGCCGCGCCGCCCGAGACGGAGTGGCCGACGAGCACGGCGGGGCCGCCGAGGTGGCGGATCAGGGCGAGCAGGTCGCCGGCGATGTCGGTGCGGCTCCAGGCCGGCCAGTCGACGCTGGACTCGCCGCAGCCGCGCAGGTCGACCGCGGCCACCCGGTAACCAGCCGTCACCAGCTCGGGGATCAAGGCACGGTAGGCCTCGCGGCTGTCGCCCATGCCGTGCGCGAGCACGATCAGCGGGCCGGACCCGGCTATCTCGTAGGCGATCGTTCCGCCGTCGACGGCAAGGTACTCGGTCATGGCAACCCCCAGATGCGGCTAATGAAGTTAGCTAAAAGCTATTGTCATTAGCCGCACCTGTCAAGAGCGGTCGGCCTCCTCCCGCGGGCATGACCCGGATTCGAGACGTACGAAGGGGATCGCGCGCCCGACCCGGCGCGACGCCGTCACGCTGCCGTCGGAGGGCAGGCGCGCGAAGGCGCACAGCCGGCGTGCGGCGCGGGGGTGGCGCGCGCCGTACTTCTCCATGAGTGCGGCACCGTCCTCGGGGGCGAGGAAGCGGGCGGTGACCGCGTGGTGCCGGTTTCCGAACTGCGGGACCGTCTTCGGCTGTTCGCGCAGGTTGCGGTACCAGTCGGCCGGCGGGCCGAAGCCGGACGCCACCGTCCAGGTTCGGGAGTCCCGCTCGCAGGCCACCACCTCCAGGACGACACGGCGGTCCAGTCCCGAGACCCGTGTGGAACGACGTTTCAGTCCATGGGGAGTGGTGGCCGCATCGCCTGCTCCAGGGCCCGTTCCACCTCGCGGCGCGGCACGCCCTGTTCCTCCGCGCAGTCGGTGATGCCCTGGACCAGGGCGGCGGTGGCGTCCGACCAGACCGCCAGGGCGACCGTGGCGTTCTCGCCGGCGTTGTTGCGGTAGCGGTTGTCAGCCGCTTCGACGGCTCGCTGGAGTTCGATGAGGCGTCTCGGGATGTCCATGGTGACGAGCCTAGGAGCGATGATCATGGATTTCAGTGGCCGGTCGAACGCGGTTCGCTCTCAGCGGGGGCAGTCGTCTTTGCCCTCGCCGCTGCCCGTCGTACCTCAGGCGTCCACCGCGCGTCGCCCGCCCGTCGTGGACTCCCGCTCCGCCAGCCAGTGCGGCGCCACGTGCACCTCGAACGGCAGGGGCGACCGGGACCGTATCCGGGCCGCCAGGCACTTGACGGCGAGTGAGGCGATGGCGGCCTTGTCGGGGACCACGGTCGTCAGGGACGGCGTGCTGTAGAGCGCCTCCTCGGAACCGTCGATGCCGGCGACGGCGACATCGCCGGGAACGGTCAGCCCGGCCTCGTGGAGGGCGCGTTGCGCCCCCACGGCCAGCAGGTCGCTGAAGCAGAAGACGGCGTCGGGCCGTTCGTCGGCGGGCAGGGCGGCGAGGTGGCGCATCGCCAGCAGTCCGTTGCGGCGGTCGAACTCCTCGACCCGCGGTGCGAGCCGGGGGTCGAAGGGCAACCCGGCCTCGTGCAGGGCCCGCTGGTACCCCTCCAGGCGCTGACGGCTGGTCGCGGAACCCTGGCGGTCCACGCCGATCGCGGCGATCCGGGTGCGTCCCAGGCCGATGAGGTGGGCGGTGAGGTCACGGGCCGCCGCCACGTTGTCGATCAGCACGTGGTCGGCGACGACACCGTTGCGCCCGTAGGTGCGCTCGCCGAGCAGCACCAGCGGGAACTCGTCGGTGACGGAGGCGAGTTCGTCGGAAGTGACGCGCAGCGGGGAGAGGATCACACCGTCGAGCAGCGAGGCGCCGACCCCGCCCGCCAGCCGCAGCTCCTCGGCGGCGTCGCCCAGTGACTCCTCGATGAGGACGGTCAGGCCCAGCAGCGTGGCCTCGCCCCGCACATGGTGGGCGAGTTCGGCGAAGTAGGGCGTGGCCAGTTCCGGGACGACGAGAGCGATGAGACCACTGCGCCCCGTACGGAGCCTGCGCGCCGAGGGGTTCGGCCGGTAGCCCAGCTCGTCCACCGCCCGCAGCACCCGTGAGCGCGTGGCCTCGGACACGCGCGGAGCGCCGCGTACAACGTTGGACACCGTTTTGATCGACACCCCCGCGTGTTCCGCCACGTCCTTCAGTCTCACCGCGGCCACAGCCCGCCCCCTTGCCGAAGTTTCCGCAGATTATGCCCCTGCGCGCCACCCCTGTCAGTACGTGAACCGGGCACCGACTCTTTTGCGGACAGAGGGTTGACCTTGCGGACGCACGCCGGTTACAACGTTGGAACACCACGATAGCAAGCGGTTGCTGCGAGGCGGCGCCGACATCCCCCGCCCGCCCGCGCATCCCACCACCGCCCGTCGCGCGGCGCCCAGCCCCCGTCCGGCTCACGAGAGGGTCCGCATGTCTTCGCACCTACCGAACGCGCCGCTGCGCACAGCAGTGGTCGGCACGGGCTCCATCGCCCGGTCCAGTCATCTGCCCGCCCTGACGAAACTGGCCGCCGAGGGCGAGGTGGAAGTCGTCGCAGCGGTCGACGTGGACGGCCCGGCGGTGCGGGCGTTCGCCGACGAGTTCGGGATCCCGCAGGCGTCCACCGACCTCCACACGATGCTGACCGAGACGCGCCCGGACCTCGTCGTGCTGTGCACACCGCCCGCCGTGCACCGCGAGCAGGCCGTGGCCGCGCTCGCCGCCGGGGCCTGGGTGTGGTGCGAGAAGCCGCCCTGCCCCTCACTGGCCGACTACGACGCCGTGGAGGCGGCCGAGCGGGGCGACGGCGCGGGGCCGTACGCCTCCGTCGTCTTCCAGCACCGCTTCGGCTCCGGCGCCCGCCATGTCCGCGCGCTGCTGCGCGGCGGGGCGCTGGGCCGGCCGCTGGTGGCCCACTGCCAGACCACGTGGTACCGGAACCAGGCGTACTACGCGGTGCCCTGGCGCGGGCGCTGGGCCACCGAGGGCGGCGGACCGGCCATGGGACACGGCATCCACCAGACGGACCTGCTGCTGGACCTGATGGGCCCGTGGACCGAGGTGCGCGGCATGGCCGCCCGGCTCGTGCACGACGTGGAGACCGAGGACGTCTCCACGGCACTGGTCCGCTTCGCCGACGGAGCCGTCGCCACCCTCGTCAACAGCGTGCTGAGCCCCGACGAGGTGAGCCGGATCCGCATCGACTGCGAACTGGCCACGGTCGAACTGACCCACCTGTACGGCTACCGCAACGCGGACTGGCGCATCACCCCGGCGCCCGGCGTCCCCGAGGAGACCGCCGCGGCCTGGCTCGACTTCGGCGCCGACGAACCCAGCTCGCACCAGGCCCAACTGCGCGTCCTGGTCGACGACATCAGGAACGGCCGCCGCCACTCGACCAGCGGTGCGGGCGGCCGGCGGACCCTGGAGCTGATCACCGCCCTGTACAAGTCCGCGTTCACCGGCACGCCCGTGCACGCGGGCGACATCGGCCCCGGCGACCCGTACTACACCGAACTGCAAGGCGGCGCCCCGGGCTGGGCGCCGGCCGGCACCCGCGAGGAAGAGGACCACGCATGACGCTCTCACTGACCCACGTCCACGGAGACCGCGTCACCGTGGCCCACGGAACGGCCGGAACCGAGCTGTTCTCCTACGTGTACCGCCCCGAGGCCGACTGGGAGGCGCCCAAGCCGTACCTCCACCCGGTCAGGACCCTGTCCGGCGGACTCGTCACGGACTACCGGCCCAACGACCACCGCTGGCACAAGGGGCTCCAGCTGACCGCCTCCCACCTGTCCGGACAGAACCTGTGGGGCGGCAACACCTATGTGCACGGCGAGGGTTACCTCGCACTGCCGGAGAGGGTCGGCTCGATGGCCCACGTGGCCTTCGAGGAGGTCGGCGCGGAGGGGGACCGCGCCGTCATCGCCGAGCGGCTGACCTGGCACCCGCACGGCGGCGAGCTGTGGGCCGAGGAGGAGAGGCGCATCGAGGTCCGCGACGTCGACCCCGACACGGGCAGCTGGACCCTCACCTGGACCTCGGCGGTGACCAACCGGCGCGGCGAACCACTGCGGTTCGGCAGCCCCACCACCCACGGACGCCCCGCCGCCGGATACACCGGACTTTTCTGGCGCGGGCCCCGCGCCTTCCGCGGCGGCCGGGTCTTCACCGCCGAATCCGCCGACTCCGGCGAGTCCTCGGCAGCCGACCCGATGGGCTCCCAGGCCCCCTGGCTGGCCTACGTCGGCGAGCACGACGGACGGGACGGCCATGCCACGCTCGTCTTCGAACACGCCCCCTCCAACGACCACCTGGGCGAGAAGGGCACCCACCCGGCGCACTGGTTCGTGCGCAGCGATCCCTTCGCCGCGGTCGCGCCGTCCTGGGCCTTCCACGAGGAACTGGTCCTGCCGCCCGGCGAAACCCTCGCCCGGGCCTACCGCGTGGTCGTCGCCGACGGCGCCTGGGACCGCGCGCGGGTAGCCGCACACCTGGCGGGACTCGCGTGGTGAGCCCGACGTACGACGGCTTCCCGGCGGCGGTCGGCGTGTCCCGCCTGACCGTGTACGACTGGCCGACCGTGGAGGGGCTGCCCGGTGGCGGCACCCCGCACCTGCACCTGACGTGCAGCGAGGGCTACGTCGTCACCGCGGGCCGGGGCGCGGTGCAGACCCTGACCACTTCGGGCTTCGAGGAGACACCCCTGGAGCCGGGCACGGTGGCCTGGTTCACGCCCGGCACGATCCACCGCCTCGTCAACGACGACGGCCTGGAGATCACCGTCGTGATGCAGAACAGCGGCCTGCCCGAGGCGGGCGACGCCGTCCTCACCCTGCCCCAGGACCGCCTCACCGACCCCGACACGTACGCCGACGCCGTCCGCGTCCCCGCCGACCTGCCCGAGGCCGAGCAGGCGAGGGTCGCACGCGCCCGCCGCGACGTGGCGACCCGGCGCTTCCTCGAACTCCGCGAGGCCACCGAGAACGGCGACCCGGAACCGCTGGCCGCGTTCCAGCGGGCCGCCGCCGAACTGGTGCGGCCCCGGCTGGACGCGTGGGAACGGCGCTGGCGCGAGGGCGCGCACGCCGCCGCGGAGGCGACCCGGGCCCAACTCGACGCCCTGCGCGGCGAGGACACCGGACACCTGACCGCGGCCCGGGTGTCCGCGACGGGGCCCGCGGCCCGCGGACGCTTCGGAATGTGCGGCAGGCTGGCCGTCTACCCGGGCATCTGAACCCGAGCCACGTACCTCCCCCCACCCATCCACGCACCCCCGGGAAGGCCCCCATGCCCGAATCCCGAAGCGGTCGGCGCCGGCTCCCCAACCGCCGGGCGGTCCTGGCCGCGGCCGTCGTCGGTCTCGGCACCGCGCTGACGGCATCGCTCAGCGCGTGCTCCTCCTCCGGCGACGTGTCGTCCGAAGGCGTCACCCTCACCTTCTCCTGGTGGGGCAACGACGACCGCGCCGAACGCACCGAGAAGGCCGTGCGGCTCTTCGAGCAGGAACACCCCGGCGTCACCGTCCGCACCTCGAACGCCGACTTCGGCTCCTACATGCAGAAGCTGGCCACCCAGGCCGCCGGCGGCGGCATCCCGGACGTGGCACAGCTCGACTACCGCCAGATCTCCCAGTACTCGGGCGGCGGCGCGCTCCTGCCGCTCGACGACGCCGTCGGGGACGGCACGGTCCGCACCTCCGAGATGGACGAGGAGTTCCTGCGTACGGGCACCTACGAGGGCCGGCAGTACGCCGTGCCGATGGGCCGCGGCATCACCGGCTACGCCTACGACTCCGAGATCTACGCACAGGCCGGCATCCCCGCCCCCGAGCCCGGCTGGACCTGGGAGGAATGGGCCGACGCCAACCGGAAGATCACCGCCCTCGGACTCAAGGCCCCCGACGGACGCGCCGTGGTGGGCGCCAACGACAACGGGGTCAACGAGGACATCTTCGAGGACTGGCTGCGCGGCCGCGGCGGGAAGCTCTACGCGAGCCAGACGAAGCTCGGCTTCACCGAGGACGACCTCACCGAGTTCTGGACCTTCTGCGACCGGCTGCGCGAGGAAGGCGCCGTCGCCGAGGCCCCGGACACCGCACAGGCCAACACCACCGAGATGTCACCCATGGGCCGCGGCCTCGCAGCCGCCGACTTCACCTGGGACGCGCCGTTCCCCGGGTACACCGCGCTGCTCGGCGACCAGGTCCACTTCGCCCCGGTCCCCACCACCGACGGGCGCCAGGGAGCGTACTTCAAGCCCTCCATGCTCCTCGGCGTCGGCGCGCACACCGACCACCCCGAGGAGGCGACCGCGCTCGTCGACTTCCTCCTCAACGACGAGCGGGCCGGCGACATCCTCGGCTTCACCCGCTCCACGCCTCCCAACCGGAGGATCGCCGCCCGCGTCGCCAAGACCCTGGAAGGGGCAGAGCGGGAGATCTACCGGTACGCCCGGAAGATGGAGGAGTACGGCCTGGACGCCCCGCCCGCCGCGCCACCGCGCGGCGACGTCGCCCTCCAGACCGCCTTCAAACGCGCCTACCACCGCGTGATGTACGACCTGACGTCCCCGCGCGAGGCGGCACGGGAATTCATCGACGAGGCCAACCGGGAGCTGCGGTCATGAGCACGGTGTCGACCAGGGCGCCCGCGCGCGCCGACCGCACTACGCCGCCACGGCCACCGGCCGGGCGCCGGCGCCGCCGCGAACAGCAGTGGCCCGCCTACGTGTTCCTCACCCCGTGGATGATCGGCGCGGCCGTGCTCACGCTGGTGCCCATGGCCGTGTCGCTGTACCTGTCCTTCACGGACTACAACCTCTTCGACCCGCCGCACTGGGTGGGCCTGCGCAACTACACCGAGATGCTCACCGAGGACCCCCGCTTCTGGCGGTCGGTCGGCACCACGCTGCTGTACGTCGTCGTCGCCGTACCGCTCAAACTGGCCCTCGCGCTCGGGGCGGCCCTGCTCCTGAAGAACCTCGGCCGCGGCCGCGCCTTCTACCGCTCGGCCTTCTACGCGCCCTCGCTGCTCGGGGCGAGCATGTCGATCGCGCTGGTGTGGCGGGCGCTGTTCAACGACGGCGGCACGGTCTCCGAGGTCCTCGGCTCCCTCGGCATCGACACCGGCAGCTGGGTCGGCGACCCGGACCTCGCCGTCTACGTCGTCGTCCTGCTGACGGTGTGGCAGTTCGGCGCACCCATGGTCATCTTCCTCGCCGGGCTCCAGCAGATCTCGCCCGAACTGTACGAGGCGGCGGCACTGGACGGTGCGGGCCGATGGCGGCAGTTCGTGTCCGTCACCGTGCCGATGCTGTCCCCGGTCGTCTTCTTCAACCTGGTCCTGGAGATGATCCAGTCCTTCCAGGTGTTCACCCCGGCCTTCGCGGTCAGCGGCGGCGAGGGCGGTCCCGCCGACTCGACCCTGTTCTACACGCTCTACCTCTACGAACGCGGCTTCACCGCCTCCCACATGGGCTACGCGGCGGCCATGGCCTGGCTGCTGCTGATCGCCATCGGCGTCATCACCCTGATCCTGTTCAGGACCTCCAGGTCCTGGGTCTTCTACGCGGACGAGGAGGGACGATGAACCCCAACGCCCGGCGATGGCTGCCGCACACGATCGCCCTGGCGGGACTGCTCGTCCTGCTGTACCCCCTGGCCTGGCTGCTCGCCACCTCCCTCAAACCGGCCGACGAGGTGGTGACCAGCCTGGACCTGTGGCCCAGCCACCTGGAGTGGTCGAACTACACGACCGCCCTGGACGGAGTCTCCGGGGTCCCGGTGAGCCGGCTGCTGTGGAACTCCCTGCTGATCGCGGGCGGCGCCGTCGTCGGCAACGTGCTGTCCTGCTCCCTGGCCGCCTACGCCTTCGCCCGGCTGCGCTTCCGGATGCGCAAGCCGATGTTCGCCTTCATGGTCGCCACCCTGATGCTGCCGCACCACGTCGTGCTGATCCCGCAGTACATCATCTTCAACCGGCTCGGCATGGTGGACACCTACTGGCCGTTGATCCTGCCGAAGTTCCTGGCCACCGAGGCGTTCTTCGTCTTCCTCATCGTCCAGTTCATGCGCGGGCTGCCCCGCGAGCTGGAGGAGTCGGCGCGCATCGACGGCTGCGGCGCCTTCCGCACGTACTGGTCGCTCACCCTGCCGCTGAGCCGGCCGTCGCTGATCACCACGGCGATCTTCACGTTCATCTGGACCTGGAACGACTTCTTCACGCAGATGATCTACCTGTTCGCCCCGGAGAAGTTCACCATCACCCTGGCCCTGCGCAGCTTCGTCGACCAGTCCAGCACCTCCGCCTACGGCCCCATGTTCGCCATGTCGGTCCTCTCCGTACTGCCGATCGTGCTGTTCTTCTTCGTCTTCCAGCGCTACCTGGTGCAGGGCATGGCCACCTCCGGACTGAAGGGCTGACCCCATGACCCAGGTGCCCGCACTGCCGCCGCACGACCGCAGGGAGCCCGGCGAGGTCTTCTCGTCCGGCTTCACCCTCTTCGCCGACATGCTGCTGGTGGGGCTGCTCACCGCCGTGGCCTGCCTTCCCGTCGTCACCGCACCGGCCGCGTTCGCCGCCGCCTCGGCCACCCTGCGCCGGGCGGCCGAGGACGGGGTGCCCGTCGACACCGGCACGTACGCCGGACACCTGCGCGCCCGGCTGACCCGCGGCTCACTCGCCGGCGGACTGGCCGTGCCGCTCCTCGCCTGCGTCCTGCTGGTGGACTCCGCGCTGACCCGCACCACCCTGCCCGGCGCGGACGTCATGGCCCCCGCGCTGACACTGCTCACCCTCGGCATCGCGGTACTGGCCCTGCGCACGACCGCGCTGCCGGCACCGCACGCACTGTCTCCGCGCGAGGGCCTCCTGCGCTCCCTCGCCGACCTCCGCGGCACCCTCCTGCTGGCCGGCGCGGTCGTCCTGGCCGCGCTGCTCGCCTGGTCGATCCCCGTACTGATCCCCCTCCTTCCCGGCCCGCTGGCCTTCGCGGCCACCTCGGTGGACCTGCGCTTCACGGGGGAGGGGAGGGGCCCGGCCGCGGGCGGCGGTACTCGAAACTGAGTACACGCGATGGTCGGCGCGGACGACGACGGGGCGGGGCCCGCCCGACGAGGCTGGAGAGGTTCCCCAGATCAGATGCGGAGACCTCTCCATGGCAACTTTGTTGTACCGGTTGGGCCGCGGTGCCTTCCGACGGCGCCGCTGGGTGACGCTGTCCTGGGCAGCCGTCCTCCTCGGCGTCGTGCTCGCCGCCATGAGCGCCGGCGAGGCGGCCGACGACTCGGACCCGATGCCCGGCATCGAGTCCCAGCAGGCGTTCGACCTCATCAACGAGCGGTTCCCGGACGCCGAGGCCGAAGGCGCGAGTGCCCGGATCGTCCTCGTCGCACCGGACGGACGGAAGGTCACGGCGGCCGAGTACCGGGCGGCGATCGACACCCTGGTCGCCGAGGTGGCCGACGGGCCGCAGGTCGCCGCCGTCTCCGATCCTCTCGACGCGTCGACGGTCAGCGAGGACGGGACCACGGCGTACGCCACCGTCACCTACGAGGTGACCGACGACAACGTGACGGACGCCGGCCGGAAGGACCTCACCGAGGCGGTGGAGAAGGCCCGGACCTCCGGTCTGACCGTCGAGGCCGGCGGGGGCGCCGTGGCCGGTGAGCCGCCGGCCGGGATCGGCGAGTTCCTGGGCATCGCCGTCGCCGCGGTGGTCCTGCTGATCACCTTCGGCTCGCTGGCCGCCGCCGGACTGCCGCTGATCACCGCCGTCGTGGGCGTGGCCCTCACCCTCGCCTCGATCATCGCGCTGGGCAGCGCCCTCGGCATGTCCACGGCCACCGCCGACCTGGCCATGATGATCGGGATCGCGGTCGGCGTCGACTACGCCCTGCTGGTCGTCTCCCGCTACCGCGAGGAGCGCGCCCAGGGGAACGACGCCCGGGAGGCGGCGGGGCTGGCCGTGGGCACGGCCGGTTCCGCGGTCGTCTTCGCCGGGCTCACCGTCGTCATCGCGCTGGCCGGCCTGTCGGTGATCGGAGTGCCGTCGCTGACGAAGATGGGCCTGGCCGCCGCCGGCGCCGTCGTCCTCGCGGTGCTGATCACCCTCACCCTGGTCCCGGCGCTGTGCGGCTTCTGGCCCGACGCCCTGCTGGCCCGCCGGGTCCGCAAGGGGCCGAGCACGCGTCCGGCACGCCGCTTCCGCAAGGGTCCGCACGCCGGTGCCGCCGGTGCCGTCCGGGAGGCCGGGGCGTGGAGCGCCCGCTGGGCCCGGTTCGTCCGGCGCCGCCCGGTGCCCGTGCTGCTCGGCTCGGTGATCCTCCTGGGCGCACTCGCCGTACCGGCGCTGGACCTGCGGCTCGGCATGCCGGGCGACGAGGCGAAGCCCACCTCCACCACCGAGCGCCGGGCGTACGACGCCCTCGCGGACGGCTTCGGGCCCGGGTTCAACGGCCCGCTGACCCTCGTGGTGGACGCCCGGCGGGCCGACGACCCGCGTTCCGCGGTCGCGGCCGTGTCCGAGCGGGTCGCCGGCACCGACGGCGTGGTGTCCGTGTCGCCGCCCCGGTTCAACGCGGCCGAGGACACCGCGGTGATCCAGGCCGTCCCGTCCACCGCGCCCACCAGCGAGCGGACCGAGGAACTCGTCCGCACCATCCGCGCCGAGCGCGCCGCGGCCGAGTCCGCCACCGGCGCGACCTTCGAGGTGACCGGTACCACCGCCCTGAACATCGACGTCGCCCGGAAGATGACGGACGCCCTGATCCCCTACCTCCTGGTCGTGGTGGGCCTGGCCTTCCTCCTGCTGCTCCTCGTCTTCCGCTCCGTGCTCGTACCGCTCAAGGCCGCCCTCGGCTTCCTGCTGTCGGTCGGGGCGTCCTTCGGGGTTCTGGTCACCATCTTCCAGAACGGCCACGGTTCCGGACTCCTGGGCGTCGACGAGACCGGACCGATCATGAGCACGATGCCGCTGATGCTGGTGGGCATCGTCTTCGGCCTTGCCATGGACTACCAGGTGTTCCTCGTCTCCCGGATGCGGGAGGCCGTCATCCACGGAGAGCGTCCCGCCGAGGCCGTCGTCACCGGATTCCGCCACAGCGGCCGGGTCGTGACCGCCGCCGCGGTCATCATGACGTCCGTCTTCGGAGGGTTCATGACCGGCGGCGAAACCCTGCTGAAGATGGTCGGCTTCGGCCTGGCGGTCGCCGTCCTGTTCGACGCCTTCGTCGTCCGCATGGCGTTCGTGCCCGCCGTCCTCGTCCTGCTCGGCGAGCGCGCCTGGTGGCTGCCGCGCCGACTGGACCGGCTGCTGCCGCGGGTCGACGTGGAGGGCGAGGCCCTCGGCCGCCGGGCCGCCGCCGCGCCCGGGCTCGCGGCCGTGCCCGACGCCGACCGCCAGGACACGGTGCGCGCCTGACCCGCGCCGCCGGAGGGCCGCTCGTGCGGGACACGGGCGGCCTCCCGACGCGCGCCCGGCGCATCGGCGATCCTGGTCCCAGGAGGACACCATGCTCAGCAGTTGCCGGCGGTACGCCGACAGCCACCCGCACCTCGTCGAGACGGCCTTCCTGCTGCTGGTGCTCGCCGTCACCAGCCGGCAGTACGTACACGGAGACCTCGGCTGGTGGGCGGGCCAGCCCCTGGCTCTCGCGGCCGCCGCGGGCCTGGTCCCGCGCCGCGGCCACCCGCGCGCCGCCGTCCTCGTCACCGCCGTCTGCGCCGCCGTCTCCGTCGCCCTGGCCCACCTGGTCTTCCCGCTCCTGCTGCTGCCCGTCCTCATCGCGCTCTACGAACTGGCGGTCCGCACCCCGCAGCGGACCGCGTACGCCTGCTACGGCCTCACCCTCGCGCTGGTCGTCCCCGCCGCCCTGCTCTTCGGACGGAACGGCCAGCCATGGGTGGACGAGAGCGTCGGCCCCGTGTTCTGGATCCTGCTGCCGGTCCTGGCCGGCACCGCGGTGCGCAGCCGACGCGCCTATCTGGACGCCGTCCACACCCGGGCCGAGCACGCCGAACGCACCCGCGAGGAGGAGGCCCGCCACCGCGTCGCCGAGGAGCGCATCCGCATCGCCCGGGAACTGCACGACGTCGTCGCCCACCACATGGCGCTGGCCAACGCCCAGGCCACGACCGCCGCCCACCTCGCCCGTACCCACCCCGAGCAGGCCCAGGAGATCCTCACCCACCTCACCGGCACCACCGGGTCGGCACTGCGCGAACTGAAGGCCACCGTCGGCCTCCTGCGCAGGCCCGACGACGCCGACGGTGCCGACGACCTGCAACCCCCGCCCGGTCTCGCCCGACTCCCCGAACTGGTCTCGGCGTTCGGCTCCGCCGGGCTCCACGTCACCGTCACCGTCCGGGGCACGCGGCGTGCCCTGCCGCCCGGAGCGGACCTGACCGCCTTCCGGATCGTGCAGGAGGCCCTCACCAACGTCACCAAGCACACCGACGCCGCAACGGCGGACGTGCACCTCGCCTGCGCCCACGACCGCCTCACCCTCACGGTCACCGACGACGGCGGTGCCGCCCCGCGGCCGCCCGGCCCCGGCGGCGGCTACGGCCTGATCGGCATGCGGGAACGCGCCCGGACCTCCGGCGGACGCCTCAGCGCGGGCACACTGCCGGAAGGCGGCTTCGCCGTCACCGCGGAACTCCCCGCCCCGCCACCACCAAGGGAACAGCCCTCATGACCATCCGCGTGCTGCTCGCCGACGACCAGGCCCTGCTGCGGGCGACCTTCCGCATCCTGATCGACTCCAGCGAGGACATGGCCGTGGTCGCCGAAGCCGCCGACGGCCGGGACGCCGTGGCGCTGACCCGCGCCCACCGGCCCGACCTCGTCCTCATGGACATCCGTATGCCCGGCACCGACGGACTCGCCGCCACCGCCGCCATCTGCGCCGACCCGGACCTGCGCAACACCCGGGTGCTCGTCCTCACCACCTTCGAGACCGACGAGCACGTCGCCCGGGCCCTGCGCATCGGCGCGAGCGGGTTCCTCGGCAAGGACGTCACGGCGGAGGAACTCCTCGACGGCATCCGCACGGTGGCGGCCGGGGACGCCCTCCTGTCCGCCGCCGCCACCCGCAGCCTCATCACCCGGTTCCTCGATTCCCCCGACCCCGCGGCCTCTCCCGTGCCGCCCGAGGACCTGGCCGCCCTCACCGCCCGCGAGCGCGAGGTCACCGCCCTGGTCGCGGACGGCAAGTCCGACAAGGAGATCGCGGCTGAACTGTTCCTCAGCCCGCTGACCGTACGCACCCACGTCCAGCGCGCCAAGACCAAGCTCGGCGCCCGGGACCGGGCCCAACTGGTCGCCCACGCCTACCGCTCCGGCCTGGTACGGCCTTCCCGCTGATGGTTCGGCACGGTCGGTGATGTGAGAGGATCCCGGGTCCATGGGTGAAGCTGCGGAAGCGACCGGGACCGATGTGGTCCTCGCCGGGTACGGCCCGGTCGGGCGGGCCTTCGTCGACCGGCTGGCCCGGGACGGCGACGCACTCGCGCGCCGTCACGGCGTACGGCCGCGGGTGGCCGCCGTACGCGCGAGCGGGGCCCAGTGCGGGACGGGCGCGGACGGGTCGGTGCCGCCGCGCGCGGAGTGGGGTCCCGTGCGGCCGCTGGAGGAGACCCTCGACCGCACCGGCGCGCGGGTGTTCGTCCAGGCCGTCCCGTCCTCACCCGGAGCGCGGGAGCGCGCCGCGCAGGAGGCGGTGACCGCACTGCGCCGGGGCGTCCACGTGGTGACGGCCACCAAGAGCCACCTGCTCACGCACTGGCGCCGGCTCGACGCGGCCGCCCGGGCGGGCGGCAGCATGATCCGGATCTCCGGAGCCACCGGGGCGGCCCTCCCGGCGGGCGACCTGTCGCGGAGCTCCCTGCGCGGCCTGGACTGCCGGACGATCCGCGCCTGCCCCAACGGCACGGTCACCTTCGTCCTCGACCGTCTCGCCGAAGGCGACACGCTGGACGACGCGATCGGCGCCGCGCGGCTGAGGGGCATCGCGGAGGCGGACCCCTCGGCGGACCTGTCGGGCGCGGACGCCGCCACCAAGATGCGGCTGCTGGCCGCGCTGGCCTGGGACTGGGACCCGGCCGAGGTGCGCGTGCGGGCGCAGCCCGTGGACGGGAGCACCGCCGGCCGGGCCCGGGACGCGGCGTCCCGGTCCCGTCGGCTGCGGGCGGTCGCCGGCGCGTCGGTGGCCGAGCCCGGCATCGTGCGCGTACGGCTCGAGGAGACGGAGCCGGGGGACCCGCTGCACGCACTGACCGGGCCCGAGAAGGCCGTGGTCTTCGGCTGTCCGGACGCGGGCGACGTGACCGTCAGCGGCGGACGGTCGAGCCCGGTGGGCGCGGCGCTGGCCCTGGTGA
The DNA here is from genome assembly GCF_055575415.1 of Streptomyces sp. NPDC034099. NCBI lineage: Bacteria > Bacillati > Actinomycetota > Actinomycetes > Kitasatosporales > Streptomycetaceae > Streptomyces > Streptomyces sp. NPDC034099. The sequence goes on along the minus strand of NZ_JBVISR010000008.1, from coordinate 68,360 downwards.
AGGACACCGTCGAGGTCACGGCACCGCGCACGGGCTTTCGCTGAGGCGCGGGCACGGCGACCGCCCTCGCGGGACGCTCACGACACGGTGATCACGGTCTTGCCGCGGGCGTGTCCCTCCTCGACGTGCCGTACCGCCTGCGCGGTGTCGGCCAGGGCGAAGGTCCGGCCGACCACGGGCGTGAGCTGCCCGGCCTCGACGAGCGCGGTGACGGCGAGCAGGTCCTCGTGGGCCGGTCCGTCCGGCGTCGCGGGGAGGATCGGACGCAGCCGCTGCCGCGTGACCGCGTTGACCGCCGCCAGTTGCAGCATGGCGCCGATCGCCCCGAACACGCGGCCGGGGGAGCCGCCGCCGTTGGCCACCAGGACGCCCGCCGGGGTGAGCGCCCGGCGCAACCGGCGCAGCGGGTGGTTGCCCACGTTGTCCAGGACGACGTCGTAGCGCTCGCGCCCGTCGGTGAAGTCCTGCCGGGCGTAGTCCAGGACGTGGGCCGCGCCCAGGGAACGCACCAGGTCGGCGTTGCCGGCGCTGCACACCGCGGTGACCTCCGCGTCCAGGAGCGCCGCGATCTGCACCGCGAAGGTGCCCACGCCGCCGCCCGCCCCGTTGACCAGGACCCGCTGCCCGGACCGCACGCGGCCGACGGTCCGGATGCCCCGCAGGGCGGTCACCCCACCCATCGGCAGGGCCGCCGCCTGCTCGAACGTCAGCCCCGCGGGCACCGGCACCAGCAGCGGTGCGGAGGTGCACGCGTACTCGGCGAAGGCACCCGGACAGAAGCCCAGGACCGGATCGCCGGGGGCGAGCCCCCGCACGCCCGCGCCGACCCGCTCCACCACCCCCGCCGCCTCGATGCCGGCCACCGGGGACTTCGGCCGGGTCAGCCCCATGCCGCCCAACAGCCGTGCCGCGTACGGGTCTCCGCGCAGCATGTGCCAGTCGTAGGGGTTCACCGCGGCGGCGCGCACCCGCACCAGCACCTGGCCGGCCCCGGCCTGCGGCCGGTCGGCGTCGCTCACCCGCAAGCTGTCCGGCGGGCCGAACCGCTCCTGGACCACTGCCTTCATCGCCCTGCCACCATCCCCCCGGGGATTCTCGGGACCGATCGCGGGTCGCGCGGTGAGGGCACCGTAGGGGCGCGGCCCACCGCCGTCAATGGCCGTACCGGGCGCCTACGGGTGCCGGCCGGCGCAGGTGAAGTCGTAGGCGCAGAAGTCGGCGAGCGGGACGTATCCGATGCGCCGGTAGAGGGCGTTGCTGGTGCGGTTGGCGGGGTCGGTGAACAGCACGACCTCCTTCGCACCCGCCGCCAGCGCGGCCCGGCTGACCTCGACCGTCACGGCGCCCGCGTAGCCGCGCCCGCGCTGCCTGGCGGGGGTGTAGACGGGGTCGATCCGGACCTGCCCGCCGACCAGGGGGTTCGCGCCTGCCATGGCGACGGGCGTGCCGTCCGGGGTCTCCCAGAAGGTGTACCGCTTCTCGGCGAAGCGCGTGCCGGCCCAGGACGCGGCGTCGACGGTCGCCGCCTCGCCGACGTCCGCGGCGAACTCACGGCACCAGCGCATGAGGTGACCGTGCTCCCGCTCGCCCACGGGCCGGCCCCGGCCCGCCGGAACGGGCTGCGGCGGGGTGAGCGTGCCGAGCCGGTGGAGACGGGCGCCCCAACCGCGCACGTGCGCGGCGCCGGTGTGCCCTCGCCAGGCCCCGGCGAACGCGGCGGCGGTCTCCTCGTCCGAGAGGACGCCGGTGGGACGGACGCCGAGGCCCACCAGGTGGGCGGCGAAGCGGTCGGCCTGCCCGGGGGAGAGGGCGGTGAGGGTCAGCCGGCCGGTCGGCGGGCGCAGGAAGGCGGCCCGGACCTCGCCGCCTTCCTCCAGCCACCCGAAGAGGGTCGCTCCCGCACCGGCCGCGGCCGCGCCCCCTTTCCCGCCCTGCGTGCGCAGCTTCTCGATCGCCGTCAGGGGCGTGGTGTGCGGGGCGGGGCGCGAGCACAGGAAGTCCCAGGCCCGGGTCAGGAAGTCGCCGAGGTCTTCGGTGAGGTACCAGCCGTCCGGTCGCATGCCTCATGGTCCCTGAACCGCTCGGTCCCCGGGGGCCGTTCGTCCCGAAGCAGGTCGGCGGACTCGGCGGACCTCGTAGAGCAGGTGGGTGGCGTTGGGGGTGGCGTTCGCGCTCCGTCGGACCAGGGTGCGCGGTGTCCCGCCGGTGAACAGCGGTGTTCCGGAGCCCAGCACGACGGGAGCCAGGTGCAGGGACAGCAGGTCGACCAGCCCGGCGTCGAGCGCCGAGCCGATCAGGGCGCCGCCGCCCATGAGGACGACGTCGAGGTCCGTGCCACGGTCCGCCGAAGCCGCCTCGGCCCGCTCGCGCGCCGCGGTGACGGCGTCGGGCAGCCCCGTCGTGACGAACGTCCAGTCGAGGCCGGTGAGCCGGACCGAGGCCGGGGGCGCGCTCGTCACGACGACGAACGGGGGTTTGCCGACCTCCGCGGCGCCGTAACCGACGGTGTCGTCCCAGCCGCCCGGCCCGTCGACCAGGTCGAAGAGCCGACGGCCGAGGACGACGGCGCCCGAGCGGGCGGTGGTCTCCCGCACGATCCGGCGCTCCTCCGGGTCGTCCGAGAACGCCCAGGTGTGCAGCGCCTCGCCGCCGGCCCCCAGACCGTTGCCGGGGCCGGGATCCGGTCCGGTCACCCAGCCGTCGAGGGAGATCGAGATGTCCGCGATGATCCGAGTCATACAGGGTGGACCCGATGCGTTCCCCGAACTCATCGCTCCCGTCCGAGACGAATGCCGGATCCGTCCTTCCCGAGACATTCACCGTGCATGTACAACGTTTCACAAGCGTCACTGGTCTCCCTGTCCAGCCACGATTCACCCACGCTTCACCTGGAGTTGTCCGCATGCCTCGGTTCAGCATTGTCGTCCCCGTGTACAAGGTGCAGGGATACCTTCGCGAATGTCTGGACTCGGTACTGGGGCAGTCCTACCGGGACCTCGAGGTGATCGCCGTCGACGACTGCTCACCGGACTCCTGCGGCGCGATCATCGACGAGTACGCCGCCCGCGACGCCCGGCTCAAGGCCGTGCACCTCCCGGAGAACGCCGGCCTGGGGCGGGCGCGCAACGCGGGGCTCCGGCAGGCGCGCGGCGACTACGTCCTCTTCCTCGACAGCGACGACTCCTACACCCCCGGCCTGCTGGAGGCGCTGGCCGCCCGGCTGGACGCCGTCGGGGACCTGGACATCCTGGTCTTCGACCACGTGCGCACCTACTGGTGGGGCAAGGGCGGCCGCAGTCAGGCCGCGGACCTGATCGAGCGGGCGGGCACCGACGTCTTCCGCCTGGAGGAACGGCCCGAGTACGTGCACCTGTTCCTGGTCGCCTGGAACAAGGCGTTCCGCCGCGAGTTCTTCGTCGGCCAGGGCTTCCAGTACGCGCCCGGCCTGTACGAGGACGCGCCCGTCACCCACATGGCGATGGTCACGGCCGAGCGCATCGGCTGTCTGGACCGGGTCGGGGTCGAGTACCGCCAGCGCCGCCAGGGCGCGATCACGAAGACCCCCGGGCGCAAGCACTTCGACATCTTCACGCAGTACGAGGGGCTGTTCGCGTTCCTCGCCCAGCGGCCCGAGCTGGCCTGGGCCACGCCCATGCTGTTCGAGCGGGCCGTGTTCCACATGCTGTTCGCGCTCAAGCGTCCCGAGCGGGTGAGGGTCGCCGACCGCCGGGAGTTCTTCGACCGCACCGCCGACTTCTACGCGCGGCATGTCCCGGCCGGCTTCACGATGCCCGGGGGACCGACGGGGGTGTACATGCGGGCCGTGGCCAAACGGCTCTTCCGCGCCTACCAGGCCGCCCAACTCGCCGCGCGCGCCAAGACGGTGGGGCCGAAGAAGGTCGTCAGGGCCAAGAACAAGGCCGGCAAGCGCGCGTACGCCGGGCTGTACACCCTGCAGCGCAGGCGCACCCCGGACCCCGGCCTCGCCGTCTACACCTCGTACTGGGACCGGCTGCCGTCCTGCAACCCGCTCGCCGTCTTCGAGAAGGCCAGGGAACTCGCCCCGCAGGTGCACGGCGTGTGGGTGGTGCGCAAGGAACTGGCCGGCCGGGTCCCCGACGGCATCGACCACGTGGTGCGCGACTCACGCCGCTACTGGGAGGTGATGGCCCGCGCACGGTACTTCGTGAACAACGTCGACTTCCCCGACCACATCGTCAAGCGCCCCGGTCAGCTCCACCTGCAGACCCACCACGGGACCCCGCTCAAGCGCATGGGCCTGGACCAGCGCGCCTACCCCGCGGCGGCCAGGGGCATGGACTTCGACCGCCTCCTCGAACGCGTGGACCGCTGGGACCTCAGCGTCTCCTCCAACCAGTACTCCACCAAGCAGTGGGAGCGCGCCTACCCCGGCTCCTACGCGTCCCTCGACACGGGCTACCCGCGCAACGACCGGTACTACGGCGCGGATGCCGCGGACGTCGCCGCCGTCCGCGTCCGGCTCGGCATAGCCCCGGGCAGGACCGCCCTGCTGTACGCGCCGACCCACCGCGACTACCGGACGGACTGGACCCCGTCCTTCGACCTGGCGCGGGTGGCCAAGGTCCTGGGCGACGACTTCGTCCTGATGGTCCGCACCCACCACTTCGACGACCTGACGCCCGAGCTGAGGGGCCTCGCCGAACAGGGCGCCGTCCTCGACGTCTCCCGTCACCCCCGCGTCGAGGACCTCTGCCTGGCGGCGGACGCGCTCGTCTCCGACTACTCGTCCCTCACCTTCGACTACGCCAACCTCGACCGGCCCATCGTCATATACGCCGACGACTGGGAGATCTACTCCCAGGTCCGCGGCGTCACCTTCGACCTCCTCTCCGGCCGGCCCGGCGACACTCCGGGAGCGGTCGCCACCACCGAGGACGAACTCATCGACACCTTCCGCAGCGGCCGTTGGCGCGGCTCCGAGGCCGCCGCCCTGCGCGCCGCCTTCAGGGCCCGCTTCTGCCAGTACGACGACGGCCACGCCGCCGAGCGCGTGGTGCGCCGGTTCTTCCTCGGCCAGGACGCGGGTCCTGCGGTCGTCCCGCTGGAGCAGCGGACCCCGGCGCCGTCACCGGTCCGCGGCTGACCGAGGCGTGCCCTGCCCCGGAACGGATGCTTCCGGCCGTTTCGGGGGGCGGGTCGTGTCATTTCCCGCCCGGTGCGGGTGGCGGTCGCGCAGAGTACTTCCCATGACGACACCCGCGCAGTCGCTCCGCTCCCTCGCCCGCACCCGGGCCTCCCTCGACGGCGAAGAGGTCACGTACTGGTGGTCCGGAAACGTGTACGCGTGGGCTCCCGACGAGCCCTACGAGCACGTCTTCGGCTTCGAGGGCGTCAACGTCGCCCGCCTGGTCCAGGACGCCGACGACGGTCCGGACGCCTACCGGCTGCTCACCCGTGAGGCCGCCTTCTACCTGGACCCCGTCACCCGGGAGATCCTGGAGACCTGGCGGGACCTGCCGGTGGTGCACGTCTGGAACGACCCGGCGAACCAGAAGTGGCGCCCCTTCCCGGTCCCGACGACCGACCTCGGCGACCAGGTCTGCTTCAGCCTGGAGATCCCGCTCGCCTACCCCTCCCCCCTGCCGGTGGCCCAGTACCCCCACCACTCGGCCGGCGACACCTACAAGGCCCTGGAGCTCTTCCAGTTCTTCGCCCACCGCGCGGACCTGGCCGGCCCGGCCCCCAGTGTCCCGGCGACCATGTCGTGGACCCGGATGTCCCCGTGGCTCCCGTGGATGGCCCGGGGGCAACGGCCCGGCGGCCTCACCTTCCACTGCCGGGGCCGCAAGCTCGGTTCGTACGCCGAGGTGCCCGAGCGCACCCGCGCCTGCATCGCCGACCACCACCCGCGGTTCGCGCGGGCACCGGAGCGGTGGAGCGAGCCGAACGAGACGAGCTGGACGTACTTCCGCACACTCAACCCGCCCGTGTGAGAGCCGTGGGCGCGGCTTCGTACGGGCGTGCGCTCTATGGTTGTCCGATGCGATTTGTCCCCAGATGGGTCCTGCTGTCGTCGGGATGTGCACCCGTGCTGCTGGTCGCAGGCTGGACCGGCGCGGCGTATGTCGAAGGGTCTTCCTACGATCCCGTCACGCAGACCATCAGCGTGCTGGGGTCCTACGGAGCCGCCGGGTTCTGGGTGATGACGACGGCCTTCCTCGCCCTGGGGGTCTGCCACCTGCTGACCGCCTGGGGACTGCGGCCCGCCGCCACCGCCGGACGCGTCGCGCTGGGCGGTGGCGGGCTCGCCGCGCTGGTCCTGGTGGCGCTCCCCGCGCCGAGCAGCGGGGGCTCCCTGCGCCACGGCGCGGTGGTGGTGGTCGGGTTCATCCTCCTGGCGGTGTGGCCGGTGCTGGCGATCAACGGAGGTGCGGCCGCTCCCTGGGCGCTGCGTCTGGCGCCCTCGGTCGTCGCGACGGCCCTGATGGCCGCCGGCGGGGTGTGGTTCCTGATCGAGATGGGGCGACACGGCGACGCAGGCGTCGCGGAACGCGTGGTGACCTCGCTCCAGTCGCTGTGGCCCTTCGTGGTGGCCGCCTCCTGTCTTCGCCACGCCCGGCAGCGCGCGTGATCCCCGCGGCGCGGGGGCGCTCACCGCCGCGCCAGCGCCAGCACGCTCAGCCCGAACATCAGGACGCCCAGCGGAAGGTGGACCGACGGGACGTGCGCGATGCCGAGCACGACCTGGACCGAGGCGAGGACCAGGAAGCCGCAGGAGTGCCAGACGGGCCGGAGCGGGCCGCCGCCCGGCTTCCACGCCAGCACCGCCGCGAGCACGTACAGCATCGACGCCCCGTACATCACCCGGGCTCCCACGCTGTGCAGCGTCTCCCCGTAGGAGGCGGTCAGCAACAGTCCGGCGGAGACCGCCTGGAGGAAGATGGTCAGGGTCTGCAGTGCGATCGCGATCCGCAGGAACGAGATCCGGTGCTGCGCCGTCGCCTGGGTTGCCATGCCGCGGTCCCCTTTTCCGCCCGGGGGGCAGTAGATCGGTAAGGTTTCACCAGCCCGACGAAGCGGGTCGGCGAAAGGTAAGGCGAGGGGGCGGTCGGGCATGGGGTCGGCGGGGACGAGGACCGACGCGACGGTCGGAGAGCGGCGCCAACTGATCAATGTCGCCTACCGCTTGCTCGGTTCGCTGGCCGAGGCCGAGGACGCCGTGCAGGAGGCCTACGCGCGCTGGTACGCGCTGCCGCCCGGCAGGCAGGAGGAGATAGTGTCCCCGGGCGCCTGGCTGACGACGGTCACCGGCCGGGTCTGCCTGGACGTGCTCGGCTCGGCGCGGGCCCGGCGCGAACGCTATGTGGGCGCGTGGCTGCCGGACCCGCTGCCCGCCCACGCCGAGCGGGACCGCGGACACGGCGCCGACCCCGCCGACCAGATGGTCCTGGACGAGTCGGTGACCATGGCCTTCCTCGTCGTCCTGGAGTCGATGACCCCCGCGGAGCGGGTGGCCTTCGTACTCCACGACGTCTTCCGCTACCCCTTCGCCGAGATCGCGGGCATCCTCGGCCGGACCCCCGCGGCCTGCAAGCAGCTCGCGGCGTCGGGCCGGCGCCGGGTGCGCGACGCCCGGGTCCGGGCGGCCCCCGCGGTGCAGGCGGACGTCGTGCGGCAGGTGAAGGCGGCGTGGGAGACGAAGGACATCGCGGCGCTGGTCGACCTGCTCGACCCGGCCGCCGTCATGACCGCCGACGGTGGCGGCATGGTGGGCGCCGTCCTGCGGCCGGTCGAGGGCGGCGCCCGCATCGCCCAGTACATGGCCGCCATCGCCGACAGGGCCCCGGGCCTCGAACTGCTGGAGCGCTCGGTCAACGGAGTCCCGGGACTGGTGGCCCGGCGCGACGGCGTGGTCATGACGGTGGCCGCCTTCGACGTCTCCGAAGGCCGTGTCAGCCGCATCTGGGCGGTCCGCAACCCCGAGAAGCTGCGGCCGTGGGTAGGCTGAGCAGGGTCGCGGCAGGCGTGTCGCAGCTGATGTGACAGATGGGGAGTTCCGCCATGACCACAGCGCACGACCTGACGATCGTCTCCCTTGAGGTCCCCTCCGACTACCCGGTCGAGCGTGGTGACCTGTCACTGGCCCTGGCCGGAGCGGAACTGATCGACCTGCTGGAAGCCGGGACGGTCGCGCTGGACGGTTCCCTCCTGCGGTCCGTCTCGCCGAGCGGCTCCGGTGACCGGCTCCTCGACGCTGCGGCGGCGTCCCTGGCCGGGCAGGAGCCGGCCGAGTCGGTGACGGACTGGCTGTGGCGCCGGGGAGACGGCCTGGCGGCGCAGTACCTCGCCGCCGCGGGCCCGGACGACGGTGGCCGCGGGCGCCCGTGGCGGAACGCACGGCGCGGTGCCGACCGGCCGTCCCCGGCCGATCCGTCGGCCCGCCGGCGCGCCACCGACCGCTGGGTCGGCGGCGATCCGGTGCTGGTGGGTCTCGCGGCCGCGGTCGGCGTCCGGCACGAGTCGGCCGACCGGCCGACGGATCCCGAGGACGACCGGATCGCGACGGTCCTCGCCGCGGTGCACGACGCCGTGGTGGAGCTGGCCGCCACCCGGCAGCGCCGCAGCATCGAGGAAGCGGCGTTCGACAATATCTGGCGGGGGATGTGACGGCCGCGCGGTGACGGCCGCGCCGGTCAGATGCGCCAGGAGCGGAGCACGTCGGCGATCTCGTAGATGCTCAGCCGGGTCTCGCGGACCTTCCTGATCAGGTCGGACAGGGCCCCGTAGGGTGGATCGATGCCCTCCCCGGACTGGTCCATGTACTGACCGGTGACGAAGGCCGCGAAGAGGCTGTTGCGGTGGGGGAGCGGTTCGAGCCGCACCACGGTGTGCAGGAGGGCGGCCGCCCGCCAGGCGCTGTCGGGGTTCGAGGCGGCCAGGGTCGGCATGCGCGTCTTGTGGCGTGCCACCGCCGCGACGAGCGCCGAGTAGTCCGTGACCGACACGTCCTCGTTGTCCAGAGCGGCGTCCTGGACGTCCAGGAGCCAGGGGACATCTATGTACAGGGGCTCGCTCATCAGGCGGCGCTGACTCCCTCGCCACGCTGGGACGGGGGGATCTCGTCCGGGAACGCCTCGTCGAACTCGGCGCGCAGCCGGTCCGCCCAGGAGACGGCCCCAGCGACGAACCGCTTGCGCTGCATCTCGCGGACACCGAGGTCGTGCATGTACTGCTTGAGGCTCTTGCCCTCGGCCGCGGCGGCAGCGCGGACGCCTTCCATTTCTTCCTCGGTGAAGGTCACGTTGAGTGATGGCATACCCGCATGGTACCTACTCGGTACCTGATGTGCGACTCGCCGGACGGAGGAGGGCGCCCGGCATGTCGCGGCCCGCCCCGCCGCGAGGGTCGGCGAGGATTCCGTCGTTCGCCGTCCCCGGAGCGCGGCCCGGGAGCAGGGAGGCAGTGGTGACGATCGAGCGGGTCGGACTCGTGGTCCACGGCGGTCGGGAGGGCGCCGCCGAAGCGGCGCGGGAAGTCCGGGAGTGGTGCGACCAGAACGCCGTGGCGTGCACGGACATCGACGTGTGGAGCGGCGGGGGGCGGCGCAGCGCCCGGGAGGAGGTGGACGCGGCCGGCGACCCGGACCTCGTCGTCACCCTGGGCGGTGACGGCACCTTCCTGCGCGGCGCCCGGCTCGCCGCGGAGAACGACGCCCTGATCCTGGGCGTGGACCTGGGGCGGGTCGGGTTCCTGACCGAGGTCCCCGCACCGGCGGTGCGCTCCGCCCTCGACGCCGTCCGCGGGGACCACCTGGAGCCGGAGAGCCGCATGCTGCTCACGCTGCGTGCCTCCCGGCTCCTGGAGATCCCGTCGGAGATGGAGGCGCTCCTGCGGTACGGGCGAGGGCCGCTGCTGCCTCCACCGCGGGTGCGGACCGACTGCGAGAGCGGTGACGAGTGGGGCATCGCGCTGAACGTCACGGCCCTCAACGACGTGGTGCTCGAGAAGCTGTCACGGGACCGGCAGATCTCCGTCGGCGTCTACGTCGCGGGCCGGCTGCTGGCCTCGTACTCCGCCGACGCGCTGCTCGTCGCGACCCCGACGGGTTCCACCGCCTACAGTTTCGCCGCGGGCGGCCCGGTCGTCTCGCCCCGCGCGGAAGCACTCGTCTTCACCGCGGTGGCCCCGCACATGACGTTCGACCGCTCCGTGGTCACCGCGCCGGACGAGCCCGTCGGCATGCGGATCCTCGAACGGTCCGGCCGGGCCGCCGTGAGCATCGACGGACAGCTGCGGGGCGTGCTCGATCCGGGCGACTGGCTCGGCGTCTACGCCGCTCCCCGAAGGCTGCGGGCGGTGCGCCTCGGACCCATGGACTTCTACGGCCGCCTGCGCGACCGCATGCGGCTGACCGATGCCCCGGCCGCGGTCGCCGACGGCACGCCCGCCCCGCTGTGGCCGGTCAGCACGCCCCCGCCGGGAGACCTCGCCCATCTGGCGATGCCGGTGCCGGCGGCCGAGGACTGACGCCGCCGGTCTTCTTCGCGAAAACAGGTAAACATCCGTCAAAGACGTACAACCCCCGAAGGGGTGCAAAGGTCTCAACGGGTGGCTTCAGCAACACCATGGGGAGGCCGTCCGATTCACGGATCGAGGTGCCATGAAGCGTTCCATGCAAGCGGTAGGGGCGACGTTGACCGCCGTCGGGGCCATCGGGGCGGGGCTGCTGGTGTCGGCTCCCGCCGCCGGCGCGGCGACCGCCGGTGCGACCGCGTCGTACAACGGGGTCTGCGGCTCCGGCTACAAGGTGGTGAACTCCATGCCGATCGGTACCACCGGCACGGTGTACCTCACCTACAACTCGTCCACGGGCAAGAACTGCACCGTGACCATCCGCAACAGGACGGGCACACCGACGTACATGGTGGCCTACGTGCGCAACGTCGACAGCAGTGAGGACCAGACCGACGCGGGCAACTACACGTCGTACGCCGGGCCGGTGTACGCGTTCGGGCGCGGCGCCTGCGTGGAGTGGGGCGGCGTCATCGACAACCTCCAGGCCTGGAACTACGGCTCGAACTGCGGCTCACTCGCAGGCAAGGCCTCGCAGAAGGACTGGTTCGCCGGCCAGCGCTGAGACCGGTGCGCCGGTGACCACCGGGGGCTCCTCCGCACGGCGGAGCCCCCTCGACGGGAACTCTCCCTCAGGCGTGGCGCCGTCCTCAGGCCGGCTTGCGCCACACGGAGATGTGCTTCGCGGATTCCTGCGTGAACGGGGCCCCGTCCCAGTCCCCGACCCGGCGTTCCAACTCCAGCCCGGCGATCCGCGCCATCAGGTCGAGCTCCGCGGGCCAGGCGTACCGGTGCCGGGAGTTGTCGCGGCGGTAGGTGCCGTCGGCCGGGTCGCGGGTGAAGTGGTGCGAGACGAGGACCTGTTCGACCAGGTCGAAGGTGTCGAAGCCGAGATGCCGCTCCGAGACGTCGAACGGCACCGCGACCTGTCCGGGCGGCAGGAACCGCAGCGGCGGCACGCCCAGCTCGATGACGAACCGGCCGCCGGGGCCCAGATGGCGAGCCGCGTTCCGGAAGCACTCCACCTGCTCGTCCTGCGTGAGCAGGTTGGTGATGGTGTTGTAGACGAGGTACACCAGGGTGAACTCGCCGGGGACGACGGTCGTGGCCATGTCCCCGAGGGACACCGGCAGCGTCTCCTCGTCCGCCTTGCGCCGCAGGACCGCCGCCATGTGCTCGGAAAGCTCGATGCCCGCCACCGGCACACCGCGTTCCCGCAGCGGGACGCCCACGCGTCCGGTTCCGATGGCGAACTCCAGCGCCCGGCCGTCTCCGGCGAGTTCGGCGAGGAAGTCCAGGGTCGGTCCGAGGACGGCGGCGGAGGCCATCCCGGTCTCGGTCTCCTCGGCGTCGTAGCGGTCGGCGGTCTCACGGGTCCACAGTTCGCTGCTCGTCACGGGCGGACATCCTGCCGGGCGCTAGCGTGCGCTGTCGACGCATTTACGCCCGTGGCGTCACCGCGCCTCACGCAGCCGGAGCAGGTACGCCGCGGTCAGCGCGACGGCACGGTCCGCGTCCCGCGACAGCTCGGCCAGCGCACTGGACGCCCTCGTGCCCGGGATGCCCGCCAGCGCCTGGGTCAGCCGGCCGCGCGCGGGCGCGTCGGTGGTGTCGTGGGCGAGACGGCCGACGAGAGCGGTCGCGATCCGGTCCGCCGTCGCGGTGTCGCCCGCCAGCACGCTCAGCGCGTCGGCCGCGTCGGTGTCGTTGCGGCCCGCCACGACCATGTCGATGAGCGTCGGGACCGCGGCTGCCACCCCCTGCGTCCCCAGCGCCAGTGCCGCGTACCCGCGGACCACGGCGTCGGAGCTCGCGAGGGCGTGCCGCAGCTGCGCGGTGGCCGCGTCGCCGGGCAGCTCGGTGAGTGCCTGGACCGCACGCACCCGCACCGCGGCCACCGGTGACCCGAGGCCCTCCGCCAGCAGTTCCGCGGCGTCGTCGCCCGACCGCGCCAACGCCCACCGAAGGGCTCCGGCGACGTTGGTGTCCGTCTCGCTCAGCGCCGCCTCGACCAGGGCTTCCACCGGCACCGCCGCCTCGTGGACCGAGGACAGGGCCGCCCGCTGGCGCGCGTCCGCGCTCTTGGAACCCAGCGCCTGGAGGAGCGCGACGGCCTGGAGGACGTCCTCCCAGCCGCCGGGGCCCGCGGCTTCGATCCGGCGCAGCCGGGTGAGCAACTCGGTCTCGGCCGCGATGCGTTCGCGCGTCCGGCGGATGAGGTCGTCGACGAGCGCCGAGGGTTCGAAACCGGGTTCGTCGAGCGCGCGTCCGATCTCGCGCAGCGACAGCCCCAGCGACCGCAGGCTCTCCACATGGAAGATCCGCCGGATGTCCTCCCGGGAGTATTCCCGGTAACCGGAGCCGGTGCGGCCCGAAGGCCGCACCAGGCCGAGCGACTCGTAGTGCCTGAGCATGCGGGCACTGACCCCGGACCGTCGCGCCACCTCACCGATCAACACGCTCTATCGTCCCCCGGGACCGGACCCGCCGAGGGCCACGACGCGCTTCGCCTCCTCGATCGCCGACGCGAACCCCGCGTCGGGGTCGCGCAGCAGCCGCCGCGTGGCGAGGGCGTGCGCACGCACGTGCGGCGCAGGGGCGGCCGTCGCGGCATCGAGAACCTCCACGACCGGCTCGCCCAGCGCGACCAGCGCCCGGCTGAGACTCAGCTGCGTCTCCCGGTCGCCACGTCCCAGCTGCGTCGCCAGCACCGCGGCCAGGGCGGGCTCCTCGCCGTCGGGCACCAGGACGACCGCGGTCCGCCAGGCACTGCGCGCCACCTCGTCGTCGGCGTCGCAGAGCACCGCCCGGGTGATCGCCGGCCACGCCCGCCGGTCCCCGATCTTGGACAGCGTGTGCAGCGCCTGGCTGCGTGCCTGCGGGCGGTCCGAGCGGACCTCGCCGACCAGCCGGTCAAGCGTCAGGGACACCGGATGACGGGTGAGCGCCCAGGTCAGCATGTCGCGGACGAAGAACTCCGGCTCGATCGCGGACCGTTCGACGAGCTTGTCCACGAAACGCGGGTCCGGCGCCGAGCCGACCGCGAGGGCCGCCCGCAGCCGCACGGACGCACGCCCGTCCTCCAGATCCCTGAGCGCTCGCATCGGATCCGCGTCCTGACTCGTCATGGTCATCGGGACCACCTCCTGGTCCGCAGTGAAGACCTTGTCACCGTGTCAAGGTCAAACAAGTGGTGGCCGGGGCTCCTCGTCGCGGGCGAGAATGGGGGCCATGACGGGAGAGAGTTCCTCCATCGACAGCACCAGGCCCAGCATCGCCCGCGTCTACGACTACCTGCTCGGCGGCAAGGACAACTACGCGGTGGACCGGGAGATCGGTGACGTGTTCAAACGTGACCTTCCCGGTTCGGTGGCGATCGCCTTCGCCAACCGCGCGGCGCTGACCCGGGCGGTGCGGGAGATCGTGACGACGACCGGGGTGCGGCAGTTCATCGACCTGGGCAGCGGCCTTCCCACCGCCGACAACGTGCATCAGGTCGCGCAGCGCACGGCGCCCGAGACCCGGGTGGTCTACGTCGACACCGACCCCCAGGTACTGGTCCACGGGCGGGCGCTGCTGGAGGAGAACGACCGGACACGGGTCGTACCGGTCGACGTACGCGATCCCGAGGGCATCCGCAACCACCCGGACACCCGGGAGCTGATCGACTTCGACCGCCCCGTCGCCGTCGTGTTCAGCGCCATCCTCCACCACGTCAACGACGAGGAGGACCCCGCCGGGATCGTCCGCCACTGGCGCGACCGAGTGCCCTCCGGCAGCTACTTCTTCGTCAGTCACTTCCGCTCCGGGAACAACCCGGAGACCGCGGAGGCCGAGAAGGTCCTCCAGGGGACCTTCGGCCGCGGCCGGTGGCGGACGGACGCCGAGATCGAGGCACTGCTGGACGGCCTGGAGCTCCTCGAACCGGGGATAGTCCCGGCCCCCCTGTGGCGTCCGGAGACAGCAGGCGATCCGCAGCACCTGGGCGGAGAGCGGGAGTTGACCGTCTGGGAGCGGCTCATCGCCGCCGGGATGGCCCGCAAGCCGTAGGCCACGCGATGGCCCGAATCGGCTGTTATCAGGCCGGTCGGAACGGCTACGGTGGGCTGGACCGAGGCTGATCAGCGCGACCGCCGGCGGCCCGGGCGAAGCGGGGGAGTGGGCGAGGACGTGGGAGAGTACGGCAGGTCGCCCGGGGGCGGAGCACGGGTGACCGGTCGGCCGGAGCCCGCGGTGCTGCCGTCGTCGCTGCGCGTGTGGCTCGCGCTGATCGCCGCCCTCGCCGCGCTGGTGGTCCTCGTCCTCGGGGCCACGTACGCCGACGACAGCGAGCCGGGCGCGGCGGACGCGCGGATCGCGGCGGTGGTGGACGGGGTGGGGCCGCCGTGGCGGCACGTCGCCCTGGTCACGGACTTCCTGGGGGAGCCCGTGGGAGCGGTGCTGCTGGTCGCGGTTCTCGTGACGGGCTGCCTGGTGCTCCGGCACCCGCGCGCCGCCGTGTTCCTCGTGACCGGCACCGGCCTGACCGTGGGGACGACCACGCTGCTCAAGCCCGTCGCCGGACGCACCATCCACGGCGACAACCTGTCGTATCCGAGCGGGCACACCGCCTTCCTCACCGCGCTCGCCCTCATGGTGTCGCTGCTCGCGGCCGGCCGCCTCGGCCTCGGCAGGGCGGCCGGCACGGCGTTCGTGGTCGCCGCGGGGCTGGTGGCCGGCGCCGCCATGGGCTGGGCGCAGGTGGCCCTGGGCTCGCACTACGCGACCGACACCCTCGGCGGCTGGTGCACCGCGCTGGCGGTGCTGCCGGTGAGCGCGTGGCTGGTCGACCGGACGGCCGACCGGCTGACCGACCGCGCGACGACCGACCGGCCGGCGGACGAAGCCGCCGACCGGAGAGCCGACGCGGGCCGGCAGGAGTGCCGCTGACCCGGCGCCGGCTCGCCTGCGTCGTCGACTCCCCGGCGCGCCGTGCGCCTCACCTCACGCCAGGCGGCGGAACACCGGCTTCACCGCTCGTCCGGCCATCCAGGGCGTGGGATCGGCGGCGTCCAGCGCCTTCCGGTACACCGCACAGGCCTGCGCCACCACGTCGACGGTGTGCTCGATGTCGGCCTCGTCGAGCGCGCTGCTCACCACGAACGACGGGGCCAGCACCCCGCCCGCGAGAAGCCGGCGCAGGAACAGGGTGCGGTACGGCTGCGACGGCTGCCGGTTCTCGTCGAGGGTGGCGAAGACCAGGTTGCTGGCCCGCCCCCGGACCACGACGTGGTCGCCGACGCCCATGCTCGCCGCGGCGTCGCGGACACCCGCGGCCAGCCGCTCGCCGAGCGCGTGCAGCCGCGCGGTGACCCCCTCCTCGGTGTAGGTGGTCTGCACGGCCATCGCGGCGGCCAGCGCGTGCGTCTCCGCACCGTGGGTGGTGGACAGCAGGAACACCCGGTCCCCGGAGTGACGCAACCCGCCCCGCTCCATCAGCTCGCGGCGCCCGGCCAGCGCGGAGACCGCGAACCCGTTGCCCAGCGCCTTGCCGAACGTGGACAGGTCGGGAACGACGCCGTACAGACCCTGGGCGCCCGCCTCCGACCAGCGGAAGCCGGTGATCATCTCGTCGAAGACCAGCACGCAGCCGTGCCGGTCGGCCAGTTCGCGCAGACCGGCGAGGTACCCGGGCGGCGGCTCGGCGTGGGCGGCGGGTTCGAGGATCAGGCAGGCGACCTCGTCCCGGTAGCGGGTGAGCAGTTCCTCCGTGGCGGCCAGGTCGCCGTAGGGGAACGCCACCGTGAGTTCCCCGGTCACCGCCGGAACACCGGCGGACATCGGCGTGGTGCCGATGAACCAGTCGTCGACGGAGAAGAACGGATGGTCGGCGCAGACGGCCACCCGGGGGCGCCCGGTGGCGGCCCGGGCCAGGCGCACCGCGGCGGTGGTGGCGTCGGAGCCGTTCTTCGCGAACTTCACCATCTCCGCGGTCGGCACCGTGGCCAGGAACCGCTCCGCGGCCTCGACCTCCACGATGGACGGCCGGACGAAGTTGCTGCCCCGGTCGATCTCCCGCCGCACGGCCTCCGTCACCCGCGGATGGGCGTGGCCGAGGCTCACCGACCGCAGCCCGGAGCCGTACTCGATGTAGCGGTTGCCGTCGACGTCCCACACATGGGCACCCCGGCCGTGGCTGATCACCGGGGCCAGGTTCTCCGGATACTGGTCGTCGCCCTTGGCGTAGGTGTGCGCGCCCCCGGGGACCATGGCGTGCAGCCGCTCGTTCGCCCGTCGCGATCGCGGCAGGTCGGGCTCTTCCGTGTTCACTGCGGCCTCACCCTTCCAGGTGCTTCAGGACCTCGGCGAGGCTCGGCGCCCGCCGGTCCCGCGCGGACGTCGAGGTGACCGGCAGCGGCCAGGGGACGGCCAGCTCCGGGTCGTCGAAGGCGATGGTCACGTCCTCGGCCGGATCGTGCGGGCGGTCGATCCGGTACGACACGTCGGAGGTCTCCGTCAGCGACTGGAAGCCGTGCGCGCACCCCGCCGGGACGTACACCGTCGCCTGCGTCTCACCGGACAGCTCGAAGTAGGCCCGGCCCAGGTACGTCGGCGAGTCCGCCCGCAGATCCACGACGACGTCGAAGATCCTCCCGTACGAGCACCGCACCAGCTTGGCCTCGCCCGCGCCGGAGCGCAGGTGCAGGCCGCGCAGCACGCCCCGGACCGAGCGGGACACGCTGTCCTGGACGAAGGAGGCCGGGTCGACGCCCACCGAGCGGACCACGTCGGCGTCGAAGGTGCGGCAGAAGAAGCCGCGTTCGTCGGCGTGCGGCGTCGGCTCGAACAGGTACGCGCCGGCGATCCCCGGTACTTCGGTCGCCTTCATGGTGCCTCCCGCAGGGCGTCGGTGGGTCCGGCCGCGGGGAACAGGGCCGCGGCCAGGGCGGCGAACTGCTGCTCGACGCGCCGGGCGACGACCAGGTTCCGTTCGAAGAGGGTCCGCCGCACCTCGGCCGACCGCCGCTCCAGCTCGCGGAACTGCTCCAGCAGCCGGTCGGCGTCGGCCTCCCGGGCCGGATGACAGTACGCGCCCATCCCCATCTCGGTCATGAGCACGTCGCTCTTCGCCGAGTAGCTGAGGGCGAGGGTCGGCGTACCGACCTTCAGGGCGCACACCAGGTTGTGGTAGCGGGTCGCCACCACGCTGTCGGCACCCGCCGTCTCCTTCATCAGGTCGGCCAGCGAGGCCGCCTCGGCGACGGTGACCAGCGGCGAGCCCACCGCGTCGACGATCGCGGCGGCCACCGGCCGGTCCAGCTCGTCGCCCGTGAGCAGCCGGACCGGCCTGCCCTCCTCGACCAGCGCGCGCACGAACCGTGTCGTCCCGTCCAGGTAGCGCCGGTGGATCTCCTCGGCCCGGTCGCGTTCGTCGTTGCTCCCGTGGAAGTCCATGACGCCGACGCAGACCGGGCCCCGCGTGCCCGCGGGCTCGCCCGCCGACGGCGCCGGCAGGGCGAACACGAGGTCCGCGTAGACCTCGTCCCGCGCGGTGTTCACGCCCATCGCCCGCATGGCGTCGCGCGACTGGTCGTCCCGGTACGACCGGTACGCCGCCAGCCGCGTCGACCAGCGCGTCAGCACCCGGGTCGGCCGGACCCCGATCGCACCGGCGCCGACGCTGACCAGCGCGACACGGGTGCCGAACAGCCGGCCCGTCAGACAGAGCAGGAACAGCGAGTACGGGAAGCCCCACGGCCTCAGCGGCAGCGTGGTCTCCAGCACGCCCGTGCCCGGCACGATCACCGCGTCGTGCCGGCGCACCCAGGCGGCGGTCCGGAAGACGTCGACGAGTTTGCCCAGCGCCTTGGCCGCGACGGCGCTCACGCGTGACGCGGTCCGGTACTCCCCGCGGTACCAGTTCAGCCGCGTCGCGGGAATCCCGTACCGGGTCGCGACGATCTCGGGTCCGCCGCACATCGCGTCCAGGACCGCATCGGGACGGGCGGCCCGGAGATGGTCGAGCACGGCCTCGAGCGACCCGTCGTTGCCGCTGTTGCCGGCGCCGAAGAGACCGAACACGCCGATGTGTAAAGGCTTTTCGCGCAGGGAGGTCATGCCTGCCCTCCCTTGCGGCCGGCGACCAGGTCGTCGACGGAGACGGTGAACCGGTCCGGGCCGACGGGGGCGCGGTCCTCGACCCGCTCGCCGGCGCCCGGCCGGACGCGGCTGGTCAGCCACGCGGCCAGATGGCGGTGGCACGCACGCCGGTCGGCCGAGGACAGCGGCGCCCGCCCGATCGCCGAGGCGAAGCCCCAGACGTACTCGGCGAGCAACCGTGGCGTCGGATGCAGCGGGCCCGCCCGGCGCGGGTCCAGGTTGACGCACCGGGCGCGCTTGGAGGGGTTCGCCCGCTCGGCGCGGGTGGGGTGGTCGCGGCGGAAGTACAGCAGCTCCGGCACCTGGTGGAACGGTCCGTGCAGGGTGATCTCGGCGACGAAGGTGCGGTCCGCGTGGTGGTAGCTGTCGTGCGGCTTCACCCGGCGCAGCATGTCGGCCCGCATCACCCCGTAGAAGTCGTCGCCCCCGGGCTCGAACAGCAGGCTGCGGAAGCGCTCCGGAGCGCGCGGGGAGTCGGTGGCGAGCCCGTACTCGTAGGGGACCTTCACCTTGCCGTCGCCGTCGATGACCGCCTGGCCGCTGTGCGCGAGGACCACGTCCGGCCGCTCGTCCAGCGCCTCGACGCAGCGGCGCAGCAGGTCCCGCGCGTACAGGTCGTCGTGCGAGGCCCACTTGAACAGCTCGCCGCGGCACTCGGTGAACACGTAGTTGTGGTTCGGGGCGGCGCCGATGTTCCGGGTCAGCCGGATGTACCGGATGCGGGAGTCCCGCGCGGCGTACCGGCGGCAGATGTCCTGGGTGCCGTCGGTCGACGCGTTGTCGGATATCACCAGTTCGAAGTCCTCGTAGGTCTGGCCGAGCAGGGCCTCCAGCGCCTCGGCGAGGTATTCCTCGCCGTTGTAGACGGGCAGGCCGATGCTCAGCCGGGGGTGGGGGGTCATGTGTTCCTCACTTCGGGGATGGGATGGTCGTGCCGCTCGCGCAGGGCGGCCCGCAGTTGCAGCCACCACACGGCCGAGCCGCAGGCGGACGCGGCGGCGGCGCCCCAGGCCGAACCGACCGTGCCGCCCGCGACCGCGCCTGAGAGCCCGCCGGCGACATAGCAGGCGGAGGCGAACAACTGGCAGCGCAGACTGCGCCGGGCCGCGGCGAGCGCCCGCAGTCCGGCGGCCGCGCCGGTGCCGAGCCCGGCGCCCGCGACGCTGAGCGTGACCGGCACGATGAGTTCCGAGGCACCGCTCCAGACGTCGCCGAGCACGAACTCGCCGAGCCGGTCCGGTACCAGCAGCAGCGCCGCGCCCCACAGCAGCGCGGCGACGGTCTGCCCGGCGCCGAGCAGGAAACAGAACTTCCCGAGCCGCTGAGGGGCCTGCCGCAGTACCCGCGCCGACTCCGCCACGGTGACCAGCGACAGCCCCATCAGTACCGCGAGGAACGGCCCGAGCAACAGCTCCGCGCCGCGGATCACGCCCACCGCGCCGACGCCGACGATCGCGCCGAGCCCGTACGCCCGTATCTGGCCCGCGCCGCTGACACCGACGTTCTCGACCAGGTAGCGGTAGCCGAGGTCGCGGTGGTCGCGGTGCCACTCGCGCGCTCCGGTGGGCCGGGGCCGGATGCCGGACTGGAAGCAGCCGTACACCGCCGCCACCGCGGCGGACCCGCCCCAGGCGAGCAGGAAGGCCGGCACCGTGCCCACCCGGGCCGCCACCACCATGGCCGGGACGAGCGCTGCGGCCCACACCACGTCGTTGACGAACGCCTTGCGGCCGGCGCCGGCGGCGAAGAACGAGTAGCGCCAGGCGTCCTGGAGCAGCAGCCCCGGCAGCACGATGCCGAGCGCGGCGAACGCGGCCCCCACCTGGCCGCCGATGCCCAGCCCGGCGGCCAGGGACACCATGCCGATCCCGGCGCCGACCAGGAGTGCCGCACCCGAGGCCCGGGCCACCGCCCCGCGCCAGGACGACTCCGGCACTCCGCTGAAGCGGACCACGAGCGGGTCGGTGGCCAGCCCGCGCGAGACGTTGAGGACCACGCCGTAGGTGACCCAGGCCAGGCTGAACACCCCGAACGCGGTCAGTCCGAGCGAGCGTGCCACGTAGATGCCCACCACGAAGTTGGACAGGCTGGAGGCCGCCTGGTCGGCCAGCCCCCAGGACAGCCTGCCGACGACGCCCCGCCGGGCCGCCCCCGCCGGTGTCGTCGTCTTCTCCCCTTCGACGGTCATCGGCGTCACGCCTTGATCAGTCCGGCGCCGTGCAGGGCGTCGGCCGCCGCGGTGACGGTGTCGAACGGCAGCCCCGACCGCTCGGCCACGTCCAGCAGACCGTGCTCGCCGTCGGAGAGGCTGAGCACCCAGAGCATGGCCATCTGGGCCTGCTTCGCGTCGCTGCGGCCGCCCAGCGAGTCGTACAGGCCGCGCCGTCCCAACTGCGGTTCCCCGTACGGACTGAGGTTGACGTACCGCCGGTTGCGGTCCAGGACGGCGAACGCCTCGCGGCAGACGGCGAGCGTGTCCGCCATCGCCGCCGGGGAGACGAAGTCCAGGTTGTCCGCCGACGTGTGGTACTCGGGGTAGCCCGCGTACGGGGTCCTGGTGAGTGAGCCCACGCCGAGGTCGAACCCGGGCGAGCAGTACTGCCGCTCGTCGTAGCCGTACGGCGTGAACCCGGTGACGTGGTGCGGGCGTCCGGACGCGGTCAGCACGTGCCGCAGCACCCGGTCGATCTCCGCGTCGCCGCGCCTGCTCTGCTTGTACGTCAGCTGCCCCGGGTCGCCCGCGCAGGCCAGCACCAGGCCGTGCTTGACCCGCTCGACCCGCTCCCGGTTGCGGGCCAGCCAGGTGACCGCCCCGATGGTGCCGGGCGCGAAGATGAACCGGTAGGTGTAGTAAGGGTTCCGTTCCGCCAGTTCCCGGGCCAGGAACGTCGCCACCGCGATGCCGGCCAGGTTGTCGTTGGCCAGCGACGGGTGGCACGTGTGGCAGGAGACGATCACCTCGTCGGGCACCTGCCCGGGGACCACGTGCTCGGCGTAGGTGAGGTGGCCGTCCGCCAGGGTGGAGTCGATGCGGACCTTGTAGTCGCCCTCCGGCAGTGCGTCGAGCGTCTCCTGGGCCAGGCAGAACCCCCACTCAGGCTGGTAGTAACTCGTGCGGTACGGCACCCAGGAGGGCTGCTCCGGCAGGGTGTGCAGGTGCGGGCGCAGCTCGGCCAGCGGCATCGTCGCCGACACCGGCACGCTGTAGCCGAGCACGTGGAGGCTCGACGCGGCGAAGTCGACGACCCGGCGGCCGGCGGCGTCGGCGACGTACGCGTCCCGGATGTTCCACTCCTGCGGCACCGTCCAGTCGAGCACCTGCGTCCCGGTCGGTACCTCGTGCACGTGCAGAGGGATGTACTCGTCGACGATCCGCAGGGTGGCGCGCACCCCGTCGCCGGTGATGCTCCGGCACAGCGGGTACATCCGCTCCACCAGGGCGTACATCTCCTCTCCTGGCTCGGTCATCGGCGCCACCGCAGGGTGTCGTCGACGGCGCCGGTCTCGGAGGCCGCGCGCAGCACGGCGAGGCGGGTGAAACGCCGCTCGAAGTCCTCCCGGGTCAGCCCGTGCTTCCGGTAGGCGTCGGCGAGTTCGAGTGCGCCCTGCTTCACCGTCCACTCGCAGTCGAAGCCGGGGATCGCGGCCCGGAACCGGGAGAAGTCCACCCGGTACGAGCGCGGGTCGGCGCCCGTCTCCCCGGTGATCACCACCTTCGAGCCGGACACCGCCGCGGCCACCTCCTCGGCGATCTCGGCGACCGTGACGTTGTTGACCTCGCTGCCGATGTTGAACGCCCGGTCGTGCACCGCCTCGCGCGGGGCGACCAGCGCGGCGGCGAAGGCCCGGGCGATGTCGGCGGCGTGCACCAGGGGACGC
Organism: Streptomyces sp. NPDC034099; assembly: GCF_055575415.1. Taxonomy (NCBI): domain Bacteria; kingdom Bacillati; phylum Actinomycetota; class Actinomycetes; order Kitasatosporales; family Streptomycetaceae; genus Streptomyces; species Streptomyces sp. NPDC034099. Next base: position 45,788 of record NZ_JBVISR010000008.1, on the reverse strand, counting down.
CACGGGGTGCCGTCGGAGAGCACGAGCACCTCACCCGAGAGCAACGCGTGGCCCACCAGGTTGTTCAGCACGATGTCCGCGCGCAGCCGGGGCGAGTAGCCGAAGGCGGTGGCGTTGCGCATGTACACCGGGCTGAAGTCGCCGTCGGACAGCGCGTGCAGGTCGTCCTCCACCCGCACCTTGGACTCCGCGTACGGCGTCACCGGGCGCAGCGGGGCGTCCTCGGTCACCAGGTCGCCGCCGCCCGCGGCGCCGTAGACCGAGCACGTCGAGGCGTACAGGAAGCGCTGCACCCCGGCGTCGCGGGCGAGCCGGGCCAGCCGCACCGACGCGTGGTGGTTGATGTCGTAGGTCAGCTCGGGTGCCAGCGATCCCAGCGGGTCGTTGGAGAGCGCGGCCAGGTGGATCACCGCGTCCACCCCGGCCACGTGCTCGGCCGTGAGGTCGCGCAGGTCCACCCGCCGTCCCGGGGGGTCGGCGGGTGCCGGTCCCAGGACGCAGTCGGCGAACAGGCCGGCGTCCAGCCCGACGACCTCGTGTCCGGCGGCCGTGAGGACCGGTGCCATCACGGTGCCCAGGTAGCCCTGGTGTCCGGTGAGCAGTACGCGCAAGGTTCAACCCCCCAGGTTGAGAGTGAGTTTGGCGACGTCGAACGCCTCGGCGTAGCGGGCGTGGCATTCGATGCCGCGGATCCGGGCCAGGCCCAGGAAGGCCTCCCGGTCGTACCAGGGACGGTGCCGCTGCGAGGGGTAGTGCTCCTGCAGCAGCCGCACCTTCCGTTCGGCGACCTCCGGCGACAGCGGCTGGTACGCCGACGGGCGGCCCAGGTCGCCGTCCCACTTGACGATCTCGTAGCGGAGCACGAGGTGGTCGCGGAACGCGGTGGTCATCAGCTTCGCCAGGCCGCGGTGGTCCTGGTGCGCGTCGTCGGTGCGCGGGGCCAGGACGAGATCCGGTTCGGTCCGCTCCCGCAGCTCCTCGACCGCCGTCTTCGCCTCCTCCCAGTGGGCCGGCATCCGGCCGTCCGGCAGCTTGAGCACCGTCAGCCGAAGGTCCGCCCCAGGGCAGAAGGCGGCGAGCGCGGCCCGCTCCTCCTGCTCCCGTTCGCCGCCACCGCCGGAGAGCACCAGCGCGTCGACGCGGAGGCCCGGGCGTGCCAGGCACAGCGTCAGCAGGGTGCCGCCGGCGCCGATGGCGATGTCGTCGCAGTGCGCGCCCACCGCGACGATCCGGTCCGGGCGCCCGGCGCCGAGCCGGATCACGCGGTCCTCACCCCGGCGCGCCCGCCGGCACCGTCCCGCTCCCACACGGCCCACGGGCGCTCGCCCCGGGCGTAGGCGGCATCGAGCGCGGCCCGCTCCTTCACGGTGTCCGTCGGCTTCCAGAAGCCGCGGTGCTGGTGCGCCACCAGCCGTCCCCGCTTGGCCAGTTGGGTGCAGCCGTCGGCCACCAGGTCCCCGTCCTCCGGTATGTGGTCGAAGACCTCCTGACGGAGCACGAAGTAACCGCCGTTCTCCCACAGCGGCAGGTCGCTCACGGGAGTGATGCCGCCCACCAGACCGTCCTCGCCCAGGTCCACGCAGTGGAACGAGGACTGCGGCGGCACCACCATCATCGACGCCCCGGCGTCCCGCCGCGCGAAGGCGTCGATCATCTGCGGCAGGGGTGCGTCGGTGAGCACGTCGGCGTAGTTGGCGAGGAACATCTCGTCCCCGTCCAGATGGTGCCGCACCCGGCGCAGACGCTCCCCGATCGGCGACTCGATGCCGGTCTGCGCGAACGTGATCGTCCAGTCGGCTATGTCGGCGGACAGCAACTCGGTCCGCCCGCCCCGCAGTACGAAGTCGTTGGACGTCGTCTCCTCGTAGTTGAGGAAGAAGTCCTTGATGTGGTGGGCCCCGTAGCCGAGGCACAGAATGAACTCCTTGTGCCCGAAGTGCGCGTAGTAGCGCATGACGTGCCAGATCAGCGGCCGCGGCCCGACCATCGCCATCGGCTTGGGCACGTCGTCGGAGGCGCCCTCGCGCATCCGCATCCCGTAACCGCCGCAGAACAGTACGACCTTCATGCTGTGACCTCTCGGGACGCGGCCTCGACAATGCTCAGTTCCGGGATGGGGAACACCAGCCGGCCGCCCCACTCGTGCACGAACGAGAGCTGCTCGACCAGCTCGGCCCGCAGGTTCCACGGCAGGACGAGGACGTAGTCCGGCCGGTCGGCGGCGATCCGCTCCGGCGGCAGGATCGGGATGCGGGTGCCCGGCGTGAACCTGCCGTGCTTGTAGGGGTTGCGGTCGACCGTGTACGCGAGCAGGTCGGGCCGGATGCCGCAGTGGTTGAGCAGGGTGTTGCCCTTGCCGGGCGCTCCGTAGCCGACCACCGTCTCGCCGCGCTCGGCCGCCTCGATCAGGAACCGCAGCAGGTCCCGGCGCACCTTGGCCACCCGGGCGGAGAACTCGGTGTACCCGGACAGCTCCCGCAGCCCGGCCGCCTTCTCCCGGTCCAGCACCTCGGCCACCCGCCTGCTCGGCTCACCTGCCACCTCGGCCGGCCGGGCCCACAGCCGGATGGAACCGCCGTGCGTGGGCAGCAACTCGACGTCCACGAGGGCCAGTCCACCACTGGCCAGCGCCCGGATCGCGGACGCGACCGTGTAGTACTGGAAGTGCTCGTGGTAGATCGTGTCGTACTGGTTCTCCTCGATCAGCGTCAGCAGGTGCTGCACCTCGACCGAGACCCAGCCGTCGTCGGCGACCAGGGCACGCAGCCCCTTGGTGAAGCCCACGACGTCCGGGATGTGCGCGTACACGTTGTTGGCCACGACCAGGTCCGCCGGGCCGTGCTCGGCGCGGACGGCCGCGCCGGTGTCCGGGCTCAGGAACTCCGTGAGCGTGGGCACGCCCGCCTCCCGCGCCGCGGCACCGACGTTCACCGACGGCTCCACGCCGAGGCAGCGGATCCCGCGGTCCACCATGTGCCGCAGCAGGTACCCGTCGTTGCTCGCGACCTCGACCACGAAGGCGTCCGGGCCGAGGCCCAGCCGCTCCACGGCGCCGGTGACGAAGGTCCGCGCGTGCTCCACCCAGGAGGTCGAGTAGGAGGAGAAATACGCGTACTGCGTGAACGTCTCCTCCGGCGTGATCAGCGCGGGGATCTGCGCCAGCCAGCAGTCGGTGCACACCCGCAGGTGCAGCGGGTACGCCGGCTCCGGCCGGTCCAGTTGGTCCGCGGCGAGGAAGCTCTCGCACGGCGGAGTCGCTCCGAGATCGACGACGCTCTCCATCGCCGCCGAACCGCAGAGTCGGCATCGTGTCATCTACTGCCCCCATCCCCCCTGCCCGCGCGGGTCTCCCCGCCACGAGCCTGTGCCAACCGCCCCGCGATCGCGGTGCGGTACCCCTCCAGCAGGCGCTCCAGCCCGACGGCCGGGCTGAACCCCTGCTCGTAACGGCGCCGGGCCGCCCGGCCCATCTCCTGGTTCCGGTCCGGCTCCGCCGTGATCCGGCGCAGGCACGCCGCGAGCGAGGCGGGTTCGCCCGGCCGGTGCAGCAGCCCGGTCACCCGGTCCTCGACGAGTTCCACGAAGGCGCCGTGCCCGGCGGCGACGGCCGGGACCCCCGCCGCCATCGCCTCCACGACCACCAGGCCGAACGCCTCCAGCCACGTCGACGGAGCCACCACGGCCACCGACCGCGCCAGGGCCCGCCTGCACTGCTCCGGGTCGTACAGACCGACGTACCGCACGTCGTCCCGCCCGGCCGCCCAGGCGGTCACCTCGCGCTCCAGCGGCCCCGTGCCGGCGATGACGAGCGGGACGCCCACACCTCCGGCCGCGGCGAGCTCGTCCCACGCGGCCATGAGCAGCCGCACGCCCTTGGCCTCGGCGAGCCGGCCCAGATACAGCAGGTGCTCGCCGGCACCCGCACGGCGCTCCTCCGGCTCGGGCACGAAGTTGTGCTTCACCGACAGCCGCCCGGCCGGCATCCCGGACCGCACCAGCACCTCGCGCTGCGCCGCGGAGATGCAGAAGAACCGCTCCACACCGGACCACCAGCGCCGCCGGTTGGCTGCCAGGCTGACCGCGAGCGGCACCGTCGCCAGGCGGGAGCCGCGGTAGCAGCCGTGCCGCACGGCGGGCAACGGCGTCGCCCCGACGCACTCGGTGCAGGGCCGCCCCTGGCGCTGCAGCGTGCCGGGCGGGCAGACCTGCGTGTAGTTGTGCAGCGTGGCGACGGCGGGCACCCCGGCGTCGGCGCAGGCGGCCAGCACCGCCGGGGACAGGAGCGGGAAGACGTTGTGGACGTGCACCACGTCCGGCCGCTCGGCCCGCAGCCGGGCCGCCAGCTCCCTGCGGACCGCCGGGTTCCACGGCACGAGGAGCGGCAGCGCGGCCTTGCCGGGCAGCGACCGGGCGGCGATGTCGTCACTGCGCCGCTCGAACACCCCGACCCGGTGGCCGGCCGTGCGCAGCAGCTCCACCTCCTGGTCGACGACGTTGTTCTCGCCGCTCGGCTGGGCCGAGTTGTACCGGTTGTGCACCACGAGCACGTGCATGCTCAGATCACCTCCGAGGTCCGCGCCCAGCGCGGGACGCGTCGTCGAGGGGGGTCGGGCATCGGCGGGGGTGTGGCCGCGGCGGGTACCGCCAGCAGGGAGGCGGCCACGGCGAGGTGCAGCAGGTACGGCGAGGCGTCGCCGAGACCCGCCTCGGTGTACGACGCGAGCGCGCAGTAGCTGATCAGGAAGATCGCGCAGGCCCTGGCCAGTGACGGCGGCCGCAGCAGCGCGACGCCGCCCAGCACCACGAAGACCGCGGCCACCAGGGCGACGCCGATCAGGCCCTGCTCGTGGTAGACGGCCAGCCAGCTGTTGTCGATCGGCAGCCCGTCGAACGACTTGTCGCCCAGGCCCATCCCGAAGACCTTCTCCCCGGTCGTCCGGGGCGCCGCCAGCAGGGCGTCCCAGACCTTGGCCCGGCCGGTGAGATTGCTGAAGTTCTCCTCGCTCTGCCCGCGCAGGAACCACGCCTGCAGCGCGGAGGCGAACACCACGGCGGCCACCGCGGCGCACAGCACCGCCCAGGAGAAGAAGCGGCGGGCGGCGGCGCTGGTCAGGGTGAGCGAGCCGATCGCGAGCGTCAGACCGACGAGCAGGCCGAGCGTGGCCGTACGGGTGTGGGTGAGTACGAGCAGGACGAGTGAGGGCACGATGACCAGCGCCGCGCTGCGCCGGTCGGTCCGGTGGCCCAGGACGAGCAGCACGGCGAGCCCGATGATCACCGCGGCGTACTGTCCGATCTGCGGCGGGGTGAGCGGCCACAACGCGCCGACCAGCCGGCCGCCGTAGAGGTCGGGCATGGCCGCGCCCGGCGAGACGAGCGCGCCGGCGGCCACCGAGCACAGGACGACGAAGTACATCCGGATGTGGTGCCGGACGAACGTCGGTCCGCCGTCCCACCATCGGCTGAGCAGCCACAGCGTGCCGAGGAAGAGGGCCATCCGGGCGCAGCGGAACAGCGCGCCGAGCCCGGACTGCAGGTCCGCGCTGGAGATCAGGCTCGGCACCAGCAGCAGGGTGAGCAGGAACAGGAAGGCACTGGCGCGCACCCGCAGCCGGAGATTGAGCGCGAGCGCCAGCGAGAACGCGGCGGCCAGCGCGCCCATGGTGACCATCTGGATGAGCGAACGGGGGAGCGGGACGACGGTCTCCGCCCCCGCGGAACCCAGGGTGTTGAGGACCAGCAGCCCCCAGACCGTCCCGACCGGTTTCGGCGTGCGCTCCGCGTCCATCTCAACCACCGTCCCGAGCGCGCAGGGTGCTGCCCGCGTCCTGCCGGTAGGGCGCGCCCTGCCACTGTCCGAAGTCGAGGACCCGGCTCGGGTCGTGGGCGACGAACTTCCACGGACCGACGTAGACGTTGTCGTGCCAGCGGTTGTGCTGCCGGTGGGTGACGGCCTCGGCCACCCGCTCGCCCTGGTACGGGGACCAGTCCGGATAGGTGCCGTAGTTGGCCAGCAGCGCCATGCGGTCGCAGTTCGACGTGCACTCCACGACGGTCTTGTCCAGGACGAAGCGGTTGTCGTGGACGTCCACCCGCTGGGTCTTCCAGCGGCAGTCGGCGTACAGCGGTGCCTTGGCGATCGCCGGGCGCGCGCAGCGCCCGATGTCCTTCACCAGCAGCGTGCAGTCGCCGGAGGAGGTGTTGGCCGGACTGTTGCAGAACCGGTCGGCGTTCTCCCACAGGGTGATGCCGGACCAGTTGTCCTCCAGGACGTTCTCGTAGATCTCGATCTTGTCGGTACGGGCCTCGACCCGCGGTTCACCGCCGGACTCGGAGAGGTAGACGGTGGCGAACGGGAAGTTGTCGCCGCCGTCGGTGTTCTCCCGGCCCTCGACCCAGTTGTTCCGCCGGATCGTGTTCCCCCGCACGACCGCGTTGTAGCTGGTCTCGTAGATCAGCGCGGCACCGTCGTTGCCCTCCAGCACGTTGTCCTCGATGAGGAAGTCGTTGTTGTTGGTGTCCGCCCACAGGCCGGTCCCGCGGTTGTGGTGCACCCAGTTGCCGCGGACGTCGGCGCCCTGGACGGCCCAGAACTTGACGCCCCCGGTGCAGCCGCAGCCCGGCCGCTTGCGCTCCCAGTCGCCGGTGTTGTTGCCCGTGATCTCGTTGCCCTCGACCACCAGGTCGTTGATGGTGCCGTCGCCCTTGTACGCGTTCAGGCCGTACTGGCCGTTGTCACGCAGACAGCTGGCGCGGACCTCCTGGCGGTCACCGGCCATCAGCCCGGCGCCGGAGTTGTCCTCGACCGTGGCGTGCTCGATCACCCACCCGTCGGCCGAGTCGTGGTTGACCACGCCCTCGTCGTGCGGCGCGACGAAACCCCGCACCGTGAGGTGGCTGATGGTGACGTCGCGCGCGCTGCCGCCGAACGCGTACCGGTTGGTCTCGCGTCCGTCGAGCACCGCGCCCGGCGCGCCGAGGTAGCGGTTCCCCTCCTTGGGGACGACCTGGGAGTACCGGTCGGGTGCGAGCCGGTGCTTGCCCGGCCGCAGCCAGAAGGTGGTGTGCGCGGGGCTGTTGCGGGTCTTGGCGGCCAGGTCGCCGACGACCGCCGGATCGACGGTCACCGCACCGGCCGGTGCCTTCGCCGGTCCGGCCTCGGGTTTGGCGCACACCCGGGCCCCGGGGGGCCCGTCCGACGGGGCGGACGACGCGGACGGTCCCGGCGACGGCGCGTCCGACGTGCCGACACAGCCGCCCGCCAGCAGCGCCAGCGCCAGTGCCGCCGCAGCCGAACGAGCCCCGCTCCGCCAGGTGATCCCCATGCGTCCTCCCCCCTTCCTGTGCCTAGTCGCGGAACCCGAGTACGGTCGTGAAGCCCTGCGCGCCGTCGGTGAAACCGGTGCCGACCAGCGTGGTGGCCGGTTCCTTGCGCCCGAAGCCGGGGGAGTACCAGCCCAGCGGCGGGTCGGTCTCCCCGCGATGCGCCCGCCAGGACAGCCCGCCCGGCAGGCCGAGCACCGCCGAGCGCTCCTCGCCGTCCCGGGCCCAGGTGAGCACGGCACGGCTCCCGGCCAGGTCGGCGGAGACCGCCGGGCCGAGGTGGAACGCGAGACGCACCGCCCGGCGCGGGCCGCGTACCTCGTCCACCACCCGCAGCTCACGGGTCGCGGCCGTCAGCTCCACCCGGCGGCGGTGTACGGAACCCCCGTACCCGTCGTGCTCGGCACACCAGCGGGACACCCCCTCGTCGGAGGTGTCCACGGCCAGCACGCGGCTGCGGGCGTGCCGGGTCCACAGGAACGGGCCGCCGGAGACGGACTGGTCGGTGCCGTCCAGCTCCAGGGTGTTGTGGCCGAGGGTCGACCGGAAGTACCGCCGCCACACGGGCTGCCCGTGGTAGCAATACGTCCCCGGGTCGGCGAGCACGTCGACCCCGTCGTGCCGCACCTCCACCGAGAGCGCGTCCGCGTGGGCGTGCGCCGCGATGGAGAGGAAGCCGTGCGGACCACCGTCGCAGCGGCACCAGATCCCCGCCGGACCGCGCAGGACCGTGAGCCCCGCGTCCGCGAAGTGGGCCGGCCTGCGCGCCGGACGGGTCACGGCCGGACCGGCGCCCCCCTTGCCGTACGGCCGGATCAGCGCGGCCAGCAGCGGGGTGCGCACATCGGTGCCGGTCACCGTCGGCCACCACGGGAGGGAGCCGAACACGGCGTCCCCGGTGGCCAGCAGCGAGGCCCAGCGGTCGGTGCCCGCGCCGTCCACCACCAGGCCGTGTCCGTCGTCCGCGTCCCCCTGACGCGGCGGCCGCAGTGAGTCGTCCACCACGGCGGCGAGCGCGTCGGTCATCCGCAGCAGCACCAGCCGGACCGCCGCGGGCACCGGCACACCGGCGGCGTCCGCCTCCGCCACCGCGGCCAGGCCGAGTTCCAGCACCAGACCGTGGTACTCGGTGGCCAGCTCGCGGTTGAGACCGGAGGGGAACGTGTTGCCGCGCAGGTGCCGCTCCAGCGACCGCAGCGCCTCGTCCCGCCAGCGCGCCGAGGCGGGGAACCAGTCGAAGGCGCAGGCCGCGGCCAACTGCCCGGCGGCCTCCGCCACCACGTGGTTGTTCGCCGACGATCCCCGGCTGGGGAAGGCGGCCAGCCAGCGCTGGTGGTGCCAGATCTGCTTCAGGGCCGCCGGGTTGTCCTCGAAGAGGGCGGCCGCGCCCGGCCAGCCGTCGAGCAGCCGGCGGATCCACACCCACGACAGCAGCCGGACGCCCAGCTCGATGCCGCTGACCCAGTGCACCCCGCGCAGCGGCGCGTTGGACGCCCACCACGACCGCAGGTGCTCGGCCACGCGCTCGGCGTACCGCTCGTTCCCGGTGACCGCGTAGGCGGCGGCGAGCACCGTCAGGTACTGGTGCCGGGACGGCTCCCAGATCTGCTTGATGTCCCCTACCGCGTCCTCGTCGCGGTAGGGCACGTCGAAGGCGTAGCCGCCCGGCGCCCGGCGCCCGGTCTTCGGGTCGTACCACCAGTCCGGGTCGGCCAGATCGTCGCGGGCCACGCCGAAGTACTCGACGTGCCCGGCCATCAGGCGGTCCGCCTCCGCGACGAGGCGTTTGGCGGCGTCCGGCGGCACCGCGGCGAGCGTCCCGGCGGGCAGGGCCGCGGTGAACCGGGCCCCGGTCACGCTCGGGACCTCCGGCCGCGCCGACCGCCACCGCCGCCTGCGCACCGTGTCGCCCACCCGGCCGCCCACCTCACGCGGCCCCATCCGGGACAGCCGCCGCAGGTACCAGCCCGGACTCCCCGGGGTCACGGTCATCGCGCCTCCGCCAGGGTCACCGGAGCGCCGCCGGTCAGGGCGGCCCGCACGGCCAGGGTGGCCGTCGTGGTGGCGACCAGCGACCCGAGCGGCACCGGCATCGGCCCGCCGGTCCGCACCGCCCGGACGAACGCGGCCAGTTCGGCCGACTGGCCCTTGTCCCGGGCCTTGGGCAGCCGCGAACTGACCCAGCGCTTGCGCCCGTCGTAGACGGACGTGCGGACGAAGTCGTCGAGTTGCAGCACCTTGCCGTCCGCGACCAGGTCCAGCGTCTCCTTGGGGAATCCCGCCGCGCCGGTGGTGACGTAGCTGATGGTGGCGGTGGACCCGTCCGGGTAGCCCAGCACCACCTGGAGGTCCTCGTTGCCGGACGGGGCGAGGGCGTACACCGAGACCGGGTCGGCGCCCAGCAGCCAGCTCGCCGTGTCGACGAAGTGCCCGCCCTCACCGGCGAACCGCGAGCCCTCGGTGCCCTGCTGGAGGTACCAGCTGCCGTGGTCGAGTCGCCCCGCGTTGACCAGATAGCGCAGGCTCGCCGGTCCGGTGCGCTCGCCGAACCGCTTCCTGGCCTCCTGGAGCAGCGGTGCGAACCGGCGGTTGAAGCCCACCTGCAACCGGTCGTTGCCGGCCTCCTCCACCGCGGCGAGCACGCCGGTCAGCTCGTCCTCGGTGAGCGCCAACGGCTTCTCCACGAACACGGCCTTGCCGGCCAGCAGCGCCTTGCGGGTCAGCTCGGCGTGCGAGCTGTGCCGGGTGACGACGAATACCGCGTCGACGGACGCGTCGCCGAGCACGGCGTCCAGATCGGTGGTCGCCCTCCCGAAGCCGAACTTGCGCTGCGCGTTGGCCGCGGACAGAGCCGTCGTGGTGACGACCGTCGACAGTTCGACGCCGTCGCGCCGTGCCAGGTGCGGCAGCAGCATCGACGTCGCGTAGTTCCCCGCGCCCACGAACGCCAGGCGCACCGGCGTCTTCGCCGCCCGCGGCGGGGCGGAGCGCTTGCCGCCGCTCGGCACCGCGGGCACGGTCAGCGCCGGGGCCTCGGCCGACGCCCCTTCCTCCTCGGTGGATTCGGGATACCGGAACAGCACGGCCACGGCCTTGAGATCGCCGTCCTTGAGGCTCTGGTACGTCTCCACGGCGTCGTCGAAGGCGGCCGTGCGGGTGATCAGCGGCTCCACGTCGACGCGGCCCCGGGCGACGAGACCGAGGAAGCACGCCAGGTTGCGCCGCTCGGTCCAGCGCACGTAGCCGATCGGGTAGTCCCGCCCCTCGATCTCGTACTCCGGGTCGTAGCGCCCGGGTCCGTAGGAGCGGGAGAACCGGACGTCCAGCTCCTTCTCGTAGTACGCGTTCCACGGCAGGTCCAGGCGGCACTTGCCGATGTCGACGACCCGGCCGCGGTCCCGGCACAGCCGCGCGGCCAGCTCGACGGGCTGGTTGCTGGCACCGCCGGCGGCCAGGTACACCTGGTCCACTCCGTGGCCGTCGGTGAGTTCGGCCACGGCATTCTCCACGGCCGGGGCCGCCGGGTCGCCGCAGGCCGCCGCGCCCAGCCGCTCGGCCAGCTCGCAGCGCACCGGGTCGGGGTCGACGCCGACGACCCTGACGCCCGAGGCGGTGAGCAACTGCACCACCAGCTGCCCGATCAGCCCGAGCCCGATGACCAGGGCCACCTCGCCGAGCCGCGACTCGCCCTGGCGGACCCCCTGGAGCGCGATCGAGCCGACGGTGCCGAAGGCCGCGTGCCGCGGCGCGAGGCCGTCCGGCACCGGGGCGTAGAGGTTCTTCGGGACCCAGTTCAACTCCGCGTGCAGGGCGTGCTCGTTGCCCGCGCAGGCCACCAGGTCGCCTGCCTTCACGTCGTCGATCCCGGCGCCGACCTGCTCGACCACCCCGCACAGCGAGTAGCCGAGCGGTGTGTAGGAGTCCAGCTTGCCCATCACCTTGCGGTAGGTGGCGGGCACCCCGTTGGTGGCCACGCTCTGCACGACCTTGGCCACCTGGTCCGGCCGGGAACGGGCCTTGCCCAGCATCGACATGCCGGCCTCGGACACCTTCATCAGCTCGGTGCCGGTGGAGATCAGAGAGTAGGCGGTCCGCACCAGCACACCGCCCGGCTTGCAGCCCGGCACCGGCACGTCGAGCAGCGCCAGCTCGCCGCTCTTGTAGTTCTGCACAACTTGTTTCACCCGAAGTCCTCTTGTCTCTGTGCCGGTTGTCTCTGTGCCGGTCGGTGCGCCGGGAGGCCCTACACCGTCGATGGAGGGTTTTGGTCGGCCCCCGAGGTCGCGCCGCGGTACCAGTACTCGAGGGTCAGCACGTGCCACAGGTGCTTGGAGAAGTCCCGCTGCCCGGCGGCGTCCTCGGCGACCAGCCACCGCAGCGCGTCGCGCCGCAGGAAACCGGACCGCACCAGCTCGCCGTCGTTGACCACCTCGCGCACCAGCGGCGCCAGGTCCCGGCTCATCCAGGCCCGCAGCGGGGCGCTGAACAGGCCCTTGGGCCGGTACACGATCTCCCGGGGCAGGACCGACGTGGCCGCCTCCTTCAGGACGGCCTTGCCCTGCCGGCCGACGATCTTGCGGTCGCCGGGGAAGGTGAACGCCGCCTTCACCACCTCGACGTCCACGTACGGCACCCGGACCTCGGTCGAGGCGGCCATGCTGGAGCGGTCCGTGTAGGCGAGGTTCAGGCCCGGCAGGAACATCCGGGCGTCGCCCAGGCACATGCGGTTCACGAAGTCGTCGAGGTCGTTGTCCTGGTAGACGTCCGCGTGCTCGGCCAGCACGTCCTCGACCGTCCCCGCCAGGTCCGGGTCGATCAGGGCGAGCAGCTCCTCCCGGTCGTACATCGTGTAGCTGCGCCGGAAGGCGGTCTCCTCCGGCAGATCGGCGAAGGAGAGGAACCGCTTCGCGAAGCGCACCGAGCGGTAGCCCCGACGGCTGGTCGCGACCGGCAGCAGGTCCACGGCCGCGGACAGCCCGCGCCGCAGCGGCCGCGGGACGCGCTGGTAGCGCAGCGCCAGCACGTTGGCCAGGTGCTTGCGGTAACCGGCGAACAGCTCGTCGGCGCCCATCCCCGAGAGCATCACCTTGACCCCGGCCTCCCGGGCGGCCGAGCAGATCAGGAAGGTGTTGATCGCGGCGGGGTCGCCGATCGGCTCGTCCAGGTGGTACGTCATCCGCGGCAGCAGGTCGAGCACGTCGGGGGCGATCTCGATCTCGTGCAGGTCGACGCCGAACCGCTCGGCCACCTGACGGGCGTAGCGCAGGTCGTCGGGCATCGCCTCGAACCTGGCGTCCTCGGCGCGGAACCCGATCGTGTAGGCGGAGATCCCGGGCCGCTCGCGGGCCGCCAGCGCGGTCAGATAGCTGGAGTCCAGCCCACCGGAGAGGAACGTCGCCACCGGCACGTCGGAGAGCAGGTGGCGCCGGGTCGACTCCTCGACCACGGCGGCCAGATCCGGCCGCTCGCCGCCCAGGGCACGCTCCCGGCCCTCGGCGGCGACGTCCTTCAGGTTCCAGAACCTGCCGCGCTCCACCCGGCCGTCGGGCCGGCACCGCAGCCAGCTCCCCGGCGGCAGCTTCTCCGCCTCGCGGAACGCGCAGCGCGAGTCCGGCACCCAGTAGTACAGCAGCGAGGCCACCAGCGCCGCGTGGTCCACCTCCAGCTTCCCGCCGGTCACGGCGGCGAGCGCCTTGAGCTCGGAGGCGAACACCAGACCCCCGCCGCGCCGCAGCAGGAACAGCGGCTTGATGCCGAGCTGGTCGCGGGCGAGCACCAGTTCACCGGTGCGCTCGTCGAACACCGCGAACGCGAACATGCCGCGCAGCCGGGCCAGGCAGTCGGTGCCCCAGCGCCGCCAGGCCTCCAGCACCACCTCGGTGTCGGAGGTACCGCGGAAGCGCACCCCGGCGGACTCCAGGTCACCGCGGAGTTCGGGGGCGTTGTACAGCTCGCCGTTGTACGTCAGGGCGAGACCGTCCGAGACCATCGGCTGGGCGCCGGTCCCGGACAGGTCGATGATGGCCAGCCGACGGTGCCCGAGCTGCACCTCGCCGTCACCGGCGGGGTGGCTGTAGCGGCCCGCCCCGTCCGGACCGCGGTGGGCGAGGACGTCGGTGAGCCGGTCGGTCACGGCCTTGCCGTCCGGCCAGTGGTACGTGCCTGCGATGCCACACATGTGCTACCGCGCCTCCTGATCGCTGTCCGGGACCGTCGTGGCCGGCATCGGCGGCCGTTCCACGCGAAACCTCCCCGTCCCGTTGTGTCGCCTCGGCCGATCGTCGTGGCCGCGCGGCGCGAGGTGCGGACCGTCCCACAGGGTGCCGTCGGTCCGGTCACGCGGATCGGGGTCGATCAGGACCACCCCGATCACCGCGATGCGCTGGTCCGCGAGTTGCCGCGCCACGGTGTGCAGCCAGGCGGCGCTGCCGTGCCCGGCCCGCACGACGAGCACCGTCCTGCTGCCGAGGTAGTGGAGGTCGGTCCACGCGGTACCGGGCGCCACCGAGCCGACGCCGAGCCGGCGCACGTGGTGCGGTTCGGCGGCGGCCCGCTCGCCGCTCAGCACGGTGGGGCCCCCGGACTTGCGGCGGGCGCCCGCGAGGTCCGTGCCGGGCAGCGCGTCGACGACGACCACGGGCCCGTCCGCCTCCAGTGCTCCGGCGACGTCCAGGGCGATCAGGCCGGTGCCGCGCGCACAGCCGAGTTCCAGCAGCGACACCGGTTCCGCGGAGCCGCGCACGATGCGGGCCAGGGTGGTGGTGAGCCGTTCGCGTGCCGCCCGGGTCCGCCGGCCCTGCCACGACCGGGCCGACCGGTGCGGCCCGCGGCGCAGCTCGGCGAGGACCGAGGCGCCCAGGTTCGCGGCGATCTCCCGGCGCAGCACGGGGCGGTCCGCCACCACCGCGCCGACCGCGGCCAGCGCGAGCCCGAGAACGAGCCCGAGGGCCAGCCCGATCCCGGCGTCGGTGCCCACGGCCCTGGGCAAGGAGTGCCGCACCGCGTGCGGGGCGTCCACGATCTTCGTGCCGGCGACTACTTCGGGCGTGCCGGTGAGCGCCTCCGCGGCCCGCTGGTCGAACTCGGCGATCCGCGAGTCGAGCTCGGCCCGGCGGGCGAAGAGCGACTCGATGCTCGCCGACGCGTCCGGTTCGTCGTCCGGTGAGCGGTCCCCGATCGACTTGTTGACCTCGGCGAGTTCCTTGCGCATGCGGTCACGCTGGTCCAGCAGGGACTCGGACTCGGCCTCGGCGGCCTCCCGCATCCGCCGCACGTGGTCCGCGACGAACGTTTCGGCCAGCGCCTTGGCCCGGGCCACCGCGTCCGCGTCGCTGTCACCCGTCACGTCGATCTGCAGCAGGTTGTTGGTCAGTCCGGTGCCCCGATAGTCCTGCATGAAGTCTTCCGGGTCCTCCCGGGAGTCGAGCGACCGCAGGGCCGCGGCGGCGATCCGGGTGGTGTCCAGTAGCTCGACATCGGTGCGGATCAGCGTTCCGGTGTCGTTCGGCTGGTCGTCCTTGTGCGCGACCAGCACCTTGGTCACCGCGGCCGGCCGGGGCGGCAGCAGGACCGCCACCGCCGCGCCCGCCAGCAGGCCCAGCAGGGCCAGGGAGGCCCACAGGCGCCGCCGCCTGCGCACCGCCACGACCAGTGCCTGAAGGTCCAGCAGCGGAGCGGAGGCGGACGACTGCGAAGCCGTACTCGTCGTCATGCGGCACCTCCCGTCGCCCGCTCGTGCACCGGAGCCGCCGCGGTGGCGTTCTCCGGAGGGCGGCCGGACGAGCCCGTGGGACGGGCCCGGACCGCGTCCGCGACGACGACGCCGACGACCTCGTGTCCGCCGTCCGCACACGCCTCGGCGAGGCCGGCGAGTTCCTCCGCGGTGCGGCTGCCCGCGCCGAGCACGACCAGGACACCGGACTCGATGTCGCGGTCCGGCACCATCGGCCGGGCCACCGAGACCTCCACCACCCGCAGCAGCGGTTCGCCCTCGGCCTCGGCGGCGATCCGCTCGGCGGCCCGCCGGGCGACCTCGTCGTCGTCGGGTACGACGACCAGCAGCCGCCGGGCGGCCGGCAGCCGTTCCCGCAGACGCGCGCACACCCGCCGGTAGCGGATCCGCCGCCCGGCCTCGTCGCCGGAGCACCGCGGGGCCGGCAGGTCCCACCGGACGTCGGTGCCCAGCAGCCGCCGGAGCCGGGCCCGCGCGCCGCGTGCCTTCGGCCGGTGGGCGCGCCGGTCACCGGCTACGTCGACGGTGCCCAGCGACGCCGAGCGCAGCGCCGCGGCGATCTCGGGTTCGGAGCGCAGCCGCCGGTTCACCCGCGCCGAGGCCAGATGACCGACGACCGCGAGCACGAAGAACAGCAGCGCGCCGCCGCCGACGAGCTGCAGCCGCGTCGGCGGAGCCTCGCCGCCCGGTCGGGGCGCCGGTCCCATGACGACCAGGCCCGCCCTGTTGTTCGCCGGGTCGGCCTCCTCCAGCTTCTGCATGGCCTCCTGCAGCGTGGTGCGCAGCTTCTCCAGCTCGGTGCGGGCCTGCACACTCTCCACGGTCTGCCCCGGATCGGCCGCGTTGGCCAGGTCGGTGATCCGCTGGTTGGTCCGCTTCACCTGCTCCCGCAGCGCCTCCGGCCCCGCAGCCTCGTCGGGATCGGTGCTGCCGCTCGCGATCCGTGCCGCGAACGTCACGAACTGCTGGGCCACTTCGTCGGAGAGCCGCTGCGCACGCTCCGGGGTCTCGGCCGTCCCGGAGATCTTGATGACGTTCCCGTCGGCGGTCTCGGCGCTCACCCGGTCGCGCAGCTCGCTGTCGCCGACCCCGCTCCAGTCGAGCGCCTCGCCCGCCCGGTCGACCACCGACGAACTGGTCGCGATCTCCACCTGCGTGACCAGTTCGCGCTCTTCCCACTGTCCCGGCAGCAGGACCGATGCGGACGCCGTGTAGCGCGGCGGGAACAGCACCGAGACGCCGTAGCCGACGAGTGCGCCCACCACGACGAGGACGGCGAGCAGCCGCCGGCGCCGACGGAGAATTCGCCCGACCGTGACCAGGCGTATCGTGTCATCGCTCAACGGCGCGGCCTTCTCCCTGCTGTGCGGCAGGCGGCGGCGTACGCGGCGAGCAGCGCCGTCTGCGAGTTGCGCCAGGAGAGCTGTCCGTTGACGCGCTCCTGGCCGATCTTGCCCATCCGGGCGCGCTCGTCCGGGTCGTCCAGCAGCCCCGCGATGAGCCCGGCGAACTCCGTCTCGTCGTTGGCGGGGGCGTAGAGGGCGGCGTCACCGGCGGAGACGCGCGCCTCCCGGAGGTCGAACGAGACGATGGGCCGGCCCATCGCCATGTACTCCAGGACCTTGTTCATGGTCGACACGTCGTTGAGCGGGTTGCGCGGGTCGGGGGAGAGGCACACGTCCGCCGTGGACAGGTAGCGCACCAGGTCGGCGTCCGGAATGCGCCCGGTGAACCGCACCTGCTCGCCGAGCCCCAGCGACCGGGACAGCTCCACCATCGCGTCGAAGGCGTCACCGGAGCCGACGAACACCGCGTGCCAGTCGGTCCGCCCCACCTCGTCGCGCAGCTTCGCCAGGGCCCGCAGGGCGTAGTCGACGCCGTCCTGGGGGCCCATCACACCGAGGTAGCACAGCAGATGGGGCTTGCCGCGCTTCAACTCCGGCTCCGGGGCCACCGGTTGGAAGCGGTCGGTCGCGGGCGCGCTGCGCACCACGAAGACGTCCTCGGGGCGGCGGCCGCCCCGGCGTATCGCGACGTCCTTGTAGCTCTCGTTCGTGGCGAGCACGATGTCCGCGGCCCGGTAGGTCATCCGTTCCAGGGCGCACACCGCGTGGTAGAGCAGGTCCTTGCCGCGGCCGAAGCGGGAGAGGTACAGCTCGGGTATCAGGTCGTGCTGGTCGAAGACGAACCGCGCGCCGCGCCGTTTGAGCCACAGGGCGGGCAGGAACAGCAGGTCGGGAGGGTTGCAGGCGTGGACCACGTGGACCGGGCCGACCCTGCGGGCCAGCCGGAAGGTGTGCCAGAGTGCCGCCCCGTACTCCCGCAGGTAGCCGGCCGGTCCTCCGGTGGCCGCGCGCAGCGGGTAGCGGTGGATGCGCACCCCGTCGACGACCGCTTCCCGCTCCGTGTCCCGCTTGGTGCCCGTGGGGCAGATGACGTGCACGTCCCAGCCCGCGTCGCGCAGGGTCGTGCACTCCTGCCACACCCGCCGGTCGAAGGGCACCGACAGGTTCTCCACCAGGATCAGCGCGCGCCGTCCCGGCCGGTCGCCGGCGCCGCCGAGCGGCGTGGCACCGGACGTCGTGTCACCAGGCAAGGCCCACGTACCCCGGTTCGGTCCGGCGCGTGTCGGCGTCGGGAAGGTGGATGAGGTCGATCAGCAGCGGCCCCCCGCTGTGGGGGAGCGCCGCCAGCACGGCCGGGTCCTTGGTCCCGACCAGGCACACCTCGGCGTGTTCGAGGACCTCGTCGACGGAGTCCGCGAGCAGCTGGGCGAGGTGCGGCAGCCGGGTCTCGACGTACTCGCGGTTCGCGCCGAGCAGCCGGGACAGGCTCACGTTGGCGTCGTGGATCCTGAGGTCGTATCCCTTGCCGAAGAGCCGCTCCGCCAGTTCGACGAGCGGGCTCTCCCGGAGGTCGTCGGTGCCGGGCTTGAAGGACAGCCCGAACAGCCCGACCCGGCGCTTCCCGGTGCGCTCCACCAGCTCCACCGCGCGCTCCAGGTGTGCGGAGTTGGAGGGCAGCACGTGGGCCAGGATGGGCACCGACACGTCGGCCCGCTGCGCCGCGTGGACCAGGCTGCGCAGGTCCTTGGGCAGGCAGGAGCCGCCGAAGGCGAAGCCGGGACGCAGGTAGGCGGGGCTGATGTTCAGCTTGCGGTCGGCCAGGAAGACGTCGATCACCTGGTGCGAGTCCACCCCGAGCGCCTGGCACACCGCGCCCAGCTCGTTCGCGAAGCCGATCTTGAGGCCGTGGAAGGCGTTGTCCGCGTACTTGATCGCCTCGGCCGTCGCGACCGGCACCCGGAACACCTCGCCGGGCAGGCTGTCGTACAGGGCCAGCACCGCGTCGCCGCTGGCCGGGTCGAGTTCGCCGATGACGGTCTTGGGCGGGTCGAAGAAGTCCCGCACGCTCGTGCCCTCGCGCAGGAACTCCGGGTTGACCGCGACCCCGAAGTCCACCCCGGCGGTGCCGCCGACGTACTTCTCCAGGATCGGCACCAGCAGGTTCGCGCAGGTGCCCGGGAGCATGGTGCTGCGGAACACCACGGTGTGCCGTCCGCCGTGTCCGCCACGGTCCGCCAGCGCGGCGCCGATCTCCTCGGTGACCCGTTCCAAGTACGTCGTGCACAGGCTGCCGTTGGGCTCCGACGGGGTGCCCACGCAGACCAGGGATATCTCGCTCCCCATGATCGCCTCGCGGACGTCGCCGGTGGCGCGCAGCGCTCCGGTGCCCACGACCTCGGCGATCAGTTCCCCGATCCGCTCCTCGACCACCGGGGCCTTGCCGTCGTTGACCAGGTCGACCTTCACCTGGTTCACATCCACCCCGATGACCTCGTGCCCCATGCCGGCCAGGCACGCGGCCGACACGCAGCCCACGTAGCCGAGGCCGAAAACGCTCACCCTCATGACCCGTTCCTCCCCCCAGGCAGGCCCCGACGGCCTGCGATCCGCGCGTCGGCCCGGCGGCCCCCGCGCATCAGTACGCCCCCTGCCCGTGGACCACGGCGCGCAGCGTCTTCCACAAGATCACTGTGTCCAGCGCGAGCGACCAGTCCTCCACGTACCGCAGGTCCAGCCGGACCGCCTCCTCCCACGGCAGGTCGCTGCGTCCGCTGATCTGCCACAGGCCGGTGAGTCCGGGCTTGACCAGTAGGCGTCTTCGGATGTCCGGGCCGTACGCCGCGGACTCCTCCGGCAGCGGAGGCCGCGGACCGACGAGCGACATCGATCCGGTGAGCACGTTGAACAGCTGCGGCAGCTCGTCGATCGAGTACCGGCGCAGCACCGCCCCGACCCGGGTCACCCGCGGGTCCCGGCGGAGCTTGAACAGCAGGCCCGCGCCCTCGTTGCGGTCGGCCAGCGCGGCCCGCGCCCGGTCGGCCCCGGCGACCATGGTGCGGAACTTGAGAATGGTGAACTCGCGGCCGTCCTTGCCGACCCTGCGCTGGCGGTAGAACGCCCCGCCCCGGCTGTCCACCAGGATGAGCAGTGCGACGAACACCATCAGGGGCGCGAACAGCGTCAGCAGGATCGCCGCGCCCAGCCGGTCGACCACGGCCTTGACGGCCCGGCGGCCCCCGGTGAAGGTCGGCATGCTGACCCGCAGCAGCGGGATCCCGAGCACCGCGTCGACGTGCAGCCGCGGACCGGCCACCTCCATCAGCACGGGCGCCACGACCATCTCGGCTTCGCTGCCCTCGAGGTTCCAGGCCAGCCGCTGCAGCCGGTGCGGTGACCAGTGCGGGTCCGGGGTGACCGCGACCACCCGGTAGCCGTCGCGGCGGACGTGGTGGGCGACGTCCTCCAGTGGGCCGACGACCGGCACTCCGTCCAGTTGGTCACCTTCGAGCCCGGGGCCGAGCGTCGTGCAGACCGCGTCCACGCGCCAGCCGAGGTGCGGGAACCGCCGGGTCCGGGCGATCAGATCGCGCACGGTGGCCGGGCTGCCGGCGGCGAGCACCGGTCTCAGACAGCGTCCTTCCTTGCGCTGCCGGTGCAGCCGGACGCGCAGCGCGTAGCGCGAGATCATGGTGACGATCGCGATCGCGGGGACGGCGACGAAGATCCAGAGTTTGATGTTGCGCGAGGTGAGGGCGATTCCGCCGAGCGCCAGCACGACGGTCGCCATGAACAGAGAGCGTCCGAGCCGCCGGAACTCCTCGGCGCCCTGGCCGAGCACGGCCGGTGACCACGACCGGCTCACCGCCAGCGCGCCCAGGACCAGAAGCTCGGTGCCGAACGCGAGAATGCCCCATTTCTCGTGCCAGTTGGCCGCGTCCCGGACTCCGAAGAAATTGCCGATGCCCGCCACCACGAACGCGGTGGTCACGGTATCGCTGGTGATCACGGTACGGCGGTACCGCTGCTCCCAGTCGCTCGTGAGCCGGCTGGTTGCCCCGTCCGCCAACTGCCCGCGGGCAGACGGAAACGGGCTGACCAATCCCCCTTGCCGCACAGAACCCCCCAGGTTCCCAGTGGTTCGACGTATTCGCCTAGCACTGTTCCTCCCCCTCGGGAGACCCCCGCCTCCCGCGCCGCGCTGTTCCTCCCCACGGACGGCCCCCCGGCCTGTCCGTTATCGGTCGCCTCGTGCCTGAACAGCTGAAGCACGGTCAATCTAGACCATCGGGGCCACCGTGTAGAGGGGATGTGTGTAATTCGTGCTCAAGCTTTGGGAGTTGATCAACCAACCTGTGAAGAGCCCGGGGGCGCCTTCCCGCCACCGCGTGATCCGTGCTGTCGGGTCCCACCGTGGTCTCGCCGCCGCCCGGGCCATCGCGCACCGCCGGTTCAGGCCACGAGCAGCCGGAGGCCGAGCTCCGCCGCGTCGAGATCCAGGAGGTCGCGGTTGCGCTCGGTCCAGCGGCCGGAGGAGAGGTCGTCGCGGAGCTGGGCCACCGCCCGCCGCTCGGCCCGCGGCCCGACTCTGGTCCACACGGAGACCGCGCGGCGTACGTGTTCCTCCAGATACGCCTCCGGCCGGCGCCAGTAGGCTTCCAGGAAGCCGTCGGCGCAGTCCCAGGGGATGAGCACCGGCTCCAGGCGGGCCCCGATCGCGCGGGCCAGCCGGTCCACCGGGGGCCGGTCCGCGACCAGGTCCGCGACCTCGGGCAGGTAGTCCCGGGTCAGCCAGAACCGGTGCCGCCAGCCGGTGTCGCCGGTGTCGTGCGTGAACACCACCACGCGACGGGCGACCCGGCGCATCTCCCGCAGCCCGGCGATCGGGTCGTGCCAGTGGTGAACGGTGCTGAAGGCCATGGCGGCGTCGAAGGACTGGTCCCCGAACGGCAGGCTCTCCGCGGCGGCGGCCACGCACCGTGCCGCGCCGGCGGGCCGCCGCGCCCGCATGACCGCCGACGGTTCCACCGCGGTCACCTCGCGGTCCTCGGGCTCGTAGGAGCCGGTGCCGGCGCCCACGTTCAGCACCGTGCGTGCGTCGCCGAGCGCCTCCCAGACCTTCGCGGCGATCCGCGGTTCGGTGCGCCGCGTCGCCGGGTAGGCATCACCGATCGACTCGTACAACTGCGCCCCGAACACCTTCAGTTGGTCCTCCGGCGTCGTCCTGATCCCCATCGCGCGTGCCTCCAGTTCCCTGTCGATGGCCGTCACCATGGAGGCGGCGCGGTCGCGCCGTTCCACCAGCAGGCCGCGCAGCCGGTGCAGATGCGCGACCGCGTCGGTGGCCGGGTCGTCGACCAGGTCCGCGATGTCGCGCAGTGGGAAACCGAGCCGCCGGTAGGCCAGAACCTCCCGCAGCCGCTCCACGTCGTCCGCCGCATAGGCCCGGTACCCCGCCGCGGTCCGCGCGGACGGCCGTACGAGGCCGATCTCGTCGTAGTGATGCAGCGTGCGGACGCTCACGCCGGCCAGCTCGGCCACGCGTCCCACGGTCAGGTGCTCCTCCACGTCACCGACGATGCGGCATCACGCCACGTGAGGGTCAAGCGCTCCGCTCCGGGCACCGTGCCGGTCGGCACCACCGAGCGTGCCCAGCAGACGCAGCCCGTCCTCGGCGGGGCTCCCGGGCGCGGCGGACAGGACCAGCAGTTCCATGCCCGACTCGTCGGGCAGCGCGAAGTTCTCCTGGTGCAGTTCCAGCAGTCCGACCAGCGGGTGCCGGTACGCCTTGCGGCCATGGGTGCGGGCGCGCACGTCCGCGCGGGCCCAGAGGCGGCGGAAGCGCTCGCTGCCCATCGCCAGCTCGCCGATGAGCGAGGCCAGGCGCGGATCGTCGGGGTACTTCCCCGCCGCCAGGCGCAGGTGTCCGACCACGTCGAGGGTGCATGACTCCCAGTCGGCGTACAGGCCGCGCTCGGCCTCCTCCAGGAAGATGTGCCGCGCGGTGTTCAGGCCGCGCGGCGACCGGCCGTAGAGGAGGCCGGCGAGGCGGTTCCCCGCGGCCACGTCCAGCCGGTGGTCCATGATCAGTGCGGGTGCGTCGGTGACCAGGTCGAGTACGCGCAGCAGTTCCGGCCGCAGCCGCCCGCCGGGCGACTTCACGCGGCGGCGGCGCTGCCTCGCGAGCCGGCCCAGGTGCCCGCGTTCGGTCTCGTCGAGGCCGAGGACACCGGCGAGGGCGTCCAGGACCTGTTCGGAGGGCTGGGTGGCGCGGCCCTGCTCCAGGCGTATGTAGTAGTCGACGCTGACCCCGGAAAGGTGCGCGACCTCTTCGCGGCGCAGCCCCGCGACGCGGCGGCGGCTGTCGGTGGGGATGCCGACGGAGGAGGGGTCGACCCGGGAGCGCCGGGTGCGCAGGAAGCCCGCGAGATCGTCCATGACCCCAGTATGGCTCCGGCGCCGCGCGCGAGGGTGGTCCTGCCGGTACCAGGAAGCGGGGTCCGACGGAAGCGGCGCCCCTGAACGACGCGGCCGCCGAGGCGGAGCATCGGTGGTGACAGTCCTCGTCGAAGGGAACAGCCGTGAAGACCCTCATCGTTTACGCCCATCCCGAACCCCGCTCGCTCAACGGCGCGCTGAAGGACCTCGCCGTCTCCACGCTCGAAGCCGCCGGGCACGAGGTGCGCGTGAGCGACCTGTACGCGATGGGCTGGAAGGCGGTGGTGGACGCGGCGGACTTCGGCGCGCACGCCACGAGCCCGCTGCGCGTGGTGTCGAGTTCGGGCGGGGCCTACGAGGCCGGCGCGCTGACCCCCGACGTGGCGGCCGAGCAGGAGAAGCTGCTGTGGGCCGACACGGTGGTGTTCCAGTTCCCGCTGTGGTGGTACACGATGCCGGCGATCCTCAAGGGCTGGGTGGACCGGGTGTTCTCCTTCCGCTTCGCGTACGGCGTCGGCGTGCACGACGAGACCCGCTACGGCGAGCGTTTCGGTGAGGGCACGCTGCGGGGACGGCGGGCGATGCTGTCGGTGACCGTCGGGGGCCC
This sequence comes from Streptomyces sp. NPDC034099, assembly GCF_055575415.1. Classification (NCBI taxonomy): domain Bacteria; kingdom Bacillati; phylum Actinomycetota; class Actinomycetes; order Kitasatosporales; family Streptomycetaceae; genus Streptomyces; species Streptomyces sp. NPDC034099. The sequence goes on along the minus strand of NZ_JBVISR010000008.1, from coordinate 22,345 downwards.
GGAGTCCCACTACACCGATCGCGGGATCAACGGCCCGATCGAGGACCTGCTGTTCCCGATCCACCACGGGATCCTGTACTACCCGGGGCTCGAGGTGCTTCCGCCCTTCGTGCTGTACGGCGCCGACAGGATCACCGGCGGTGCCTTCGACGACGCCGCCAAGGCGTGGCAGGAGCGTCTGCTGTCGTTGGAGACGACGGAGCCGATCGCGTTCCGGCGCCAGAACTTCGGTGACTACGACATTCCGTCCCTGCGGCTGAAGCCGGGCCTCGAAGCGCCGGGCCGCAAGGGCTTCGGCCTGCACGTGCGGGGTTAGGGCCGGCGCTTCGAGGCCAGGCTGCGGCGCCCGGTCAGCTCGCGAGCAGGTGGTCGCGGCCGAACATGGCCGCGGCGGCCCGTGCGGTCGGCGTACCGGAGTCCAGATCGGCCCCGGCCCGGAGCAGTACGGTCACCACGTCGTCGGCACCCTTGAACAGGGCACCGGCGATGGGGGACTGGTCCCTGTCGTTGCGGAGGTCCGGGTCGGCGCCGTGCCGGATCAGGGCCCGCACGGTGTCGGCGTGTCCGTGGTACGCGGCGAGCATGAGGAGGGTGTTGCCCGCCGGATCGCGTACGTCCACCGGCAGCCCGTGTGCCACGAACTCCACCAGCTGCTCGGTGTTGCCCTCCCGGGCCAGGTCCATGGCGACGGCCACGACGCGCTCCGTCTGCTCGGGAGTCAGACCACCGCTGTTGTTCATGTCCATGATGTCTCCGTGGCGGTACGCCCGCGCCGGCGCGGGCACCTCGGGGGTGCCCACGCCGGCGCGGTGCGGGTGTACCGCTCGTCGTTCCGACCGGCCGGGTCAGCGGTTGTCGGCGGCCAGGGCCTCGATGGCCTTGCGGACACCCTCGCCGTAGGCCGGGTCGGCCTTGGTGCAGTTGGCGATGTGCCGCGCGACGGTCTGCTCGGAGGCGCCGTCGATGGCGCGCGCCGTGTTCTCGAAGAGCACCTGCTGCTGCTCCGGGCTCATCTGCCGGAACAGGTTGCCGGGCTGCTCGAAGTAGTTGTCGTCGTCCTCACGGTAGTTGAACCGGTCGGCGACGGCACCCACGGCCTGGCTCGGCTCCCGGTAGGCCGGCTGCTCCTGCCAGCGCCCGTAGGAGTTGGGCTCGATGCCCGGGGTGGCTCCCTGGTTGCCGTCGACGCGCATGCCGCCGTCGCGGTGGTAGGAGTTCACCGGGTTCTTCGGGGCGTTGACCGGGATCTGGTGGTGGTTGACACCGAGGCGGTAGCGCTGGGCGTCGCCGTAGGAGAAGAGCCGGCCCTGCAGCATCCGGTCGGGGGAGAAGCTGATGCCCGGAACCACGTTGGCCGGGCTGAAGGCGGCCTGCTCGACGTCCGCGAAGTAGTTGTCGGGGTTGCGGTTGAGCTCCCACTCGCCGACCTCGATCAGCGGGTAGTCCTTCTTCGACCAGACCTTGGTGAGGTCGAAGGGGTGGAAGCGGTAGTTCTCGGCGTCGGCCTCCGGCATGACCTGGATGAACAGCTTCCACTTCGGGAAGTCGCCGTTCTCGATCGCGTCGAAGAGGTCGCGCTGGTGGGACTCGCGGTCCTTGCCGACCAGGGCCTCGGCCTCGGCGTCGGTGAGGTTCTTGATGCCCTGCTGGGTGCGGTGGTGGAACTTGACCCAGAACCGCTCGCCGTCGGCGTTGATGAAGCTGTAGGTGTGCGAGCCGAACCCGTGCATGTGCCGGTAGGAGGCCGGGATGCCGCGGTCCGACATCACGATCGTGACCTGGTGCAGGGCCTCGGGGAGGTTGGTCCAGAAGTCCCAGTTGTTCTCGGCGTTGCGGAGGTTGGTGCGCGGGTCGCGCTTCACCGCGTGGTTGAGGTCCGGGAACTTCAGCGGGTCACGGAAGAAGAAGACGGGGGTGTTGTTGCCGACCAGGTCCCAGTTGCCCTCCTCCGTGTAGAACTTCACGGCGAAGCCGCGGATGTCGCGCTCGGCGTCGGCGGCGCCGCGCTCACCGGCGACCGTGGAGAACCGGGTGAACAGCGGGGTCTTCTTGCCGATCTCCGAGAAGATCTTGGCACTCGTGTACCGCGTGATGTCGTGGGTCACCGTGAAGGTGCCGAACGCGCCCGAGCCCTTGGCGTGCATCCGGCGCTCCGGGATCACCTCGCGGTCGAAGTGGGCGAGCTTCTCCAGGAACCACACATCCTGCAACAGCATCGGACCGCGCGGGCCGGACGTCAGCGAGTTCTGGTTGTCGGGAACCGGCGCACCGGCAACCGTGGTCAGCGGCTTCTGGTTGTTCTCAGGCAAGGCTTGCTCCTCGGGTGGGTCTTCGCGGACACCACCCTACCTTGGACAGGATCTAAGGCAAGGTGTCATCTAGAGCCATATCCACTCTTGAGTTGAAGCCGAACCCTGCTAGGGTGCTGCGCATGAGTGATCTCCTTGGGCGGCTTCGCGAGCGCGGCTGGCGTCTGACCGCGCAGCGACGCGTGGTCGCCGAGGTCCTCGACGGAGACCATGTGCACCTGACCGCCGACGAGGTGCACGCCCGCGCGGCGGAGCGACTGCCCGAGATCTCCCGCGCGACGGTGTACAACACCCTGCGCGAACTGGTGCACCGCGGCGAGGTCATCGAGGTGTCGACCGACGGCCGCGCCAAGCGCTACGACCCCAACGCGCATCGCCCCCATCACCACCTGCTCTGCGCGCGCTGCGGCTCGATCCGCGACGTGCACCCGACCGGCGACCCGCTCGCGGACCTCCCGGCCTCCGAGTCCTTCGGCTTCACCGTCTCCGAGGTCGAAGTCACCTACCGCGGCATCTGCCCGGACTGCGCCGCCTGACGCCGTCGGCGATCCGCTCCCCTCTCATCCCTTCGGGGCGTTCAAAGCGCAGTCCTTCGCGCGTACCGACACAGTGGTTCCTGAACCACACGGACCCGGAAGGAAGCGAGGCGCGCCGTGAAGATCGCGGTCATCGGCGGTACGGGACTCATCGGCTCGCAGGTCGTCGAGAAGCTGAACGCGGCCGGACACCAGGCGGTTCCCCACTCGCTGTCCACCGGAGTGGACGTCGTCGGCGGCGGGGGAGTGGACCGGGCGGTCGAGGGGGCCGACGTCGTGGTCAACCTGACGAACTCGCCGACCTTCGACGACGCCTCGCCCGCCTTCTTCCGGACCTCGATGGACCACCTCCTGGCCGCGGCGCAGCGGGCCGGCACGGGCCACTTCGTGATTCTCTCGATCGTCGGTGTCGACCGGGTGCCGGAGCTGGACTACTACCGCGCCAAACTCCTCCAGGAGGAGCTGCTCCGGGACGGCCCCGTGCCGTACTCGATCGTGCGCGCCACCCAGTTCATGGAGTTCATGGCGGCCGTCCTGTCCTGGACCGCGGACGGCGACTCCGTCCGGCTGCCCGCCACGCCGATCCAGCCGATCGCCGCGAGGGACGTGGCGGCCGCGGTGGCGGAAGTCGCCGTCGGCGCCCCGTTGAACGGCATCCGCACCATCGGCGGACCGGAGGTGTTCCCGCTCGACGACCTGGGCCGCCTGACCCTCGCCCGCAAGGGCGACGGGCGTACGGTCGTCACCGACCCGGCCGCCGGCATGTTCGCGGCGGTCGAGGGAGACGTCCTCACCGACATGGACGCCCGTCTGGCCCCCACCCGATACACCGACTGGCTGTCCTGAATGGCCGAGCGCGTCGGCCACGGCCCCGCCGAGGGCGTTGCGCCGAGGGACATCCTGCGGCGCCGGCCGGAGGGGTGGCTGTTCAAGGGGATCTACGGCCTGGTACTGGCCAGCGCGCTGGTGGCCGCGCTGGATGTTCCGGGTGAGGAGGCCAACCCCGGCCAGGACGCGCTGTGGGTCCTGCTCACGGCGCTGACGTCGGGCGCCGCCCACGGGTACGCGCATGTCATCGCCCAGCGCGCGTCCGGTGGCGGGAGGGCCGGACCGGGCCGGGTGCGCTCGGTGATCGCCGAGTGGCCGCTGGCCGCCGCCGTGCTGCCGACCGTGGCGATGCTGCTCGCCGCGGCGGCCGGGTGGTGGGCGGAGGACACGGCCGCCGACACGGCCCTGGTGCTGAACACCGTCCTGCTCTTCGCCCTCGGCACCTCCGCGGCCCGCACCGCCGGGCTCGGCCGGCTGTCCTCGTGCCGCGCGGGACTCCTGGACATGCTGATCGGCCTGGTGATCATCGCCGCCGACGCACTGATCGAGTGAACCGTGGAAGGTCGTGACCTCGTCGAGCGCGGCAGGCCCGTCTGACGCCCCGCGCCGTCACTCACCCGTGTCCCGGGCACCGAGGTCGCCGCCCTCGCGCTGGTGGCCGCGGCGGGCGTCGCGGTCGAAGATGCCCAGGATCTCGCAGGGGCCGCCCGCGGTGCCGATCGCGTGCGGCAGCATCGTGGGGAACTCGGCGGCCTGGTGGGTCTCCACGCGGAAACGGCGGTGCCCGAGCATGAGGACCGCGGTGCCGGACAGGACCACGAGCCATTCGCGCCCCGGGTGGGCGCGCATACGTGCCGGATTCTCGGGCGGCGGCTGGGTCATGCGCTGACGCACCACGGTCATGCCGGGATCGCCCTTCACCGGCCAGCGCATCAGACCGTGGGCGCTGTCGATCATCGGACTGGTGATGACGTCGTCGTCGGCGGTCTCCACCAGCTGGTCCAACGTGGTGTCCAGGGCGCGGGCGAGGGTGACCAGCTGGTCCAGGGCGAGGCGGCGCCGGCCGTTCTCGATACGGCTCAGCGAGGACTGGCTGAGGTTGGCGCGCCCGGCCAGCTCCTCCAGGGACCAGCCCTGCGCGACCCGCAGGGCGCGAATGCGTTTGCGTACGAGGCTGTCCAGATCTTCATCTTCTTGCGTCATGAGCAACATGGTATGCCTTCGGCGCAAAGCGGGCCTAGTTTCGGACGCAGCCGAGCCGCACTCCCCGACCCCTTCCACGACCCGTCGGGCGGCGGCCTGCCCTGCGAAAGGAACCCATGAGCACCAGCCCACCCGTACGGGCCTTCGAAGCCGGCGGCGGGAACACCCCCGACGCGCGTCAGCTCCGCACGATCCTGATCGCCGTCTCGGTCGCCCTGATGGCCGTCGTCGCCTCGGTGTCCGGACTGAACGTCGCGCAGACCCACATGGCCGTCGAGTTCGGCGCCTCCCAGAACACGGTCCTGTGGATCATCAACATCTACACACTCGCCCTGGCCGCGCTGCTGCTCCCGCTCGGCGCCGTCGGCGACCGGCTGGGCCGCAAGCCCATGCTCGTCGCCGGGCTGGGAGTCTTCGGTGCCGCGAGCGTCCTCGCGGGACTGGCCCCCTCGGCCGAGGTCATGCTCGCCGCCCGCGTGGCCGGCGGTGCCGGCGCCGCGATGATCATGCCCGTCACCCTCGCCGTCATCACCTCCACCTTCCCCGAGGAGCAGCGCGGCAAGGCGATCGGCGTGTGGACGGGGGTCGCCGGAGGCGGCGGCATCCTGGGCATGTTCCTCTCCGCCCTCCTCGTCGACGTCGCCGACTGGCGTCTGCTGTTCGTCCTCCCGGTGGTCCTGGTCGTCGCGGCCCTGGCCTTGGCCCTGAAGTCGGTCCCCAACTCCCGCGAGACCCCGGCCCACCGGTTCGACACGGCCGGAGCGCTGATCTCCACCGTCGCCGTGACCGGCCTCATCTTCGTCCTCCAGGAAGGCCCCGAACGCGGCTGGACCGCCCCGGTGACGCTGACCGGCCTCTCCGTCGGCATCCTCGCCGCCGTGGGCTTCGTCGCCTGGGAACTGCGCCGCCGCGACGCCTCACTGCTGGACGTGCGTCTGTTCCGCGAGCGCGGCCTGGCAGGCGGGTCGATCACGCTCCTGGTGGTCTTCGGCGTCCAGGCCGGTATCGCCGTGGTCCTCTTCCCGTACTTCCAGGCCGTGCTCGGCTGGTCCGGCCTGCTCTCCACGGTGGCGCTGATGCCCATGGCCGTCATGATGATGGCGACCTCCGGCCTGGCCCCCGGGCTCGCCGCACGCGTCGGCTCCCGCGCGACCATGGCCGCGGGCATCGCCCTGGCCGGCGTCGGCCTCGCGCTCATGGCCCTGTTCGTCTCCGTGGACGACGGGTACCTGACCGTCCTGCCCGGCATGCTGGCCATGGGCACCGGCATGGGCCTGTCGATGACCCCGTCCACGGAGGCCATCACCGGCTCGCTGCCCCGCGCGAAGCAGGGCGTCGCGTCCGCACTCAACGACGTCACCCGCGAGTTCGGCACCGCGCTCGGCGTCGCCCTGCTCGGGGCGTTGCTGGCCAACGGCTACCGCGGTGCCATCGACGGACGGCTGGACGGCATCCCCCAGGGGCCCGCGGACGACGCCCGACAGGGCGTGGCCAACGCCGTCGAGGCCGCGGGCGGCGCCGGCCCGCACGGCCCGGACCTGCTGCACGCCGCCCGGCAGTCCTTCGTCGACGGCTGGCAGCAGGCCATGTGGGCAGGCGTGGCCGTCATGGGCGTCCTGCTCGTCTGCGTGGCGTTCCGCGGGCCGGGAAGAACGGCCCCCGTGGACACGGACGAACCGGAGGCCGCCGAGGCCCTCGCCGCCCCGTGACGGAAGGCGGGCTCAGTCCTCGATCCAGCCGTGGCCCTCGCTGAACTTCAGGAGCGCGCCGCGGATGGTGAGGATCTGCTCCGCGGTCAACTGCGGACTCGCGGTCAGCAGCAGTTCCGTCACGTCACGCCGGTACTCGTCGGAACTCAGCACATCGCACAGCGGCTGGCCGTTCTCGTCGGACATCACGGCCCTGGGCGCGGCCTCCAGGTGGCGGCGCGCAGGCTTGTGCCGCTCCCCCTCGGGGAGCCGGATGCCCGAGGCCTTGAGCCCCCGCTCACCGCTCTCCACCTCGAACTCCACGACCAGACCGGCTCGCACGTACTCCTCGGGGATGAGCAGATCGTTCACGTGCAGGAAGATGTCCTCGCCGCCGTCCTCCGGCGCGATGAACCCATAGCCCCGCGTACTGTCGAAACGCACCACACGACCCGCGACCACGCGGACCCCCCGCCTCAGAGAACCACACGGTTCCGGGGCCCTTCCCCGGAGCCGTGTGCATGCTATCCGGTGTGATCCGGCCAGGTTCCCGGTGCATGTGGCCGACGTACGCCGCGGTCGTCCCGACCGGCATGTCGCGGCCCGTGCCGCCGGGGCGGTCGGCGAGGATTCCGTCCGGGGCCCCGACGAGGCGAGGAGAGGACCACGGAGGGCAATCGGTGCCGGGATCTCCCGCCGGGGTCGGGGCAGCACGCGGACGCGTGGACCGCGCGGCTGCTGACCTTCTCCGCGGGCGCCGTCAACGCCTGGGGTTTCCTCTCCCTCGGCGGCGTCTTCACCAGCGTGGTCACCGCCAACTCGGCGTTGACCGGGGTGGGTCTGGGCGGCGGGGACCCGACGCTCGGCGCTCTGGCCGCCGTCGCGGTGCTCTGCTACGTCCTCGGCGCGGCGGGGGCCGCCTGGGCGGCCGGCCGCGCCCAACGGGGCGGCCGCCTGCACCCATCGGGCTTCCTGCTGCTCGAACTCCTCCTGCTGTGGGCCGTCGTGGGGTGGTGGCTCGCCGTGCCCGGGGACCCGTCGGGCGCGGAGCGCACGGCGATGCTGGGCACGGTGGCGGCCGCGATGGGCTGCCAGAACGCCGGTGTCCGCGTCGCGATGGGCGCGCAGGTGCCGACCGCGTACCTGACGGGCCTGCTGACCGGAGCCGTCGCCGAGGCGGTGACGGCCCGGCGGATCCAGTGGCCCGCCCTGGTCACGATGGCGCTGCTGATCACGGGCGCGGCCGCCGCCACGCTGCTGGAGCGTCTGCTGCCCGGCGCCACCCCGCTGCTCCCCGCGCTGCTGGTGACGGCGGCATGGCTGAACACGCACGCGCGGACGGGGACCCGGCCCAAGCCGTGACGCCCCCGCGCCCCGTGTCCGCACGAGTCGCGGAGCCGGTGGTCAGTCCAGGTGCCCCACCCGGAACGTGGTCGTGTACTCCCGCTCCTCACCGGGGGCAAGGAACGTCATGGACCCGTCCTCCCGGGCCGCGGCCTCGCCCTGAACATGGTGCGTGGACGGTTCGAAGCCGACCGCGTAGGCGCCCTCGCGCAGGTGCAGCCACTGGAAGAAGGACGGGAACTGGGCCGTGTCGAACTCCAACTCGAAGTAGACGCCGAGGCGTTCGTTGACCAGGCGGGGCCGGGCCAGGCCCGCCGCGTCGGGCTCCAGCGCGTGCTCGTAGACCTGCTCGACGAAGCCCGGCAGCGGGGCGGGCATCACGCTGTGGGAGACGCCCTGCTCGGCGACGCTGTCGCTGCGCCACAGCGTGCGGTGCGGCGGCAACTCGTAGCGTGCGCCCTCGTCCAGGAAGGGCCAGCCGACGTTGACGTGGTACAGGTACATGTGCGGCGTCGGGTCGAAGCCGGCGTTGCGCACCCGGTCGGTCAGGCGGATCTCGGTGCCGCCGAGGTCGGCCTCGACGCGGCGGGTGAGCCGCAGGTGCTCGCCGAAGATCGCGGCCTGGCGGACCTCGCCCTCGGCCCACAGCACGCAGCGGCCGTCCTCCTCCCACCGCTCGCCGTACCCGGTGAGCCGGGCCGGAAGGTTGGCGACCCGCCCGTGGAGGGCGTGCACGGCCGTGCGCCGCGGCGGATAGCGGTACTGCGAGGCGTCCACCTCGGTGCCGAAGAGCGTGTGGTCCAGGCCCGCGGTGAGCAGCAGCCCCGAGAAGCTGCGCATCATGGAGAGGCCGTCGTCGTCGCGGTACTCGTGCAGTCCGGGGTGCCTGAAGCCGGTCGCCGAGCGCCAGCCGAAACCCCGGCCCTCGAACTCGGCCCCGCCGAGGTCCATCGCCCGGTCCACGAGCACGTCGAACGACAGTCCGGCGCCGGTCCGGAACTCCAGCGTGCGGATGCCGCGCTCGGAGCCGTCGTCCAGGACGACGGACCGTACCCCGCCCGCCGCGCTCAGGTCGCCCGCGTGCCGGGCGAGGGACTGCCGGTCGTGGGAACGTCCGTACAGCTTCACGCCATCACCCACCCTCCGTTGACCTCGACGCACTGGCCCGTGACGAACGAGGCGTCGGGGCCGGTGAGGAAGGACACCACGGAGGCCAGTTCCTCGGGCCGCCCGCGCCGCTTCAGGGCCTGGTGGTCGAGCACGTGCCGCCGATAGGCCGCGGGGTCCTCGTGGATGTCCTCGGCCGCGGTGGGAAAGGCGCCGGGGGAGACGCAGTTGACGCGGATCTCGGCGGGACCCAGCTCCCGGGCGAGCGCGCGGGTCAGGGCGACGGCTGCGCCCTTGGTGGAGATGTAGGCGGCCAGTGAGTCCCAGCCGCCGTGCAGGGTGATCGACGCGACGTTGACGATCGCCCCGCCGCCCGTGTCCGTCATGTGCCGGGCGGCGGCCTGCGCGGCGACCCAGTAGGCACGCTGGTTGACCGCCACGACCTCCTCGTACTCGGTGAGCGGCACGTCGAGGAAGGCCCGGCTCGGGTACACGGCCGCGTTGTTGACCAGCACCCGCAGCGGGCCCAGTTCGGTCACCGTCCGCCCGACGGACGCCTCGACCGCCTGGGCGTCGCGCAGGTCGGTGGTGAGGGCGAGCACCCGCGCACCGGCCTTCTCCACCAGCGCGGCGGTGCCCTCCAGGGACTCGGCGTCGCGGTCGAGTACGGCGACGTCGTGCCCGTCGGCGGCCAGCCGGACGGCGGTGGCCCGGCCGAGGGCGCCTCCGGCACCGGTCACGAGTGCGGCTCGGGGTTGCTGCATGGGATTCCTCTCAGCGCTTGCGGAAGACGGGGGTGCGCTTCTCGGCGAACGCGCGGCGGCCCTCGGCGGCGTCCTCGGTGGCGAAGCAGATGGTCTGCAGATCACGCTCGTAGGCGAGCGCCTGGTCCTCGGGCAGGTTTCCGGCGGCCCGCAGGTTGATCTTCGCGGTCTCGGCCGCCACGGGAGCGCGGGAGGCGATCACGGCCGCGAGGGCGCGGGCCCGGTCGAGCAGCCCGGCGCGGGGCACGACCTCGCTCACCAGGTGCCAGTCCAACGCCCGTGCGGCGTCGACGCGTTCGCCGGTGAGCAGCATCATCGCGGCGTTGCTCGGCCCGGCGGCGCGGCTGAGGAAGGCGGCCATGCCGCCGCCACCGATCCAGCCCAGCGTGATCTCCGGTGCGCCGAAGGACGCGGTGTCCGCGGCGAGGCGGATGTCGCAGGACAGGGCGGTCTCCAGCCCGCCGCCCAGGGCGTAGCCGCCGACCGCGGCGACGGTGGGAGTGCGGGCGGCGCGGATGGCGTCGCAGTAGTCGACGCGGTTGCGGAAGTCCCACGGGGTGGCGTACTGGTCGAGGGCGCCGATGTCCGAGCCGACGCTGAAGGAGCGCTCACCCGCCCCGGTGACGACAAGGGCCCGGACGTCGTCGGTCGTGTCGCACCACTCGATCGCCCGTACCAGGGCACGGGACATGTCGGGGGTGACGGCGTTGAGTTTGGCGGGCCGGTTCAGGGTGAGGGTGGCGACGCGGTCCGCGACGTCCAGCAGGACGTGGTCGGTGCCGAGGTCGGGTGGAGAGAGGGTGGTGCCGGTGTCGCTCATGTCTGTCGTTCCTCCGGTGTCCGGCTCGCCCGGTACAGGGCGCGCATCCGGTCGAGTGCCGCACGGTGGTCGGTCTCTCCGGCGAGCGCGGCGCGTACGGCGGCCGACGCGGCGGTCTGGAAGCCGATGTAACCGGCGTGCCGCGGACGGACCCAGGCCTGCTCGCAGGTGGCGGTGGTGCGTCGGTAGAAGTCGGCGGCGACGGTCCCGGGCGAGGTCCAGGCGGTGCGGGCGCTGGGCTGCCCGCTGTGCCGGGGCAGGAAGTCGCCCTGTGCCTCCGGGGACATCAGCCATCGCAGGTGGGCGATGAGTCCGGGGGACGGTGTGCAGCGGGCGCTGAGCGCGATTCCGGTGCCGCCCAGCGTGGAGCCGGGCCGTCCGCCCGCCGTCAGGGTGGGGGCGTCGGTGAAGGTCACGCGGTCGGCGTAGGTGACGTAGCCGTACACCAGCGGGCAGTGTGCCAGCCGGTCCGTGGCGGCCATGAGTTCCAGCAACCCGATCGGGTTGAGCGCGCGGGTCGCGGGCGGGGCGAGGGCGTCGAGGCCGGCCATCAGGTCGAGCACCGCGAGTCCCGTGTCGTCGCCGATCAGGTGGTCCGGGTCGGCGGCCGGTTCCTCACCCAGGGCGACCGCGACGGAGGCGAAGGTGAGAAAGGCGTGCGGTCCGGCGAGGGACAGGGCCACGGGGGCCCGGCGGGCCAGGCGGCGTACCTCGTCCCAGGTGCGGGGCGGCTCGCCGGCGAGGTCGGTCCGGGTGGCCGCGACCTGGGTGGCGGCGTCCAGCGGGAGCGCCCACTGACGGCCGTGCATGGCGTACGACCGCATGGTGGGACCGATGGAGTCGGCGCCCCAACGGGCCAGTTCCTCCGGGGCGAACAGGTGGTCGAGCGGCCGCAGGCACCCCGTGCGCACGGCCTCGCCCAGGTGCGGGTGGTCGAGGACCACGAGGTCGTAGCGGGCGCACAACTCGTCGACCGGGTGGGACTCGAAGCCCTCCAGTGGCTGTACGTCCCAGTGGACGAGGCCGCCCGCGGAGGCGGCGAGGGCGTCGTAGCCGCGGGGATGGTCCCACGTCAGTCCGGCGTACGCCGGTCCGGTCGGCGTCATGAGGTCGTCTCCGTCACGGCGCCGGCGGCGAACAGTTCCTCGATCTCTCCGTCCGCGAGGCCCGCCTCGGTCAGCACCTCGCGGGTGTGCTCCCCGACGAGCGGGGCGCCGCGGTCGATGCGGGGCGGGGTGGCGGAGAACCGGTAGGGGAAGCCGGGCACCGTCACGCGGCCCTCGGTGGGATGGTCGTAGGTGACGAAGGTGCCGTTGTGGCGGATCTGGGGGTCCTGGACCAGGTCGGCGTAGCCGTAGACGGGGCCCGCCCAGATGCCGGCGGCGGCGAAGGCGTCGAGCCAGTGCCGCGAGGTCCGGGTCAGCAGCCGGGCGGCGGTGCGGGCGAAGATCTCGTCCCGGTGGGTCCAGCCGTGCTCCTCGTCCTCCATGGACAGGAAGCCGTCCTCGCCGAGGATCTCGCCGAGCTTCTTCAACGGCGGGAAGGCGAGGACGAGATAGCCGTCGGAGGTCTGGAAGGCACCGTACGGGGAGCGGATGTACACGTGGGCGTGCGGTTCGGCGGAGCGGGTCTGGGGCAGCCCGCCCACGGTGTGGACCGACAGCTCCTGCATCTGGAGGGTGGTGACGGCGTCCAGCATGTTCACCGTCACGAGCTGGCCCTCACCGGTGCGTTCGCGGTGCAGCAGCGCGGCGAGCACGCCCTCGAAGGCGGTGGATGCGGTGACGGCGTCCACGAGGTACTGGCCGGCCGCCCGCGGGGCCTCGCCCGACCGGCCGCTGGACAGCATGGCCCCCGACATCGCCTGGAGCAGCAGGTCCTGACCCGGTCGCTGGGCATAGGGGCCATCCTCGCCGTACCCGGAGATGGACACGTAGACGAGGGAGGGGTTGATCGCGGCCAGGGAGGCGTAGTCGACGCCGAGGCGGTCGGCGACGCCGGGCCGGTAGTTCTGCAGGAAGACGTCGGCGCCCGCGACGAGGCGGCGCAGGACCTCCTTGCCCGCCGGGTCCTTGAGGTCGACGGCGAGGGACCGCTTGTTGCGGTTGAGGGAGAGGAAGGAGACGTTGATCCGGTTGCCGGCCGCCCCGCCGGCCGCGGCGTGGCGCTGCCACTCCCCGGTGACCGGTTCGACCTTGACGACGTCGGCGCCGAGGTCGCCGAGGCGCTGGGCGGCGAACGGGCCGGCCATGGCGATGGAACAGTCGAGGACCCGGTACCCGGCGAGGGCACCGGGTTGGTCGCGCGAGGTCATGGGGCTCCTTGGAGGCGGCGGGCGGCACCGGCACGGACGGCGGGCGTCGGACAGGGCGGGAGGGACCGGACGGGAGCGCGGGCCGGCGTGCGGCACCACCGCGTCCGGGTACGGCGCGATCATCTTTCAAACACTGTTGTTAGCGCTAGCGATAGCGCTAACATGCACGCTAGGCGGGCGCCGCTCGCAGTGTCAACGCCCCTGTCCCGACCGCTTCGCACCCTCTTGGGGGCCGGGGCAACCACGAAGGGAATCCGATGAACCAGTGGCCCGACGCCGCGACCACCCTGCCCGCCGACGGCACCGGGGGCGCGCTCGTCGGCCGGGTCTGGCGTCCAAGCCTCGGGCCGTCCGTCGTGGCCGTGCGCGAGGACGGCCTGCACGACATCACCGCGGCCTTCCCGACCGTGCGCGACCTGTGCGAGACACCGGACCCCGCCGCACGCCTGCGGGCCGCCCGCGGGGAACGGATCGCCGGGCTCGACGAGGTGCTGGCCAACACGCCCGTCGACGCCCGCGACCCGCGACGGCCCTGGCTGCTCGCGCCGGTCGACCTCCAGGCCGTCAAGGCCGCCGGGGTCACCTTCGTCGTCTCGATGCTGGAGCGGGTGATCGAGGAACGCGTCCGCGGCGACGCCGCCGGTGCCGCCGAGGCCCGGGAGCGGATCCGCCGCCTGGTCGGCGACGACATCGCCTCCCTGCGGCCCGGTTCCGAGGAGGCCGCCGCGCTCAAGGAGATCCTGGTCGCCCAGGGAGCGTGGAGCCAGTACCTGGAGGTCGGCATCGGCCCCGACGCCGAGATCTTCACCAAGGCGCCCGTGCTGGCCGCCGTGGGCAGCGGCGCCGACGCCGGGGTGCACGCCGCCTCGCGCTGGAACAACCCCGAGCCCGAGGTGGTGCTGGCCGTCTCCTCCACCGGGGCGGTGGTCGGCGCCACACTCGGCAACGACGTCAACCTCCGTGACGTCGAAGGCCGTTCCGCGCTGCTGCTGCCCCAGGCCAAGGACAACAACGCCTCGGCCGCCCTCGGACCGTTCCTGCGCCTGTTCGAACCGGGCTTCCGCGTCGACGACGTACGGCGGGCCACGGTCACCCTGACCGTCGAGGGCGCCGACGGGTACCGGCTGGACGCCGAGTCCTCGATGGCCGCCATCAGCCGCGACCCCCTGGACCTCGTCGCCCAGTTGCTGGGCCCGCACCACCAGTACCCGGACGGCGCGGTGCTCTACCTCGGCACGATGTTCGCGCCCGTCGAGGACCGCGACGCGCCGGGACAGGGGTTCACGCATCACGACGGCGACCTCGTCGCCATCGCCACGCCCAAGCTCGGCACGCTGGTGAACCGGGTCCGGCCGAGCGACGCGTGCGCGCCGTGGACGTTCGGCATCGCGGACCTGATGCGGGCGCTGGTGGCACGGGGAGCGCTGTGACGCCCGATATCGTTTCCGGCGTGACCCAGCCGCCGCCCCGCCGTCCCCGCAAACGATCCGCGACCCGTTCGGTGACCCTGTCGGACGTCGCGGCGGCCGCCGGGGTGTCGGCCCAGACGGTCTCCCGGGTCGTCCGCGATCCCCTGTCGGTGTCGGACGAGACCCGCGCCCGGGTCCAGGCGGCCCTCACGGCCACCGGCTACGTGCCCAACCTGGCCGCCAGCAACCTGGCGTCGAACCGCAGCCGCACGGTCGCCGCCCTGGTGCCGCAGATCAACGCGTCGGTCTTCGCGGACACCGTCCACTCCTTCTCCACGGCGCTGGCGGCCCACGGCTACCAGATCTTCGTCGGGAGCACCGACTACCGGCCCGAGCACGAGGAGGAGGTGCTGCGCAGCTTCCTGGGCCGACGGCCGGACGGACTGCTCATGGTGGGGACCCGCCACACGCCGGGCACGCTGACACTGCTCGGGGCGGCCAACGTGCCGGTCGTGGAGACCTGGGGCTGGTCCGAGGACCCGGTGGACCTGCTGGTCGGCTTCTCCAACGCGGCGGCGGCAGCGGCGATGGTGGGCCATCTCGTCGAGCGCGGCCGACGGCGGATCACCTTCGCGGGACGGCACACCTCGGGCGACCCCCGGGCCGCGGAACGCCTCGACGGCTACACCGGCGCCGTCCGCGACCTGCTGGGCGGTGAACCGCGCACCGTGGACGCCGGTCCCGAGCCGGTCGCCATGGACACCGGCGTCGCCCTGCTGGACCTGGCGCTGGAGCGCTACCCGGACTCCGACGCCGTGATGTTCTCCAGCGACGTCTTCGCGGCCGGCGCCCTCCAGGCCTGCGTGCGGCGCGGCATCGAGGTGCCGGACACGCTCGCCCTGGCCGGCTTCGGCGACTTCGAACTGGCCCGGCACCTGGTCCCCGCGCTGACCACGGTGGCCGTACCCAGCGCGCGGATCGGGGAGTTGAGCGCCGAGCTGCTGCTCACGCGGATGCGCGGTGCCCCGGTCGACGTGCCGCACCGGGACGTGGGGTACCGGGTCGTCGCACGCGAGAGCACCTGACAGGGTCGGCGTGCCGGACGGCCTGGGGCGAGAGCACCCGGGGTTCCGGGCACCCCCGTACGTCACGCGCGCGCCGCCCACACGAGGCCGCGGCCGATGATCGCCGCCGTCTGCGGGACCCGCAGGTCCGCGACGCGGTGCCCCAGGGTGCAGACGAAGACCCGCCCCGCTCCCCAGCGGCGCGTCCACACCACGGGGAACTCGACGGGTTCGTGCCACGGGTCGGCCGCGCCCGGGGTGAGCACGGACGTGGCCAGGACGGTGTTGAGGGAGTCCGTGAGCACCCAGTAGTGCTCGGTCTCCACGTCGTAGTCCGTGACGCCCTCGGTGATCGCGCCGTCCCGGTCCGGTGCGGCGGCGATCCGCACGGTGAACTGCTGGAAGCCGTCCGGGTGCCACAGGAAGCGGCCCCCGACCATCCGCAGGTAGCGCGGGTTGGCGACGTTCGTGGCGACCACGCCCCCGTGCCAGCCGGCGAAGCCGGTGCCCGCCTCCACCGCGTCGACCAGGTTCGTCTCCTGGGCCGCCGTCAGCCCGCCCGCCGACCAGGAGTGCACGACGAGGTCGGTGGCGGCGAGCAGCCCCGGGTCCTCGTACACCGCCAGGTCCTCGGCGACCTCGATCTCGAACCCCGCGCGCTCCAGGGCGGGCATGACCGACTCGGTGCAGCCGACCGGGTCGTGGCCCTCCCAGCCGCCGCGGACCACCAGGGCCTTGCGCGTCCTCATGTCCTGCTCCCTCCTCGTCGCTTCCTCAAAGGGGTCCTCGCAGTGTCTCCGGTGCGTCCTCGCCGCGTTCTCATCGCGCCTGCGGTACGAGTCTGAGGCCGGCGTCGGCAGGACGGACGTGAGGCCCGGACGGGAGGGACCACCCGCCCGACGCGGCCCGCGCGACGATCCGCTCCTCGTCGACCTCGATCCCCAGGCCCGGGGCGTCGCCGAGGACGATCCCGCCGTCGGCGATCTCCTGGTCCACCCGCAGCCCGACCGGGAAGGCCAGGTCCTGCACCTCGGTCACCAGGTGGTTGGGCACGGCGGCCGCCGCGTGCGCGACCGGGTTGCCGTTGTACCCGACGGGGCTGACCGGCAGGCCGTGTCCGAAGGCCAGCGTGGAGACGCGCAGGAAGTGGGTGATGCCCCACACGGCACCCGTCTGCACGACGCCCACCGCGTCCGCGGACAGCAGCGGCCGGAAGTGCTCGAGGCCCGTCAGGTTCTCGCCGGTCGCGACGGCGGCACGAATGCCGGTAGCGACCGCGCGGTGTCCCGCCACGTCCCAGCGCCGGACCGGTTCCTCGATCCAGGTGAGCTCGACGCGCTCCTCCACCTGCCGGGCCAGCCGCACCGCTTGGTGCCGCCCCCAGGACTCGTTGACGTCGTACATGAGCGCGGGACGGTCGCTGTTGACCCGGAACACGTCACGGACCGCGGTCAGGCGCCGCACGTCCCGGTCGACGTCGAGGCCGCCCTTGACCTTGGCGCCCGTGAACCCGCGCAGCGCCCACCGCTCGTGGAACGCGACGAGTTCGTCGTCGGTGAGCGCGTAGTCCAGACCGGAGGCGTAGCCCGGCACGAAGCGGTCGGCGGCGCCCAGCGTCCGCCACAGCGGTTCCTGGGCGATCTTCGCCTTGAGGTCCCACAGCGCCATGTCGAGGGCGCCGATCGTGGCGAACACCCGCCCGCCGTGCCCGGACTTGAAGACGTGGGCGAGCATCCTGTCGTAGAGCGAGACCACCGCGCGGGGGTCCTGGCCCTCCAGGGCGGGGAAGACCCGCGCGACGTCGGTGTGGCCGCCGAGGCCCACTCCGGTCAGGCCCTCGTCGGTCTCCAGCAGCAGGACCGGTACTTCGGTGACGCCGCCGGCGACGACGCCGTTCACGTCGCCCACCGGTCGTCCCCACTCGTGGACCGTGGCAAGGGACCGGTATCCGGTGATGCGCATCGCTCTCCCACGGCTGAGTCATAACTTGTGATACGAGTGATGACCTTAGCATGTTCGGCTAACCTGGGGTCATTGGACAGCGGGGCCGGGCGAACCTGCACGAACATTGGGAGTCTCTGACCAGATGATCAAGCCATCCGCGGACACCACCGCCGTGTCCCGACCTCACCGGCGTCGGCCACCGCTCGCGGCGGCCGTCGTCCAGAGCCTCGCCAAGGCCATCGTGCTCGGCGAGTACCCGCCGGGCACGGCGCTGCCGTCGGCCGGTGAGCTCTGCGAGGAGTACGAGGTGAGCCGGACCGTGATCCGGGAGGCGACGACGACGCTCGCCGAGAAGGGGCTGGTGGCGACCCGTCAGGGCTGGGGGACCGTCGTCCTGGGCCAGGACCAGTGGAGCCTGCTCGACCCGCTGGTCCTCGACGCGCTGTTCCAGCGCCAGGACCGCCTGGTCTATCTGGACAACCTGATCGAGATCAGGACGACCCTGGAGTGCGCGATGGCCGCCCGTGCCGCCGGGCGCATGGACGAGGAGCAGTCGGCGGCGCTCTCCGCCAAGCTCGACGAACTCGCGGGCCTCATCGACGATCCCGAGGCCTACTCGCGCGCGGACATAGAGTTCCACGAGATCATCCACCGCGCCTCCCGGGACGCGTTCGGACGGGCCATCGTCTCCAGTATCCAGGGCAAGGCCGTGCGCTCCCCGCAGTACAGCGGGGACCCCAGCCGCGAGGACATCGAACTCACCCACGAGGCGCACGCCCGGGTCGCCGCCGCGGTGCTCGCCGGGGACGGCGAGGCGGCCGCCGACGCGATGCGCGAGCACATCACGTCGTCGTGGGCCCGCCGGCGGCCGGCCGACGTGCCGGACGCGTAGGAAGACACGACGAGGCGGCCGAGCGGCCCGTCCGGTGACGGGTCCCTCGGCCGCCTCGTCGTGTTCAGCCGGTCACGGCCGTCCGGTCCCCGCCGCGCCGACGTGCCGGTTCCACTCCGCGACCCACGCGGCCCCGTACGCCTCGGCCACCGAGCCGGAACCCGAGAACTTCAGCGTGTCGAGGTCCAGGCCCGTCTCCGCCACCGAAGCGGCCGCCACCGACCGGGTGTTGACCTTGTCGCTCCAGCGCGACAGCTTGTACTCCGCCGTCGGCTCCGTGAAGGTCGCGGTCGTCTCCACGAACCCCGAGCCGCCGCCGACGACCACCGCGTGGTCGATCTCCACACCGGACGGCACATAGAGCGAGTCCGCGTCGTCCCACACGGTGGCCCGGCTGCAACCGTTCGTGCCCGCCGTCGCGTAGTGCGCCGCGGTGCAGTCCTCGCCCGTGGCGGTCACCCTCGGCACGTACCACCGCTCGACCTGCGGGTACGCGATCGGCTTCCCGTCGGAGTACGTCGACCGCCCGCCGGTGTAGTGCTCGCGCCAGGCCGCCACCGTCTCGGGCGTCGCGCTGTACTTCTCCCCCTCGCGGACGTCGAGGAAGGAGTTGAACCTGCTCTGCAGCACCCAGCTGTTGTCCAGCGGCAGCCGTGTCTCGCCCTTCTTGTGGTAGATGCCGCCGTGGCCCACCTGCTTCACCCCGATGAACACGTTGTCGTTCGCGGTGTTGCTGTGCCCGGAGTTGAAGTTGACGCCGGAGTTCGAGCCGTTCACCACGTTGTGGTGGAAGCGCACCCCCGAGGCGCCGTCGTCCATGTAGAGCGCGTCGTTGGAACCGCCGATCTTCTCGAAGTGGTTGTACGCGACCTCGTTGCCGAGGTACGTGAAGTCCCGGCCCGCGTAGACCGCGCCCATGTCCCCGGCGTTCTTCACCACGTCGTAGAAGTGGTTGTGGTTGACCCGCATGTCGTTGCCCATGATCTGCACGGCCATGTGCGGTGCGTCGTGGACGTAGTTGTGCTCGAAGGAGTTGCCGACGCCGTACAGGTAGCCGGCGGGGGTGTAGGTGGCCAGCTTCGAGAAGCGTGTGATCTCGTTGTGGCGGGCGACGTTGTTCCCCCGTTCCAGCGTGGCCCGGTCGCCGCCGCCGAGGAGGACCCCGCCGCCGCCCAGGTCGTGGAGGTAGGAGTTCCGCACGACGTTGTCGTGGCCGCCCCGCAGGGCCCGGTAGTCGGGCATGGCCGTGATGGTGTCGGTGGTCCGGCCGATGCGGACGGCGTCCATGCTCACGTTGGAGACGTCGACCGCGTCGATGAGCGTGCCGACGGCGTCGAGCAGCTGCACGCCGCTGACCAGCGACCCGGTCATGGCGAGGCCGCGCAGGGTCACGCCCCGGGTCCCGTCGAGCAGGAAGAAGTTCTTGTCGAAGGTCTGGAGCGTGGTGTCCTTGCCCTCGATCGTCCCGCCCTCGGGCCGGTAGTAGAGGACGTCGTTGTCGTCGTAGCGGTCGATGTAGTACTCACCGGCCGTGTCCATCTCCGACAGCACGTTGAGGACCTTGACCTTGGTCCACGCGTCCTGCGGAATGTACATCGACGGGTACTTGGTGTAGATCCGGTCGTCGCTCCAGGACAGGATCCGCACCATGTCGTTGGCGTAGTTGTTGCCGAAGTAGCCCGAGAGCCAGCCCTCGGTCTCGGCCTTCGTGTTGTCGATGTCCTCGATCCACCGCGGGTCGAGCTGCACCGGGACGTCGCCGTACTCCCCGAAGCCACGGGTGCCGAGGTCGTCCACGGTCGGCACCGCCTCGGGCGCCCAGCCCTTGTAGCGGTCGTCGGCCGCCGCCCGGCCGCCCACCGTGAAGATCTGCGGTGTCATGCGCCGCATCTCCTGCGGCGACCAGGTGTCGCGCTGCTCCGGGTCGGCGAGCTGCTGCTTCTTGTCCTCGAACTGGGCCCGCGGGGTCGTGCCCGAGGAGTTCCAGTCGTCCTGGAGGCCGAAGCGGGCGTCGAGGTCCACGTTCACGAGGTCGCGGGGACCCTCGGCGTCCCACTTGTCGCCCGTGCCCCACAGGTGACAGCCGGTCTCCGTCGTGGCGCAGGAGTTCCCGTTGGGGTACTCGGCCAGGACCTGGGTGTCGCCGCCGACGACGAGTTCGGGGGCGAAGGGGTCCTGCACCCAGTTGAAACCGTTCTTGTACAGCGTGCCCGGGTCGATGCCCCGGGCGCCGAGGTCGTAGACCCACACGCCCTCACGCAGCTCGGGTGTGTCCAGGCGGGTGTGGGAGGAGTACTGCGGCTGGGCGAGGGTCTCCTCGGAGAAGTCGGTCAGCTTCTTCCATCCCTCGGCGGGCAGTTCGTGCGACCCGGTGATCGTCACCTTCTCGTTCCGGTACGGGGCGTAGGTGACCCAGGAGTTCGCGGCACCCTTCAGCTCGACGGTGTCGTCGAGGACGTAGGTGCCGCCCCGGATCAGCACCGTGCCGCGCTCCTTGGCCGACGTGTGGCCGGCCAGGGCGTCCCGGGCGGCGGCGATGGTCCGGAACGGGTCCTTGCGGCCACCGCTGTTGGCGTCGTCCCCGTCGGTGGCGGAGACGTGGACCGTCAGCGCGCCGGGCGCGGCCGGGGCGCCGGTCGCGGCGGCGGCCCCGGCGGCCGGTCCGACGGCGCCCGCCGTCAGCGCCAGGGCGACCGCGGCCAACAGCATCCGGGCCGGTCGGCGCCGTGTTCTCAGCATGGAGGTGCCCTTTCGTCGGTTCTCGGGTGACTGACGTGGCGTGCGGTACGGGGAGGGCTGGTCAGCCGCCCTCGGGGCGCAGCCGCAGACCCTGCATGCCGCCGTCCACGGCGAGGGCGGTGCCGGTGACGGACGCCGCCGCCGGGGAGGCCAGGTAGACGACGGCCGCGGCGACCTCCTCGGCGCTCACCAGACGGCCGGTCGGCTGGCGGGCGTTGAGCGCGGTGCGCTCGGCGGCCGGGTCGTCCGCGCTCGACAGCAGGCGGTCTATCCACGGGGTGTCCGCCGTACCGGGGTTGACGCAGTTCACGCGGATGCCCTCACGGATGTGGTCGGCGGCCATGGCGAGGGTCAGGGACTGCACGGCGCCCTTGCTCGCGCTGTACAGCGCTCGCCGGGGCAGCCCCGCGGTCGCCGCGACCGAGCAGGTGTTGACCACCGCGGCGTGCCGGGAGGCGCGCAGGTGGGGCAGGGCGGCGCGGGTGGTCCGCACGATGCCGAGGACGTTGACGTCCAGCACGTGCCGCCACTCGGCGTCGTCGTTGTCCGCGACCGTCCCCTGGGCGCCGATGCCCGCGTTGTTCACCAGGATGTCCAGGCCGCCCAGCCGGTCCACCGCCCGGCCGACACCGGCCCGCACCGCGGCGTCGTCGGTGACGTCGCACCGGACGGGGAACAGGGCTTCGCGGTCGGCGGCCGGCAGGGCGTCGGGGTCGCGGTCGAGGACGGCGACCCGGGCGCCGCGGCGGACCAGGAGCAGGGCGGTGGCGAGCCCGATCCCCGACGCGCCGCCCGTGACGACGGCCGCGAGACCGTCGAGTTCGGGGGCCGGGGGAGAGGGGGTGTGCGGCATGACGGTGTTCCTTCGCATGGGGTGGTGGTCAGTCCAGGTGGAAGAGTTCCTCGCCGGTCACCCACCGCTCCCCGGGCTGCGCCGAGTCCAGGGGCCGCTGGCAGGGGTCGGTGAGGGTCCACCAGTGCTGGGTCTGCGGGTCGGCGGCGATGGCGGCCATGTCGGCGTCGTGGTCGTCGCCGGTGTACTCGTAGTAGGCGAAGAGCGTGTCCTCGCGCAGGAAGATGGAGTAGTTGGTGACATGGGCGCGCGAGAGCGCGTCCCGTACCGGCCGTGGGACGGCGCGGTGCAACTCCCGGTACCTCTCGGCGTGTTCGGGGCGCAGCCGGATCACGGACGCGACCCGGCGCGGTGTGCGGGATGCGGGCATGGCTGGTCACTCCTTCGGGAGCCGGTCACTTCTCGGTGCGGTGGGCCCGGCGCGGAGCGGGGCGGGCCCTAGGGGGTGTCGTTTGGATCTTGCCGGGGTCGCGGGGTCTGGCACGCACAGCCCCTGTCTTTTTCTCCCTTTTCCACCCCCCCCCCTCTTCC